>CAYFWE010000007.1:0-52403 GCA_964346745.1 uncultured Actinomyces sp. | reverse complement strand
GGGAAGTTAGCGTTAGATCGGCTCTCTTATCCGTGTGCCACTTGCCGCGCAACCCCGTTTCTTATTGCCCCTAACTGGAATAGAAACGATTGTGAACGCACGCAGATAGGAGAGCCATGTCCACAGACAACGCACGCGGACAGGTCCAAGACGGGGTGGAACCCGACCACGATTCCAAACCAGATTCACCCACGGATCTGAGCAAGCACTCTTGGAAGTACGTCCTCAAACGCACGGTTCGGGAGTTTAACGAGGACGGCTGCACGGATTCCGCCGCCGGATTGACCTACTATTCGGTGCTGGCCATGTTTCCTGCCCTGGTGGCCATCTTCTCGTTGCTGGGCGTTCTGGGTCGCCAAGACGAGGCTGCGGACGCGGTGCTGGGCATAGTTGATGAAGTCGCCCCAGGTGAAGCGGCCGAGGTGATCCGCGCACCGATTGAGCAACTGTCGCAAGCGCCCGGCGCCGGATTCGCGCTGGTCATTGGGATTGTGGTGGCCCTGTGGTCCGCGTCGGCCTACGTGGGTGCTTTTAGTCGCGCGATGAACCGCATCTACGAAATCCCAGAGGGACGCCCCTTCTGGAAACTGCGGACAATGCAACTAATAGTCACCGCAATAGCCGTTCTGTCCCTTGCGGTTGCTGCACTCGCTTTAGTTTTGTCTGGCGACGTGATGGACGCGGTGGGTGAGGCGATCGGCGCTAGTTCCGCCCTGCAAACTACGTGGAGCATCCTGAAGTGGCCGCTCTTAGCTTTCGTGGTGACCCTTCTTGTGGCGGTGCTCTATTACGCAACACCTAACGTCCAGCAACCGAAGTTCCGGTGGATTAGCCCGGGTGCTGCCCTAGCAATCGTTGTCTTGCTGATAGCCACTTTGGGGTTCGGCTTCTACGTGGCAACTTTTGGTAACTATGCCAAGACGTACGGCTCTTTGGCCGGTGTTATCGTGTTCCTGCTTTGGTTGTGGATCGCGAATCTCGCCCTGCTTTTCGGGGCTGAGTTTGACGCTGAGCTTGAGCGAGGTCGACAGCTACAGGCGGGTATGCATGCTGAGGACGATATTCAGCTGCCCCCCAGGGACAGTCGCGAAAACGAAAAGCGAGCAAAGAAGGACCAGGCAGTGCGCGAAGAGGGCCGCAAGATTCGCTTCTCAGAAGAAAACGAGTGACGCGCTAGGGATGACGCTTAGCTCAGCTCGTCAATCTCATCGGCGAGGTTGTCCGCAATCGGGCCTACAACGACCTGAACCGTTTGCCCAACTTGGACCACGCCGAATGCTCCCGCAGCAGTAAGAGCTCGTTCGTCTACCAGTTCGGGGTTGACCACTTCGACGCGCAGCCTAGTTATGCAAGGCTCGATCGTCTCAACATTCTCTGCTCCGCCAAGCCCTGCCAGAATGCGTTCTGCTCGAGACATTGAATCCCCGTTTCGTTCAGTTGTTTCCAAGCAATTTCAACGTATCATGACGCTTCTTGAGCAACGTAAAAAGGTGAGCAGCTCCTCGGCGAAAAGCGAGGAGCTGCTGGTCACAAGCACTGCTTTAGCGGCTTGCTTTTTGTGCGCGGACCATCCGCACCGCATCGTCGCGTCCCTCCGCGATGAGGCGTCGCAGGGAATCTGGACGCTCTTCATGTTCGTCTAGCCAGACCTGCGCTCGCTGCGCCACATCTATGTCTTTGACGTAGCCAGACAGGGCGGTCGGTTCCATGACTTGGATGATGCGTGACGCGGCGTGGAAGGTGTGAGAGTCCCAAACCTTATCCGCCTGGTCGTAGAACTTTTCGACGTACGACGCATACGCGAAAGGTTCAGTGGATGCGTGCGCCCAGAACCCGGCGGCCATGGCCCACCTTGTGTCGTTGGGGATGGACACGTCGTGTAAGACTTCGTCCCACACTTTTTCACGCAGTTGCGCGTCGTTGAATGTCGCGCGGGCGCGGGCAGCATTTTGTTCGCCCGTTAGCGTGTTGTCCTTCGCCAAAAGTTCGGCGATGTCTTTTTCGTGGGCGAGGCCCCCGCGGACGAGGGCGATCAACATGGCCCACTGCATGTCTTCGCCAAGTGGCAATCCCTCTAAGACGCGCGCGCCTGTGAACAGTTCTTGAATGTACTTGAACTGGCTACCAGTTACGGCTCGGCGGGTAAGGGACAGGACGAACATTTCTTGTGCGTCTGATTCCGGCGCAGCTTCGCCAGCCAGCATCTGTAGTTGTTCGGCCACTGCTTGGAGCTCTGACGGCCTCTGCGGCAGTGCCACGAAACCAGTTACGGCTGTATCGATTTGTCGCAGCAGCGCGCTGAGAGAAGCGGTTGAAGTTTCCACCTTCGCCGCGGCGAGCGCTAGTTCTAGGAACTGTGGGGCGGGAAGTTCACCATCGCGGGTCATGTCCCAAGCGGCCGCCATGATGACACGTCGAGCGAGGGGATCATTGATCTTGGCAATATTGGCCACCGCAAAGTCCATGGAATCCTGGTCGAGGCGTACCTTTGCGTAGGCCAAGTCTTCATCGTTGACTAGCAGGAGCGCGGGCCGGTCGATCCCAGACGCGGTTTCTACGGTAGTGGAAGCACCATCTACATCCAGTTCTTCACTGAAGACTTTCTCGACTGCGGTCTCGTCCTCATTCAAATCGTAACCGGCAACAATCAACCGGTGAGGACGCAACGAAACTGAGGGAGACGGGCTCTCTTGTAGTACTTCAAGAGAGGTGATCTTCCCAGCCGAATCGACCTCAACCGATGGCCGTAAAGTGGTGACGCCGGCCTCTTCGACCCACAGTTCCACCCACCGTTTCATGTCGCGACCGGAGGCCGCTTCCAGTTCTTCAACTAGGTCTTCCAAGGTGGCGTTGGCATAGGAATGCTTGGTCAGGTA
Organism: uncultured Actinomyces sp.; assembly: GCA_964346745.1. GTDB lineage: Bacteria > Actinomycetota > Actinomycetes > Actinomycetales > Actinomycetaceae > Scrofimicrobium. The sequence goes on along the minus strand of CAYFWE010000007.1, from coordinate 49,527 downwards.
TTCGTGCAGCCCGGCGAAGAAGTTCTCTTGACCCACGTAAGAGACCATTTGTCGCAATACAGCCGCCCCTTTGGCGTAGGTGATGCCGTCGAAGTTGACTTCCACGTCCTGCAGGTCGCGCATTTCTGCCTTCACCGGGTGGGTGGAAGGCTTCTGATCTTGAGCCAGTCCCCACTCTTTACGTCCCAAGAAGCCAACCCACGCATCTTTCCAGCGCGTGGCTTCGGCAGTGGCTAGGTGTGCCATGTATTCGGCGAAAGATTCGTTCAACCAGAGGTCATCCCACCACTGCATGGTCACCAGGTTGCCGAACCACATGTGTGCCAGTTCGTGCAAGATGGTATTGCAGCGCTGCTCCAGCTCCCACTCGGTTGGGCGTGAACGGTAGATGAACTGGTCGCGGAAAGTAACGCAGCCAGCGTTTTCCATGGCTCCCGCGTTGTATTCGGGAACGAAAATCTGGTCGTACTTCGTAAACGGATACGGAATTGCGTACGCATTTTCAAAGAAAGCGAACCCGGCCTCCGTGATGTCCATGATGTCGGACGCATCCAAGTATTCGACCAGGGACGCTCGGCAGTACACGCCCAAATCGATTTCTCGCCCGTCGGTAGAACGGATAGTGCGGGTTTCTCCCTCATACGGGCCGGCCACGATCGCGGTTATGTAGGTGGAGATGCGCTGGGTGGGCGCAAAATCGAAACGAACCTTGTCATCACCGAGCGAAACGGGTTCCGGGGTGGGAGATACCGAGAAGACCGTCCACCCCTGAGGAACCGTCACCGAAAATGTGAATGATGATTTCAGGTCAGGTTGTTCGAACGTGGGGTAGACCCGACGCGCATCGGGAACCTCAAACTGGGAATAGAGGTAAACCTTCCCATCGGCTGGGTCAACTGAACGATGCAGGCCTTCACCGGTGTGCATGTAAATGAAGTCCGCGTCGACCTCTACGACGTTCTTTGCCTGCAAGTCATCCAGAGGCAGTCGGAAATCCCGATAGAGAGACGGGTCGATCGTCGAACCATTCAGTTTCGCCGAATGAATCTTGTCCACGACGAGATCAAGGAACGTTGCTGCACCCGCAACAGCATCAAAGCAAATCTTCGTTGTGGAGCGGAACGTCTTGTCACCTCTAGTCAAGTCGAGGGCGACGTGGTAAGACTCTACGTTGGTGATCACTGCGGCCCGCTCGCGTGCTTCCACGCGGGTTAGGTTCAAGCCTGGCATAACTGCCTTTCATTGTTTATTGGTGGGCGTTTCCCACGGCGCTCCTCAGAGCGCGCAGGAATTCTTTACCAGATTCGGACGCGTTCTTCTGGGTCCAACCAGAGAGCATCCCCGGGTGTGAGGTTATAGTAGGACGCGAATTCGTCAAAGTTGGCGAGCACCCCGTTGCAGCGGAACTCCGCGGGTGAGTGGGGGTCAACCGCAAGCAGCTGTATCGCGTATTCGTCGCGTTGCTTGCCGCGCCAGATTCGCGCCCAAGAGGTGAAGAAGCGTTCGGGGCCTGTTAGTCCGTCGATCACTTCGTCGTCGGCTGGGCTGCTTACGCCTTTTTCTTCGAGCGCTTTCTGCCAGGCTTTCCAAGCAATTGTTAGGCCACCCAAGTCCCCGATGTTCTCACCGACGGTGAGGGCGCCATTGACTTTGTGTTCATCACCCAGCGCTGCGGGGGAGAACGCCCCGTACTGAGAGATCAGCGCTTCGGTGCGCTTGGTGAATTCAGCGCGGTCTTCATCAGTCCACCAGTTGCTAACTTCACCTTGGGCATCGAACTGGCTGCCTTGATCGTCGAAACCGTGACCGATTTCGTGTCCTATTACCGCGCCGATTCCCGCGTAGTTCACAGCATCATCGGCTTCCGGGTCGAAGAAGGGCGGCTGCAGGATTGCGGCCGGGAAGACAATCTCGTTCATCGACGGGTAGTAGTAGGCGTTCACGGTGTGAGGTGTCATCAGCCATTCGGTCCGATCAACCGGGCGCCCCAGTTTGGAGAGTTCCCATTCCATGTCGAACTGGGCGGATGCCAGCAGGTTTTCCACCAGGGTGTGGTCGGCGGTCACCTCTAGCCCCTCGTAAGAGCGCGGGTTCTCGGGGTAGCCGATCTTCGGCATGAACGTGTCTAGTTTTTCGAGCGCCTTTTCTTTTGTCGCTTCACCCATCCAGTCAAGCTGTTTGATGGAGTCGCGGTAAGCATCCAGCAGGTTTTCCACCAGGTGGTCCATCTGCTGCTTGTATTCGGCTGGGAAATGACGTTCGACATACAGGCGCCCCATGTCGAAGCCCACAACCTGTTCGACCATTGATAGTGCCCGCTTCCAGCGGGGACGCATTTGTTCTATGCCAGCTAGCGTCCGGCCATAGAAGTCGAACGTTTCTTCAGCGAACGCGTCGGATAGGTACGGGCCAAAAGCGTCGATGATGCGGCGTGACAGCCACAGCTTCAACGTGTGCAGTTTGGTGTGCTTCCACAGTTGTGAGGCGGCCGCCAAGTAGTCGGGTTGGGACACGTTCAAACTCTCACCATCGAGAGTGGTCCCCAGAGCCTCATCCCACAGCTCCCAGGCAAAGCCCGGGTTTTCAGCGACGATTTCAGCCCAGGTACGCGGATTGTTTTGCGGCTCTACTTCACGGCTGCGCACCACGTCCCAGTGGTGGCTGGCTAGTTCTGTTTCAAATTCCATGACTTCCGCTGCGGCAAGCGCCGCTTCAGGGGCTTCAACGACCCCGGCCAAAGTTAGAACTTTCGCTACGTGTTCAACGTATTTCGTGCGGTAAGACTCGTAGCTGGGATCACGGTAATAGGATTCGTCCGGCAAACCCAGACCCGCTTGACTGAAATTGGCCGTGTACTTGGTCGTATCGTTCATATCGGCCCACACGCCGATGTTGAAATACCCGCCGACACCACTGCGAGTCAGTTCCCCCAATAGTTCGGCGAGTTCCTCATGAGTCCGCACCGCTGCGACCGCTTCAAGCAGACCCGAGATGGGGCGCACACCGAGTTCATTCAGGTTGTCTTGGTTCATGAACTGTTCGTACAGCACGCCAATTCGATACGCTTCCGGTCCGTCAATCTTGCCGGCCACCGCATCTTCAGCGATTGCGTGACAGCGTTCTTCGGAAAGGTCGTGCAGCGCGTAAAAAGCCCCATCTGATGCTCGGTCAGCGGGGATTTCATGCTCTTTGAGCCAAGTGCCATTTATGTAGCGGTAGAAGTCATCCTGAGGGCGCACTGACTTATCCATCAGCGCGGGATCGAGCACACGGGCATGAAGAACGGGTTCACTTTGAGACATACGCATATGTTAGCGCTGTCCCTGCGTTGTGCCACGAGCCGCCGGCACGATGGTCCTAAGAATCTCAGAAGGGCGCCTCTGGATATTGATCGCCAGTAGCAGCCTGGCCCGCGTGCGAGCCGCCGTATGCGCCCGGATCTTCAGCCAGATTACGCCGAGCCGGAATGACACCTAGGAAGCGTGGGAACCGCAGCGAATAGTTGTGACCCTGAGTCCCATCGCGGCGCTGAAATGTTTCCACCACCAGAGTCCCTTCGACACTAATCCGGTCCCCTTTGCGCAGCACTTCCGATAGATGTTTGGCTTCCTCATCCCAAAAAGTGGCCGCCACCCACAGGGGCGCCCCAATGTCCGACCAATTGCCAGTGGTCTTATCGCGGGCTGATGCGGTTGCATTCAGACGCAAGTCAAGGACCGCCTTTTGTTGCGGGGTCCAGCGCAACACAGGTTCGGCGATAGAACCGGTAGCGGTTGCTCGTAATGCCATGTCCATTCCCTTCTTGCACGATCGTCCTTCGAGTCCGGCGCCGAATGGAGCGTCCCCAAGAGCGATGGTGATTTAAATCTCTTTCACACTTACCAGTGTAAGAGGGGGTTCCGACATTTTCTTCCGTCCTCGTCCGTCCCTGTGGATAAAGAGGACGTTGTGGACGAATGCCGCCTGCTAACGATTAGGCAGGCAAGGACGGGTGGGTGCGCCGGTGGTGCTCGCTGTCATTGGCGTAGGCGTAGTACAGGCCGATCATCAAACCGCCCCCAATGTAATTACCAATCAGAGCGATACCCACATTGCCTAGCGCCAAACCAACATCAATCCCGCTATGTAGCCCTTCAATCGTGAACAGGACCGTGTTAGCCACTGAGTGTTCGAAACCCAGGAAAGCGAACAGCAATACTGAGACGATCATGGCCGCGGCCTTCACGCCGTCACCTTGGATGGTCCCGTTGTAAATGAGGAGCATCGCGACGTTGATCATGAAGTTACAAAGTATCGCCCGAAAGAAAAGGTCCGTTAGCCCTGAGGCGCCACCGGCGACATAGGCGAGCTTGTGGTCTACCGCCGCGGTCACCAAGAGTCCGGTCTTCCCATCCAACAGGGTCGTGAAGCGCACCAAGACCGCGAGGAGCAGGCCACCCATGAAGTTCCCCAGATAACACAGGGCCATGACTTTTGCGGCAAGCCCCATCTTCATTCTTCGAAAATAGACGGCAACGGTGGTCACCATCATGTTCGAAGTGAGCAACTCCGATTTCGAGTAGTAGATGAAAACCAGACAGAACCCGAACACAATCGCCCCGGCAATCGCACCCAACCGAGCGTTGTCAGGTCCGGCTTCTACAAAAGCGGCGATGACGGAATAGTTGGCCAGATAGAAAATCCCGATCAGAAACCCAGCCATACCAGCACGCATCACAAACACCCGCGAAAGGTGGGTTGTCATGGTCGATTTAGCATCAGCTGCTTGTAGAACCGTCGAAATAAACTCTTTACCCGGGAAAATCTTCCGGTTTTGCGCCTCCATGCCTACATGCTCGCAGATCAGGTCCCGTGTCGCCGCGCTTTGCTACCAGTTGTCGGCCCAGCCACTCGTAGCGAAGCAACACGGTGTCAAGAATGTGAGAGCAATTACGCCGGCAGCGCTGGACGGTTGCCCAGGCGGCTACCTGGCGTAACCTACTCTTTAAGTGCGTCGAACCGGCCTCATAAGTATTTTGTGGGGGTATCACCGGGGAGCATCCGGAAGAACGGGGCCCAAACCCCCATTAGAACCGGACGGGTGGCCCGTTACAGCCGAAATGAGCGGCAGTCACGCGACTGCAAGCGGGGTGGTACCGCGGGGTGTGTAAGCGCCTCGTCCTCGAAGCAATGAGTTTTGTTAGAGAGGACGATGATGGCACCACAGGCCGCTTCCCAACGTTTTCCCCGCCACCGTGATTCACTGGAAGTTGACGCCAAACCGGCGTTCCCAGCCATTGAGGAAGAAGTCCTTGCATATTGGAAAGAGGACAACACTTTCCAAAAGTCGATCGACCAACGCGATCCGGGGACGCGCGGTGACAACGAGTTCGTGTTTTACGACGGCCCACCGTTTGCCAATGGAACCCCGCATTACGGTCACTTGTTAACCGGCTATGTCAAGGACGTCGTTGGGCGCTACCAGACGATGCTTGGCCACCGGGTGGAGCGCCGCTTCGGTTGGGACACCCACGGGCTGCCGGCAGAACTAGAAGCCGAACGCCTGCTCGACATCGTGGACAAGTCCCAGATTGAGGGACCCGAAGGAATGGGTGTCGCCGCGTTCAATGAGGCCTGCAAAACCTCGGTTCTGCGCTACACGCGCGAATGGGAAGACTACGTGACGCGGCAGGCGCGGTGGGTGGACTTCAAGAACGACTACAAGACGCTCGACCCCACCTACATGGAATCCACGCTGTGGGCGTTCAAGACTCTCTACGACAAGGGCCTCGTGTACGAGGGACACCGGGTGTTGCCGTACTGCTGGAACGACGAAACCCCGCTGTCCAACCACGAGCTCAAGATGGACGACGACGTCTACCAAGACCGCACGGACCAAACCGCCACCGTCGGAGTCGTTCTTTTGGACGAGGACGGCAAACCCACCGACGAAGTCGCGCTCATCTGGACTACCACTCCGTGGACGCTCCCTTCCAACCTGGCGATCGCCGTTGGGGAAGACATCGACTACGTGAGTGTCCTCCCAGTGGCGGGCCCCTTGGCGGGCAAACTGGTGGTCGTTGCGGAAGCGCTGGCAGAAAACTACGCGGCCGAACTAGGTGTTGGTCAGCAAGACGATGATGCCGATGAGCTTGCCGATCTGCCCGGCACCGTCGACGAAATCATCGTCAGCCGGTTTAAGGGCTCCACTCTGGTTGGGCGTCGGTATGCTCCGATGTTCCCGTACTTCCAAGGCCGGGCCGACGATGAGGCGCCGGGGCCGAACGCCTTCCAGATCCTCTCCGCCGACTTTGTTACAACCGAGGACGGGACCGGCCTAGTCCACCTTGCCCCCGCCTTTGGTGAAGACGATATGAACGTCACCTTGGCGGCGGGAATCCGCACCGTGGTGCCCGTAGATGATGGCGGTAAGTTCACCAGCGAGGTTCCTGACTATGAGGGCGTCCAGGTTTTCGATGCCAACCGGCTGATCTTGGCTGATCTTCGCGAAGAGAGCGGCCCAATCGCCCTGTTGGATGAGGACGCGCGCCCAGTACTGGTCAAACAAGCGTCTTATGTGCACAGTTACCCGCATTGCTGGCGCTGCCGCGAACCGTTGATCTACCGCGCCGTGTCTTCCTGGTTTGTCGAAGTGACCAAGTTCCGTGACCGAATGGTAGAGCTGAACCAAGAAATCGAGTGGGTCCCCGAACACTTGAAGGACGGCCAGTTTGGCAAGTGGTTGGAGGGCGCCCGCGACTGGTCGATCTCTCGCACTAGGTTCTGGGGTGCGCCCATCCCGGTATGGAAGTCCGATAACCCGGCCTTCCCCCGCGTAGACGTTTACGGGTCCTACGAAGAACTAGCCAAAGACTTTGGTATCGCAGAAGAAGATATCAACTTGCACCGGCCAGCCATCGACGCGTTGGTTCGACCCAACCCGGATGACCCAAGTGGCAAGTCCATGATGCGTCGGGTCCCCGAAGTGTTGGACTGCTGGTTCGAATCTGGGGCCATGCCATTTGCCCAAGTCCACTATCCGTTTGAGAACCGGGAATGGTTCGAAGACCACTATCCCGGCGACTTCATCGTCGAATATGTGGGTCAGACGCGCGGCTGGTTCTACACTCTGCACGTCTTGGCAACCGCACTTTTTGACCGGCCAGCTTTCCGCACGTCCCTATCCCACGGAATCATCCTGGGGAACGACGGTCGAAAGATGAGCAAGTCACTGCGCAACTACCCAGACGTGCAGGGCGTTTTCGACACGTACGGTTCAGACGCAATGCGTTGGTTCCTGCTGGCCTCTCCCGTTGTACGCGGCGGCAATCTCATCGTCACCGAAGTGGGCGTGCGCGATGCGGTGCGCCAAGTCCTGCTGCCCCTGTGGAACGCGTACTACTTCCTGACTCTGTACGGGAATGCCTGCAATAAGGGCGAAGGAATCGACCCGAAGCGCCTCGACAAAGTTTCCGACCCAGATTCTGCGTTCGCGGGACTACCCCAAATGGATCGCTACCTGCTCGCTCGAACCCGAGAGGTCACCGAAGAAGTGCGGGTCGCGATGGATGAATATGACCTGCCACGAGCCGCCGCACGCCTGCGTGACCATTTGGAAGTGATCACCAACTGGTATGTGCGTACGCAGCGCCAACGCTTCTGGGATGAAGAACAGGATGCATTCGACACCCTTTACACCGCGCTGATCATCCTGACTGAGGCAGCCGCACCCCTGCTGCCCCTAGTAACCGAAGAGATTTGGCGAGGTTTGACCGGTGGCGAATCGGTTCACCTAGCCGATTTCCCGCGGCTCCCACAGGCATGGGAAGACTCCGACTTAGTTTCGGGTATGGATGAGGTACAAGAGATCGTCTCTGCCGCACATTCCCTGCGAAAAGCAGAGAAGATCCGGGTGCGTCAGCCGCTATCCCGCCTGCTGGTTGTTTCCGAGAATGCACCGTCCTTGGCTCCGTTCGCGCCAATCATTGCTTCAGAAGTGAACGTGAAGCAGGTCGACTTCGAAACGCCCGACCAGTCCGGCCTGAAGATCCGCAATGATCTCACGTTGAACCCGCGGGCTTTCCCAGCCGAGATTCGTCGACAGACTTCGAACCTCTTCAAGGCAGCCAAGAGTGGCCAATGGGAAATGGTGGAGGGCGCCCAGACTGTGCGCTTCCCAGAGGTCCTAGTTGACGGCGCTCCCGTGGAGCTTTCTGGCGATCAATTCTCACTTGTTGTGCGGGTTGAAGCCGAAGGGTATGAGGCCGCGTCCGTCCTCGACTCCGGTTGCTTTGTCGTCCTCGACAAGACGATCGACGAAGAACTCGAGGCCGAAGGGTGGGCTCGCGACCTAATCCGCCACATCCAAGACACGCGAAAGAACGCGTCTTTACACATCGCGGACCGCATCAACGTGGCCCTGGTCGTCCCACAGGAGAGGCTCGCCGCTCTCGACAAACACCAGGATCTGATCAAGCATGAAACTCTAACCATTGACCTAGATGCCACCGCGGGTGACGAACTGGAAGTTTCTGTCACCAAAAGATGAAAGGTAACAGGTAGATCATGGCCAACCAGGATGGCAACTACGAAATACCAGAGGGCTTAGATCCAGAGCTGATTCCCTATTTCATCGCCTCCCAAGAAGACGATGAAGAAACATTCGCTGAAGCGGCGGACACCGGCGTAGACGCAGACGATGCCGCGCAGGACGATGAGCTCGACGCGTTGCGGGACATTGTGCGCAACACCCTGTTGGCAGGGGCAGACCCGGAACTAGTAGAAGCCGTCCTGGCTGGCGAACTGGGGGAAGAAGAGGACGAAGAACCGGTAAGTATCGCCGACTCGGTAGTTGATGAAGCGCAGGCCACTACGGCCGCTCACGCCATATATCAGATGCTTTTGAGTCGAAACCCGGAACATGATTTCGATCCGGCCCTGGGACGAGTCCAACAGGTTCTCAACATCTTGGGCGACCCCCAAGAGGCTTACCCCTCGGTTCACGTGGGGGGAACGAATGGGAAAACCTCCACCACGCGGATGGTCGCGGCCCTCTTACACGCTTTCGGTTTGAGGGTCGGGTCCTACACTTCACCTCACTTGAAATCGGTTCGCGAGCGAATCGCCATTAACGGGGAGCCGCTTTCGGCCGCTGACTTTGTGGCCGCTTGGAACGATGTTGCCCCCTATATCGGCATGGTGGACACGGCAGCCGCAGAAGCCCAAGAACCCCAGATTTCTTATTTCGAGGCGCTCACGATCATGGCAATCGCCTGGTTTGCTGATGTGCCCGTAGACGTTGCCGCATTCGAGGTTGGTTTGGGGGGTCGGTGGGACGCGACGAACGTTATCGACGCCGGAGTACAGGTGATCACCCCGATTTCCTTGGACCACCAAAAATGGTTGGGTGAAACGCTCACCGAAATCGCGTTCGAAAAAGCCCAGATCATCAAGGACAAGTCGATTGTCGTCCTCGCCCAACAGGAAGAGGAAGTCATGGAAGTGATCGAGCGGCGCGCCCTAGAAACCGACTCCATCATGTGGGTGGAGGGACGTGACTGGGAGGTACTCGGCCGCGCCCCCGGGGTTGGCGGGCAGATCATCGACGTTCGTACCCCCACGGGAGTGTATGAAGAGATCTTCGTACCCCTGCACGGAGAGCACCAAGCACATAACGCTGCGGCGGCTCTGGTTGCGGCCGAGGCAATGATGGGCGGTAAAGCCCTGCCTAGCGAGCTGGTCGAAGAGGGATTCTTGGCGACTCGCTCACCCGGTCGACTAGAGGTAGTGCGCACTTCCCCAACGATTATCGTCGACGCCGCGCACAACCCAGCCGGTGTCGCATCCCTCAGGGAAGCCCTAGACGAAGCATTCCACTTCAATGTGACCATCGGACTGTTCTCCGCAATGGCCGACAAGAAGATAGAAGAAATGCTCGTCGAAATTGAGGCCGACCTGAACGAAATCGTCCTCGTACCCATGGACGGCGACAGAGGCGCTGACTTGGAAGACTTGCAAGAAATTGCCGAGGACGTATTCGGCGAAGACAGAGTACACACGGCACTGAATGTGACCGACGGGATCGAACTGGCAACTTCGCTGGCGGATGCGCCTACCGACCCGACACTAACCAGAGGCATCGTGACCTTCGGGTCCATACAACTCGCGGGGGAGGTAGCCGCTCTAGTCCAGCGCTAGACGTGCACGCCCTCCCGCATTGACACGAGGACGCGCAACTTCGTTCTCTTAGTGCTGGTGGGCCTTACAGTCTGGTGATCTGGCTGGCAAGATGGGAAGTGATCGGGCTCATGCCCGCCGTTGGAGAGAATGGAGTGGTCAATGAAGAAACTCATCAACGATCCACAGGCAGTGGTAAAGGAAACTCTTGAAGGTTTCCAAGCCGCCCATCCGGACGAAGTGAAAGTTCATTTCGATCCTGACTGGGTTGAAAGAGCAGAGGCGAAGGACGAAGGAAAAGTCGGACTCATTTCCGGCGGTGGATCGGGTCACGAACCGCTCCACGCGGGATATGTAGGACTGGGAATGCTAGACGCCGCGGTACCCGGCGCTGTATTCACCTCACCCACACCGGACCCAATCGTGGAAGCCACGAAAGCCGCTGACCGCGGCGCCGGAGTCGTCCATATTGTTAAGAACTACACGGGCGACGTCCTTAACTTCGAAACCGCCGCCGAACTGGCCCAAATGGACGATATCGAGGTAGAGACAGTCCTCGTCGACGATGACTGCGCCGTAGAGGACTCGCTTTACACGGCCGGGAGGCGCGGCGTAGCAGGCACGGTCTTGGTGGAAAAGATTGCTGGGGCCGCCGCGGAAGCAGGCCTGTCTTTGGCAGAAGTTGCGGAGATCGGCCGCAAAGTAAACGCGAACACCCGCTCAATGGGGTTGGCGCTCGGTCCGTGCACGGTCCCTCACGCTGGCAAGCCATCTTTCGATCTGGACGAAAATGAGATCGAGTTGGGAATCGGAATCCATGGGGAACCTGGCTACCGCCGCGGCCCGATGGAACAAGCAGACGATTTGACTGAAGAGCTGTACGAAAAAGTACGGGACGACTTGGGCCTGAAGGCAGGGGACCGAGTAATCGCCCTCGTCAACGGGATGGGTGGCACGCCCGAATCTGAGCTCTACATCGTCTATCGGAAGCTCGCTGAACTGCTCGCCGCAGATGATATTGAAGTGGCGCGCCCGATGGTCGGGGATTACGTAACCAGCCTCGAAATGCCCGGTGTGTCCATCACGCTCACGCGCGTTGATGACGACCTGCTCGGGTACTTTGACGCGCCAGTCAATACGCCGGCCTGGAAGAATTAGTCGCATATAACCGCAGCTTTTGGGGCGCTTCTAGGCCAAGCTGAGGCTTGGGTGCGCCCCAGTAGCGCGGGTGCAGGCTAGCGGGCACACTTTGTATTAGGGCCGGCATTAGCCGCATAGGAAAGAGGACAGAGCATGGACAAGAATGTGGAGTGGGCTCGCCGTTGGATGGAATTGTCGGCAGCTGTCGTGGCTGACAATCGGGAGCTGCTGATTGATTTAGACCGTCAGATCGGCGACGGTGACCATGGCGAAAACATGGACCGCGGCTTTTCAGCAGTGGTACGTGGAACGGGCCTGCAGGACGCACAAAGCGCAGCAGACGCGCTGAAGTACGTGGCTAAAACTCTGCTATCCACGGTCGGTGGGGCAGCCGGGCCACTGTACGGAACAGCGTACTTGCGGGCCGCCGGAGCGATGCCGGACACGGAGCTGACCGCCACTGATGTCGCTAGCGTCTTAGATGCGGCCGTTAAAGGCGTTCAAGCCCGCGGTAAGGCTGTGGCCGGGGAAAAAACCATGGTGGATGCTTGGCTTCCGGCGGTGCAAGCCGCCCAAGATTCAGCCGCACAAGACGATGACGTCGTCGCCGCCTTTATTGCTGCCGCTGGGGCCGCAAAAGAAGGTTCTAAAGGGACCGAGCCAATGAAAGCAACTAAGGGACGCGCCTCTTACTTGGGTGAACGCAGCATCGGTCACATAGATCCGGGTTCGGTTTCATCTGCACTGTTACTGCAGGCAGCGGCTGACGCGGCTCAGGAAGTTTTTGGTAGTCAGGAAGGCGAATAGTGGCGCCAGTTTCCCTAGTGGTTGTCTCCCATTCCTCTTCCTTAGCGGCTGGCGTGGCCGAATTGGCTGGGGCCATGGCTGCGGACGTGCATATCGGTGTCGCCGGAGGCTTGCCCGACGGCGGGCTGGGCACATCGTTTGACTTGGCTGAGAGCGCAGTTAACGATGCTTTGGAAGCATCGGAAGGTGCAGGTGTGGTAATCCTCACTGATCTAGGATCGGCCACAATGACCGTCGATATGATCCTGGACTTTGCGGATGAGCCTGAAAAGCTGTTATTCGCTGATGGGCCACTGGTAGAAGGAGCGGTCGCGGCCGCCGTTGCTGCCCAACAGGGGGGAGACCTCCAAGCGGTGGTGGCCGCGGTGAAGGAGGCCGCCCAGCAATGGGGAACCGCCCCCTCACCACCGGCTTCAGATGAGGGCACTGACGCCGAGGATGCCCGCAATGCGAGCGCCGAATCCCCTCAGATCACCGTCGAAGCGACAGTTGCTGATGCTGCTGGGCTGCACGCCCGACCCGCGGCGAAGCTAGCCGCATTGGCCGGCGATTTTGAAGCCGAAGTGTTCATTAACGACGCCAGCGCAGCATCGATGATAGAGATAATGTCTCTTGGCGCCCATCAGGGGGATAAGGTAATAGTAAGCGCCGAAGGCGAAGATGCTAATGAAGCGGCCAATGCAGTTGCTACGGCAATTAGTGCGGGTCTAGATAAGTAACCAATTCCAAGCGAGGAAATCGAATGCCTACCCCCGACCTACTTGATCCACAAAAAGAACACACTCTCTTGCTCATCAAGCCCGACGGGTTCCGGCGGGGCCTGACTGGGGAAATACTGCGGCGCATTGAACGAAAGGGATACGTTCTCAAGGGTTTGAAGATCAAGAAGGCTTCCGCTGAACTGCTCGAAGAACACTACGAAGAGCACGTCGACCGTCACTACTTCGCGGATCTGCGCGACTACATGATGGAAGGCCCGTTAGTGGCAGTTGTCGTCGAGGGCGATCGAGTGATCGAAGGGGTGCGCATCATGGGCGGGGCAACCAACCCGACGCTAGCGAACCCTGGCACAATCCGTGGCGACCTGGGCCGCGACTGGGGCGGCGAGAGGGTCGAAAATGTGGTCCACACTTCGGATTCCCCCACATCCGCGATTAGAGAGATTGCCCTGTGGTTCCCAGAGCTCGCATACGACGACTCGGAAGAAACCTCTGACTGAGGTGTAACCGCCTGACATTGCGTGTACCTAAAAGAGTTAGCAGCGTCGGGATTTAAATCCTTCGCATCTACGACCCGATTTCACTTCGAGCCGGGAATCACTGCGATTGTCGGCCCAAACGGGTCGGGTAAGTCCAATGTTGTAGACGCGCTTGCGTGGGTGTTGGGGGAACAGGGCGCTAAGCCACTGCGCGGCGGAAATATGGCGGACGTGATTTTCGCCGGTGGGACGCGGAAAGCCGCGCTGGGTCGAGCCCAAGTGGAAGTTACCATCGATAACTCCAGTGGCCGGCTGCCCATCGCGTTCTCCGAAGTGACCATTCGGCGCACCATGTTCCGCACCGGCGGGTCAGAGTACGCAATAAATGGTCAGAACGTGCGTCTCTTAGATGTACAAGAGTTGCTCTCTGACTCTGGGTTGGGGCGCCAAAAGCACACGATCGTGGGACAGGGTGCCCTCGATTCTGTGCTGACGGCAACCCCACAGGAACGCCGTTCCCTGATTGATGAAGCAGCCGGAATTTCGAAATACCGGGCCCGCAAGAAGAGGGCGCTGCGCAAACTTGAAGCAATGGATACCAACCTGGTTCGCGTAGCGGACTTGGTGGAAGACATGCGCAAGCGCCTTCGCCCCTTGGCCCGGCAAGCCAAAGCGGCCCAACAGGCAACAGAAGTACGCTACGCATTCGCCTACGCTAGTGCTCGACTTTTAGCTGCCGACCTAGTTGACGCCCAAGAAGTGCAAACCCGTGAAGCCAGGCGGCTTGCGGAGCTCAAGACAGTCATCGATGCCCACGACGAAAAACTCGCCCTCGCCCGCACGAAGCTCACAGAGCTGGAAGACTCACAAGACCGGGTTCGACAAGAGCGTGACGCACTGACAGCCCGGCACCGCGACGCGACATCCCTGCACGAGCGCCTGGCATCGATCACAGAAATAACCGCTGAGCGGATCAACGGTTTGAAGTACGTTCCCCAACCAATCAATGCCGACCAGGTTGATCGAGCACAACAACTGGCTGAACAGGCGGCCAGTGACACTCGGCAAGCATCCGCAAACCTAGAGCAGGCGGAAGCCACCCACCGCTGCCGAGTAGAGGCCTGCAACAAAATGCAAACGGAACAGCGCCAAATAAAGGGCGAACTGGATTCCATTCGCAGCGGGCTATTGCGTGATCAAAGCCGACAAGAAGAGGCGGCGACAACCCACAAACAAGCACAAGCACGGCTTTATTCCGCGCAGGAACAGTCGATTCACGCAGATCAACGTCTCGAGGACGCACGCAACCGGTTGAAAGACGCACAAGGGCGAGTCACCTCTGCCGGCACATCCCAAGGTGAGTCCGACAGCGGGAACGAAACGACACTGCGAGATCAGCACCGCAGCGCTGTAGAGAGAGAGCAAGAGCGACGAACAGCCCTAGCAGAAACTGAAAAGAATGAACGACAAGCCAGCGAACTTGCGGCCAGTTTGCGAGCGCAGCGCAAGGCCTACGAATCTGCTCTTCGTACGCGGAAACCACACGACAAAAAGTCAGGTGCGAAAGCCGAACTGCCAAAGGGACCCAGGCTTGAAGACATTCTTGAAGTGGAAAGAGGGTGGGAAGAAGCAATCGCATCTTTGCTAGCCCCGCTACTAACATCTCGCATACTCACCGAAGAAGCATTTTCTGCCGCGATCCCCTCCATTACCCAAATCCACGACACGCAGGGACTGTCGTTCAGCGGCTACCTAGCGGAGCGTCCTCAACCGGAAACAAACGTGCAAAAACCCAGACCGGTCGAACGCGAAGTCGAGAGCGTACTGCCCGCCAGCGACGTTATCGGGCGCGACCCGTATTCTCTGAGCGACCTAAGGTTTGCCCTGCGGAACTGCTGGGTGTGTGAAACCATCGAAGAGGCCTTCCAATTTCTGTCATTCCTAGAAGAAACACGGGGGCAATCCGCGGCTAAGGAGGCGCTCGTAGCAACTAGGACAGGAATTCTAGTCGGATACGGCAGTGTTGTTTGGCCGGGCGATAAGCAGGCTTCGACGCTGATGCTGCGGGCAGAGCTGGCAGAAGTTAGAACCGCCGAAAAGAACGCCAATTCGTCCCTCGAACAGGCTAGAGCAGACCTGCTTGCCGCCCGCACGGCCCTTCAAGAAGCCACTGAAAACACCGCTGCATGCAGAGCGCGCCTGCGAGAAGATGAGGAGCGACAGGCCGCACAAGACAAGGAAAAGGCCCGACTGAATGCTCTAGTCGATGCGGCGCAAGCAGATGTGAACAGAGCTTCCAAAGAAGCGGAGTTAGCCAAGTCAAAAATAGCGGAGGCTCAAGCAAATCTGATTGCCGCCACCGAACGGTTGGAACAGCAGGTGCAAGACGCGGATCCGGAAGCGTTAGCGAAGACCCAAGAACGATATGACGAAGTATCGTCTCGCCTACAAACCGCTAGAGAAGAGGAACGCGAGGCGCGCGTAGAAGTGCACTTAGCCAAAGAGAGATTCCGAAGCGCGGAGTCTGCCCAACGAAATGCGACCTCTCAAGCGAAGGCGGTACGTGAAGAACGCCGGCGCGGAGTCGAGCGCTTAGAACGCTCTACCCGTACTCGCGAACAGTTGGACGCCCTCCTGAGCCGAACCAGAGATGGCATGGCCCGAGCAGAAGCCCTTGTGGCCACTACGGCTGACCTCCAAGCCGCCAAGTCACGCGAATGGGAGGACTTGCGTGAACAGCAAAGGGAAGTGGCAAGGCAAATAGAGCGCCACCAAAGCGTTCAAAGTAAGGAACAGGCGGAACTGCTGCAACTGGAAGTGGCGAACGCCCAGATCTCTTCTCAAGTGGAGACGCTGACCGAAAAAGCCGAAGACCTTATCGCTGATTACGGCGCGGATCTGGGTCTGCGCTCACCTCGGCTAGCAGCCAAGTACGGGGAAGCGGGACAACCATCTGATGCCGATCCCGCTGATGCGAAGAGCCAGAGCACCGGATCTCTAATCAGCGCATACGGACCACACCTACCCTGGGACCCAAATCCAAACGACTCTAGCGAACAGGAAAACGTGGCGACAGGGGTGATTTCGGTAGAGGCATTCACCCGGCCAAAGGCGCGGGCTGAACTGGAAAAGGCCAACCAGGCTCTGCGCCGCCTCGGTGTCGTGAACCCGCTCGCCGTGGAAGAGTATGAGGCCGCATCTGCGCGCTATGAGTTCCTGCAGAGCCAGATGGAAGACCTGACGAAGTCGAAAAGCGATCTACTGCGGTTAGTGAAGACGATTGACGCTCAGGTCAAGACCGCTTTCACGGAAGCGTTCGAAGATGTTAACGAACAGTTTCGCTCTACTTTTGCGGCACTCTTCCCCAATGGGGAGGGGCGTCTGGAACTAACAGAACCGGACGATCCGCTTACAACTGGGGTAGAAATATACGCGCGACCTCACGGCAAACGGGTCACTCGACTGTCTTTGCTCAGTGGGGGTGAACGTTCACTGGCCGCTCTCGCCTACCTCATCGCGATTTTCAAGGCCCGTCCGTCACCTTTCTACGTGTTGGACGAGGTCGAGGCCGCTCTAGACGACACGAATTTGCGTCGCGTCTTGGCGCTTCTGGAAGAATTACGCAAAGACAGCCAGTTGCTGATC
This sequence comes from uncultured Actinomyces sp., assembly GCA_964346745.1. Classification (GTDB taxonomy): domain Bacteria; phylum Actinomycetota; class Actinomycetes; order Actinomycetales; family Actinomycetaceae; genus Scrofimicrobium. Next base: position 32,582 of record CAYFWE010000007.1, on the reverse strand, counting down.
ATCACCCACCAGAAGCAGACCATGGAGTTCGCGGACGCGCTGTACGGGGTGACTATGAAGGACGGCGTGACCGCGGTAATGTCACACAGGATGGATGCGGAGGCTAGTGGGCCAACAGATATGCTGGTCCAAGACAGCCCTGGTGCGTTGGGAAGGAAAGCCATGGAAGAGGCACGCCGATGAGCGCACGTATTGCCCTGTACATAGCGGCGGTCCTGCTCGTATTGATCGCGGTCGCCGTGATCGCCGTGGCGGCCCTCGTCCAGCGGCCGCGCCGCGAATGGGAAGTCGCCGTGCGCGGTCAAACGCAAGAGATTCGCTTCATAGGAATGCCATCTCTTCGCGCTCAGACGATCAAGCCCCGCCGTATCTCTCTAGACGAAATGTGGGCTACACACTCTGTTCCTGAGAGCGCTTATGTGGGGGCACCCAAGATCCCGGACAAACAGGCTGTGGTCGCGGCCTTAGCACCCGCCCCGGCCGAGGCGATTCGCCAATACCAGGGCGTGTTCTTAGGAACATCTGTAAAGCCGCCAACCATGTTGGAACCGCAGAAGCGTCGGCCTGCAGATTCGTTCTACGAGCCTGAAGTTACCAGCGGCGAAATCTCTTTGTTTAACGCGGCCCTGGACCGACCCGTTTACGATGACGACGGGTGGGACGAAGACGACCAGCCAGAAACCCTTGGCTTGGCCCGCGCCAAAGAAGTGATCGCGGACACTACTGCGACCTTCCGCGGCTGGCTGCAAAACCTGACCGGACCCAGTAAACCCGATCCTGAAGAACCGGACGCAGAGGCAGCGGCGGACGCGTCCTCATCGGTAGAAGCCGTTGAACTCAGCGCGGAAGAGTCTCCTCACACCGAGATTGTCGAGGTCGAGCCGCCCCTGACACCGCCCTTAGGTTTCCAGTCGCCCGCCGCGAAGATGCCTCCGAGCATGGGCATTGAAACGGTTGAGGAAGAAGCGGAAGAGTACCCTTCGGTTCCGCTTTCCGCCGGGCCCACTGAACCGGCGGGAGAGCCGGTAATCGTTGAAGTCCAAGATGAGGATTTGGAAACTGCCGCTGGTGCTCTCCTTCCGCCGCCCCCACCACCTACGCAAGAGGACTTGGAAGACTGGGTGCAAAAACTCGGTCAAGACACTCTAGATAACGACGATGCGCACCGGCGCAGATGGCGACGCCCTGAGCTGCCTGGCAGCGATACGGAAAGCATTTGAGGATCCAGAAATGAACACTGTCACCGATTTCTTCACCACGCCGTTGGGGCTGGTGATCGCCGCACTCATCGTTATTGCGTTGGTGGCGGTCGTTTTCCTGCTGATTCGACGCAAACCGAGTGAGCCGCCCCGGCCAACACCTAAGCCAGAGGTCACCCCCAGTGTGCCCCCACCAGAGGTCGACGTTACGGTTGAGACGCCCACAGTTGAACGTCCCGAGGCCGTCCGCACGCGCATGGAACGACTGCGTTCGCGAATGGCGTCTTCCGGGGCGATCGGGCAAGCTTTGCTGGCTATTTTTGCCCGCGGCGACCTCAGTGCTTCCGACTGGGAAGAAATCGAAGAGACTCTTCTCTTGGCGGACGTGGGGCTTGGACCTACGGAAGAAATCATGGGTCGTCTTCGCACCGAAGCACGTGTGCGCGGCGGGCTGGATGCGGAAAGTGCCAAGCAGGTCTTGCACGCAGAACTGCTGCAGCTGGTAGGCACCGACTGGGACCGGTCCTTAAACCTGGATCCAGTGACTGCAACCAACGGTGAGCTCGGCCCAGCCGCAGTGCTAGTCGTAGGTGTAAACGGTACCGGAAAGACCACGAGCGTCGGGAAAATGGCTCGCTTGCTCCGAGCAGAAGACAAGAGCGTTGTACTTGGCGCGGCCGACACTTTCCGAGCAGCGGCCAGCGAGCAGCTAGAGACCTGGGGTGCCCGCGTTGGCGTTCCCGTAGTTTCATCGGATCGAGAAGGCGGCGATCCGGCATCGGTCGCTTTCGACGCTGTAAAGACGGCGCTGGCGGATGAAGCCGATGTGGTCATTGTCGACACTGCGGGCCGACTACAAACCAAGACCGCCCTCATGGATGAACTGGGCAAAATTAGGCGCGTCATGGAAAAGCAGGTCCCCGTCGGTGAGGTGCTGCTGGTACTTGATGCGACGACTGGGCAGAACGGGATGCGCCAAGCGCAAGTCTTCGCGGAAGCAGTTGGGATTACCGGCATAGTTCTCACGAAGCTGGACGGATCAGCGAAGGGCGGAATCGTCATCTCTGTCCAAAAAGAGTTGGGTGTGCCGGTGAAGCTGGTGGGGCTCGGTGAAGGGCCAGATGACTTGGCGCCGTTTGATCCGACGGGTTTTGTCGACGCAATCATTGGGTAGTAGTCACAACCTAGGTTTGATTCTGGTTGCGTCTGCCATAATGGCACCCGAACGAAGGTCACCCACCCTGAAAGTGGGGACGACCCAGTAACGAAGGGCAACCTGTGTTTAACACTCTCTCGGATCGACTAAGTGAGTCTTTCAAGCGCCTGCGTGGTAAAGGCGTCCTCTCGGAAGCAGATGTTGATGAGACTCTAGCGGAGATACGACGGGCCCTCTTGGATGCGGATGTCGCGCTCCCGGTGGTACGCCAGTTCATTAGCCAGGTGCGTGAAGAAGCGTACGGGGCTGCCCGTTCAAAAGCGCTGAACCCTGGACAGCAAGTAGTCCAAGTTGTTCATGACCAGCTAGTAGAGATTCTCGGCGGTGAAACCAGGGAGCTCAACTTCGCTCAACGCGGACCCACCGTCTTTATGTTGGCGGGTTTGCAGGGCGCGGGCAAAACTACGCTGGCCGGTAAACTCGGCAAATGGCTGCGCGAAAGCGGCAAACGCGTCCTCTTGGTTGCAGCTGACCTGCAGCGCCCCAATGCGGTAACCCAGCTTGAGATCATTGGGGAGCGGGCCGGGGTGGACGTGTGGGCCCCAGAACCCGGCAACGGGGCGGGCAACCCAATCGTTGTGGCGCGCAGCGGCTTATCCGAAGCGGTGATGAACGGCTACGACGTGGTCATCGTTGATACGGCGGGCCGCCTGGGCGTCGACGAAGAGATGATGCAGCAAGCCCGTGACATTCGGGATGCTGTGAAGCCCCATGAAACGATGTTCGTCCTCGACGCGATGGTCGGCCAAGACGCTGTCCAAACGGCGACGGCATTCCGCGACGGTGTCGGGTTCACCGGCGTGGTCATGTCCAAGATGGACGGCGACGCGCGCGGCGGTGCAGCACTGTCGGTCCGCGGCGTCACGGGCGCGCCTATTCTCTTCGCCTCAACCGGTGAATCGCTCGACGATTTCGAACGTTTCCACGCGGACCGGATGGCCGGCCGAATCCTCGACATGGGAGACATTCTCACCCTGATCGAACAGGCCGAAAAGAAGCTAGACCAAGAAGAAGCCGAAGAGATGGCCGCAAAGGCGATCTCCGGTGATTTAACTCTTGATGACTTCCTCAAGCAGCTCCAGCAGGTGCGCAAGCTTGGCTCCATGAAGAAAGTGCTGGGAATGATGCCCGGCATGGGGCAGGTGCGCGACCAGCTCGAGAACTTCGATGAGAGGGAAGTTAACCGAGTTGAAGCGATTGTCCGGTCGATGACCCCTGCCGAACGGCAGGACGTGAAAATCCTGAACGGGTCTCGCCGTGCACGTATCGCCAAAGGTTCCGGCACTACCGTGGCTGAGGTTAATGCGCTTGTAAAGCGATTCGAAGCAGCCCGCCAGATGATGGCCTCGATGGGCCAAGGTGGGGGTATGCCCAACATGGGGGCGATGCAGGGTCGCCCCGGCCGCGCAGCGGGACGCGCAAAGCAGCGTGAGAATGCGCGGATCGCACAGGCACAAAGGGCTCGTGTGAAGAAGAAGGCACGCTCGGGTAACCCGGCGAAACGACGCCAACAAGAACTGGAAGCGATGCTGCCAAAATCCCAGCGTGGCGGAGCCAAGCCGCAAGCAGGGGCAGCCTTTGGAATGCCGCAACAGCAGGCCCCCCGTGAGAGCTTGGACTCTTTGCCAGACGATCTCAAACGGATGCTGGGTAAAGGTCTCTAAAGCTCCAAAAACATGATGGATCAGGGTGCTGGGAGCTCTCTTCAAGGCTGGGTACTGTGGCGTAGTGAAGTTGATGTCGCCCCACAATTCCGCTGGGGAACCATCATGTATGCAGGCGGGAAAATCCTCGGCTTCGCAGAAGAAACGGCCCCGAATCGGGACTCTGACAATCACGGTGAGCAGGCACACTATATCGTGCCCGGCTTGGTGGATATGCACGCCCACTTGGCGATCGGCTCCGCAATCCCTAGTTCCGACCAAATACGAGCCAACGCTTGGCGTCAAATTCGAGCTGGCGTCTTAGCTATACGTGAGCCAGGCTCTCCGGTGAAGGTAAGTCCCCAAGAATTGCCTTTCGGGCGGCCGATCGTGATTTCCGCGGGGAGGCATATTGCCGCGGAAAAGCGCTATATCCGCGGGCTCGGGGTGGAGCTATCCGGTTGTGAAAATACGTCTGACCCTGAGTGGGCGGCCCAAAGTGGCCGGTCAAGATCGGACTCACTAGTTCTAGAGGTCCAAAACCAAACAAAAAGTGGGGATGGCTGGATCAAACTGGTTGGTGACTGGATCGATCGCAGCCACGGTGCGGACGCCGACCTCGATACTTTGTGGACTTCAGAAGAAGTCCAAGCGGCCATTGACGCCGCACACGAAGGGGGCAGTCGGGTTGCAGTGCACGCTTTTGGCCCGGCTCCAATCGATGCGTTCTTGGATGCTGGTGTCGACTCGATCGAGCATGGCGCAGGAATGTCGTACGAGCAAATGCGTCGAGCCGCCGAGAAAGGGACGGCTGTCATCCCCACTCTGTTACAAGTAGAGAAATTCCCGGAGTTCGCGGAGGCCGCCACCAAATACCCGAGGTACGCAGCGACCATGACGGGCCTGTATGAAAGACGCCACGACTGGTTCACCGACCTCTTACGCTCGGGGGTGAACGTTCTGGTCGGGTCGGATGCGGGCGGCTACCAAGGGCATGGCAGGCTGACAGCCGAAATGCAGACAATGGTGGCTTGGGGAATGCCCGTCGAAGATGTTTTTGCGGCTGCAACCTGGAAAGCAAGGGACTTTCTTGGATTGCAGTCGCTCCAAAATGGTGCAGATGCTGACATGATTGTCTTTAAGGACAACCCGATGGTTGACCCGCATACCTGGGACAGCCCCCAGGCGATTATCGCCGCCGGGCACCACATCGTACCGTAAAGGACGCCTATGAGCCCCCAACCTGATGGCTTACCGCAGGGTACGAAGCCCAGCACGAAAGACTGGTTGGCGCTGGCAGTCCTATCCGTCGGGTTAGGGTTGATCGTCCTCGACGGAACCATTGTTGGCGTAGCACTGCCGATCATCATTGAAGACTTGCAGATGGACCTGACGGACGCCCAGTGGGTCAACAGTCTGTATGCGGTTGTCTTGGCCGCAATACTCTTATCATCGGGAAGCATGTCCGACCGGTGGGGGCGAAAACGGGCCTTCCTCATGGGCGTGGTGGTTTTCGTCTTGGGAAGCATGCTGGCCGCGTCCGCAAGTAGTGCCGGGTATCTGATCGGGTCGCGAGCGGTCCAGGCAGTTGGCGCGGCCATGATCATGCCCTCAACACTGTCTACCGTCAACGCGGTTTTCCGCGGCACTTATCGGGCGGCTGCCTTCGGCGTTTGGGGTGCAGTTATCTCCGGTGCGGCTGCGATAGGCCCACTGGCTGGCGGTGCGCTCACGCAGTGGGTGTCATGGCACTGGATCTTCCTAGTAAACCTGCCGATTGGGGTTATCGTCTTCGCGGCAGCGTGGATAACAGTGCCAGAAACCCGCGGTAAGCCCATGGGTCGCGGGGTGGACGTGGATGGCGCTATCTTAAGTGCTATCGGTTTCGGGGCGCTGGTCTTCGCAATTATTGAAGGCCCCGACCTAGGATGGTGGAAACCTCAAGCAGACCTGAATCTGCTCGGCTGGAAGTGGACCCAAAACGCACCTATCTCAGCCGTTCCGGTCGCGTTCGCGATCTCCGTTGTTGCCCTCAGCCTGTTCCTCTACTGGGAGCAGAGGCGTAAACGTATAGGACGAGCTGCGTTGTTGGACTTATCCTTGTTCAAGCTCCGCACCTTTTCTTGGGGGAATATCACCGCCGCAATGGTAGCGGTGGGGGAGTTCGCCCTCATTTTCGTCCTGCCGCTCTACCTTGTGAACGCCCTTGGACTGGATGTTATGGGGGCGGGAATGGTCTTTGCAGCGATGGCTGTCGGCGCGTTCTTCTCGGGTGCTTCCGCGCGACACATGGCTGCCCGGTTCGGTTCGCCGGGGACGGTCATAGTTGGGCTTGCCTTGGAAGTCGTTGGCGTCGTGATCCTCATTTTCCTCCTTCGACCCGACACTGACGCCGCGTCAGTTGCCGGTCCCCTCGTCATCTACGGGCTTGGCTTGGGACTGGCATCGGCCCAACTGACCGGCACTGTCCTGAGTGAGGTTCCCGTACAAATATCCGGCCAGGGATCCGCTACCCAGTCAACGGTGCGACAGTTGGGGTCCGCGCTTGGCACAGCCGTTTCCGGGGCGGCGCTTTCGGTGGCACTTCGAATAACAATTCCCGCCTCACTAGAGCCGCTCAACCTAGACGCGGGTGTTGTAAAACAAATGGCTGCATCGACCAGGCAGTCTGCCGGCACGTCCATTTCTATCTTGCGCGCCGGGGGAGGTGACGGCGATCCCACCCAGACGGACGCCTTAGTCAGCGCGCTTTCCAGTGGGTTCACCAATGCGACCGCCTGGTCTCTTTGGGTAGCCGTCTTTTTCTTGACGCTCGGCTTAGTGGGGGCGATCAGGCTCAACGCCGCATCACATCGGGTGGGCGCCGACTTCGCCTAGCGACTCTCCTTATCCAGATCCCGCAGGACCCTCTTTGCGGTAACCGCGTCGAGCGTCCCCACAGACGCCACGACTCCCGGTCGCTGACCATCTGGTTCATCCGTCCCCATTGGAAGGTTGAGGACGTGCCCGCCCGCTACTTTCACCATGTGTATTCCAGCCGCCACGTCCCACGGTTTGAACGACACACCCATGGAAACGCCAATCCATCCGGCCGCGACCATCGCCAGGTCGAGGGCGGCTGCACCGGGCCGACGTAAAGTCGCATAATTTGCCATCAGAGCGGCTTCTCGCTCACTGGAGCGAACCGGATTGACGCGCATATCGCTGACACTGGGGAAATAGGTGGCAATCAGCGCTTCTGATTCCGCGCGTGGCCCTTCACTGCGCAGCATGGTGCGCGAACCTTCAACCAAATCCTCATGCCAAGCATGTTTATCGTCGGCTACAAAAACCTCGCCGGTAAACGGGACTGATATCGCGCCGGCAACCACTTCGCCGTCAAGTTCCACCCCGATGGAAGTGCCGAAATACGTCAGGCCCGCCGCGAAATTGGCAGTACCGTCTATGGGGTCCACAATCCACCGAACCCGCGAGCCTAGATCAGCCACCGTCTGGGCTACTTCTGCGCTGACTTCGACATCGGCCGGCACGTCATAGGGAGCCCTGCCCGCCAAAACTTCCGGATCGATTTCTTCACCCATTTCTTCACCGAGAACCACTGAATCAGGTGCGACAGCGGCGAGGAATTCTCTAATTATTCCTTCCGTCCGCTGGTCATGGATGGTGACTGGGTCGTGGATGTCTTGCTTCAAACCGATTTCAGGAGCAGACCGGGTGACGCTGCGCAAGTAGGGCGCAACAACTTGCGTGGCAGCGGCTGCCACCTCGGCAAGAGCAGTTGCAGGGGTAATCACGGGTGAAGACGTCTGGCTCATGTATATAGTGTCCCTCATAATTCGTCTTGCTGGGGGCACGGATACCAGTCGGGCAACCCGTCCACTTCGGCAGACTCGACCTGGTCGGTGACGAAACCCACGCCAGACTTTGGATGTTCCGCGCAGAACGTGTTGGGAATGCGCGCTTCCCGTGGCAAAATACCGCTTGTACTCGGTCACGTGTGCCCTCTCTGCACGTATTCCGCGTTCCCAGGGCTAAGGAACCTGCTGGCCCCACCAGCAGAACCGCGGTCCACCGTAGATTCAAGGAGAAACCACTCAAGTGGCTGTTCGTATTCGTCTAAAGCGCATGGGCGCTGTTCACGATCCCAAGTACCGCATTGTTGTCGTCGACTCTCGCAAGAAGCGCGACGGCCGGGTCATCGAAGAGATCGGGTTCTACGACCCGGTTCCGAACCCATCCATCATCAAGATTGATTCCGATCGGGCCGTCTACTGGCTGGGCGTAGGTGCACAACCTTCCGACCCTGCCCGTCGACTACTCAGCCTCAACGGTGACCTCGCCCGCGCCGCCGGGAAGAAGGACGTCGTAAGCCGCATTCGGGTAGCCGAAGTGGACAAGGCTGCCGACACGGAAGAAGCCATCAAGGCTGCGGATGACAAGGCACAAAAGTCAAAGGCCAAGCACGCTGAATCCAAGGCTGCTGCTGCCGCAGAAGCCGCGAATGAAGAGGCGGACGCCAAGGTGGAAGCCGCTGAAGAGGCTGCCCAGTGACATCCGTAGCGGACGCCCTCGAACATCTTGTAGCGGGCATTGTTGACCACCCCGAAGAGGTGCGCGTGGATGAGCGCAACCAACGCCGGGGAACCCTCTTGGAAGTGCGGGTGCACCCCGACGATCTTGGACGGGTTATCGGACGCAACGGCCGTACGGCGCGGGCACTACGAAAAGTTGTGTCGGCGCTAAAAGGTAATGGGTTTGTGCGCGTTGATATGGTCGAAACGGACCAGCGATAACGCGATAGAAGCAACCGGTGATGGGCTTAGCCACTTGGCTAGGCCCATCATTCTTAGGCGCTACCCTTAACAGAGCACGATCGTTCAATAAGGAGAGATGATGGCCGACACGACGAACCCGGACCTACTGGTAGCTGGCATTGTTGGTGCCGCCCGCGGGTTGGGTGGCGAAACGTCAATCCAAGTACGAACGGACCGCGCGGAAGAAGTATTTGTTGCCGGGAAAACGCTGGCCACCTCGAGCGCTGAATATCCGCTGCTAACAGTCATAGCGGTTCGGGAACACAACGGCCGGCTACTGGTGCGGTTTGAAGGCATAGATAGCCGCGAAAAAGCCGAAGCCCTGCGGGGAGCGGAACTTCTCGTCGAACCAGAGGAAGAGGAAAACGCCTGGTATGCGCGCGACCTGGAAGGACTGCGCGCCGTAGACCCACAGGGACAGCCGCTGGGCGAAGTCACCCGACTGCTGCCCGGCAGCGCTCACGACCTGCTCGTCGTGCAACACCGCGGGGAAGACGTAATGGTTCCATTTGTGGAGGTAATCGTTCCGGAAGTTGATGTCGAGGGCGGAACCGTCACGATAGACCCGCCCCTCGGACTATTTCCGGTGGAAGGGAACGAATGAGGTGCGCTTCGATCTCATCTCGATCTTTCCCGACTACTTTTCCGTCCTCGACCTTTCCCTAGTCGGTAAAGCCCAAGAGAACGGGAAAGTCACCATCGCCGCCCATGACTTGCGCGACTGGGCGGCCGGCAAGCACCGCAGTGTTGACGACACTCCCAGCGGAGGGGGAGCGGGCATGGTCATGCGAGCCGATATCTGGGGGGAAGCCATTGACTCCGTCCTCGAACCGAACGGCGTGCTCGCTATCCCCACGCCTGCAGGTACACCCTTGACACAACGCGGGCTTGAGCGGCTCGCGACCCGCCCGCAGATCGTGGTCGCTTGCGGACGCTATGAAGGAATAGACGCCCGCGTAGCACAGCACTACCGCGAGGCCGGAGTTGAAGTCGTCGAATTTTCACTGGGTGATTACGTGCTCAACGGGGGAGAGGTCGCCGCAATCGCCCTCGTCGAAGGGGTAACTCGCCTGCTTGACGGGGTCGTGGGGAACCCCGAGTCTTTGGCGGAAGAATCCCATTCGGAAGCGGGACTTCTGGAATACCCCGTGTATACCCACCCCAGTACGTGGCGCGGCCACGACACTCCGGCTGTCTTACGCAGTGGGGACCACCAGCGGATCGCCCGGTGGAGGCGTGATGAGTCACTGCGGCGCACCGCCGGCACGCGCCCCGACATGATCCGATACCTTGCCCATCAAGGCACGGCATTCGACAAGCACGACCGGGAAGTGCTGGCAACGCTTGGGGTCAACCCGCTTACGGGAAGCCAATCATTGGCTTATCGGACCGTCGACGGGGAAGCGGCCGAGGACGCGCTGCTGAGGGAAGTCTCTGCTTTGGCTGGACGCACTTTCGCTCTTGCTTGCCCGCCGAGCGCGACCGAAGAGGAAATAGCTGCCTTCGTTTCAACGCAACTAACGCCGGAGCACTTCTTGCACCTGCTCAACAACGGAGCCCGGCTGACAGTGGTTCGAGAAGGAGTGCAGGGACCAGCCATCGGTTACGCGCTAACCGAATCGGCTCCCCCACCCGAATTGGCAGAGTCCACGGGCGAGGGCGTTTACCTGTCGAAACTATACGTAGACCCTACCTGGCACGGCACTGGCGTAGCTGCAGGATTGCTCAATGCATGCCTTGAGGACGCTGTTTCTGTTTGGGATAAACCCCAGGTTGTCTTGGGGACGAATCGTCAGAATCGTCGCGCGCTGAAGTTCTACAAGTCACACGGATTCCGCAAGCGGGGCGAACGCACCTTCGATGTGGGTGGCCGAACTCACTACGACCACGTGTTCGTGCGTGATCTCACGCAATTCCCGCTCAGTTGATCCGCTCGGGACGCTGTCAGCAGCGACTGCGGTATGGCAAACTAATGCATCGAGAACGTTGGCGCAACCTGCCGTAGGGGGCCGCCCAAGAACGTCTCACCCAAACCTTACGGGCCCAGACCCGGTTATGTGTTGCCCCGACCTGCGGCGGAGTAACGAGGAGCAGAAATGCAGAAGCTTGACTTCCTTGACAATGAGTCGATTCGCGACGATATCCCGACCTTCCGCGCGGGGGATACTGTCAAAGTTCACGTGAAGGTTGTTGAAGGTAACCGCTCTCGTGTGCAGATCTTTCAGGGAATTGTGATTGCCCGTAAGGGTCATGGCGTGAAGGAAACGTTCACGGTCCGGAAACTTTCCTTTGGGGTTGGCGTCGAACGTACTTTCCCAGTTCACTCCCCGACGATCGACCAGATTGAAGTCGTCTCTCGCGGTGATGTGCGCCGTGCAAAGCTGTACTACCTGCGTGATCGCGTTGGTAAGGCAGCTCGTGTTCGCGAAAAGCGGATCACTGTCAACAAGTAGGGAAGAGCATTCCCCAGACATATCTGATGGCCCAGTCACCGCAGCGGTAGACTGGGCCATCATGCACCCATACCCTTCGCGCCACTCTTGGCAGCCTGCTGTACCTGCGGCTCACTCCATTGGGCCCCAGCATGCGGCACCCGTGGCGCCGTCAACGGGGAAAAAATTGGGGCGGGCCGCCCTGGAAATATTTGGCATCATCGCTTCCGCGGCCGTAATCGCCCTCTTCTTGCGGGCATTCGTCGTACAGGTATACAAGATTCCATCCGAGTCCATGAATGACACCATGCAGGTTGGGTCCCGCATCGTTGTGAACCATGTACCAGGCTGGGGTAAACAGGTGGAACGCGGCGACATCGTAGTTTTCCGCGATTCCGAAAGCTGGCTGACGCCCGTAGAGAATCCACAGTCGGGCTTATTGACTCGCCTCGGCACCTGGTTCGGCTTTACTGCCGAAGGTGCGGACAGGGTGGTCGTCAAGCGAGTCATCGGCGTCGGGGGTGACACGGTGACGTGTTGCGATGCGTCCGGACGGCTCAGCGTAAATGGTGAGCCCGTCGATGAACCATATTTGGCGGAGGGCGCCATCCCGTCCGAAGCTGAGTTTTCCATCGTCGTTCCCGAAGGAACGTATTGGGTCATGGGGGACAACCGCCAAAATTCCGCCGATTCTCGATTCCACTACGACCGGGGGGACAGCGCATTCATCCCAAAGGAGTCGATAATCGGTAGGGCGCAATGGGAAATTTGGCCGATCACCCGCTGGTCTTACTTGGGTAACCGGAACGTATTCTCAGCGGTGCCCGACGCCACCGATCAATGAAGGGTGTGCCCAAGGCCGATGTAGATCGGAATCTCTTGCAGTCGTGGGGAACTTTTTGCGGTGTGGATGAGGTCGGACGCGGCGCGCTAGCCGGCCCCGTTGCCGTTGGACTAGTAACGGTTGATGACAAGTGCGGGAAGCCACCCGCTGGAGTGGCCGACTCCAAAGTTTTGCGGCCCGCTAGCAGGGCCAAACTCGTGCGCCCTATACATGCTTGGGCAGCGTCGTGCGCCATCGGTTGGGCTTGTCCAACTGAGATTAGCGAACTGGGCCTTACGCAAGCATTGCGGTTGGCGGCGCTGCGCGGGTTGGCGCTGACGTACACAATCTTGAGCCGGCGCGGAAGAGGGCCGATTGGGGGAATCCTTTTGGATGGGCGTCACGATTACCTGTCAGCTTCTATACCCACACTTTTTGGCCAACAAGATCTCAACGTCCTCGACCCGTGGGCCGGGGCTGAAGCCGGGCCACCAGTTGCGACGATGGTGAAGGCGGATGCTCACAGTCAGACGGTGGCTGCCGCCTCGATTATTGCCAAGGTGGCGCGGGATCGATACATGCAAGAAGTGGCGGACCCCGGCTACGGCTGGAGTTCCAATAGTGGCTACGGATCGAAAGCTCATTTAGCTGCACTGCGATCCATCGGCCCGTCAAGACGTCATCGCTTGGCGTGGAACTTACCCACTACAGACGGTCCTTTGGCCTCTGCCTGAACTAGTCTGTATACCGATCGGACCGGCAAAGGTCGGTCTCGGGTTGAAGGTCTGGGCTGAAATAGGGGGAAGCGAATGGATCGCGACGATGTTGAGAAGTATGAAAACGCTTCTGAACTGGACCTGTTTCGTGAATACCGCGATGTCGTCGCCCTGTTCAATTACGTGGTGGAAACCGACCGCCGCTTCTACCTGGCCAACGCCGTAGAACTGCAAGCCCGGCCGGTGGGGAACGATATTTTCTTCGAACTAACCCTCACTGATGCTTGGGTTTGGGACATCTACCGACCGTCACGCTTCGTCAAGTCCGTACGTGTCGTCACATTCAAAGATGTGAATATCGAAGAGCTCACTAAGCCCGACCTGGACATACCTTCCTAGTCTCTAGATTCGCATCCCCAGAACGTTCAACCAGGGTTTTTCCACAGCGCTGCCTTCTGCGGGCCACCCGCTAGTTTGCGATTCACGATCCTTGGGGTGTGAATAGAACAACATACAGCACCCGAAAAATTGGGCAGTTAGGTGAGGCACTCGCCGCCGCTCACCTACAACAGCTCGGCTACCGAACGTTGGCGCGCAACTGGCGGCACGGACGCGGTGAGATCGACCTCGTCCTCGAACATGAAAACACCATCGTATTTGCAGAGGTTAAAACACGCCGATCCGAGGTTGAAAGCGCTGCAGAAGCAGTCACTGCGACCAAGTTGGCACACTTGCAAAAGACCGCTTTGGCGTGGATTGCAGCAGATGGATGGAAGCGACCCTTCCGGTTCGATATTGTCGTCGTCCACTTACCTGATGTAGGTCAGCCGGTCTTTGAACACCTCAAGGACGTGGCGCCATGACAGAGCTAGCAAGAGCACACTCCATCAGTCTGGCCGGTCTGGATGGCACGCTCGTAGAGGTTCAAACGCATATCGGCCCCGGTTTGGTGGGTACCACTCTGGTTGGACTGCCGGACGCTTCGCTCAGGGAAGCCAAAGAGCGGGTTCGGGCCGCGATGTTCTCCTGCGGTATCTCGGGAATAAATCAGCGGATCACGGTGAATCTTTCGCCAGCCGACCTGCCAAAAGCCGGTTCCGGTTTTGACTTGGCGATTGCCGTGTCCATATTGATTGCCCGCGGCTACTTGCCAGGCTCAATGGCCGAAGGCACCGTGTTCATAGGGGAGTTAGGGCTTGATGGCTCCCTGCAACCAATCCCTGGCGGAATCGCATACACGGCCGCTGCTGAACAAGCTGGCTGTAAGAGAATCGTGCTGCCGAGCCAAATGGCGGCGCAGGCCCGCCTGCTTGGAACAGTTGAGGTGATTTCCTGTCACCATCTACAAGAAATCCTGACCGTTTTCGCCGCGCCGACCACCTCTTTGCTCGACATGCAGCAAGGGTGGGAGCTGCTAGACCAACTGAGCTCCCTCACCCACAACGACAGCGGTTCCTTAGAGTCAGCGCCAAGAGCGAGCCGACTGTCGATCGGGCGGACGTTGGCTGGACCATCTGAAACGGCTGACTCATTTGATCGCGACATGTCAGAAGTGCGCGGCCAGGCTGCCGCCATCGAGTCACTGGCGATCGCAGCAAGTGGTGGTCACCATGTCATCTTGACTGGGGCGCCCGGAATCGGGAAAACGATGATGGCCCTGCGGATGAGTGACATTTTGCCTGACTTGTCGAGGCAGACTTCGCTGCAGGCGACCGCGCTACGATCCCTCTTGACGAAGGGATCGGGGCCAAGCGACCTGATTCAACGCCCGCCGCTTGAGCAGCCACACCATTCGGCTTCTATGGTCTCTCTGATCGGCGGGGGAACACCGGTCAGACCCGGATCTGTTTCTCTCGCTCATGGAGGGTTGCTCGTCTTAGATGAAGCACCAGAGTTCGATGCTCGAACACTCGATGCTCTTCGACAACCACTAGAACAAGGTGAAGTGTCCATTCATCGCGCTCATCACCGCGTCCGGCTGCCCGCACGGTTTCAGATGGTGATGACTGCCAATCCGTGCCCTTGCGGTGGGGACAGTCGGGCGGGGGAGGAATCCTGCCGGTGTAGCTTCGCCCAAAAAAGTCGCTATTGGTCACGTCTATCGGGCCCTCTCATGGATCGGATCGACGTTCGCCTTTCCCTAGTTCGCCCTCACCGCCAAGAGCTGCTCCACACTGTGGAGCATTCCACCGAGGAGCTCCGCAGCCGCGTCACCGAAGCGCGCTCCAAGGCCCGTGAACGCTGGAAGGGCCAATCGTGGGCTTTGAATTCCCATGTCCCGGGGTCATATTTGCGTGGTTCAGGAGCTTTCACGGGGCCGGGGATGAAAGCCCTCGAGCAGGCAACCGAGTTGGGGATCATTTCCCTGCGCGGCGCTGATCGCGTACTGCGTTTGTCTTGGTCGGTTGCTGACTGGGAAGGGCATGAGAGTCCAACTACGGAAGATGTGGCTCGTGCTTTCGAGATGCGAGGACAAGAAGAGAGGACAAAGTGAACACTGACGATACAGACGCGATTGCGGTGGCGTGGGCTAACGTCGCCGAACCCGGGGACCTTTGGGCCGCAGCCCTCCGAAGTGGTCTGGGCGCGGCAGAAGCGCTCCGTTGGGCGCAAAGCCCATACGCCCCGCCCCCGCCCGAAGTGATCCCGCCCGGTGCGGTGCGGGGTCGTGGCGCGGAAGCTGGGTGGAAGGCCGCCCACCGTCGTTGGCAACCCCGTTTTGAAGATTTGGATGTGAGTCGAGATATCGCTCAGTTGCATGCTCTGGGGGGTCGTCTGGTAACTCCCGACAGTGCCGAGTGGCCGGAACAACTCGACGATTTGGAGCTGCGCAAACCGCCCGCTTTATGGGTGTTGGGGCATTCACCGCTGACCTGTGAACAAGAGCCCGCGGTGTCGATCGTGGGTGCGCGGGCAGCGACCTCGTACGGGGTGCGCGTCACCTCGCAAATAGCGTTCGAGCTAACTGAGGCGGGCGTTTGCGTTGTTTCAGGTGGTGCGTACGGGATTGATGCAGCCGCTCATCGAGGTGCCCTAGATGCCGCTGATGTCGCAGCGCCACCTTCCGATGAGGAAGACGTAGGTTGCCTACCTCCCCGTACTATCGCGATTATTTGTGGTGGGCTAGCGAACCTTTATCCGGCTGGGAATGAGCGTCTATTCCAAAGAATTTTGGACGAGGGCGGAAGCATAGTGGCTGAAGTTCCTCCACGTTTCCGCCCTGCTCGTTGGCGTTTTCTCGAACGAAACCGACTGATTGCTGCTTGGTCGGATCTTACGGTGGTTCCGGAGGCAACACTGCGGTCGGGCGCTTTGGCCACTTCGAACCGCGCTCTTGAACTTGGACGTGATGTGGCGGCTGTCCCCGGCCCAGTCACATCCCAGGCTTCGAAGGGCCCGCATGCGCTCATAAAAGACGGGGCCGCATTAGTAACGTCGGCACGCGACATCATCGAAGTGCTCGTCGGCGTGGAACCTACCGGTGAGGAAGGCGGCACCGCGGCAACGAGCGCACCGGATGCCGTTGCCCCCACACTCTGGGTGGAAACACAGCTTTCTGGTCTGGGTCCACTTGCTCGTCGAGTGTATGAAGCGCTTCCGGCGGTCGCGTCGACAACCGTGGCGAACGTGGCGCGGTCTGCCGGACTGTCTGTCGCTGACACCGGTGGGGCTCTACTGTCACTAAGGTTCGCCGATCTCGTCCGCCATGATGAAGGGCGGTGGGCTCGAGCCGCCTAACACGTCGGTGTGAAGATCTTTGCGGCACATCGATAGAGTAGAGGCCATGGTTGGGCACGAAACGACAGTCGACGAGGTCGTTGACGCTTGGTCGGCCCACCTAACTGACAGACTGGGTAGGAGTGAGCAGACGGTTCGCTCCTACCTCAGCGATGTGCGACTCATGCTAGATGACTTGGAACTGCCGGGTGAGGCAAATGCAGAGGTGCTCCGCTCCCAGTTCACCTCCCGAACAATGAAAAGCTGGCTGGCTACCCGAGCAGAACAGGGAACTACCCGGTCCACACTGGCCCGCAACATAGCGTCGGCACGAGCCTTTGCGAAGTACCTTCAGCAGGCCGGCTGGATAGAAATAGACCCAACGGAAGGCCTCTCTGGAGCGAAGAGTGACAGTAAGCTCCCAACCGTCCTCTCCTTACCCGGGATAAACCGGCTCCTGTCCTTCGCCGAACATGAAGCCACAGAACCAGACGCAAATCCAGAAGCGGTCCGCGACTGGGCACTAGTTGAGCTCTTGTACTCGAGTGCTCTGCGCATTTTTGAACTCGTCAATCTGAACCTAGCCCAAGTCAACTTTGAGCAACGCACGCTCCGAGTTAAGGGCAAGGGGGGTAAAGACCGCATCGTCCCGTTTGGTGAACCCGCCCAGCGCGCCTTGGAATCTTGGTTAGCGGTACGTAGTGAACTAGAGACACCGCAAACCCCGTCGGGAGCACTTTTCCTGGGTATTCGCGGCGGTCGAATAAATGATCGAGTGGTGCGTTCTCGACTGCATAGGCTGACCGGCCGGGCCGGAGTTCGGAATATCTCGCCCCACGACCTTCGCCATTCGTCAGCCACCCACATGCTCGAGGAAGGTGCCGACTTACGCTTTGTGCAAGAGTATTTGGGGCACTCGTCTCTACAGACGACCCAGCGATACACCCACGTTGACGCAAAGCGACTACAAGCAGTGCATGCGCGCTCTCACCCTCGTGCCTGACTAGGCGGGCTAACTGCGCGCCGGGTTTGCTAATGGCTCTGGATCCACGATTTCAAACCCATGGTTTCAGCACCGACGGGCCGACCAACATTCGCAATGGGTTCACGTACTCGTTCTTCCCAAAACGTGCTCCCCAGTGCAAGGGTCCGGGTTCGTGGCCAGGCGCTACCGTCGCGATCGGTTGACCGGCTACTACCTGTTCGCCCGCCGAAACTAGGGGAACAACAGGTTCATAGGTGGACCGCAGCCCGTCTCGATGCAAGATTGATACGGTTTGCCGATCCACGACCAGACCGGCGAAAGCAACTTGACCCGCTGCCGGTGCCACAATGACTTGCCCCACCGAAGCACCTAAATCCACGCCACGATGCCCGCTGAGCCAAGGAAGCGCCGGCGGTTCGAACGCGCGATTCACCGTGACGGGGCGGCCGGTCGGCCATTGCCACCGATCTATTTGTGCCTCTCCAGGATGCGCTCCGAATAAACAGGCGAACGTTAGGAGTAAGTTGAGGAAGCCATTCATGAGTCACACCGATCTTCAGTTGAAATCCCTGGTTTACGGCCAGTGGGTCAACTGTGATCCGGTATTAGCAACGAAAGTGAGTAGGCGGCACGTCCTTGGGGAAACATGCGTTAAGCGCACCTTGGGGACACCCGCTCTTGAGACGACATTTTAAGCCAGCAAGTGGTCTACAACTCATATTCGAAGCCGGGGTTGGCGGTCTTGATCATCTAGACTGATCGGGCACCTGTCTGCAGGTGACTACGCGTGCCATTTCTTGGCAGCAGCACCGACTTCGGTGTGTCGCTGCAAGGGCATGGGGGCGACGGTCCTAAGGGCGTCCCCGGCTATGGCACCAGGGTCCACCCGTAGCGCCCGCTCCTTGGATGTGGGCGTGAGTTGGGGGACAAAACCGAAACCTGGGGCCACTGGCCCCCAAGAAGTGCTGCCACAGGCAGCGGAAGGACGGACATGGCTGTTGTAACCATGCGTCAACTGCTCGAAAGTGGTGTCCACTTTGGACACCAGACTCGTCGCTGGAACCCGAAGATGGAGCCTTACATCCTCACGGAGCGTAATGGCATCTACATCATTGACCTCCAGCAGTCGCTCAAAGACATAGACACCGCCTACGACTTTGTGAAAGAAACCGTCACGCGCGGTGGCACAATCCTCTTCGTAGGAACCAAGAAGCAGGCTCAGGAAGCAGTTGCGGAACAGGCTTCGCGCGTTGGTATGCCTTACGTCAACCACCGTTGGCTCGGCGGCATGCTCACCAACTTCCAGACTGTTTCTAAGCGGCTCGCTCGTTTGAAGGAACTTGAACAGGTTGATTTCGAGGATGTAGCGTCTTCGGGCTTCACCAAGAAAGAACTCCTCATGAAGCGTCGCGAGCGCGACAAGCTCGCCCGCACGCTCGGCGGCATCCGGGATATGAGCAAGATCCCCTCCGCCGTATGGATCGTGGACACCACCAAGGAACACTTGGCAGTGGCAGAAGCACGCAAACTTAATATTCCGGTCATCGCAATCCTGGACACCAACTCAGATCCGGAAGAGGTCGACTACGGAATTCCCGGCAACGACGACGCAATCCGCGCCGTGTCCCTGCTGACACGCGTAATTGCTGACGGAGTTGCTGAAGGGCTCTTGGCTCGCTCCGCACCCAAGAAGGACAGCAACGCTCCAGCCGCTGAGGCGGAGCCTTTGGCAGAGTGGGAACGCGAACTCCTTGAGCAGTCCGCGAAGCAAGATGCCGTCGCTGCTGAGGTTGACAGCGCTGCCCCCGTGGTTGCCGAAGCCGCAGCAAACGACAGCAAAGATGGCGACGTAGAGGTAAAGGCAACCGAATCCGAGGTTGATGGCTCCGTCGCAGCTGAAGTATCTGCTACCCCGGTTGATCCCGCCTAAGCAGAGACAACGCAGAAAGAGAAGTCGAAAATATGGCTAAGTACACACTCGCTGACGTGAAGGCTCTCCGTGAGCAGACCGGCGCGGGAATGATGGATGTCAAGAACGCACTCGTAGAAGCAGACGGTGACTACGACGAGGCTGTCAAGATCATCCGAATGAAGGGCTTGAAGTCACTCTCGAAGCGAGAAGGACGCGAAGCAAGCGCCGGATTGATCGTTGCTCAGGTCAGTGACGACGCGAAAGTCGGCGTAATGGTTGAAGTCAACTCTGAGACCGACTTCGTCGCCAAGAATGACAAGTTCATCGCCTTCGCGAACGAAATTCTCGCTGCTGCCGTCGACGCGGAAGCTGCCGACGTGCAGGCACTCCTAGCAGCGCCAGCTGCTGATGGCACGGTCCAAGACGTTGTCGACGCAATGGCCGCCCAGGTGGGCGAAAAGGTGGTCATCAGTCAGGTCGCGCGGGTGGAAGGCGAATACGTCGCCCTCTACCTGCACCAGACCAGTGCTGATCTACCAGCACAGATTGGCGTGCTCGTAGCCACCGACGCTAACGGCGAATCTGTTGCACGCGATATTGCGATGCACATCGCCGTGTTCAAGCCACGTTGGCTGAACAAGGATGTCATCCCAGTTGAAGTTCTTGACCAAGAACGCGAAACGCTCACGGCAATTACCCTCAACGAGGGTAAGCCAGAACACATCGTGCCGAAGATCGTGGAAGGCCGCCTGTCTGCCTTCTACAAGGAGAACACCCTGCTCGCCCAGGACTTCGCCAAGGATCCTTCGATGACGGTGGGTCAGGTCGTGGACTCGAAGGGCGCGACTGTGTCCGATTTCGTCCGTTTCCAGGTGGGCGCCTAACACCCACCCTTCTTTAACAGGCTCCCCCAGCAATTGCGAAAGCATTGAAGGGGGAGCCTTCCACTAGCCGCATGTATACGCACGGTGACGCGCTCCGATTGAGCTGCCCTAGAATCGACTCAGCCTGGCATAAGCTGCCTGTGAGCGTACTGGTAAGGAGACCCAGGTGAAGCAAAAACAACGCCGAGTGCTGTTGAAGCTATCGGGAGAAGTTTTCGGTGGGGGCAAAGTTGGCCTGGATCCTGATGTAATCGCATCCGTAGCCGATCAAATCGCTACCGCTGCCCGATCGGGTGTCGAGGTTGGCGTCGTCGTTGGTGGGGGGAACTTCTACCGGGGTGCCGAACTTGCCAAGGCAGGCTTGGACCGGGCGCGCGCGGACTACATGGGCATGCTGGGCACGGTAATGAACTCACTGGCCCTGCAGGACTTTCTCGACAAGGCGGGGGCATCCACACGTGTCCAGACCGCTATCACCATGACTCAAGTAGCCGAGCCGTACACCCCGCTCCGGGCTATCCGTCACATGGAAAAAGGTCGGGTCGTGGTCTTCGGTGCGGGTTCTGGTATGCCTTTCTTCTCTACGGACACCGTTGCTGCTCAGCGAGCCTTAGAGACGCATTGCGATGAACTGCTCGTGGCGAAGAACGGGGTCGATGGTGTTTATACGGCGGACCCGAAAGAGGATCCGACCGCGGTACTTCTTCCCTCTCTTACGTACGAGGACGCGCTGCAACGACGCCTGCGTGTCGTTGACGCCGCTGCGTTCGCCCTCTGCCAAGAGAACCACCTCAGCATGCGGGTGTTTGGAATGAATGAGCCCGGAAATATCACTCGCGCGCTGTTAGGTGAGAGAATCGGGACCATAGTGACCAGTTCTAAGAACGACAACCGTGAGGACGGGAAAACAAAATGATGGATGACATTTTGCTTGAGGCAGAAGACCGCATGTCAAAAGCCGTAGAAGCAACCCAAAACGACTTTGCTGGGATTCGAACTGGACGCGCCAACCCGCAGATGTTCACATCTATTTTAGTTGACTACTACGGGGCGCCCACCCCTCTTCAACAGCTAGCGACAATCAACATTCCTGAGGCTCGCACCGTTTTGATTTCCCCGTTTGATCGGAACGCAGTAAATGAAATCATCCGGGCGATCCGGGATTCCGACCTGGGTGTTAACCCAAATGATGACGGGAAAGTAATCCGAGTCATCATGCCCGCTTTGACAGAAGATCGTCGCCGTGAATATGTAAAGCAGGCCAAAACTCGTGCTGAGGATGGTCGTATCGCCGTTCGGGCTGCGCGCCGCAAAGCTAAAGAGCAGATTGAGGCCCTGAAGAAAGATGGGGACGTCGGTGAAGATGAAGCCGAACGTTCCGAAAAGGCGCTTGAAGCCACGACGAAAGAGTACGTCGACCAAGTTGATGTTGCACTAGCAGCGAAAGAAGCCGAGCTGCTCACTGTGTGAGTTGGCTTCAATGATTTAGGCCCACCTTAACCATTTAGAGAGCAGCTCCGCAGATGACGTCACACGAGCCCACCCTGCTGAGTAGGGTTTTTCAGCCGGGCCCTACCCCCAATAAGCCGCCGCTACCAGCGACGGGAAAAGCTGGGCGCAACCTGCCGGCGGCGGTGGCTTCGGGGCTAACACTGCTGGTGGCAGTGGTTCTGGCTCTATTCTTTGCACGCAGTATTTTCCTAGTGTTCGTCGCGATCTTAATGCTCCTTGCACTCTGGGAAATTGCGGGGGCTCTAGCCCGTAAAGGGATGACGGTGACGCTCATCCCCGTATACATCGGTTCAATCGGCATGTTCGTAGCCAGCATCCGAGGGTCGATGACCTGGGTGATGATCGGCATGTACCTGACCGTCTTAGTATCAGCCGCATGGCGGATATTCTCTTTCGACAAGCCAGGACGCCCTGTCATGGATGTGATGGCGACAATTTTCGCTATTGTCTACATCCCGTTTATGGCTTCGTTCGTTGGACTGATGGCGTTCCACTCGAAGAGCGCTTGGCCGATAGTGTTCTTTGTCGTCGTCGTGGTTAGCAACGATCTGGGCGGGTGGATGGCGGGCGTCGTCTTCGGGAAACACCCGATGGCACCCAAACTTTCCCCGAAGAAATCTTGGGAGGGATTCGCCGGGTCGGTTGCCATGTGCGCGGCCGCAGGTTGGGCAGCGACCCTGGTACTCGATATCCAGTGGTGGTGGCTATTTGCGTTTGCCTTTGCCGGGGCCGCGATTGGAACCCTAGGCGATCTGACCGAGTCCCTCATCAAGCGGGATGTTGGCTTGAAGGACATGTCCTCAATAATGCCCGGCCACGGGGGAATCATGGATCGAATGGATTCACTTCTCTTTGCCGCGCCCGCGTTCTACCTGATCTACAGTTTCGCTTTAGGCTGGTTCGCGTGAAACATCCAATCTCTCGTTTAGCTCACCACCGAAGCGAAGAAGGTCGGCGGGAAGTTCGACCTACCGATCAGGCACCCGAAGGGGCGACGGAACCTGGGGCAAGGCCGGTTCTGAGCTTTACCGCTAAGCGCCGCGGCAAACCGCCCGCCCACCTGGCAGATTTCGACCTCGCCAAACGGAAAGAATGGGCAGGGGAGCTAGGTGCACCTAATTTTCGGGCCGACCAAATTTCGCGTCACTATTTCGCCCAAGATTCCGACAACGTTGCCCGCATGACTGACTTGCCCCAAAAAGTGCAAGTTGATGTCGCGAGGACGATGCTGCCGGAACTGGTTACTGAAGCCAGCCGTCAGGTGGCCGACCAAGGTCAAACCATAAAGTCTCTGTGGAGGCTGTATGACGGTGTCCTTGTTGAATCCGTTCTGATGGCCTATCCGGACCGAGTCACCCTGTGCATTTCTTCCCAGGCGGGCTGCGGGATGGCCTGTCCCTTTTGTGCGACCGGACAGATGGGGCTGACTCGGAACCTATCGACTGCAGAAATCGTTGAACAGGTGCGTCACGCGCGCCGCGAATGCGAAAAAGGGTCGTTTGGTGAGCCGCGGCGCCTAAACAACATCGTGTTTATGGGCATGGGGGAGCCACTGGCCAATATCAGGGCGCTCACCCAGACCCTTTACCGACTGACGCAACCGCCGCCCGAAGGGTTCGGCATGTCGGCCCGGAACATCACCGTGTCAACTGTAGGGCTGGTACCCGGCATAAATAAGCTCGCCCAGCTCGATATACCCGTGACGCTGGCCATTTCTCTGCACGCTCCCGACGATGACCTCCGCGATGAACTAATTCCCATCAACTCCCGCTGGAAAGTCGGCGAACTGCTTGACGCTGCGCGCGCCTATTTCGTGAAGACGGGACGCCGCGTCTCTGTGGAATACGCCCTCATCCAAGACATGAACGACCAGCCTTGGAGGGCCGCTCTACTGGCCGAAGAGCTGAATAAGCGGGGACGTGGATGGGCACACGTGAATCCAATCCCGCTCAACCCAACGCCAGATACGATTTGGACCGCTTCTACAAAAGCGGCTCAAGACGAGTTTGTGCAGATCCTGCGCGATGCGGGTATCAGGACTACCATTCGCGATACGCGGGGGGCCGACATCGATGGCGCCTGCGGACAACTTGCGACCAACTGGGCCAAGAACGA
This sequence comes from uncultured Actinomyces sp., assembly GCA_964346745.1. Lineage (GTDB taxonomy): Bacteria > Actinomycetota > Actinomycetes > Actinomycetales > Actinomycetaceae > Scrofimicrobium. The sequence continues at coordinate 8,614 of CAYFWE010000007.1, read as the reverse complement.
CAATGCGACCAAGTCCCAAACGGGCCAAAAGGAGCGCTAAATGGGTGATCTGTTTCCCCACACCAAAGGGTTATCTCGAGGGTACGACCAAGAACAAGTGGACGCCTTCTTCGCGGAAGCCAAAGAAGCGTATGAGGGCGGAATACCAACGGATACCTTTTCTTCTGAGCAGATCCGCACCGCCGCGTTTGCACTGGTGCGCGGTGGGTACCAGGTGCGCGAAGTCGATGCCGCGTTGAACCGATTAGAAGCGGCTTTTATACAACGGGACCGATCCGCATACGTTGCCGAGCATGGGGAAAACGCCTGGTTCGAAAAAGTGGCTGAGGACGCAACCGCCCTCTACCCCAGACTTCTGCGTCCCGCCGGGGAACGATTCCGCCACCCCGAAGGTCGGGAGCAAGGTTACTCGGTGACGGAAGTGGACGCGCTCCTAGACCGGTTGGCCGCGTTTTTTGACGATCGCGATGACATCAGCGAATCGGACCTACGACTAGCAACTTTCAAAGTAACGCGCGGCGTCAAAGCATACGACGAGCGGCAGGTGGACGCCTATCTGGGGCGCGCTATCCAAGTGCTCGTCGCCGTTTCGTAGCATCGATGGACATGCGTGCACTCACTGTCCTAGGGTCTACCGGATCTATCGGAACACAAGCGTTGGAGGTGGTCAGCGCCCACCGCGACATGTTTCGGGTCGACGCACTCGTCGCCGGTGGGGGAAATCTTGACCTGCTAGCGGAACAGGTGCTCCAATTCCATCCCAAACAAGTCGCAGTTGCCCAACCGCTCACAAACGAAGAGTTGTCCGCTCACGGGCGAGGAGCCGCCTTATCCAAAGCGGTGAACGCGGTGCAGGCGGAGCTGCTGGTCGGTCCTGACAGCCCCGAAGTTGTCGCGGGTGCTTTCCCAGGCACAACCGTCCTCAACGGAATAACTGGGGGAGTGGGGTTGGCAGCGAGTCTGGCAGCTCTGCGTGCAGACTCGACCTTGGCCTTGGCGAATAAGGAATCACTCGTGGTGGGGGGAACTCTAATCCGAGAGGCGATGACCCGGCCCGGCCAAATAATCCCGGTTGACTCCGAGCATTCGGCTATTGCCCAGGCACTTCTGTCTGGTGTGCATGAAAAAGGGTTGGTGTCCCCGGTCGTTACCGGTAAGAGCGAACTGCATTCCTTGGTACTCACCGCCTCGGGCGGTCCGTTCAGAGGACGCACCCGCAACGAACTGCAGAGCGTAACCGCAGATGAAGCACTGGCTCACCCCACGTGGGCGATGGGGCCGGTAGTTACGGTCAACTCTTCCACTTTGATGAACAAAGGGTTGGAGCTAATCGAGGCAGCGATTCTGTTCGATGTTGACCCCGCGCACATAACCCCGGTGGTGCACCCCCAGTCGATCGTCCATTCGATGGTCACCTGGCAGGACGGATCGACCATTGCGCAAGCTTCCTACCCAGACATGAAGGTGCCGATTGCTCTGGGGTTGGACTGGCCCGCACACCTCGGTGGGGTGGGTCGGCCACTCGAATGGGATGAAGCCACTTCTTGGACATTTGAGCCAGTAGATCACCAAACTTTTCCTGCGCTGCGCCTAGCCAGGGAGTCTCTGGAAACCTCACCGACTCATCCGGCTGTATTAAATGCCGCCAATGAGGTCGGAGTAGATGCGTTCTTAGCGGGAAAGATCCGCTGGATCGACATTGTGGACACCGTCGAAAAAGTGTTGGCAGAACACACAGGCTTAGAAGCGCCCTCGTACGAAGACGTCCTAGACGCCCAAGCCTGGGCCGTTGCGCGCAGCGCGGAATTGCTGGGATTACCCACGTCAGCGGGAGCAAACTAGCCGTATGTTCCTTCTTGGGCTGGCTGTTCTAGTTGCCGGGCTGCTTATATCGGTCGCCTTGCACGAACTCGGCCACCTGCTGCCCGCGAAGAAGTTCGGGGCACTGGTGCCGGAATACTGGGTCGGATTTGGCCCAGTCATATGGAAGACGAAACGCGGCGACACCACGTACGGGATAAAAGCACTGCCCTTAGGGGGCTACGTGCGCATCCTGGGAATGTTCTCCCCGCGCGGCACCGGCCGGACTGCGAAACCGGACGGAACACCGACACTGGCACAATCTGCGCGCGTCCAGTCCCAAGCAGAACTTGACGATGCGATGCGCAACGGTCAGCGCGGCACGCCTTTCTACCGACTCTCCACCCCCAAAAAACTGGCGATAATGCTTGGTGGGCCGGTAATGAACCTGCTGCTGGCAATACTCTTGATCGGAATCGTAGTCCTGGGTATTGGCTGGTCCGCGCCCTCGACCCGTATCGCTGAAGTTCCGTCCGACCCATCGGGAGTTGCCAGTCCCGCGGAGGATGCGGGTCTTCGCGAAGGGGACCGGGTTATCTCTTGGGAAGGGGAACCGCTAGGTTCTTGGGACGATCTGACCAGCCGGATCCAAGCCGCGTCGGGCCCAGCAGAAATAACCGTCCTACGCGAGGGTCAAGAAGAAAATCTCACCATCGATCCCATTACGCGTGAGGATGGAACGAATTACGTTGGCATCGTCAGCGCTTTGGAACGACAACGCGGTGGTATAGGCGACGTAGCCTACTCAATGTGGATGCAGGTGACGATGACCGGTAAGGCGATCGTCTCACTACCGGTGAGCCTATATGAGCTAACCAGGTCATTTTTCACCGGTGAAGAACGTAACCCCAACGGCGTGGTATCGGTAGTGGGTGTGGCCCGGATGGCCGGGGAAATAACCTCTGCACCCGCCCAAGCGGATGGCGGTTCACCATCGTCTGGGCTGCCAGCAGGTATGTCGACCCTCGATCGCATAGCCCTGATGCTTTCACTGCTGGGTGCGCTGAACGTAGCGTTATTCGTCTTCAACTTGATTCCCCTGCCTCCTCTTGACGGTGGTCACGTAGCTGGCGCCCTCTGGGGTGGAGGACGTAACGTGGTAGCCAAAGCCCAGGGTCGCCCTCGGCCCGCACCCCCAGATACAGCACGCATGGTTCCCCTGTCATATGGCGTGTTCGTGGCTTTGATGGTGATGACGGTTATCTTGGTAATAGCCGACGTGGTGAAGCCAATTACGTTTGCATAAGGTCTTCTAGTTCAGATGGGATAATGCAGCAGTGAGTGAAGTTCCCTTGGGTATGCCCAAGATCAAGGACACCCCGTTTCCGCGGAAGAAGACGCGCCTGATTCATGTTGGCGATGTTCCCGTTGGCGGGGGCAGTCCAATTTCCGTGCAGTCGATGACGACAACAAAAACGCACGATATCGGCGCAACTCTGCAACAGATTGCCGAACTTACCGCCGCTGGGTGCGACATCGTCAGAGTCGCCTGCCCGACGGACAAGGATGCTGAGGCCCTGCCGATTATTGCTAGGCAGTCCACCATCCCAGTCATTGCGGACATCCATTTTCAGCCACGCTACGTATTTGCGGCGATTGAAGCGGGCTGTGCCGCAGTTCGGGTGAATCCCGGTAACATCCGCAAGTTCGATGATAAAGTCGCCGAGATAACCAAGGCCGCGGCCGATCACGGTACTTCCCTTCGCATTGGCGTGAATGCCGGTTCACTGGATCGGCGCATGTACGCCAAATACGGGGGTGTCACCCCCGAAGCCCTCGTGGAATCAGCGGTCTGGGAAGCATCCCTATTCGAAGAGCACGGCTTCAGAGATTTCAAAATCTCGGTGAAACACTCCGACCCGGTTGTGATGATTCGTGCCTACGAGCTCTTGTCCGAGGCCGGCGATTGGCCCCTTCACCTGGGCGTCACCGAAGCAGGTCCAGCCTTCCAAGGCACCATAAAATCGGCGACCGCTTTCGGCGCGCTGCTTAGAGAAGGCATTGGCGACACGATTCGCGTCTCCCTGTCCGCACCGCCCGTCGAAGAGGTCAAGGTCGGCCTACAGATTCTCCAGTCCATGGGGCTGCGTGAGAAGACATTGGAGATTGTGTCGTGCCCATCGTGCGGTCGAGCTCAAGTTGACGTATACAAACTCGCTGAAGAGGTCACGGAAGGGTTGAAAGACCTGACCGTCCCACTACGCGTCGCTGTCATGGGATGTGTCGTGAACGGCCCAGGAGAGGCACGAGAAGCGGATCTGGGTGTCGCCTCTGGTAACGGCAAAGGCCAAATATTCATCAAGGGCAAGGTCGTCGAAACCGTGCCAGAAGACCAGATTGTGGAGACGCTGATTCGCCACGCCAACATCCTGGCCGAAGAGTTAGGGTTGGAAGAGGGCGGAAAGGTGGAAGTCCTTGCGTAAATCAACCAAAGCGCTGTTGGTTCCGGCAATCGGCGCGGCGGCTCTAATCTATAGCGGCTTCCCCTCTCGGGTAGGTCTAACTAGATCCCAAGCCCAAGTCTCGATGCCCGGTGACCTAATCTATCCCACCGCCGCATTGCAGGGGGATCGCCAAATCGCCATCCAAGATGCGGGGGATGAGGACGGGCTGAAGCCAATCTGGCCTTATCTGACTGAGCTGCAGACCCACTACGAGGACCTTCTCGACACTCCGTTAGAGACGGTTTTTCACCAAGACGCCGACCTAGTCGTCTGGAAGACTGCGCGACCTGCCCGTGACGACTCTCGCGACTTAGACCTTTTTGAGGCATCGATAGCCGCGGTCTTGCGCCCAGCGGGTGGGGCAACCACTTTGCATGTGCGTGAACGGTACGCGATTCTGGACTCGGTGCGAGGCCGTTTGGCTGCTACTGTCGTCTTGACAGCTAGCGCTGGCGTCATCACCGCCCAGCTGCGCCGCATTCGCCGTTGGGTACAGGCAGATTGGCAAGCTAAAGAACTTTTTGCCGGCTTCAAGAACTAAGGATTTTCATGCTGACCACGATGGACGACCTCTTCGTCAAGACGCTGCGCGAAGACCCGGTTGAAGCAGAACTAGCCAGCCATAAGCTGCTGGTCCGCGCCGGCTACACGCGCCGCGTCGCCCCCGGCATCTACACTTGGCTGCCACTGGGGCTTAGAGTTCTGCGAAATATTGAGCAGATAGTGCGCGAAGAAATGGCTCGTGCCGGAGCGCAAGAAGTCCTCTTCTCTGGCCTACTGCCAGCGGAGCCTTATAAAGCAACGAACCGTTGGGAAGAGTATGGGCCGAACCTGTTCCGACTCAAAGACCGACGGGGCAATGACTACCTGTTGGCCCCAACACACGAAGAGATGTTCACTCTCTTGGTGAAAGACATGGTGTCGTCGTATAAAGAGCTTCCTTTGACGCTCTATCAGATCCAAGTGAAGTACCGGGATGAGGCTCGTGCTCGAGGCGGCTTGCTGCGCGGACGCGAATTCCTGATGAAAGACGCGTACAGTTTCGACTTGACCGACAGTCAACTCGACGATTCGTACATGGCCCAACGACGAGCATACGAACGCATATTTAGCCGACTGGGACTCGACTACGTAATCTGCTCCGCAATGTCGGGAGCGATGGGCGGCTCTCGCTCCGAAGAGTTCCTTCTTCCCAGCCCCGTAGGGGAGGACACGTTCGTCACCTCTCCAGGTGGGTATGTTGCCAATACCGAAGCGGTTACCACTCCGGTTCCCGATGCACAGTCATTCGCAGGTCAACCTCAGTCATACGTGATCGACACGCCTGGTGCTTCAACGATCGAAGCACTCATTACCTCTCTTAATGAAAGCGCACCGCGCTCGGATCGTTCTTGGGAAGAAGGTGACACACTCAAGAACGTCGTCCTAGCGACGACGGATGCGTCCGGCGAGAGGCAGATCATCGTCGTTGGAATTCCCGGCGACCGAGATATCGATATGACACGCGTAGAGGCAGCACTGTCCCCATTGCAAGTAGAAGTTGCTACTGAAGCCGACCTTGAACAGCACCCCGAACTTGTGGCCGGCTACATTGGGCCCGAAGTGGTTGGGCCGAATTCGCCGCGGCGGGTCGTAGATGAGGAAGGGAACCCATCGGGGTCGCCCCTATACCTAGTGGATCCGCGTATCGTAGACGGAACCATTTGGGTCAGTGGAGCAAACCGTGCTGATGCCCACTCGGTTGGTCTGGTTGCGGGTCGTGACTTCCTCGTTGACGGGTACATCGAAGCGGCCGATGTGCGAGATGGTGATCCCGCTCCAGATGGGTCCGGTCCGTTGACGCTACATCGAGGAATCGAGATCGGCCATATCTTCCAATTGGGCAGGAAATACGCTGAAGCGTTGGGCTTGAGCGTCTTGGACGAACAGGGCAAATCCCGCACCGTGACCATGGGGTCATACGGCATTGGCGTCTCTCGAGTCCTCGCCGCTGTGGCTGAGGTTACTCATGACGATAAGGGCCTCGCATGGCCGGCCTCAATCGCCCCGTTCGATGTCGAAATTGTCGTGGCAGGTAAAGGTAAGGAACTTGAAGACGCAGCGTTGATGCTTGGTGAAGACCTCGATGCGTCCGGGTTGAACGTCCTCCTCGATAACCGGCGAGCAGCTTCAGCGGGCGTGAAATTTGCGGATGCGGAACTCCTAGGAATTCCCCTGACGGTTGTAATCGGGCGGGGACTGAAGAACGGCATGGTTGAACTCCGCCATCGCCGCTCTGGGGAACGCCAAGACATCAAGGTAGAGGACGCGTTCATAGCAGTCACGCAAGCTCACAACGACCTGCTGGCGGCGGAAAATCTTCAGGCTTCGAAAGGCAACTAAGAATGGCGATCAGAGACATTCGGGTCATCGGTGACCCCGTGCTCCGCACCCCAACAGACTGGATCACTGATATTGATGCCAAGGTGAAGTCTCTGGTTGAAGATCTGCTAGAGACGGTCGACATGGATGGCCGCGCCGGATTAGCGGCTCCCCAAATTGGCGTGGGACTACGAGCTTTCTCTTGGAATATCGAAGGGGAAATCGGCTACGTCCTCAACCCGAAACTAGTCGAAGTGTCCACGGAAGAGTACCAAGACGGGGACGAGGGGTGCCTGTCGGTCCCCGGACTGTGGTATCCAACAGAGAGAGCCTGGTACGCGCGGGTCGAGGGGATAGACCTGGATCGGAAACCAGTTGTGGTTGAGGGCGAGGAACTCATGGCGCGTGCGCTCCAGCACGAAACCGACCACTTAGAAGGAATCCTCTACATAGACCGGCTGGACCGCGCCAACCGACGTAAGGCGTTGAAAGCCATCCGTAATTCGGATTTCTAACCCTAAGTCGGTCGGCTCTGGCTAGTGCTGCAAGATGTTGGCGATCTGGCGGCTCGTGGTGCCGTCCCCATACGGATTCACTGCGCGGGCCATCTCTTCATATTCCTCTGGGTTATGCAGCAGTACCTGGGCCGCCTCGTAAATCGCGGTGGCGTTTGTCCCGACTAGGCGTGCAGTGCCGGCGAGGACGCCCTCCATCCGTTCGGTCACGTTCCGCATCACCAAGACTGGCTTACCTAAGGAAGGCGCTTCTTCCTGGATGCCGCCTGAGTCTGTGAGCACGAAGTAAGCCCGCTTCATGAGCCAGATTAGATCCGGATAGTTCAAGGGCGGTAGTAGATGAATATTGTCGCGACCCGAGAGGTACTCATTCACAGGGGCTTGTACATTCGGGTTTAGGTGCACCGGGTAGATGAACTCGACATCGGGGTTCTCGTCAGCCAACTTGGCGATCGCCTGACAGATTTGCGTGAACCCGTCGCCGAACGATTCGCGCCTATGGCCGGTTACCAAGATGATCCGCTGATCCCAATCGACATTTGGTAGCTGCTGTGCTAGCGGATTTCCTCCCCGTGCATCCAAGATATCGACCGCCCACAAGAGAGCGTCGATGACGGTATTGCCAACCATGTGAATATCGGAGGCATCCACTCCCTCTGCCAGCAGATTGTCTGTCGCTTGCGGGGTGGGCGTGAAGTGGTAGTCAGAAATCTGCGTGGCCAGGACGCGGTTGCCCTCTTCAGGAAAAGGGGAGTACAGATCTCCACTTCGCAGTCCAGCCTCTACGTGGCCGACTTTCGTCTTTCGGTAGAAAGCAGCGAGCGCACCGGTGAGCACGCTGGTTGTGTCGCCTTGTACGAGGACGACGTCGGGTTGTACTTCAGTAAGGATTGGCTCTAACCCGATCAGGATCGACGCTGTCACAGAAAAGAGTGACTGGTCAGGTTTCATCACTTCTAAGTCAAAGTCGGGCGTGATCGAGAAGAAGTCGAGCACCTGATAAAGCATCTCCCGATGCTGTCCCGTAACACACACCGTCACATCGAAGTGTTCTGGTCGTTACTTCAGTTCGCGGATCAGGGGGGCCATCTTGATAGCTTCGGGTCGGGTCCCGAAGATGAAGAGTACGCGTTTGATGGGTCGGCCTTTCCTAGTGGGCTACAGGTTTCTCACTGTTTCAACAATGTAAGCGATATAAGGCTGTGACCACCAGACGATCAAGCCGATGGTTACAGCGGCAATTGGCACTACGACTGAGAGTTTCCAAGGTGTTTCTTTCCCTGGAACCAAAAGGAAAAGGTGGATCAAGATCGCAAGCATCAGCGACACGATCCCGGCAGCTACAGTCTCAATCCACCCCTCGTTGCTGTACGGTAACCCCAAATTGCGAATTCGGATGCGCCGATCGCCAGTGTTATTCCCAAGATGATCCAT
>CAYFWE010000006.1:0-57642 GCA_964346745.1 uncultured Actinomyces sp. | reverse complement strand
GCAAATCAGTGGACTCTTTTTTGGCGAATAGTCGTGCCGTTGATCCGGCCAGCCCTAGCAGTCACCGTGATCTTCGAAGTCCAAGCGGTATGGACCGACTTGATGCGGGGCCTGATCTATCTGCGGGATTCAAAGACGTTCACGATTCCTCGTGGTCTGAAAGCCGTTGTCGATTCCTTTGGTTTTGGCGGCGAATGGCAGTGGGAAATTATCGTTACCGCCAGCGTTCTAGCCACGTTACCGATGATTATTCTCTTCTTCTTTGGGCAAAAGCAGATTCTAGAGGGAATCAGCCAAGGGAGCATGAAAGGCTAAGGCCGGCTCGCGTTAGCGAGGAAGCGGCGAACCTGCGCGCGGCTCCTCAGCCGAATAATCCGTAAGTCGGGATGGTCCTGGGTCACTGCAGGTAGGGCGTCACGTACGTGGTTGCGCGACGCCCAGGACCAGCGGATCATATTTGATCGGTCGGTGAAAATGCGCCAAAGCGGCTGTTCCCGATTACCCGCCCAAAGCGCCTCCCCGAGCAGCCAGCGACGCAGCGTACGTCTGGTTACCCGGTTCATCACTACAAAGAGAGGCAAATCCAGCCAGATTAAAGTGTCAGCCCGACCGTTCAACAGTGGCCGCGCTTCTTCGTACTGCCATTCCGTCACCCAGTGCTCTTGGCCAGTAAAGCGCTCTAAATCCGCCTGGAAACTTGGTCGTCGCGTCCAGCCGGGTCCGTGGTACAGCGCGTCTAGTTCTTCGTAGTGCAGACCTCGTAACCGTGCTAGTTCCCGTGCGAACGTCGATTTGCCGGCTCCCGGCGCACCGGCAACCACCACTTTTTTCATGTGTTCGAGGGCGATTCCACCGGAATGTAAGGCAGGTGTTCCACCAGGGTTCCGCGGCGCACCAATTTTCCTGCGTCCGGGGCGATGTTAAGTCCACGGGTGGCTATGATCTGCGCGTAGGTCAGGGCGCTGTCTTTCAAGATGCGCTCTTGGCTCTGATAGTCGACATAGATAAGCCCGAACCGCTGGTCGTAGCCCCAAGCCCATTCATAGTTGTCCATGAGTGACCAGTAAAAGAAGCCTTGAACATCAGCCCCTTCATCTCTCGCGTCAAGTGTCGCCCCCAAATGTAGTTCCAAGTACGCCTGTCGCATCGGATCACGCACAACTGGACCGCCAGGTGCCTGGGTGACCGAGTCGTGGCTTGCCATGCCCGTTTCAGTTACGTAGAGAGAGGTGTTAGCCGCTGCGGTGTACTCGCGATGAACTCGAAGTAAAAGGTGTTTTAGGAGAAGCGGGTCTATCTGCCAGTTCTGCGCCGTACGCGGCAAATATGTATCCGGATGAAGCACGTCCATCGACGCCCGAAACGGGGAGGAAACCGGGCGCGTGGTCCGCGGGGTTACTGGAGGGGGAAAATCGAGCGAATCAAACCCTAGACGACCCGCCACATCGCTAGGCAGGTCTTTGCTCGTCGTGACAATGTCGCCCTGGTAGTAGTTCACGCCCAGCGTGTTTATCGGGGTTGAGATGGTGTTTAGATCACCGGGTTTCACTGCTTCTTCAAACCGCTGAACAGCAGCCGGTTCCAGTGCCCGGTACGCTTCCACGATGTCGCCGGGATAGTACGCGCGGAACAGCGGGTCTAAGAACCAGCGGTTGAACTGTCCATCTACCAGTTCGGCGGCGCGCCTGTCCGCTTCGTTATTGGGGTTCAACGCTTGGGCGGGTGTTAGGTTCACTGTCAGCCCCAGGTTCAGTCCGGGGTTTTCCTCTCGGAGCGCTTCGATAGCGAGCCCATGCCCAAGCAAGAGGTGGTGGCTGGCAAGCAAGCCTTCGGCAAGACTTTGGTGGCCGGGAGCGTGCTCCCCTCCGGTGTAGGAAAGAAATGAAGAACACCAAGGCTCGTTCAACGTAGTCCAAACGTCTACCCGGTCCCCTAGTGTTGCGTAAACCTCCATCGCATAATCGCGAAACCTTTTAGCCGTGTCACGGTGCGTCCAGCCGCTTTTATCCTGCAGGGCTTGCGGAAGATCCCAGTGGTACAGGGTCAACCAGGGCTTGATATCGCTTTCATGCAGGCAATCGACCAGTCGGGAATAGAAATCCAGTCCCTCTCGATTCACTTTGCGTCCGTCGGGCATGACCCTCGCCCAAGACACAGAAAAACGGTAGCTATCCAGCCCCAGCTTCTGCATCAGCGCCACATCTTGCGTGTAGCGGTGGTAGTGATCGCAAGCGACGTCACCGGTGTCACCGTTTGCCACCGCGCCGGGCACCCGGCTGAACGTGTCCCAAATAGATGGTCCCCGGCCTCCCTCTTGGGCAGCGCCCTCAATCTGATAGGCAGCTGTAGCGGCCCCTAGCAGGAACTCTTGTGGAATTGGACGAGGACGATCAAGGCGGGCGTCATCGAGCGCGGACTGCAGATGTCGAGTCATGAACCCACGATAGACCACCTGACCCACGATTCGGAAGGCTAGTACTGTTAGCTAGCGAAGAGGATGAAGCTAACCGCCATTGTCGCCATGCCTCCCAGCATGCCGTAAATCGTTTGGTGCTTGTCCGTCTGATACCGCCACGCAGCGGGTAGCAGTTCGTCGAGCGCGATGAAGACCATCATGCCGGCGACTAGTCCGTAAAAGACGCCGAAGAACTGCGGGGGAATAACCCAACTAACCATCGCAGCCGCTATGAGAGCGCCGACCGGTTCGGTAAGGCCAGAGACCGTTGCCCACCAGAAGGCTTTGCGGCGCGACTTTGTCGCCGCGTATACCGGCGCTGCTACTGCGATTCCCTCCGGAACATTATGAATCGCGATGGCCACGGCTAACGTAATGCCAACCTTTGGGTCCTGGTACGTGGTGAAGAAGGTTGCCAAGCCTTCCGGCAAGTTGTGCAACCCCAAAACCAGGGCAACTAGAACGCCAGAGCGCATCAGCACGCGGGCACTCTTGTGGTCGCCGGTGGTGAACTCGTCCTCGCGCCCCTCTATTTCACTGGGATTGAGGACGTCCGGTAAGAGGCGATCTATCACCAGTACGAAGGCGATTCCCGCGAAGAAGGATCCCCACACCACCAGTAATGCCCGCCGATCGGTACTGGTTTGTTCCATGTATTCGATGCCGAGCGGAATGATCTGCACCAGCGAGATGATGACCATCGCCCCGGCAGCGAATGCCAATGCGACCGCCAGGTACCTTCGTTCCAGCGTTTTGCGGTTCAGGACTAAGAGGCCACCAACCGAAGTGGCTAAGCCAGCCAGAGCAGAAACCAGTAACGCCAAGAGCACTGCACTAGTCTATCGCTACTAGTCTGAGCGGAGCGCTTCCACCGGGTCTTTTCGGGATGCGGCCGAGGACGGGATCAGCCCCGCCAAGTAGGTGAGGCCCATTGAAATGGCCACCAGGGTCAGCCCGGCTGTCCACGGCAAGATCGCTACGTTGGCGATGCCGAACTTGGCATACACAATCGCATTGGCCGGCAAGGTTAGTAGCAAAGTGACGCCGATACCGAGCACCCCGGCTACGAACCCCACGATTAGTGTCTCCGCATTGAACACGGTTCGAATGTCCCTCTTTGACGCGCCGATAGAGCGCAGGATCCCAATCTCTTTCTTCCGCTCCAAGACCGAAATGTATGTGATCACACCGATCATGATGGAAGAGACTATAAGGGAAATTGCTACGAAGGCGACCAGCACGTATGACACGACATTAATGATCGTGGTTACCGAAGACATCAGTGCCCCAACGAAGTCGGTGTAGGTGACGACCCGTTCCTGCTGACCGCTGTCACGCATCTCTTCGTTGTAATTGTCCAGTATCTGCAGGACCTCACCCTTGGCTTCGAAGTCTTTGGGGTAGATGTCTATCGCGTATGGCCGCGCAAAATCTGCGTATCCCAGCTTCGCTAGGTTCCCGTCGAAGGAGGTTTGGGACTGGCTCATCATGGCGATCATGAGCTCACCCAACTCTTCTTCATCCATATTGAATTCGAAAGCCTCCGCGAATGCGTCCTCGTCAATGCTCATTGCTGACGGGATATTGGCGGCTAAAGATCCCATGGCCGTTGTCAGTGCCCCGCTGATTTGTTGTTCGAGGGCGGCTCCGACCTGGCTTTGTACCTGCACTGAGATTGCCTGCATTGCCTGGGCCATATATGCACCCATTGCGCGTTGCAGTTGTTGCTGGAAGCGAGCAGAGTTGGCTGCAATCTGTCGCTGCACGGCAGTGGCGACCGCTTTGGAAACTTCTGCGACCACCTGGTCTTGAGCGGCTGACAGCTGCTCCTCGACATCTTCGAACAAGTCACCCACCTGCCCCATGATCGCCTGGCCTTCTTCTGTCTGCAGGAATGCGTCAAAAGAAGCTTGCGGGTCAGAACAGTCGTTACCGGACAGGCAGTACTGGGCATAACCGGTGGCCAACTCGCCCGCCAACTCGGCCGCGACCTCGAAATCTACCTCTAGACCTAAGTCGGATAGGTCAATTTTCGCTAGTTCATCCGCTAGGTCCACGCGCAATGACTCTTCCAAGTCCAAGCCGGCCATCAGGTCGGAAACATCTAGGACCGGCAGGGAAGAGGGGTCAATGTCCAGCGGCGGCATTCCGGAGAAATTTAGGTTTAGCGCGCTTGGATCTAGACTCAATGCCGACTCTTCGAACTGGAAGGCAGCGGCAATGGCTTCTTCATCAATGCTGATTAGCTTTGAAATATCGAAGCCGGCCTCATCCATCTCGGATTCTTCGTCGGCGAATGTTCGCCCGGTGAAAACGTTGACGGCTGGACGACGCAGCTGTGCTTTCACCACATCCGTTTCGGCCGCTTCTTCGATGAGGTGAGTCGTCAGGTCCGGCGTGTAGTAGATGCCCGGTGACAGTGCGGTTGCGGACGCTCCGGAACGGGGTTGGACGATTCCGCTGACGCGCAGCTTGGTGCCTTCTTCAACCAAAGTTTTCAGAAATTTGGTGTTGGAACTCTTGTCAGTCCACACGTCATACGTGTCGTCGTGGACAAAGTAGTTCGCCGCGTTCACCAGTCGAAATGTCGCGCCCATGATGTCTTGGTAAGAGAAGCGTTTCGGTCCACCTTCAGGCGTGACGATTCGCTCTTCATTCATCAGTTGGTTAACCATCGTGTCTAGTTCAGCAGGATCGCGCAGCCCCATCGTGTAGAGCACGAAATCAGAAACTCCACCCTTGGGGGTCAGGACCAGTACCACTTCGTCATAGGTCCTCGGCCAATCCCCTGCTAAGACGTCGTACTGCTGTTCAACTAGCGAAGAATCATCCATCATTTCGTGAAATGCGTCACTGCCCATAGAAGAGGCCATCAAACCCCCGCCGGCCATCGGCATACCGAGCCCGAGCGCGGAAAATGTTGCGTCTGGGTTCACCTGGCGCGGTTTACCGTCTTGAAGGGTAAAAATTTGGGGGGTGACGTTGTACGAATACTGGATGAGGTTGGCGTATTCGTTGATGTCCCCGCCATCGTCGTCAAGGAAGGTCTTCAACGCGGCTAAGTCATTTGAGCCAACCGAGCCGAACATCCGCTGCAGCATCGCCACTTCGTGTACGTAACCCTCTTCGGCATCCGCTTTCGTGTCGTCGGTGGTCTCAGTTCCACCTGATAGCAGCGCGGTCATATCCATGCCTTGGCTCTGAATTGCTAAGGGGTAAACCGAAAGAGTGTCTTCTTCGATGCTTCGCACATAGTTGTTGACGCCATTGGCGAGCGCCAAGATAGTGGCTATCCCAATAATGCCGATTGATCCGGCGAAAGCCGTCATCAGGGTACGACCCTTTTTGGTCATCAAGTTCTTGAAGGAAAGGGCAATCGCCGTCCAAAACGACATCGAAGTGCGCTTCGCGGTTTTGGCAGTTTTTTCGATCGCTGCAGGGTCGAATGGATCGGAATCCGCCTCTACCTGCCCGTCTCGCAAATCCACAATTCGTGTCGCATATTCATCGGCTAACTCCGGGTTGTGGGTGACCATAATGACCAGGCGGTCGTGGGCGATTTGAGTCAGTAGACCCATGATCGCGACCGAGGTGGTTGAATCTAGGGCGCCGGTTGGTTCATCTGCCAAGAGGATTTCCGGATCATTGATGAGGGCGCGGGCGATCGCGACTCGCTGCATCTGACCGCCGGAGAGTTGACTGGGCAACTTGTTTATATGCTCTTCGAGGCCCACTTCCCTCAGAGCGGCTAGCGCTTTTTCACGTCGCTCGGACTTGGATACGCCGGTCAGAGTCAACGCCAATTCGACATTGGCGAGGACGGTTTGGTGCGGAATCAGGTTGTAGCTCTGGAATACGAAGCCAATCCGGTTGTTACGGTAGGTATCCCAATCACGGTCGGTGTAGTGAGAGGTGTTGATGCCGTCGATGATCAACTCGCCCGAATCATAGTGATCCAGGCCACCAATCACATTCAGAAGGGTGGTTTTGCCTGACCCCGATGGCCCCAGAATTGCCACGAATTCGCTGTCGCGGAACGCAATAGTCACATCGTCAAGGGCGACCTGGGTGAAATCAGCGACCGTATAAGACTTGCGTATATGACGCAGTTGAAGCATTGTTCCCCCTCAATCCGAGTCTACGCGGGGATCAGGGAGATCAACGTTCTGCGTGCTCAGAGCGTAAGGTGTTCTTTCTGACGCCAAAGTTGCCGGACCCAGTCGGCACTCAAGAGCAAGAGCGCCACCCAGATGGTGGCTGTTGCAATCCACCGGGCTGGTTCCATTGTTTCTTTGAATACCACCACTCCGATGAACATGGCTAGGACCGGTCCGATGTATTGCAGCAAACCCATCACCGCCAAAGGTAAACCTCGTGAGGCGCGGGCGAATATCAGCAGGGGGATCAGGGTGATCACGCCGGCACCCATAAGCAGTAAGAGGTGGACGACCCAGTGGGGACCGTCCGTCGGATTCACGCTGAGAGCCTGAAATGAAGTCTGCCGATTAATAACTAGGAATGCGTAATAGGCCGCAAGCAGCGGGGTGGCGGTGGCCGTCTCAACCGCCATTCCTTCAAGAGGAGGGACTTGGGTTGCCACATCCTTTTTCACCAGCGAATAGAGCCCGAAGGAAAGGGGTAGTACTAGCGAGACCCACGGAAGGGACCCCAGTCCAATAATCATGACCACCACCGAACAAGCGCCTAGAGCGATGGCGATTCCTTGGGCCGGCGTCAGCCTTTCTTTCAGCACTAGGCGCGCCAGACCCACGGTGACTAGCGGGTTTATGAAGTAGCCCAGAGCAGCATCCACGGTGTGGCCCGACTGCACCGCATAGACGTACACGGTCCAGTTGATCACTATTAGCAGCCCTGCTAGAGACAGTCGGCCCGTGATTGTCCGATTGCGCGTCAAAGCTGCCAGTTGATGCCATCGGTTGAAAACGCCGATAACCAACAGGCAGGCAACTAAACCCCAAAACGCGCGATGAACAATGACTTCCAGTGAAGATGCGGGGCCCAAAATATTGAAGTAAAGCGGGAAGAATCCCCACATCACATACACCAGGATGCCCAGGCCTAATGAGCGGGGATCGATGGCTTGCTCAGCTACTTGATGACGACTGTTGGACACAGTCAGAGGTTACTCCTCATTCAAGTTCAGCGTAGACAAGTGAACTGGGGGCATCCTGCGACACGCGTGTTCCAGCTTTGCCCGCCAAGATTTCTTCCATTTGGTTGAGGGCGCCAATAAACGCTGGCCGTCCTGAGGCAGCAAAGGTGCAGGCTGCCTGCACTTTTGGTCCCATGGAGCCCGCTGCGAAACTCAGGTCCTGAAATGCCTCCGGTGAACCTTCGACGATTTCACGTGGCGAGTTGCTTCCCCACCCGTCAATTACGTGGCTAACGTCGGTGAGTATCAGTAGAACGTCCGCACCTATTTTTTGAGCTAGCACAGCGGATGCTAGGTCTTTATCCACCACAGCTTCCACGCCTACTTCGCTGCCGCTGTCAACGGTCACGGGGATCCCGCCACCCCCGACGCCGATCACTACTTTTCCCTGTTCTACCAGCGTGCGGATTGCATCGGCCTCAAGAATTCCGCGCGGAAGAGGGGACGGGACTACCCTTCGATAGCCTTTCCCGTCCCGTCTGATAGTCCAGCCGTAAGTGGCTGTCATCCGCTGAGCTTCTTCTTCGGTGTACATTGGCCCGACAAACTTGGTTGGCGAAGCGAAGGCAGGGTCGCACTCATCCACGGTTACCGTTGTCAACACGGCAATTATGTCCCGACTACCGGCGAGGGCGTTTCGCAACTCTCGCTGCAGAGGGTAGCCAATCATTCCCTGGCTTTGAGCAACGAGGTTGTCCAAGGGATACGGGTCTACTTGGTCATATGCCAGATTTTGCAGGGCTAAGAGACCCACTTGGGGACCGTTGCCATGGGTGATTATCACTTCGTGTTCAGCCGCCAAATGCGCCAAGGAAGTAACCACTTGACGCAAGTTAGCGGCCATTAGCTCCGCTGTGATCGGCTCTCCGCGTCGCGCTAAGGCATTACCGCCCAGCGCAACAACAATGCGCATCTATGGCCTTTCAGACTTAGATGCTTACCGGCCCCGTTCTTCGTGTCGTTCTATCCGGCGTAATGTCAGTCGCGCTAGAGCCGTATCAGCAGCAGCATCGAAGAGAAGTGCGACCGCCAGGCCAGTCGCGACCTTTCCGCCGATCGGGCACTTCGCATCACGCTTGCGTCCAACAATCAGTAGGCCGGTGGCCACCGCGACCTCTACCCCGGCAATTGCGGGGATCAGCCACGGCTTGGAACGAACCGTTTCCTTGTAGGCTTCCCAGAAGCTCGATTCAGCGCGCCTCTCATCTAGGAGTATGTCCACGCTGCGACCAATTGCGTTAGAGATTCCCCGCGCATGATGCACTGTTGCTTCTGGAATCTGATCGAGGCTGAGCCAACCGAGGAGGAATTCGGCAACCTCTGGGTTTAGACCCAAGGCGCGCACAAATTTGGTGACCGCCGCCGAACCGCGCATCTTGCTAGCCTCATACGCCGCTTCCGCGTCGACGCCTGGGACGGCATCGTGAATGGAGCGAATGTCTTCTCGCGCGCCGACCAGGTCGATAACATTTTCAGGGGTATCCCCCTCCCAGCCTTTACCGCCGGCCACGATTACTTCGTTCATGCCCCAGTTGTAGGTGATGATTTCTTCCGGGTCATCATGCGGCATGTAGTGGGCGTGGAATTCATCGCCCTGGACAGTCAGCCGCACCAGTGGGGCGTCCCCGAAATGCCAGCCTGACCGGTGAGCTGGTACTTGAGCTAACAGGATGCGGCGCTCTTCGTCGTGGGGGATTTCTGCCACGTCAATACCTTCAAAGGCAGCCAGCAGCGGGATGGCTGAGGAGGGGGTTGCGCTGATCTCTACGACCCTGATGGGCAGTTTGGGCGCGGCTTCTTCTTTACCGGCTGGGACGTCCGTGTCTTCGGTATCGCCTTCCGCATCGGTGTCGCTCTCTTCAACGAACCGGTCAACTTGTACGTCACCGAGCATCACTTCCGCAGAGAATTTTTCGGCGATCTTCTCAGCAACTGATTCAATCGATGGTCCAGGCTTGATGGTTCTGGCTCGCTTTCCCATCGTCGCCACTTGGTCCCCTTCAGCGGCCAGCGTGACACCAACCAGTTCCGGAGTGGCGTCGTACCAAACCAGGGAAGCCACGACATTCTCATGCTTGAGTTCTTCGGCGAGCTTCATCGGATCCAAGGATCCGGCGACCACCATTCCTTCGATCTTTGACCACGTTTCCTCAGCCATTGTTCTTCCTCTCGGATGGATGCTGAACCTGCCTCAATTTGAGCATGTTCTGACGCTCTTGTCTCGATACTCTCACTTCGAGCGCATATTCGGGAATGACTTACCCCCGCCGAATCGAACCGGCGGGGGTAAATCTACGTTCAACCTGACGGTCGGACTACATCTTGCGGCCAGCTGAGCCTAGCTGCTCGCAAGCCTCAACAACGCGTGCGGCCATACCGGCTTCGGCTGCCTTGCCCCAAGTGCGGGGGTCGTACATCTTCTTGTTGCCGACTTCCCCATCGATCTTGAGGACGCCTTCGTAATTTTCGTACATGAAACCAGCCACTGGGCGTGTGAACGCGTACTGAGTGTCAGTATCGATGTTCATCTTGATAACACCATTGGCTACTGCGGTGGCAATCTCTTCTGCGGATGAACCGGAGCCACCGTGCATGACTAGGTCGAATGGACGGTCGCCCTTATCAAAGGCCGCACCGACAGCGACTTGGATTTCGCCAAGCAGTTCAGGGCGCAGCTTCACCGCACCTGGCTTGTACACACCGTGGACGTTTCCGAAAGTCAAGGCGGTCAGGTAGCGACCGTTTTCGCCAAACCCGAGGGCCTCTGCTGTCTTCATGCCATCTTCAACAGTGGTGTAGAGCTTTTCGTTAATCTCAGCGACAACACCGTCTTCTTCGCCACCAACGACCCCGATTTCAACTTCGAGGATCGTGTGGGCGGCTTCTGCCATGGGGAGCAGACGCTGCGCGATCTCCAGGTTTTCTGCCAATGGAACAGCAGAGCCGTCCCACATGTGCGACTGGAAGGCTGGTAGACGTCCAGCAGCGACTTCCTCAGCCTCTAGTTCGAGCAGTGGGATAACCCAGGAATCCAGGTTTTCTTTGGAGCAGTGGTCAGTGTGAAGGGCAATGTTCACCGGGTAGTTCTTGGCTACCTGGTAGGCGTAAGCGGCCATGGCCAAAGAGCCGGCAACACGGTCCTTGATAGTCGAGCCGGACCAGTATTCGGCACCGCCAACGGACACCTGAATGATTCCGTCCGACTCAGCATCTGCGAAACCTTGCAGAGCAGCGGTAAGCGTCTGAGATGAGGTCACATTGACAGCCGGGTAGGCGAACTTGCCTTCCTTGGCTCGGTCGAGCATTTCCCGGTAGACCTCTGGACTTGCGATTGGCACAAGGACCTCCTAATAGTGGGTGCGCAACTTTGCACCCGTATGAGCTGTTTCGCGCTTCCTATTCTCCCACAATCCCGGTTACTTGAGGGAGGCATTAAGTCGTATTCGGCTGACGGCTGCTTGTCTATGCCTGCTGTTGTCCCCATGCATACATCGCGATCGCCGCCGCGTGTCCCACATTCATCGAACGCGTCGACCCGTACTGGGTTATGTGGAGGACGCGGTCGCAGCCAGCCAACATTTGTTCGCTCAGTCCCGCTGCCTCTTCACCCATCACCAGCACGGTGTCCTTGGGAAACGTAGCCAGCTCGATTGGTCTGGAACCGGGCAGGTTATCTATTCCCGTCACCTCCATGCTCCGCCCTCGCACGTCATCTAAGAAGTCTTCTACCGTGGCGTGGTGAACTACATTCAGGTATCGGTCAGTCACCATTGCACCGCGTCTATTCCAGCGACGACGCCCAACAATGTGGATCTTCGAAGCGCCCAAAGCATTTGCAGTGCGGACAATAGAGCCGATATTGAAGTCGTGACCCAGGTTCTCGATGGCGACTTCGAACCCACGGGAGCGGCGGCCTATTTCTTCTTTGATGGCCTCTCTAGTCCAGTAGCGGAACTCGTCCTCCACATTTCGATAGTCGCCTTGGATCAGCAGTTCTTCATCCCAGTGCTCTCCGGACGGTAAGGGTCCCTCCCAGGGCCCGACACCGCGCCTAGGTGGAGCCTCTTCCGATGTGCCTGCAACCACTCCAACCACCCCTCTTATGTGATCTGTCCGGCAAAAGCTAGTGAAAAGTCGCGGCCTCAACCCTACTGTGTATGTATGACTCCAGAAATCAAGAACGCAACCAGCGCGGTAAGCAAGCGGGAAATCAAAGCGTAGCTCACTGACATGGACGGCGTACTCGTCCGTGAAAACCAGGCCATTCCAGGCGCGCAGCGCTTTCTCGACACCCTGATCGAAAAAGACATGCCGTATCTGGTGTTGACGAACAACTCGATTTTCACGAACCGAGACCTATCTGCCCGTTTAGCGGCTTCAGGGCTTACTGTTCCGGAGGACCGGATTTGGACGTCTGCGAATGCGACCGCAGCGTTTCTAAGTCAGCAATCCCCAAATTCTACTGCGTTCGTAATTGGTGAGGCCGGGTTAACTACCGCTTTGCACCAGGCTGGCTATGTGATGACCGAGGTCGATCCAGAGTATGTCGTCCTCGGTGAAACTCGTACCTACGATTTCAACTCTTTGACGAAGGCTATCCGGCTGATTGAAGGTGGGGCCAAATTCATCGCTACCAACCCGGATGTAAGTGGCCCGTCGGATGAAGGGACATTGCCGGCGACCGGGGCGGTTGCCGCCATGATCACCAAAGCCACCGGCGCCTCCCCCTACTTTGTCGGTAAACCTAACCCGATCATGATACGTGCCGGCCTCAACAAGATCGGTGCACATTCGGAAGAGACCGCGATGATCGGTGACCGAATGGATACGGATGTTCTAGCCGCTATAGAATCCGGGCTTTTGGCACACTTGGTGCTCACCGGGTCCACGAAGCTTTCGAACGTGACATCCTTCCCGTTCCGTCCGGCTCAAATTCACGATTCGATTGCCGATTTGGTGCAGCTGGTCGGCAACTAGACGCGCATGCAGCTAGAAACGCATCCAGTCCTCGTCAACATCAACGATGACTGGGACATGATCGGATGCGCCCCGCCCTTTGCGCTCATTACGGTCGATTTCAGCGCCGGTCACCCGTTCTTCTAAGGGCGGGGTCGCCAAAATAAAGTCGATCCGCATTCCTTCATTGCGGGGGAATCGGAGCTGCTGGTAATCCCAGTACGTATACCCATCCACCCTGTCTCTGGTCACCTCGTGAACCCCATCGTCAAGGAGGGCGTTGAACGCCGCTCGCTCGGGTGGGGACACATGGGTGCGCCCCTCGAAAAACGCTGGGTCCCACACGTCCTCATCCAACGGAGCGATATTCCAGTCCCCTACCAACATGATCTGCGCATCGGGATCCTCTTGCCGCGCTGAGGCGACGTATTGGCGCAACGCTTCAAGGAACTCGAGTTTATAGTCGTAGTGTGGGTCGCCAAGTTCACGGCCATTGGGAATGTAGAGACTCCACACATCGAACGGCTCACCGTCTTCGGGGTGAACAGTCGCACCAATGGCCCTGGCCTCGACGACCGCTTCTTTCCCTTTTTTCGTCCATGTTGGCTGACCGGGGAAGCCAATCCTGATATCCGTCAGAGGCAGGCGGGAAACTAACGCCACCCCGTTCCACTGGTCATACCCCACGGCATGAACTTCATAGCCCATCTCTTCCAGTGCAGCCGCCGGAAACTGATCTGGACGGCACTTCGTTTCTTGGAGGGCGAGGACGTCAATATCCTCCCGGTGCAAAAAGTCAACGGCCCGGTCGATGCGAGCACGAATCGAGTTGATGTTCCAAGTAGCAAGTCTCATGCCCCCACCCTAGCGCTGCGATCAACCATCACCATTTCTGGGAACAACACCAGCATCGACTAAGCGCTTGCGCCTAACATGGAGGCATGAAGACAGCACTAGTCACGGGAGCGACCTCTGGCATCGGGCAAGAGTTTTGCTGGCAAATATCCAACGGCGGCAACAACCTTGTCATGGTGGCCCGCAACGTGGAACGTCTCGAAGCGCTGGCAGAGAAAATACGGCGAGTGAACGGCGTGAACGTCGAAATTTTGCCAGCAGACCTGGGACAACCAGAAGATTTGGCGGCGGTGTGCCGACGACTGTCGTGGGACGGACATCCAGAAGCGGAACCTGAAACAACGAGAGGCATTCGTAGCCGCCTCTCCCGTCGGGCAGCCCGCAGTAAAATCGACCTCCAACCAGTAGATATGCTGGTGAACAATGCGGGCTTTGGGTCGGCGAAATCCTTCCTAGACGAAGAGTTCAGTACTGACCTACACGCTCTAGATGTAATGGTGCGCGCAGTCATGGCCACCTGTTACTACGCGGGCCGACAAATGCGGGATGCAGGACAGGGCCAGATAATCAACATCTCTTCTGTCGCGGCCGATACTGGTATGGGACCCTATTCGGCTCATAAAGCATGGGTGAGGGCGTTTTCCGAGGGACTCCACGAGGAACTGAAAGGTAGCGGGGTATCCGTCACCGCGGTGATGCCCGGGTTGACCCGCACCGAATTCCACAGCCGCACGGGTGCCGCTTCGCACGAGGGCGCCTCCAACCTGATGTGGATGAGTGCCGACCAAGTGGTGAAGGAATCACTTGCCGCTGCCGATCGCGGGCAGGCGTTAGTGACCCCGTCGCTGCGCTACAAAATGGTTTACCACACTGCGCGCGTCGCACCCAGATCACTGGTGCGCGCGGTGATGTCCAAGTTGCCGCATACGTAGAACGACCTTAAGCCGCTTGCAGTATCTCTTCCCCTAAGATCGGCCAGTTGTCCTTATGCCACTGCCCAAAGGGTTCAGCACCTAGGAACACTGCCCCAATGTTTCGCGTGGGGTCCACCCACAGGAAAGAGCCGGACATACCGAAATGGCCAAAGGTTTTGGAGGAGGCCGACGGGGGTGTCCAGTGCGGTTCCTTATCCCCCTTCACTTCGACGCCTAAGCCCCAAGTGTTGTTTCTCTGCATTCCATATCCGGGCAAGATTCCGCGCAGTCCAGGAAGGGCTACTTCCCGAAAAGCAGTAGACATTTTGGGGTCCAGAAGTTGGGGTCGCATAAGTTCTTCCGCCAGGACTGTCAGGTCAAGTGCTGACCCAAAGCCGCTGCGTGCGGGGGACCTTGGAACCGTGGTGGATCGTAAACCTAGAGGTGCCACAACTTGCCGGTCAATCCATCGAGACGTCTTCAGTCCCGTGGCAGATTCCATGACATCACCCAGTACATCGAATCCTTGGTTGCTATAAATGCGGCGCATACCAGGCGTGTCTCGAAAGTCTTGGCCATCGCCCTCAGCCGCAAGGCCAGAGGAGTGCGATAGTAAGTGGGCCAGCGTATAAGGCTCCCCGCCCGGGGTGTCACTTGGGGCGTGACCCACCACTTCCGCCAGGGAGATAGTCCCCTGCTGTACTTCCCGCAGCGTCGCTAGCGAGGTGACGATTTTGGTCACTGACGCGAGCGGGAACACTTGTGCGACGTCACCTTGTTCCCAGATGACACGCCCGTCGGCGTCGACAGCAGCTATAGAATGCGGGAAAGGTACCGGGTAGTTGTTCACCCTTCCACGATAGCCGTCATCCCGGGACGATAGCACCCCACGCCCCGGGATGATCGGCTTGTTCTACGTTTGCTTACGCGTCGATTACCGGCTCTACCCGCAACGTATCGCCATCATCAGCAACGGAGACGAGGACGTCCTGACCATCCGCAACCTCGTTCGCAAGGATGAGCACGGCCAAACGGTCACCGATTTCTTTTTGGACTAGGCGACGCAAAGGCCGAGCTCCATACGCGGGATCGTAACCGTGGTCGGTTAGCCAGCGGCGTGCTTCATCGGTGATTTCCAAGCCGATTCGGCGGGCCCGCAGGCGGCGGCTCATCTGTTCTAACTGCAAGTCGACGATCTCGCCCAAGTCCTTCTTATCGAGGGGCTCGAAGATGACAATTTCGTCAAGCCGATTCAAGAACTCCGGTTTGAAGGCTTGTCGCACGGTCGACATCACCGCATCGTGCTTGCCCTCTTCCGACAGGTCCGGATCGATAAGGAACTGGGATCCTAGGTTAGAAGTGAGAATCAAGATCGTATTGCGGAAGTCGACGGTGCGTCCTTGGCCATCGGTGAGACGCCCATCGTCAAGCACCTGCAAGAGGATGTTGAACAGCTCTGGATGCGCTTTCTCTACCTCATCCAACAGGACTACCGAGTATGGGCGGCGTCGAACCGCTTCCGTTAGCTGCCCACCCTCGTCGTATCCCACGTAACCGGGGGGCGCCCCAACCAGTCTCGAAATCGAGTGTTTCTCGGAATATTCAGACATGTCGATGCGGATCATGGCACGTTCATCATCAAAGAGGAATTCAGCCAAGGACTTCGCAAGCTCCGTCTTCCCGACGCCGGTCGGACCTAGGAAGAGGAACGACCCAGTCGGGCGGTTCGGGTCCGCTACCCCGGCGCGGGAGCGGCGGACCGCATCCGCAACTGCACGCACCGCATCTTTCTGACCGATTAGGCGTTTGCCGATCCAGTCTTCCATTTCGAGCAGCTTCTCAGTTTCGCCTTGCAACAGGCGCCCCGTGGGGATTCCCGTCCACGATTCCACGACCTCGGCAATCTCGGACGGGCCTACGCGTTCGGCAATCATCGGCTCTTCAGAGGCTTCGCGCTCTTCAATTTCCGCCAGTTCGGCGGCGGCAATCGCGTCTTGAACTTGGGGGATGAGGCCGTTTTGGATGCGCCCAGCCTCGTCATAGCGTCCTTCACGCATCGCCACTTCGAAGGCGGTCCGCAGCTCATCAAGCTGTACCCGCAGGTCACCAACTTTATTTCGGCCGGCCTTCTCATTTTCCCAGCGGGAGACGAGGGCGCGCAGCTCCTCGCCTTTTTCAGCGATACTTTCGCGCAGTTTGAACAGGCGATCTTGGGTCGCTTCGTCCTCCGCATCCGGGTCGGATTCGTCCAAGTAGGATTCTTCCATTTGTAGGCGGTTCAAAGCGCGCTGCAACTCATCGATTTCCATCGGGGAAGAATCAAGTTCCATCCGCAAACGTGACGCCGCTTCGTCGATCAGGTCGATTGCCTTATCCGGCAACTGGCGACCGGTGATGTAGCGGTCGGATAGTTCGGCGGCCGCAACCAGCGCACCATCGGAAATGGTGACCTTGTGGTGTGCTTCGTATTTGGGGGCAATGCCGCGCAAGATGGCCACGGTGTCTTCAACGGATGGTTGCCCGACGTACACCTGTTGGAAACGACGTTCTAGCGCAGGGTCTTTCTCAATGTTCTCGCGATACTCATCCAGCGTAGTCGCCCCGACCATGCGCAGTTCGCCGCGGGCCAGCATTGGCTTGAGCATATTGCCAGCATCCATTGACCCTTCGGACGCCCCCGCCCCCACAACGGTGTGCAGTTCGTCAATGAAAGTAATGATTTCCCCGTCGGAACTGCGGATTTCGTCGAGGACGGCTTTGAGTCGCTCCTCAAATTCCCCGCGGTATTTCGCTCCGGCAACCATCGCGCCTAGGTCTAGGCTGATGAGTTTCTTATTGCGTAGCGAATCGGGCACATCGCCTTCTACGATGCGCTGGGCCAGACCTTCTACCACCGCGGTTTTACCAACGCCTGGTTCACCGATAAGAACGGGGTTGTTTTTCGAGCGGCGGGACAGCACTTGAATAACGCGGCGGATCTCTGAGTCACGCCCAATGACCGGGTCCAGCTTCCCTTCGCGCGCAACTTCAGTTAGGTCACGGCCGTACTTGCTCAGCGCTTGGAATGTTCCCTCTGGATCCACGGTGGTGATGGGGTCGGGCCGTAGCTTTTCTAATTGCGCCTCAAGTTCTTCCGGGGTGGCTCCGTCGGAGCGCAGGATCTTGCCCGCTTCGGAATCGGAACCGGCGAGCGCAATGAGCAGGTGTTCGGTGGATACGTAGGCATCCCCTTTTGCCTCGGCCGACTTCTGGGCTTCAGTAATGACGTTCATCAATGCGCGCGAGGTTTGCGGTTGGGCAACCGAAGAGCCGCTAGATGTTGGAAGTGCGACCAGCGCCGTGCGAACTTGGGCGCCAATTTGGCCCCGTTGTGCCCCGGTGGCGGCCAGCAATGACAGGGCAATACCGTCTGGTTGTTCTAGTAAAGCTTCCAATAGGTGCAGCGGTTCAACTTGCGGATTTCCAGCTGCGGAAGCCATTTGCACCGCCGAAGACACGGCTTCTTGGGCGCGGGTGGTTAGTTTCGAACTCAAGGTACCTCCTCCTATTATGAGTCGCTCTTTCACAGCTTTGACTCGACTTCGCACTAGGACCTACTTCGATCTTAGGCCCGCCTATCCGGGATTGCGTGGGATAGTTGTTCGATGGAAACTGACTCGACGCATCCTGACCCCGCCACGCGCCTGACTCCGGCTTTCCTTGAAGAGGTGCTGGGTGAAGAGGCTTTGACGTGGGTTCGGGAACGGAATCAAAGAACTAAAGACGCCTTGGCAGCCTCGCCCCAGCAACCTTCTCTTGCTGAACTGGAAGAACGCATACTCTCCGTCCTCGACAATCCTGGCCGGATCCCCATGGTGCAGGTTCGGGGATCATTCGCCTATAACTTTTGGACGGATGAGCAGAACACGCGCGGATTGTGGCGCCGCCAACCGCTGAATGAATACCTGGCAGGCTCGGAAAACTGGGACGTCCTCATCGATGTCGACGAACTATCACGTCAAGAGGAAAAATCGTGGGTCTGGCATGGGGCTGCAATCTGCCCTACTGATCACAGTCGTGTGTTAGTCACCCTCTCACCAGGGGGATCCGACGCTGATGAGACTCGTGAATTTGATGTTGAGGGGCGCCGGTGGGTCGAAGGTGGGTTTTTGCGAACGGAAGGCAAAGGGTCGCTAACTTGGCTGACTCGTGATTTGTGTTGGGTCACGCAGCCAACGTCGCCCGAGACAACATCCGCGTCCGGATATCCCCTTCAAGCGGGTCTGCTGCGTCGCGGCCAAGACGTAGAAGACGCAAAGATCATTCTGACGGCGCCTGCCGAGTCGATGGGCGTGTGGGTTGGCGTGATTCGGGACCAGGTCGGTACGCGTTCGATCATCCGGGTGATGGAAGATTTCTACACGTCCACGACCCACCTGGTTTCCAGTGCTCCGGATGCTATCGGAACAGATTCACCACAGCTTCTCCCCCTCCCGTCGTCAGCAGAAGTTTCCGTGTGGAATGAGTGGGTTCTGGTTTGGCTACGCGAAGACTGGACGTACAACGGTGAAACGTATGCCGCGGGTTCGCTCGTAGGGGCGGACTTGACGGACCTGTGGTCTCGCCCGGATGCCGCCCCTCTGACAGTCCTGTTCGTTCCTGATCGGGAAGAAGTCTTAGAGGGGCTGACCGCAACGCGCTCACAACTGGTTTTGACGACTATTCGCAACGTGGTTTCCCAGGTCACGGTTCTCACCCCTGCGGGAGACGATGGGCAGTGGGATAGCAGCACGATTTCCATGCCAGCTGCTTCCTCGTTTTCGACGGTCGTCGTGCGGCCAGTAGAAAGAACGGAGAGTGACGACCTGTGGCTGACCACTACCGGTTACACCGAGCCGAGCACGCTGTGGCTAGCGAAACATGTGAGCGGCAGCGACCAGTGGTTGATCAACAAGGTTCGCCAAGCACCTGAGCTGTTTGAAAGTAACAACGTCAAGGTGACCCAGAATTTCGCCGTGTCTGAAGACGGCACCCGCGTACCCTACTTCCTAGTGGCCAGAGAAGACGTCGTCTACCCGGCTCCCACGCTTTTATACGGTTATGGCGGCTTCGACGTGAGCCTCTTGCCCGCATATGCGCCCGCCGTAGGGAAGGCATGGATTGAAGAGGGCGGGGTTTACGTAGTCGCCAATATTCGTGGGGGTGGGGAGTATGGCCCTACGTGGCACCGCAGCGCCCTCAAACAGAACCGTCACCGCGCCTTTGAAGACTTTGTCAGCGTGGCTCGCGATTTGGTTGCCCGCGGGATCACCACTCCCAGCCAGTTGGGAGCGCAGGGCGGTTCCAATGGGGGTCTCTTGATGGGGAATATGTACACGCGCTACCCAGGCGACTTTGGCGCCATACTGTGCCAAGTGCCGCTGCTAGATATGGGGCGGTATCACACGCTGCTGGCAGGACATTCTTGGATCGCAGAATATGGGGACCCAGAGAACCCAGATGAATGGGCGTTTATTCGGACGTTCAGCCCCGTACACCAGTTCAACGCCGAACATGACTACCCGCCGCTGATGCTCACGACCTCAACGAAAGACGACCGAGTCCACCCGGGGCATGCCCGGTCGCTGGGTTACCTGGCCGAAAACGCGGGTAAGCAAGTTCTCTACTACGAGAATATTGAGGGCGGCCACGCTGGGGCAGCAGATAACCGCCAGCGTGCGCACAATCAGGCACTGGGCTGGGCATTCTTGTGGCGCTCGCTCGGATCGTCGAACATATCGGGGGCACGCAACAGCGAGAAGTCATAGTCGATCCCTAGCAATAGTCGGTGGTCCAGTTCTTGGATGAGGGCGGCCGGTCGCTTCACGTTTTCGGTTCTACGCCCCGCGTTTAGCTTGATTCGAACGTCGTCCTCATCCGAAATGCGCAGCTGTTCAACCAGGTAGGTGCCCGTTTGGGCGACTGCGGTTAGTTCTGGTGGAAGCGGAATGGATTCAAGCGTGCGTCGTTGCAAGTTGATTCCCCCATCAACTGTGCGCCACCACCAGTACGATAGGGATGAATTTAGCAGCAGATACGCTTGAGCCCATTCCGCAGGCGTCTCGAAGTTGAGGACGTGCACACTGGCCCGCTTCAAAGGCCGTCCACTGGCAGAAATGTAATAGCGCGGGGTGGACGCCACCCAGAGTTGGTGCTCGGTGGGCTCAGATGCCAACAGGTCACGCAGCCGCGGCCGATCTTGCAGAGCAGTCCACAGCCGTTCCGTACCGGGCATGAGCTTCGCCCACCTGCCACCTGGGGATTTCCGCAACGGTGCTAGTAGTTGTTCAATGCCAGCCCACATCTTGGCTCGACTGGCGACGCCCCAGCGAATGATGGGCGTGATGCGCCACTGCTGCTCCCCCGGTTTCACCACGGTTATACAAGCCCGCACGAAGTTGGTGCGGCTCGTATTAGAAGATCCGTATTTGTAGCCGCGAAACACGGTGTCGGGCACGTTATCGAAAACGTAGACTTTCCCGCCCTTGTCCTCAAGAAGGTCACGCAACGGTCCGTAGCGAGCACCATTTAGATATGCGGCGGGAGTGACGGCTACAAATCCTTTCGCACTGGTGCAGACTTTTTCCATGAAATACGCGAAGAGTTCTCGGGTTGGGCCCAGTTGGTAGTCATCGCGGAGTTGCGTTCGACCGTAAGGCGGGTTCATCAGCACGAAATCGCTTTCGACCGGTGTAGTCGCGGCCAAGAAATCCGCTTGGCAGCATCGCGCCGAGAGGTCCTTCAAGACTTCAGTAGCGCCGGGTCGAGCGAAAGATGCAGCTAAGAGTACTTGGGCTGATGCCAAAGCAGTGTCATCAATATCAACCAGGGTCAGGCGAGATTGGACGAAAGCACTTGGATCGGCCTGCGCATTGGACAGGTGCCACGATAGGTTCCCCACCCCGCAGCAGGGGTCTAGCCAAGTGCCGGGTGGAAACTCATTTGCCTGGGCCGCCATGAATGCCGCTACGTCGTCGGGCGTGAAGTACTGCCCGTCTCGGCGGCGTGCCTGTGGATCAGAAGTGGCCAAGAGAGCTTCGTAAACGACCGCTAACTCTCCGATAGATAGGCCAGACAGGGGGTTGGGTTCAGGTGTGTGGCTGGCATGGACGGCCACCCCAAGGTGGGTCGCCAGCGTGTCCGCTAGATCTGGTCGCTGCTGTGTCAGGCGCGACGCCAGTGAACGCCGCCAATTGCGTTTAGCTTCCTCGCGGCTATCAGCGCGTAAAGCTTGGACCGCCCCGGTTACTTTGAGGCGGTCCACCGACGCGTGGTTAGGCGCTAGTTGAGCGAAGTCATCTATTCGCCCCACCCCAAATCATGTCCTGCCGGGCACGGTTGCGTTTTATCAGCCAGACGATCCCCACAATGAGTACCACGAAGCCAGATACGCCCACGACGCTAGCCCAGGCAAAAGCCGTGAAAGCGGAAGGCACCATAGTTTCTAGGGTGCGACCATCAAGGATCACAAGCGGATCTGAAGCAACGACACCTTCGCACGAAATCGTGTATTCGCCCGGCGTTAGGCCGCGGGCTACGAGAAGGGTCCCGTCCAGTTCCCACCGCATTTCGGTATCTGCTGCGCCCTCTTTCGAAATAACGCAAGTCGCAGCCTGGCCGCTTGCGATAACTCCAATGCTGCCGGTTTCGTCGACAACTACTGTTCCCCCATTCGAGGCGTTCATTGAGTTGTCCACAATATTTCCGATACCCACCCCAGAAAGGATGAGGGTAATCAGGACAATCGGCGCGATGATGAGCATCATCACGACCCCGCCGACGATAGTGAGGATTGGTCCGGTTCGCGAAGGCAAGCTCGGAGGGTACACGTACGCTGGTCCCTGGCCGGGTGGGACTGAATGAGGACCTTGGTTAGGCGGAGCGGAACTCTGCGGTGGCGGACCATACGGCGACGGGCCATAGGGCGCGGGTCCATAAGGAGGTTGGCCGGGTGCGTGTTGGTCGGGCGGCGGTTGATTAGGTGCCTGTTGACTGGGTCCAGGCTGTCCATACGGGGTCTTGCCGTACGCCGGCTGGCCGTAGGGGGATTGGTTTTGTCCCGGCTGTCCCTGCCCGTAGACCGGCCACGGGTTCTGGTCGGGGCGCGCAGGCTCTCTTGGATCAGATTGGCCGTAGACGGGCCAAGGACTAGGTTCTTGCGATTGATTTCCAGAATTCTCGGGCATTTGCCTCACTTCTCCATCGTCGCCGCAAGCAGGCGTTCTTCCCGAAGCCTGTCAACACCGGGTATATGTAGGTCTTCTAGTTCTTCAAGGTTTACGTTCAACGCTTGCGCAAGGAGGTAATCAGCCAGCTGCGGATTCCTAGCCAATGCTGGCCCGTGCAGATAAGTGCCGATGATACTTCCTTGGACGGCGCCGCCCCAGCCAGGCTGGTCGCCACCATTGCCCACCCCGGCAATCACTTTGGCCAGTGGCTGAGCGTCTTCACCCAGCGTGGTGCCGCCTCCATGATTCTCAAATCCAGTTAGCAGCTCGGTTAGTCCCGGCAGCAGTGGCTCCTCTAAGAGCTCACCGATGGCTCTTTCACCGCGCGGCATGGTGACCGCATCGATCAGGCCCAAACCTTCCACTTCACGGCCTTGCCCGTCCGTGTAACGCTCACCCAAAACCTGCAGCGACGCGCAGATCGCCAGAACAGGCCGGTTTGCTTGAACAGCGCGGGCTAGTCCATCATCAGCTCTCATGCGAGATGCAGCCAAAGCCTGTGCCGTATCTTCCCCGCCGCCGAGGACATAAATGTCTAAATCCGCGGGAATCGGGTCTGTTAGTGCGATCGTGACTATGTCGGCTGGGAACCCGCGTCGCCGGGCACGTTCCGCTAAGACAATCGCGTTACCTGTATCCCCATAGGTACCCAAGACTTGGGGGTAGATGACCCCGATTCGCAAATTGCTTTCCGCCACGTTATTCCCCACTTACGTCCGAATGCTTGGATTCGATTTCTTTTTTGAGGTCGCGGAAAGCCGTGTAGTTGGCAAGAACCTGCACCGGTCCTGGCTCGCACGCCAAAATCGCCTGGTACGGGTCGTCAACTATCTGGGCTTCTATCCCCGCATAGGCTAGGCGCACCGCGAGATCGGCCGCCCGCTCACCGGAAGCAACGATGCGTTTCGTCGGTAGGTCGTGCAGCGGCGTAAAGTCTACGTCCCACAACCATGAGAGATCGGTTCCGTCAGCCCGTTGACCGTTGACCGCGACAACCACCTGTTCTGTGGTGGGTGGAATCGCGGTCTGTGACTCTTGCCAACCAGCGGGATTCTTCGCGAGCAACAAGTTTGCCTGGCGGCCATCTACGTCGTAGGTCTGGTAGCGTCCGGCCACGCCCTGCACTTTTCCAACGGCCCGCGCAGCTCGCGTGGGCGAGACGCCCATCGCGACGGCCGCTGCAATTGCCTGGGCGCTGTTGCCGCGGTTGGCGCGTCCTGGGATGGCTAGGTTCACGTCGACTTCAACGTCGTTGGGTCCAGATAGTTTGAAACTACCGTCAGGTGCGACCTCTTCGATAGACCAGTCTGGCGTTGGGCGGCGATATTCTGGGTGGTCTTCTACTGTCCAGTCGTCACCGTCGCGCAGGACCAGGGTTCCCGTGCGCGGGAATGCTGCTGCGTCATCTGTCCAAGGGGCTCCCGCTGCTACCCACACCACTTTGGGAGCGTCCCACGCCGCAGACACGATGAGCGGATCATCGCAGTTAGCGATGATTGTGGCCTGAGGGTTGGCGTTGACGGCACTGCGGATACGTTCCTCTACCGCGCCGATCTCACCCACTCGATCCAACTGATCGCGCGACAGGTTCAGCAGGATCATTGCTTCAGGACGTACCCGATCAGCAATATCAGCCATGTTCATCTCATCGACCTCAAGCGCCGCGAGATGCGCATCCCGGCCAGTCATGAGTGCAGTGGTAACACCGGTTTGCATATTGTCCCCACCGAGATTTCCCGTTACGCGCCCAATGCTTTCTAGCGCAGTCGCGGTCATCTTGGTTGTGGTGGACTTCCCATTCGTGCCGGTGACGAGCACGCTTCGTTTCCCCGCGGCCAAGTCATCAATCATGTCGGGATGCAGTCGCAGCGCTACCCGCCCGCCATACATTCCACCGGCACCTCGCCCCATGATCTGCGAGGCTCGCCGAGCCAACAGCCCGGCCTCCATAGCGGTGCGTGCCCGCCAAGAGAGGCTATCCGTCTGTGTGCCACGTATACTCATCGCTCCCCTTTCGGGTCAGTGCCACAACTATCCACGCGTGGTTCGACCATCTCGCCGCGCCTGCTGGATACGTAGGCTGGCTAGCAGCTTCCACCCCACCAAGCCGCGTTCAGCGATTACGGTGCTCCGTCGCTTACTTAACTGTAGTGCCGGAGCCCCCAGTCGAGAACTCACCAGCGCCCTTTCGGAAGCGCGGCCCGTAATTACGGTGTCGGATTGTCCAGTTCGAGCCTCTTCACTTGTATGAGGGCGGAAATGCACTCTGCCGGTTGAATCGGCCGTGAAGACCCCTTTTGTCGGCATTTGGTCGCGTTCGAGGGCTGCACGCAGCTCGGCTAGCTCCCTTTGGACTTCTTCGAGCTCGGTTTCCAAGCGCAATATGTGCTGCACTCCGGCTAGGTTGATTCCACCTTCCTGGCTGAGACGCCGCACATGACGAAGTTTCTCGATGTCCTCCGCAGAGTAGCGTCGCCCCCTACCTTTTGTGCGTGAGGGTGTCACCAAGCCAAGGCGATCGTATTGTCGCAGCGTTTGGGCGTGCATGCCCGTCAGTTCAGCGGCGACCGATACGGTATAGGACGCCACTGGCTTCTTTTCACTGCGTTGAGGGGGAATCACTGACTAGCTGCCGCCTCCAATGCTTCACGCGGGTTCCAGTCTGCTAGATCCGCCTTCAAGGTTTCCACTGTTGCTTTCGCCGCCTCGGAAAGGTGGGATGGAGTGGTGATCTGCAATTCGACGAGGACGTCCCCTTGCTTATTGCCCCGTTTGACACCCCGTCCTCGAACTCGAAGAACTTGGCCGGAAGAAGTATTCGCGGGAATCTTCACCGCGACGCTGCTACCGTCAGGCAGTGGCACGTCCACGGGACCACCCAGCGCCGCTTCCGGATATGAAACTGGGAGTTTCACGCGCAGATTCGCGCCGTCCATAGTGAACGCAGCGCTCTTTTCTACGGAGACCTGCACGACCAAGTCTCCAGGCGGTCCCCCCGCTACACCGGGCTGTCCTTTTCCGCGCAACCGAATCTTTTGACCATCACGCACACCTGCTGGGATGCGCACCTTCATGCTCTTTCCATCGAGGGCGAACTGAAGGGTCTCCCCCTGGAACGCCTGCTTGAAGGTCAAGGTGGTCGACGTGGCTAAATCGGCACCCTTTTGAGGTTGCGGGGCGGCGTATTGTTGGCCGCCAAACCCCGAAAATGGGCTGCCCCCACCGGCACCGCCAAAGGGACTACCCCCACCGGCTCCTCCCCCAAACAGGGATGACAGGATATCTTCTGCGCCACCAAAGCCACCTTCGGGTCCGGCTGTTTGGAACCTTATGTTTGGTCCACCGGAACCGCCAAAGGGACTGCCCCCGCCGGCTCCTCCTCCAAACATGCCACCGAACATGTCTTCGAAGCCGCCCGGACCTCCGCCCGCGTAGCGAGCGCCACCGGCCCCCATCGCGCGGATCGCGTCGTAGCGTTCGCGTTGTTCTTTATCAGAAAGAACAGCGAATGCCTCCCCGATTTCTTTGAACTTCGCTTCGGCTTTGGAGTCCCCGGCATTCTGGTCGGGGTGCCATTTTCGCGCAAGCTGCCGGTATGCCTTGCGGATCTGCTTGTCGTCGGCATCTTTGTCGACGCCGAGGACCTTGTAAAAGTCCTGGTCTAGCCAGTCCTGTTCCGCCATATCAGATTCCTTTCCAACCAGTCCTACGCCGGGTTGTCAACGATGACTTTGGTCGGGCGCAAGACACGTTCGCCCACCTTGAAGCCGGGTTGTAGAACTTGAGCGATGACAGTTTCGGTGACTTCTTCGTTAGTTTGAGCCATGAGCGCGTCATGATACATCGGGTCAAACACGTCGCCGACCTTGCCGAACTGCACTAAGCCGAAGCGGGCATCGAGAATATCTTCAAGCTTGTCGGCAATGGCTGCAAAAGGTCCATCGGCTAGGTCACCGGCTGCGCGAGCCGCTTCTATATCGTCCAGTACGGGCAGGATTTCTTCGACTACTTCTTCGCGAGCCTCAGCCTTCCGTTTGGCGGATTCTTCCTTCGAGCGGCGGACGTAGTTGCCGTATTCTTGGCGAACATTGAATGTCTCTGCACGTGCTCGGGCCAGCTCGTCATTGGCTTCGTCTAGCTTCTTTTGAAGCTGCAGCAGTTCGCTGCCGTCACCAAAATCTTCCTCAAACGCGGCGAATTCGTCGTCGGTGGACTGCTCTTCAGCAGTGGCTTCCCCTTCTTTAGGCGCGTTTTCGTTGTCGATGGGTGGTTCAACATTTGGGTCTTTAGGCATATTTTCTTCTCCGCTGAGATAAGTCTGGTGAGATTGTCTGTAACAGACTCCAAAGGGGGTCGCAGAATACGACCCCCTTTGGTTACATTGCGTCTGTCACTAGAAGTAACTTGGGCGCGAAACCTTAGTCTTCTTCAACGATTTCGGCGTCGATCACTTCTTCTTCAGCGTTGACGTCGTCCTGGCTGGGCAGTTCTTCCTCCGCAGCCTGAGCTTCTGCTGCTTGGTAGACCTCTTCGCCGATCTTCATGCCAACTTCGTTGAGGTGATCCAAAGCCTTCCGAACGGCATCCGTGTCGTCGCCATCCAAAGAGCCCTTGACTTCATCAATGGCTTCCTGGACCGTCTTACGCGTATCTTCGGAAACTTTGTCTTCGTTTTCCTTCAGCAACTTCTCAATAGCGTAGGCGGTCTGTTCAGCAACGTTGCGGGTTTCCATTTCCTCGCGACGCTTCTTGTCTTCTTCCGCGTGCTCTTCGGCTTCCTTGACCATGCGCTCGATGTCTTCGGTCGGCAGTGCTGAACCACCGGTGATAGTCATCGACTGTTCCTTGTTCGTCCCACGGTCCTTGGCAGAAACGTGGACGATACCGTTAGCGTCAATGTCGAAGGAAACTTCGATCTGCGGGACCCCACGTGGAGCGGGGGCAATGCCGGTTAGCTCGAAGGTGCCCAATGGCTTGTTGTCGCGAGTGAAATCGCGTTCACCTTGGAACACTTGGATGAGCACGGACGACTGGCCATCCTCCGCCGTAGAGAACACTTCGGTCGCGCGGGTTGGAATGGCGGTGTTGCGCTCAATGAGTCGCGTCATCACGCCACCCTTGGTTTCGATACCCAGGGACAGAGGTGTCACGTCAATCAAGAGGACGTCACTGCGGTCACCCTGCATGACACCGGCCTGAAGAGCGGCGCCAATGGCCACAACTTCATCGGGGTTCACGGTACGAGTCGGTTCTTTTCCACCGGTTAGCTTCACGACTAGGTCGTTCACAGCAGGCATACGGGTCGAACCACCGACCAAGACAACGTGGTCGATGTCGGAAACGGAGACACCGGCTTCCTTGATCACGTCCGTGAAAGGCTTTTCAGTGCGATCCAAGAGGTCCTTGGTCATGTCTTCGAACTTGGCGCGGCTAAGCTTTTCATCCAAGTGGATTGGGCCGGCTTCGCTCATCGACAGGTACTGCAGAGAAATCGTGGTGCTGGTCGCGGTCGACAGCTCACGCTTGGCCTGTTCGGCAGCTTCCTTCAAACGCTGCAACGCGACTGGGTCCTTACCCAAGTCAACGCCGGTCTTGGACTTCACCTGTTGGATCAACCAGTCAACGATGCGCTGATCCCAGTCGTCACCACCGAGTCGGTTGTCACCCGCAGTGGCGCGAACCTGAATAGTGGAGAAGCCGTCCTCATCCTTGGCAACTTCCAGCAGCGAAACGTCGAACGTTCCCCCACCGAGGTCGAAGACCAGGATGAGTTCTTCTTCCTTGCCCTTGTCTAGGCCGTATGCCAAGGCGGCGGCGGTTGGCTCGTTGATAATGCGCAGAACGTTCAGGCCTGCGATTTGGCCCGCATCCTTAGTGGCTTGGCGCTCAGCGTCGTTGAAGTATGCCGGAACGGTGATGACCGCATCGGTCACTTCCCCACCCAGGTAGGCTTCCGCGTCGTGCTTCAGCTTCGAAAGGATACGTGCGGAGATTTCCTGTGCGGTGTAGCTCTTGTCGTCGACCTGCTTCTTCCAGTCGGTGCCCATGTGGCGCTTCACTGAAGCGATGGTGCGGTCGACGTTGGTTACTGCCTGACGCTTGGCAATTTCCCCAACCAGCACTTCACCACTCTTGGAAAATGCCACCACTGACGGAGTGGTACGCGCGCCTTCTGCGTTGACGATGATCGTCGGTTCGCCACCTTCAAGGACCGCAAGCGCGGAGTTGGTGGTTCCTAAGTCAATACCTACTGCTCGACCCATAGTCGATGCCTCCCAAAAAACAAACGTATAAATCCAATGGCCTTTTGGCCCTAACTCAGCCAAGTGGCCAGTGCGGCCTCAAGACTTGAGCATCATGGACTCAACTTTACGACACTGTTTCCAGCAACGCAACCCCAAATCTCTAAAAGTTGAGTATAAGAGACTCAACTTACTGCCAGTACAACACTTTGCTCGGGTTCAGTAGTTCGATTTATCAGTCCATTCATTCGGCGATGGCGGTACTCTTGAAACGCTGCCCGACTACCCGTTCGAAAGTGAGACACCATGACCACTGGTTTAGCCACCAAAGCGGATCCGGAGTTGGTCGACGCCTTTGCGCGCCTAATCCCACAGCTCTCTACGTCGGCAAATCCGCCCGACATGGACCAACTCGAAGACCTGTTATCCCAAGAGGGCGTTTTCTTGTTCACCTACCGCAACCCTCAAGAAAAGCCGGGCGCGGGCGAACACGCTGATCCCAATCCCATTCTCGGTCTGCTCACCTTGGTCACGTTCCAGATTCCTACCGGTAAACGCGCTTGGATTGAAGATGTGGTTGTCGACGCTGAAGCACGCGGGCATGGCGCCGGTCAGGCTCTGGTTGAAGCCGCCCTCGCCAAAGCCGCCGAACTAGGGTGTGTGTCAGTGGACCTGACGTCCCGACCTTCCCGTGAAGCCGCCAACCGCCTTTACGTGAGGTGCGGATTTAAGCCCCGCGAAACGAACATCTATCGCTATACGGAGTGAACCAGTAACAATATGACCGATTCAGCCGCTGAGTTACCGACCGATTCAGTAGACAAGTACATCTCGGATTACACCGAATATCTGGAGGCGAGCCCGACCTCGTACCATGCTGTCGACCAAGGCGCGCAATTCTTGGAAGAAGCTGGCTTTGTTGAGGTGGATGCATCTGCCGCCTGGCCCACTGGTGCTGGCCGATATTTTCTAGTGCGCGACGGGGCCCTGGTCGCTTGGATCCAAAAGCCAAATGCGCGCGGGTTCGCACTGGCAGCGGGACACACCGATTCGCCGGCGCTAAAGCTAAAACCACTTCCCCAGCGCAGTACACCCGATGGCTTCGGACAGCTAATGGTAGAGGTGTACGGGGGGCCGCTAAATAACTCTTGGCTGGATCGGGAACTTCTCTTGGCTGGGGCAGTTGTTAACTGGGCGGGCGACCGACGCCTGATTCGCACCAAGCCGATAGCGTTCATCCCTCAGCTGGCTCCCCATTTGGGTAGAGAGGTTAATAAAGACGGGCTAGTGCTAGATCCACAGAAGCACATGCAGCCTATTTGGCTGGTGGATGACGATCGCGACGTGATGGAGTTAGTCGCGGAAAACGCCGGCTTTGAGTCGGCTGGTGATATCGCCGCAAGCGAGCTGTTCTTGGTTCCCGCCCAACCGCCTCGGCTATTTGGAGTGGACGATCAATTCCTTATGGCTTACGGACACGACAACCTCTCTTCGGCCTTTGCCGGACTGTATGCCTTGGCAACCCTGGGCGAACAGACTGGATCTTCGCCATGGAGTGGTGACCGCATGCCCGTCCTCGCTCTTTTCGATCACGAAGAGATAGGCTCAGGCACCCCGACTGGCGCGCGCGGACCACTACTCCTGGAAGTTATCGAACGCATCAGTTCCGCCCTGGGTAACAATCTGGATCAAGACTGGCAGCTGCGAAACGAGTCGACACTGCTGTCCGTGGACGCCGCGCACAGTGTGAATCCTGCATACGACGATAAGCACGGGCCGAATACACGCCCGGTCTTGGGGCGCGGACCCGCCCTAAAATTGGATGCTGATCAACGCTACGCCACGTCTTTAGGCGGGGTCAGTACCTGGCGGAAAGCCTGTCGGGAGGCCGGGGTACCCAGCCAGGTGTTCGTTTCCCACAGTTCGTTGCGGGCTGGGTCAACTGTAGGGCCGCTATCAGCAACGCGACTTGGCGTGGATACCGTAGACGTAGGTATCCCGATCCTGGCAATGCACTCAACCCGGGAAACATGTCACGTCTTGGACCCCGTCTACCTCAACCTCGCCATGCAGGCGTACTGGAAGTCCTAACCAATGCGTATCGACGTGTGGCTGTGGACGACCCGCCAGTTTCGCTCCCGTTCTCTGGCGACCGCGGCGGTCAGGGCCGGTCACGTCCGGGTGAATGGAGCAACCGTCAAACCGTCCTACCAGGTGTCCATCGGCGACACGGTTCGTGTGCGGGTACATGGTTTCGATCGGGTGCTAGAGGTCCTTTCGCTTCCCCCGAAGCGGCTTGGCGCTCCGCTGGCCGTGAAGTGTTACGTCGATCATTCACCCCCGCGCCCCAAATTCTATGGTGGTGTGCCAATTCGTGATCCGGGTGCAGGAAGGCCTACTAAGAAAGAACGTCGACAGCTAGAAAAGCTACGCGGGGAAGAGTGGGCGCGGCACTCACGCCGCTAACCTGCAGTATCCGAGTGACACCGCTGGGATCAGGGTCTCATTTTTTCGATTCGGCTGCTTGGAGAGCCGCTGACCAAGTGAGGTATCGCTGGCGGACAGTTGAGCCTGAGGGTCGGTCGATCCCATCTGCTCGTTGTTCCTTAGCCCACTGACAGTAGGCAGCATAGGTGGGTTTGGTTCGCTGGGTTGCGCTCTGCCGAAC
Organism: uncultured Actinomyces sp.; assembly: GCA_964346745.1. Lineage (GTDB taxonomy): Bacteria > Actinomycetota > Actinomycetes > Actinomycetales > Actinomycetaceae > Scrofimicrobium. Next base: position 26,133 of record CAYFWE010000006.1, on the reverse strand, counting down.
AAACTGGCGAAGTGCCTGCGTAAAGTCGTCTTCGGTGAGCCGGCCAGTTCCCTTCCTCCGACCAACAGCGTGGACATCAATCCCGAGCTTCTCTAACGCTTCTGCCCACGATCCGTTGCCGATACGGGCACTAATCGTTTGCGCCCCTGGGGGCCAAGCTGCTTGGCCGGGACGAGTTGGCACCTGATTGCGGCTAGCCAGTCGCGCGCGAGCCTTCTCATATTCGTCGAGAGAAACCACTAGTGAACGACCTTTTTCGACCTCCGCTTTTAGGGCGCGGGCGTTCGCTAACAGCTCGTCAACATTGGGGGCAAAACGTTTGGCGATCGGGTCGAGGACGGACTTTGGCAGCTGCTCTTCTTCTATGGCTGCCGTGGCTTCAGGCGGGTGAATCTGGGCCATAAGTGCCCAAAAACCGAGTTCTAAAGCCTCGGTGGGCAGGCTGGCGCCGCGCACTGTTTTCCTTCGTTTGGTTGGCCGGTTTTCCTTCTCGTTATCGCCATTGGATTGGCTGGTCATGGTCTCACCCTCACGCTGTTACCAACTGAAAAACCGAAACACAGCTGCGCTAATTAGTCAAGACGAAGAGCATTTGAGCCCGCGCAAAGATCAGCTGGTAGTCGTCTACCCCCTAGAGAATGCGCTGCGTGCGCATAGAGTAGTAATTCAACAAAGTGTTTATGTCGTTGCCCTTGGGACCGTGGCGATGACGGATTGAGGTGTGGATGCTCTGGAAGGTCGTTTGGCCCCATATGCGGGCGCATTGGGGCCAGTTGGCTTCAGTCATTGCCTTACAAATCGTTGCGACGGTTTGTGCTCTATTCCTTCCTGACTTGAACGCGGCGATTATCGACCAAGGTGTCGTGCAAGGCGATGTAGGGCGGGTCTGGCAACTAGGCTTCGTCATGCTCGCCGTATCGGCTGGTCAAGGTATCAGTGCCGGGGTCGCCGTTTATATTGCTGCTGGTCTAGCAATGGGTTTAGGCGCCCACCTCAGAGAGCGTGTCTTCAAACGCACACAAGATTTTTCTTCCCGCGAAGTTCATGACTTTGGCGCCCCCTCACTGATCACCCGCTCCACTAACGACGTTCAGCAAGTGCAGATGGTCGTGCTGATGATCTTCAACTTCATGGTGGCTGCCCCCATCATGGGAGTGGGCGGGATCATCATGGCTCTTCGGATGAATGCACGACTCGCGGGTCTTCTGGCCATCGTCGTTCCACTTATCGGCGTGATCGTGGCCATCGCCTTCACGATTTTGTCTCCCCTCTTCCGCAGTCAACAGACTCGCCTCGACAATATGAATACTGTGTTGAGGGAAGAACTCAGCGGCATTCGCGTCATCCGAGCGTTCGTGCGACAAGACGAGTTTGGCAACCGGTACACGGACGCGAATGATTCTTTACGAAATGTTGCCCTGCGGATCGGGGCCGTTTTCGCGGTCATTTTCCCACTCTTGCAACTGGTGTTCTCACTCGGCACGGTCGCCGTAGTGTGGTTTGGCGGTCACCTCGTGGATTCCGGGGCTATGGAAGTGGGCGCGCTCTTAGCATTCATTTCCTACTTCGCCATGATCTTCGGAGCCACTATGACAGCCTCGATGCTCTTCTTCATGCTGCCGAGGGCGAATGTCACTGCGCGACGGATTAACGAAGTGCTCACCACGCAGCCTTCAGTGGTTGCACCACCTGAGGCGGACCTAGCGGCCTTCCCAAAAACCAGTCCCACCTTCGCGTTGCAGGACGTAGAAGTGCAGTATCCAGGCGCTGAAGAACCGGTGCTGACCGGAATAAACGCTTCGCTAGAACCGGGAACCACAACGGCCATAATCGGCTCCACCGGTTCGGGAAAGAGCACTTTTGCCGCCCTCTTCCCCCGGCTCATGGACCCATCAGGGGGACGGGTGACGGTCAACAATATCGATGTGAAAAACTTTGACCCGGATACGCTGAGAGATCGGATTGGGTTCGTACCCCAAACGGCCTACCTCTTTTCTGGGACTATCGCCAGTACGGTATCTGGCGTTGCTGAACCCGACGAAAAAGAGCGTGATCGGGTCCGCCGCGCATTGGAAGGAGCCCAAGCCTCGGAGTTTGTGGATGCGCTAGAGGACGGGCTAGACACGCGTGTTGACCCCGGTGGAAAGAACTTTTCTGGTGGGCAGCGACAACGACTAACAATGGCCCGAGCCCTGTATAAGGCGGCCGACCTTTACGTGTTCGACGATTCTTTCAGCGCCCTCGACTACGCCACTGACGCGGCCATTCGCAACCGGCTAAGAGACTACGTGGGTGCCGCGGCGGTCCTGATTGTGGCACAACGGGTGGCAACCATCCGGCATGCCGAGCAGATAATCGTGTTGGATGACGGGGGTATTCTCGCCCGCGGAACGCACCAGCAACTGCTCGAAACTTGCACGACCTACCGAGAAATCGTCGAATCACAAATGACATTGGAGGAGGGCGAATGAGCGGTCACGGACGTGGACCAAGGGGTGGCCCCGGCGGTCGCCCTCCGGCAAAAGCCAAAGACTTCAAAGGGACGCTGAAGCGCGTCCTAAGGATGCTCAGCCAACACAAATGGGCACTCGCGATCGTGGCTCTGCTGAGCGCAGCCGGCGTGACGCTCAACGTGTTGGCCCCGCGCATGCTGGGCGAAGCCACAAACGAGGTGTTCAACGGATACATTTCTTCGAGAATGCCCCCGGGGTCAACCAAAGACCAGGTCGTCAAAGAGTTGTTGGCTCGCGGGGAGACGAGAATGGCAGACATGCTCCGTCCCATGGATATCACCCCTGGGGCCGGTGTCGACTTTTCTCGACTAGGTCAGCTGCTTTTGGTGGTCGCCGCAATCTACGTAGGCGCCGCTTTCCTAATGTGGGCGTCGGGACAAATCGCTCGGGTAGTAGTACAAAACACCGGGTGGCGCTTACGGCAAGAGATTCAAGACAAAATTAATCGCTTGCCACTGTCTTACCTAGACCAGCACAGCCGGGGTGACATTCTGTCTCGCGTCACGAACGACGTCGATAACGTGACTCAGACTTTGCAACAGACGATCACCCAGTTTCTTTCTTCCGTCCTCACCATCATCGGCATAACGGTGATGATGGTGAGCATGTCTTGGTCCTTGACCTTGGTGGCACTGTTCGTTTTGCCGTTGGGTGCGGTGATTGCGGGCATTCTGATGAAAAAGGCGCAACCGCAGTTCCGCAAGCAGTGGAAGGCCACCGGGGACCTGTCCGGCGTGGTGGAAGAGACCGTCACGGGCCACGAAGTGGTTACGCTTTTCAACTTGCAGAACCGCTACGAAAAGCAGTTCACCAAAGATAATGAGTTGCTCTACGGCGCATCTTTCAAAGCTCAGTTCATCTCAAACCTGGTGAACCCGGTGATGAGTTTCGTTTCTAACCTGTCCTACGTAGTCGTGGCGGTTGGCGGCGCCATCATGGTTACCGGCGGTGCACTCTCGATTGGTGAAGTGCAGGCATTCATCCAGTATTCCCGTCAGTTCACCCAACCGGTAGGCCAGCTCGCTTCGATAGCGAACCTCCTCCAGTCAGGGTTGGCTTCGGCCGAGAGAGTCTTCGATTTCCTCGACGCACCCGATATGGAACCAGACACGGGAGATGAGAAGCCAAAGGGAGACGGCCAAGTCGAATTCCGAAACGTGCGGTTTGGTTACAACCCGGAAAAACCAGTTATCAAAGACTTGACGCTTACCGTTCAGCCCGGCCAAATGGTTGCGATTATCGGCCCAACCGGGGCTGGGAAGACAACCTTGGTGAACCTACTAGAACGTTTTTACGAGGTCGATTCCGGGGAAATCTTGCTTGATGGAATAAACATTCGAGACATCAACAAGGACGTCTTGCGTCGCCACATCGGCATGGTCTTACAAGACACTTGGCTTTTCGACGGAACAATCGAAGAAAATATCGCCTTCGGCGCGAAGGACGCCACCCCGGAACAGGTGCGTGAAGCCGCCCAAGAAACATCGGTAGACCGTCTTATTAGGCAACTGCCACACGGATACGAGACACGTATATCGGATGACGGTGACACCTTATCTGTAGGGGAACGACAGCTGCTTACGATTGCCCGCGCCTTTATCGCCGATCCCGAGATGCTGATCCTGGACGAGGCAACGTCCTCCGTTGATACACGCACCGAAGTTCTCGTTCAAGAAGCAATGGAGAATCTGCGCCACGGCCGCACTGCATTCGTGATTGCACACCGATTATCGACCATTCGCAACGCGGACACGATCTTAGTTATGGAACAAGGAGATGTGGTGGAGCAAGGAACTCACGATGAGTTGCTTGCAGCAAAGGGGGCTTACGCGCGCCTTTACGAGGCTCAGTTCTCTGGACCCCATCTAACCGAAGAGTAGGAAAAGAAATGATTCAAGTACCAACAGTCACTCTGCGCACTGGCCAAGAGATACCTCAGGTGGGGTTCGGAACCTACAAAGTGGTTGGTGGAGCTGCCGGAATCGTCTCAAGTGCGATCCAAATCGGCTACCGACACATCGATACGGCGCAGATGTATCACAATGAGCCCGAGGTCGGCCAGGGATGGCGGGAATCCGGTGTGCCTCGCGAAGAGTTATTCCTGACATCAAAGCTCGACAACCCAAATCATCTCGCCGAAGACGCACGCCGCAGTTTCGAACAGACACTGGTGGACTTGCAAACCGAATATGTCGACCTTTTCTTGATCCACTGGCCTCTTCCCATGTACTACGGTGGCGACTTCGGAGCGACTTGGAAAGTCCTAGAAGAGTTCCACGCTGATGGTCGGGCCCGGAGTATCGGTGTCTCCAACTTTGAAATCCACCACCTGGAACAGCTCTTTGAAACCGCACAGGTCTTGCCGGCAGTGAACCAAATAGAGTCCCACCCATATTTTCCCCAGCAACAGTTGCATGACTTCAACTTGGAACACGGGATAGCCACTGAAGCGTGGTCTCCTTTGGGGCGCGGCGGAGTCACCGATAACCTCACCTTGATAGAAATCGGGAAACGGTATGGCAAAACTGCGGCCCAAGTTGCCCTGCGGTGGGGGGTACAGCGCGGTGACATTGTCCTTCCGAAAGCCTCTACGCCACAGCGCCAGGCAGAGAACCTCAACATCTTCGACTTCGCCTTGAACGACGATGAGATGGAACTGATTTTCTCGCTGGATCGGGGCGAAGAGGGTCGCACGGGTAAACATCCGGACGTAATGGACCGCCTCTAGGAAACACATCCTATCTAACAGCTGCTAGATAGATCACTTTCAGGTTACAAATTTGGCGTTTTGGCCTGTCTTTGACTCTAGATTCATCAAGGGCCGCTAGCATTACACGGAAATGACCATAAGCGGGTTGAAGTCAAGCCTGCCTAGAAAGTATGTGTGGATCATGAAACCATCACGTCCGGCTCCTCATCGTTATATTGTTGCCGCTTCACTCATTGCAGTTGGGGCACTCACGCTGGGTGCATGCACCTCTTCCGGCGGTGGACAAAGCGGCGCTGAAGCAGGTCCAAAGGCAGAGAAGATCACGTTGGGCGAGTACTTCGTACACCCAACGGACATCACGGTAGAGGGCCTGACCGGTCAGAAAATAACCTCTTCGACAGGCTCGGAAGCGCGGTGGGCTTACCTGCCCGGGGAACAGCCATTTAATGACTTTCTAGCCGAAACGGTGGGAGCCCAATTAGAGGCTCAGGCTGCAACGCGGGACGCCGCTTACACTCCTGAGGCGCACGACCGAGATCCGTCCTGGCTGGAGCGCGGATGTGTGCCCGGATCCACCGCTTTGACGGGGCGCGAAATACTGGATAACGACCAGCTTTCGCTACCTGCGGGAAGTGAGACGTCGCTGTCAGTTACCTGTGACACGATTTTGGCTGCCGGCGCTAACTACGGTCAAAAGCTCCGCTTCGTGCGGGGGAACGCGAACGAAGTTGTCAGCGACTATGTCGAGATTATCTACACGAATACCGACTCCGGTGAGGTCAGCCGGGGGCGCGATCTGATTTCTGAGAACGGACTTCCCGTCCTCTACGACGCCATTCTCGATCTTCGCAAGATCGACCCACCCATGAGCGGCGACGAAGTGTTGCCCCCTGATGCAGCGACTATGTCTGATCTTGGCAAATCACTATCCAATGTCGGCTTCGATAAGAACGGCGACACTTTGGTAACGGTTGATCCTGATTTCCTTGCCTTCTTGGCAGCGGGCGATCCAGAAGTGAATCTAGAACCGGCGACGCTGCGTATCCCAGCGTCGCGCGCCGAAGAGATCTTGACCCCGCTCGGGGCGGGCATTTCTAGGTCCATGAAAGACCAAGAAGCGTGGTCAGGCCCCGCACCCCAGCCGTCCGGACGCGAATACGTAGACTGCGACTTGGTTCCGTGCGTTGCCGTGACCTATGACGATGGTCCGTCCTACCTGACGCCTCAAGTCATCGACGTGTATTCCCAGAGACCTTACGCAGCCGCCACTTTCTTTGTCCTTGGCGAGAACATAGGTGGACAAGAGGAAATCCTCAAGGCTGCCTACGATGCAGGCAACGAAATCGGAAACCACTCTTGGAACCATCCGGCGTTCACCACTTTGGATGACGGTGCGGTCGCGGCTCAAATCAATGACACGAATGACCTAATCACCTCTATCACCGGCGCTCCGGTAGTGATGCACCGCCCGCCCTACGGTGACTTGAATGACCGGACCCTCGCAGCTGGTGGAATGCCGGCGATCCTCTGGAGTGTGGACACTCTTGACTGGCAAAAACCCGGCTACGACGCCCTCATGGCCGAGGCCGTAGGTAACGCCACGCCGGATGGGATCGTCCTCATGCATGACATCCATGAAGAAACTGTGGCGGTAGCGGCCGATGTGGCCGATGGTCTGCTGGAGCGTGGCTTCACCCTGGTGACAGTTTCGCAACTCTTCAACCACCAGCCTTTGCCAGCTGAGTTTTTCTACTCAGCGGAGGGTATCCGACAGTGAGCTAGCCGCCGTGAGACGGGACTCGAACCCGCTCACGGCGCAACTAGACTGCCTCATTATGGAATCACAGCAGTCTCTCGATGAAACGTTAGCCGCCCTCGACGCACAAGTAGAAGGCAACTACGTCTTCGCGACCACCGACAAGGTGCCGCCGGGCCTGGAACCTTTTGCGGTTATCCACGAAGCGGAGGGCATCACCGTGGTGGCCAAGGCTACCGACGCCTATGAATACGGTTTAGGCCAGCATGAACTCTTTGCGCGCATTACCCCCAGCCCGGTCACCTCATTAGACTCAGTCGGGCTGACGGCCATGATCACCCAGACCGTCGCTTCGCGCGGTATCCCCTGCAATGTCATAGCCGGCTTCCACCACGACCATTTCTTCGTTCCAGCCAATAAAGCCCAAGAAGTGGTATCGATGTTGGCAGCACTGTCAGAACAGGCTCGTGGCTGGGTGGCAGGCCCGCCCTCGGCATAGGAACCAGCGACCCAGATAGCGAGCTAGGCTGGGGCTATGACGTTACCGGCGACGTATCGCGATGAAGCAATCGTTCGAATGCCTGATGGCACTGTCAAGCAGACGAACCTTCTTTCTGGCACAGAGGTGTGGACTGTCGCGGGACGCGGCAACCGCCCGCTCCCGTCTGCACTGCCAGACCCAGAACCCATTGACCTAGAGGCTGAAGGATCTTTCTGCGCGTTCTGCGAGAACCGCTATCTAGAAACTCCGCCTGAAAAAGAGCGGCTGGTTCGCAAAAAAAGCGGAAAATGGAAGCATCTGTCTAATCTGGCGGCCGACCAGCTGTTCGACACCGTCGCTGACTTCCGGCGCGTTCCCAACCTGTTTGAGATAGTTTCTTACAACTACTGGAACCTCAACCACGACCACGTTCCTACCGAAGCACAGCATCGGCGAATGGCCGAATATTTGGCGTCGAACGCGGGCTATGAACAAGTGATGCGCCTTGTCAAAGTTCGGATGCTTGCTTCGGGTATGTCGGAACAAGAATTCGACGACCTCTCTGATTCCAACAAACTTCAACAAGCCAATGGCTTCTTCTCCGGCGGACATGATTTGGTGATTGCGCGGCGGCACTACGTGCCCGGCGCTACCGAAACCGACCAGCTCGCTGGATCTGGCTCGCTCACGCCCGACGAACACGAGCAGTATGTTCGCCTGACCACCAAGTCGATGAAAGACCTGTTCGATCTGGACCCTGCGGTGAAGTATGTCGTGGCATTTCAAAACTGGCTAAAGCCCGCTGGCGCGTCATTCGATCACCTGCACAAGCAACTGGTTGCTATTGACCAGCTCTCCGTGCAATCTCAGTCAGAGCTAGAGCGTCTGCAAAGAAACCCAGGAATATACAAGGAAATACTTCGGGTTGGGGCCACCCGGAAACTGATCATCGCCCAAAATGATCATGCGATCGCGCTGGCCGGGTTCGGTCACCGCTACCCGACCGTGGCCGTGTGGCCAACAGGGGCGCCCTACAACCCTTGGGAAGCAACTGACGAGCAGCTACGGGGGGTTTCTGATATCTTGCACGCCGTCCATGCTGGCACGGGGGCAAAGGTGCCCAGCAACGAAGAATGGTACTACCGTCCGCCGTCAGTAAACATTCCGATGCGCTGGCGGATCCTCTTAAAATGGCGTATTTCCACTTTGGCTGGGTTTGAGGGCGGAAGTCGGATTTACTTGAACACTATTGACCCTTGGCGCGTCCAAAAGCACGTGACGGACCGCCTGCACCAACTTCGTGACGAAGGCAAGATTGCGCCCATGAAGATTGGGGAAGAGTGTTCCGTCAGTCCTGCTCTTCTGGAGTGAATAATTCCTGCCAACGCTGCAGGGCGCTCTTGATCTGTTTGTCGTCATAGGGCGGGTTCGGGCGCGGACGCTCCCATTCCGCACCGCTCATCTGCTCCGCCGCCGCCAACGGGAATGCGATCTGTGTTTCAGCGATCAGTTCCTGCCCTGGCGCAGTCTGAAGGAACTCTATAAGGCTTTGCGCCACTTCCGACTGTTCCAGCGTGTCCGCCACATCTTGAACGAAGACTTCCCTTTCTACGCAAGTGTTTTTCAGGACGCGGTACTGGGTGTCGGTCCCACTGTTATTGGGGTTGCGAGCCGGCTCAAAACTGGAACCCACTATGACGGGGGCAAGTGCGGCATCCACCGGTTTGACGCCCGGCTTCCAGTCTTTCCACGCTTCTTCCCACGACGGTAAGAAAGCAAGAGCGTACGGGGACATAAACGGATCGGATGATGCAGCAGAAGTTTCTAGTTCGCTTCGATTCAAGTCAGTGAAAGCCTTGGGTAAGGCTAAGTCATTAGCGGAAAACCACAGCCGATTCGCCAAAATGCAGGCGTCATCGAACCCATATGCCACAGGTTCGCTCACCGCGGATTCTGCCGTGATCGTCGAATGCGCCTCGATCGCTGCTTGCAGTCCACTCACGTCTAGCCATTCCGGGTCGACCCCCAACAGCACGTCGACGCCAAGCAGAACCTGCGGGTTGCTTAGTGTGCCTGCCTGATCAGGGGCGAGGACGACCTGCCGAAACCCAATACCGGTGCTTTCCGACAACGCTTCTAACGATTCGATTGAGAGGACTGATCCCTGGGGGACGGCTACCGTGAGGTGAGTGTTATCCGCACCGTCGTCAGTAGATCCCATCCATACAGTTGCCCCGCCCCCAGTGCTCGCTGTGCAAGCGCTCAACAGGAGCGCGGCCGATGCCATCGCAGCAACACGCAACGATCGGACGCGCCGCCCTCTGTAGGCTGGAAGAGATTGAGTATTCATGACACGGGAGCTCTCAGAAACCACGTACTGAGGCTACCCTTGAAATGAGCAACATAACCGCTAGGCGCGCACACTGCCTATGACACGGAAGGCACACCGATGAATCTTCAGTCAAAACTTGCGGGGCTAGCCGCAATGGGCCTCTCTTCCTTCTTGGCACCCAAGCTTGCTGCCAGCACATGGAAAATAGTGACCGGTGAAGAGCCACCGTCGGAAGAACAGGGCAGTCGCTTTGCCCAGATCCTAGTTTTCTCAGCTCTTTCCGCTGTGTTTGTCACTAGCTTCCAACACGTAGCGAATAATTTGACCGCTAAGTTCTTGGCCGAAAACAAGGGCGACGAACTTCAGAAGAACACGGAAGAAGACAAGTCAGCAACTAAGGGGTAGGGGCAGAAGGCCGCTCAGGTCGGCCCTTTCCCCAGAAGCGTCGACTTCTCCCCCATCGATAGCCTGTGCCCACGTTAGGTGACCACCGGCTAGTTTCAACCACGTGTCAGCCTGCATTTCTACGACTGCTGGCGGTGTCCCGCGACGATGGTCCGAACCCGCAATAACCTGGGTGACCCCGAAGGGGATGACGCGAACTTCGACCGACCCGCCGGGGGCTAGATCCGCCATTACCTGCAACGTGTAGCGCACCGCCGTAGCGACCTCAGTCCGGCCGGGTTTGATACCGGATCGAGATGCTTTGAGCCAGCGGCTGTATGCCGCTTCGCCGGCCTCTCTTTGAATCCTCTTCATGACACCTTCTTATCTGTGAATCCAAATGTAACCAACGGACGGCACCCAATGACCACAGAGTGCTTGTGGAAAAGTTCGGAGTTGACAGATTATCCCGTTAATGCGCGGCACTTTTTATCCACAGCTTTCCCCACAGCCCCCAGTTTTTCGTTGTACACAGGTGTGGATACGCCCGTGGATAACTGTTGGAAAGCTTGTGGATTGGGTTGAACTACCAGTTTCCAACACCGGGTTGACGACGGCGAAGTTCATCCTTCTCGCGTTGCCGTCGCTCTTGGTCTCGGTTCTTCTTTTCGAGCTGCTCGCGTCGTTCACGCTCTTGCTCTGATTCTTCTGACCCATCGGAAGGGGAGCCGGCACCAGGTGAAGTCGTCCCACCGTCTTGGCTTGGCTTCCCACTTTCGGAACCGCTGCTGTCCGGGTCAGATTCACCGTCTTTAAGTCGGTCGATTTTCTCGTTTAGCCGGTCCACACTCTCACCTGTGGCATCTGCCATTTCGGGACTGACCTGCTCGTTTGCGTCATCTGTGTCTTCTTGGGTGCTTCCCTCATCACCATTAGCAGGGCTGTCGCTTGGGTCGGTGCTGCCGCCGGATTCCCCTTGCCCACCAGAGATTTGACAGGGCGATACCCACGCGACCGCCTCTTCATAACGTTCCAGAGCGTCTTCATCATCCCCTTGACGCACACCCATGTCGCCCTGCAATTCCAAGGCCGCACCGATGTTGAACCGGACCTGACATTCATACGAGAACGCGCCGATCGTCCCCTCAGGGGACACGATCGCCTTCGGCACTCCCTCGTGAGCTAGCAGCAAGAATTCTAGGCCTTTGCTGACCGACCCTTCATCCACAAGCACGGTGCCCAAGTTGTACTGAGCCAACCACGGCTGTGGAAAGTGGCGCGTAACGGTAACCTGCTGACGGTAGGCAACGCGCGCTTGCGAACGATCGCCTTCATCAGAAGCGTGGTGCGTTGATGACGCCCACGCCCACAAGCCAACCAGACCACCACCGGCCACCAAGAGAAGGACGACAACTGGCAGGCTCCACCACAGCAGTTTGAGTATTCGTGGATTCCTGTTTTGAGGGGGAGGTGGCGGTAACGTGATCGCTCCGAACGGCTGAGCGACTTCGCCCTGGCGAGGAAGATAGTTTCGGCCGGCACCATCCTTGCGCCGATAGGCGTGTCTAGATCTAGATCGCATTTGTACTCCGAAGGTGCGCCGCCCGTCGTACCTGGATCACTATTTCCCAAGTCACCAGTCCGGACAAGACGAGAGCCGGAATCCAGGTCATATACCAGTACGTATACGACTTTCGGCGTCCCTCAACCACCATGTCACTTCCATCAGTGAAGGAAACACCCAGTTCGCGTACTTGCTGACCAGAGGGATTGACGTACAACGGAACCTGCAGCAGGTCAGCCAAAGCTGCCAGATTCTGTTCGTCTAGGCGAGAGATCGCCACGTTACCGTCCTCGTCCACAATCTTTTCGTCTAGGGGGCCTTGGCCTCCGACACCAAATGCCTGCATGGGCGCCCCCTCTGGTGTCCCGTACCCAAGTACTGCCCCGCCATCAATCAGGTTGGGGACTTGTGCCCAACTATCAAGCGGGTCTCCTTCTGTCTCGGGTCCAGTTGACTCGCCATCGGAAATTACCACTAGGTAACGTAGGTTCTGGGGGCGCGCGTCACTTGAGTGTCGCAGGATGTCTTCAACCACTGCCGCCGGTCGCTCCAAGGTCGACCCACTAGAAAATTCTGTTACTTCTTGGTGCAGATTATTCGCGAACGTGACGACTGCAGAGGTGTCTGTTGTCACGGGCAGCTCCACCCGCGCGGAGGAATCCCACGTCACAATCGCAAAGCGGGCTGAGGGACTGGCGTGCACGAGGTCGAGTATGTCAGCCCGCACATCGTCCAGTCGCGTCCCCCCATCGCGACCGTCCTCGGCCGACATGGAGCCGGTACGGTCGACAGCTATGAAGATCTCTACGTTAGAGACGACGTTTTCTTCTTCAATCAGAACCGCTGGACCGGCTAGAGCCACGCTTACTGCCACCACCATAAGCAGGCGTCGCATCCACGTTGGAGGGCGATCTCGGTGCCGCCGGGCAGCCACAAGTACAAGGGCGGCACCAACAACCGCAAATATGACCAAGGTGCTGATAGCCACGAGGGGGTGGAAAGTCATCTGCGGACCACTCTTACCGCCAAGAAGAGCAGCAATCCCCACGCGGACCAGAGCAGGGCCGTACGCGGCACCGTTGTCTCTACCACAGTTGGTTCACCATCTAGATCGGAAAGCTGCTCAGCCGCAATGCGATCTATGACTCCGGGCACCGCCGCCGGGTCTGCCGCATCATAAAAATCGCCACCAGCGGCCTCAACAATGCTGCGCAGTTGCTCCCCCTCTGCAGTTAGGACACCGCCTTGCGCCGGATAGAAAGCCACGATTTCTACGTCGTAACTGCTAGCTAGGTCCACGGCCTGCGCTAACGTGTAGATCTGTTCACCCATCACCTCGTTATCGGTGGCCAGAAGAATGGTCCGTGATCGATCGGTATCAAGATTGTCAAAACCGGTTACACACGTCGCCAGACCATCGCCAACTAACGATGAAATCGCCTGTCCGTCGGGAGCTTCGATTCCATCTAAGTATTGGGCTAGTTCTTGGGTGACCAGAACATAGTCACCTTCTGGCCCCAGATAGCCTCGATCGATGATCGCCGCGGCTTCATTTAAGACTTCCTCTATCAGCTCGTAGTCATCCGTTAGCGGGAAGCGCTTCACCGTCTGGGCGCTCCATAGTTGCAGGGCCAAACGCTCGCCCTCGAAGCCTTCGAGTAGCCTGCGGAAACTGCGCAGGATCTGCCCGTCGTAGGGGAGCATCGATCCGGAAGCGTCCAGACACAGGACGATATCCCGACTAGCCAGTTGAGGGTGCTGTGTATTGCGAGTGATCGGCAAGCCAGCAGACACACTGGCACCGCCCGCCAAGATTAGAAGCGCCAGTCCGCTACCGACTACACCCCAAAGTGTCCTGGATCTTTCTTTCTGATAAGCGGGCAGGCGCCGAAGTGATTCGGTGTGAGAGACCCATAGGGAAGCGACGACCGGTGAGCGTCTCCACTTCCACCAGGCAAGAAGCGCCGCCGCGAACATTACTACCAGAATGAGGACGAATAGCCATGGATACTTCACTCGTTCACCACCTCCTTGGCCAAGTCGACACCTCTTTCGATCTTTTTGGTCCCTCCACCAACGGGGAAGGTTTCGTCCTCACACCACTGTAAAGCAGTCGATAGAACAGGCCAGGAATGCAGCTGTTGGGCAACTTCCTGGGGTGTTTGCGATTCGACGTTATAGCCTGTCTTTTCAGTTGCTGCCGCGCGTATGAGAGCAGCTAGAGCCAGGTGGGCTTCCTGCGGTGTCAATGTTCCCTGCTGAAAGTCGGCCTCTATTTCGTCAATGTGGCGGTTGTAGCGCGAGCGCTGGAGTTCCCCGAGGGTCTTTATTTCAGTTTTCGCTTCCACCGCGGACACCCGGTATAAGACCAGCAATGTGACGACCCAAGCCACTGCCACCACAATAAGCAAGGTACCCAAGATCCACACCCAGTTGGAATAATCCAGTGGAGGCCGCAAATTAGGAGGCACGACTTCCCCCCAAAACAGTGATTAGGGCGGGCAGGACCGTCTCTTTGCTACCGATGCGGGCGTACGCCACTCTGAGCGGGGCTAGAAGATCATCAACCGCTCGTCCGCGGACTCGGCGATGCATCCGCCACTGGGCTTCGATGACCGGGTTACCTTCTACAAACTCAGGCAGAGCCCCCCCAGACACATCCACAATGCTCTCTCCTTTTTCTGCAAGCGTTGGGTCAAAATCGTCCACAAGGAACAATCCCACTTCGTGGCGAGCACTAAGGCGCCGCAGTAAAGCGACCGTCTGCGTATCGATCCTGCTCTCGTCCGTAATCACGAAGATCAACGAGCGTCGCACTGATCCATTTGCTTGCCTTAGCAGGGTTGGAAGATCGGATGGTGCCCCACTGGTCTGTGCGGAAGATGCGACCCGTAGAATCGTCTCGGCATGGCCAATGCCGGCACGCGCGGGCATCGAAGTGGTTCCACCAGAATTACCGGCAACTAAGCCCAGCAGATCCCCATGGCTAGAGACCAGCCAGGCTAAGGCTCGAATTATTTCGGCTGCGATCTCTTTCTTCGTGGACCCGTCGGGGGCCGCCGTAGCCATGGTGGCGCCCGTATCGGCCACTATCAAGACTCGAAGTACCGCAGTGGATTCGAAACGCTTCACCACCGGCTGGCCACGTCGAGCCGTCGCTTTCCAGTCGATGGTAGCAGCGTCATCTCCTGGCCGATATTCGGCCATGTCTAGAAATTCTTGGCTGCTGCCCGCCCCTTCACCCTGGTGATATCCATCCAGTATGGACAGCAGCTTCTTTTGGATCGGATATGGAACTAGGCGCGAATAGTCCTGTAGACGTGTTCTCACGACTTAGGGCACCGGGACGACGTTGAAGGTGGCGTCTATAAGACCGGTGACTGACACCCCATCGGCGACCGCGTCCCAGGTTCTCACTAGGCGGTGGCGCAGCACCGCATGACGCATTTTCTTCACATCCGCTGGAATGACATAGTTGCGGCCATTCATCAAGGCGTTGGCTTGGGCAACTTTCATAAGCGCTATCGCTCCGCGTGGGGATGCGCCCATTCGTAAGTGTTGGTCGAGGCCGGGAAGCGGGTTCGGACCACCACCCCTAGTGGTGTTGATAATGTCCACGATGTAAGTCTTGATAGCCGGGTGCACGTAGACGCGGCTTGCGTAGTCTTGGAGTTCTTCCAATTCTTGGATTGTGATGGGCGGGGCCGATGTTTGCTGCTCGAATACACCGGAATCAACCATTTCCAAGATTTCTAGTTCCTCGGAAGCCGATGGGTACGACATGACCACTTTCATCAGAAACCGGTCCATTTGAGCTTCTGGAAGAACGTAGGTGCCTTCCTCTTCAATCGGGTTCTGGGTGGCCATCACCATGAAGGGCTGCGGAAGTGGGTAGTTTTGACCCCCGATCGTCGTCTGTCCTTCTTGCATGGCTTCCAACATGGCGGATTGCGTCTTGGCTGAAGACCGGTTTATTTCATCCAATAGAACAAAGTTGGCATGAACTGGGCCCAGCTGCGTTGTGAAGGCGGATTCGCTCTGGTTGTAAACCTGTGTCCCCACAATGTCCGAGGGCATCAGATCGGGCGTGCACTGAATCCGTCGAAATGACCCAGATACTGCGCTAGCAAGCGTTTGGGCCGCTGTTGTCTTGGCGAGCCCGGGAACGGACTCTACTAAGACGTGCCCTTGGGAAAGAAGTGCTGCTACAAGAGCGTCGCGCAGTCCCACCTGCCCCACCACTCTTTCACCGTAGACTGCATCGATCCGCGCAATCAGTTCCTGCGCTCGAGCCGCATCGGCCGGTGTCAACGCCGCTGGGGAAGGCTGTGGGTCCTGCCGTTGCTCTTCAGTGGTTGGTTGCTTGTCCGTTACGCTCACATCTACCTCCGTGCTGGGACCGCTGGTCAAGTGTCGCACAGCATGAAAGTCTTCCACACCCAGAGCTAAGCGGGATGCCCTCCCTATGGTGGACATCCCGCTTAGGACTTGTTATCGGCTTAGCCGCAGAAGTTACTTCTTTGCTTCTGCGATACGTTCACGCAGCAACGCTAGTTGCTCTTGAACGGCTGCTGGAACCTTATCTCCGAACTGTGCGAAGTAAGTTTCGGAGTCATCTGCCTCCAAAGCCCACGCGTCCGGATCGATTTCGTACAGGGCGTTCCAGTCCTCTTCCGTGAAGTCTTCCAGTCCCTCGACGTTGAAGTCTTCGAACTTGGGGTAGCGGCCGGTTACACCGTCGATTGCATCGACTTCACCGGCGCTGCGGCGCACGATCCAGTCCAGTACGCGAGCGTTATCGCCGTAGCCTGGCCAGAGGAACTTGCCGTCCTCACCCTTACGGAACCAGTTGACCTGGTAGATATGGGGGAACTTGTCGCCAAGTTCTTTACCCATTTCCACCCAGTGGCCCCAGTAGTCAGCCATGTTGTAGCCACAGAATGGAAGCATCGCGAACGGGTCGTGCCGTAGCGAACCTGCCTTGACGTCTGTGGCGGCTGCGGTCACTTCGGACGCTACCGTGGCACCGACGTATACGCCGTGGTCTTGGTCGTACGCTTCTGCAACTAGCGGTACGTTCGTTGCGCGACGGCCACCGAAGAGGATGGCGTCGATTGGCACACCCTGGGGTGCTTCCCAATCTTCCGAGATGATTGGGCACTGCCAAGCCGGTGCGGTGAAGCGGCTGTTCGGGTGCGAGGCCGGAGTACCGGATTCGGGTGTCCAGTCGTTACCGTGCCAGTCGATCAGGTGTTCGGGTGCTTCTTCCGTCATGCCTTCCCACCACACGTCACCGTCGTCGGTCAGGGCGACGTTGGTGAAGATGGAGTTGGCCCTCATCGATTCCATGGCCATCGGGTTGGTCTCGTAAGAGGTACCCGGTGCTACGCCGAAGAAGCCAGCCTCTGGGTTGATGGCGTAGAGACGGCCATCTGGGCCCGGGCGCATCCAAGCGATGTCATCTCCAACAGTCTCGACCTTGTAGCCGGGAATGGTGGGCTGGAGCATGGCCAGGTTGGTCTTACCGCAAGCTGATGGGAACGCAGCGGTTACATAGAACTTCTTACCATCTGATTCGCGCGTGAGGCCCAAGATGAGCATGTGTTCTGCCATCCAGCCGTTATCGCGGGCCATTGTAGAAGCAATACGCAGCGCGTACGCCTTCTTTCCGAGGAGGGCGTTACCGCCATACCCGGAGCCGTAAGACCAGATCTCATTGGTCTCTGGGAAGTGAGTGATGTACTTGTCGTCGTTGCAAGGCCAGGTGGAGTCTTTTTCACCTGGTTCTAGCGGTGCACCCACGGAGTGAACAGCGGGGACCCATTCCTTACCTTCGGCGATCAGGTCCATGGCTGGCGTTCCGATGCGGGTCATGATTCGCATGTTGACAACCACGTACGGGGAGTCGGTGATTTCGATTCCCAGCTGGGAGATCGGCCCACCTACTGGGCCCATGGAGAAGGGAATGACGTACATGGTACGGCCCTTCATAGATCCATCGAACTTTTCGTTCAGGATCTCTTTCATTTCCTTGGGGTCGGCCCAGTTGTTCGTTGGACCTGCGTCCTCTTCCTTCTCAGAGCAGATGAACGTGCGGGACTCGACACGGGCCACATCGGAAGGGAGAGAGCGTGCCAAGAAAGAGTTCGGACGCTTTTCATCGTTGAGGCGGGTGAACATCCCACTCTCGACCATTTCGTCGGTCAAACGGGTCCACTCTGCGTCGCTGCCGTCAACGAACTCGACTTTTTCGGGTTTGGTGAGGTCGGCGATCTTGGTCACCCATTCAACAACCGCATCTGGGGTGTTGGCTGGTGCTGCCTCGCGGACATCCTGCTCAGTCACGGACATATGTTGCTTGCCTCCTAAAAAGGGCTTCGCTTCCGGGGATTAACCCCTTGCTTCTGCCCCTCAAGTATCGCAAAAACCACCATGGGTCGCATGGTCGTTAAGTCCCCCTGGTGGGCTGACTCACATGATGATGCACCAATTATCTAACTCACACTCCGACGGGAGTAATTGTTCATCGTCCACTACCACTAGGCTGAGGGTGTTCATGCATTCATATCAACGTCTAACCTGCGGAGATCAGCGTGGCTTTGAAACCAGAACGTGGTCCATCATTCTTTGATTTGCTGGCCCAACAGGGGGAGAAACTCGTAGTGGCTTCTCGCCTCCTGAAGGACCTGCTCGAAACGAAGGGAGAAGAGCGCGCGCAAATCCGCGATCACCTCCACGATGTGGAACACGAAGCCGACGAGTTGAACCACATGTTCATCTCTAAGCTAAATCAGTCTTTCATCACTCCTTTCGACCGTGAAGATTTACAGAAGCTCGCCCATTTGCTGGACGATTGCGTCGACTTCATGGACGAAGCGGGCGACATGATCGTCCTCTACAAAATGGATGACATTCCAGAACCTTTCGAAGCGATGCTCATGAAGCAGGTAGAGGTGCTCCGCGAATGCTCCAAGCTGACCGCGGCTGCCATGCCCCGCTTGAAGAAACCGATGGACTTGAAGCCCTATTGGCTGGAAATCAACATTCTTGAAAATCAAGGCGACCAGGCTTATCGCCGGACGATTGCCAACCTTTTCGACTCTGGCTTGGATCCGGTCACCATCATCAAGCTCAAAGATGTGGTCCTCGTCTTGGAAAAATGTACTGACGCATTCGAATCTTTGGCTCATGCAGTCGAAGCGATCGCGGTGAAGGAGTCCTGACAGGTGGACCTTAACCTGTTCCTGGTGGTCGTGGTCATCGCGATCGCCCTTCTCTTCGACTACACGAATGGGTTTCACGATGCGGCAAACGCGATTGCAGCCTCCGTGTCGACGAAAGCCCTAAAACCACGTTCCGCTTTAATAATGGCGGCCCTGATGAACGTCGTTGGGGCGCTCTTGGGAACGGAAGTAGCCAAGACCATTGGTGGCGGCATCATCGATATTGACTCTTTCGCCACATCGACGGATACGTCGATGCAAAGGGCCGGGTTGATCATCGTCCTGTCGGCTCTAGTTGGGGCAGTCGTCTGGAATTACATCACCTGGTGGTTCGGACTGCCATCTTCGTCTTCTCACGCGCTTATCGGTGGTCTGGTGGGCGCGGGCTTAGCATCCTTTACTCAAGTGGAGTGGGGCGGGATCTTGAACCAAGTGATCATCCCCATGATTATGTCCCCGCTCATCGGCTTCGTATTGGCGTACTTGATCATGAAGGGGATCATGGCTTGGCTTAAGAACCGCCCATATCACCGCACCATGGGCAAGTTCCGCTACATGCAACGTTTTTCAGCCGCTGCTATTGCTCTGGGTCACGGCCTACAGGATGCGCAGAAGACCATGGGTGTCATCGTCATGGCGCTCCTAGCTGGGGGTTACGGGGAGCACCACAACATCTTTGATCCAATAACTGGGGAAATGACCATTCCCTTGTGGGTGAAGCTCGCAGCCGCTATTGCGATCGCACTGGGAACTTACTCCGGTGGGTGGCGCATCATGAAGACCCTGGGGTCGAAGATGATTGAGCTGGATCCAGCACGTGGTTTTGTTGCAGAATCCGTGTCTGCTGGCGTTCTCTACAGCGCGGCCTACATTTTCCACGCTCCGATTTCCACGACACAAACAATGACTGCATCAATCCTAGGAGTGGGGGCGACTCGCCGCTTCTCTGCAGTCCGTTGGTCCGTTGCGGGCAATATCGCGGTCGCTTGGGTGCTAACTCTGCCAGCTGCTGCCGGGGTCGCTGCATTGATGTTCTTCTTCTTCCACTGGGTAATTCCCGTATAAGGCGAGCCGGATCAGATGCGTATCAAGGCAAGAACGCTCGGAATGTGGACAGCAACCGCAATGGTGGTTACTGCCGTCTCAAGTTGCTCTGCCGCGGCGCAAGAACTACGCGTCGGGGACTGCCTTAAAGACCCGTCAGCGGGCACATCCGGTGTGCGCGTCGTGGATTGTACGGCTCCACACCGAGGGCAGGTGGTGGGGCTCCATGAGCCGGTACAAGGCCCTTATCCAGGGGTCGACCTCTTGACTGAAGAAGCACAGGTCCCCTGCCAAGAAGCGTTTGAAGAGTTTGTTGGGTTGGACCCAATGATTTCCGTCCTCGACCTATTTCCGCTTCTGCCGACGCAAGCCGCTTGGGAGGACGGAGAAACGACCGTCGCATGCGTCGCGGCGACATATGGTGAACGGAAAGTCGAATCGACATTCGAAAATGCTCAGCGTTGAACCAGCCGCTGCGGGTCTACCCCACCGAAAGCTTCGTCAACGGCATGTGCCTTTCAACTGCTAGGACACGAGACGATAGTGCGTGCGATGTGTGCACAACAAGCATTTCTGAGCAGCGCAGATTCTTCTTAGGCGATTCCATCAGCGCGTAAAGACGCCTGGGTGTCACCTCTTTCACCGGCGCTAGCAGGGCGGGATAGCCGGGTCGGTGCAGGCTAACCACGCGCGAACCACGTTTCTTGGACAGCAACCGCTCAACAAGCTCGCTCGACGGGGCTGGGTCAAGATCCACCGCTTCTTCTGTCAGGAATTCGCGAGCATGATACTTAGCGTTAGAAACTGCCGCATAGGGGAGCACGGTTTGGGCGCAACGCAGCCAAGGCGAAGAGTGGATAGCCTGGACGCCGAAAGCTGACAGTAGTGGGACGAGATCAAGTGCCTGCGCACCACCTAGGCGCGTCAGAGGACGGTCCCCTTCGCCTCCTCGCCAGCGGGCGCGGTCCAAAGCCTTAGCGTGGCGCAGCAACACTGTGGTGGATGTAACCAGCTCTCCCCTGCCCGCCCGGTTGATCACTTCGGTGAGCAGTCGTCGATCCCCCCTGCGAGTGAGCATTGCGCGGGCACGCGTTGGGGAAACCCACTGAACAATGTCGATTTCTTTTTTCGGGGCTCGCTTCACGGGCACGCGGGCCGCCAGCGCTGGCCCCGAGTCGATCAGGGTTCCGGTCCAGTAATAAACCTCTTTGAGGTGGCCAGACCCCAGCCGATAGCGCTGCGTGGTCAAGGGCGTACCTAAAACGACTGTGCAACCGGTTTCTTCCTCGACTTCCCGCACAGCAGCCGCCGGGTTGGTCTCGTTTTTCTCAGCTTTCCCTTTGGGCCAGCTCCAGTCCCGGTATCGCGGCCGATGAACCAGAAGGACCTCAATGTCGCCGGGCCCAGCCGCTACGCCGGGTTCTATTTTCACGCCAGGACCGGGACGCCATACCACCGCCCCTGCCGAACGAACCAAGCCTTTAGGGAATACAAACGAGCGACGTGCCATGATGCAACCTTACAGACATCCCAAGCCTCGGTGATATCACCGACCCACGACCCGCGAGGATGCTTCCTGCATCAGTTCCGTTTGGATGTCGCGAAGTGGAACTCCGAACTTGTCTTTCGTACGGCGCGTCCAGCGCCCACTCTTACGCAGTTGCCACGACGACGTTGCCGGGGACGCTTCCGTGCGGATTAGCCCCGCCAAATAGTCAGCGTGCTTCCGGTTATCTATACGCACCAACGCTTCCACCCGCCGATCCAAGTTCCTGTGCATCAGGTCGGCAGACCCAATCCACACGTCCTCAGCGCCGGGAGGTCCGAAGGCGAATATGCGCGAATGCTCCAAAAAGCGGCCCAGGATCGAGCGAACTCGAATGTTCTGGGATAGGCCTTTGACGCCTGGCTTCACCCCACAAATGCCGCGCACAACGATGTCAACACGCACACCGGCTTGGCTAGCGCGATAGAGGGCATCGATTACCCGCTCGTCAACAATCGAATTGACCTTGATGCCAATCCAAGCGTCCTCCCCGGCCTGTTTGCGGCGTGCCTGTTCTTCTATCTTGTCGATCAGACCACCCCGGATGGATACCGGAGCCACCAAAAGGCGGCGGAACGTCGATTTGGGGGCATATCCCGACAGTTGGTTGAACAGCCGCGTCAGGTCTTGAGTGACCTCTGGATCTGATGTGAGTAGGCCTAAGTCTTCGTATCCGCGGGCAGTGCCGGGGTGGTAGTTGCCAGTCCCCACATGGCAGTAACGCTTCAGAACATCGCCCTCTTGGCGCACCACCAAAGAAAGCTTGCAGTGTGTCTTCAATCCCAAGACGCCGTAGACAACGTGCACGCCAGCCTGCTCAAGTTTGCGGGCCCACTCAATATTCGCTTCCTCGTCAAAGCGGGCTTTTACCTCGACGATGGCAACTACCTGTTTGTCATTGCGGGCTGCCTCTATCAGCGAAGTGATAATCGGCGAGTCCCCTGACGTGCGGTACAGGGTCTGCTTGATCGCCAAGACTTTCGGGTCACGCGCCGCCTGGCTAATGAAATGCTGAACCGACGTTGCGAACGAATCGTAAGGGTGATGAAGCAACACGTCGTGCTGCGAGAGCGTGGCGAAAATATCTTGCGGCTTCGAGGATTCCACATCCGTCAGTCCCGCCGCAGTTACCGGAACAAACGGCAAATACTTCAAAGACGGCAGATCGAGGTCGTGCAGCTCGTTGAAGAGAGTGAAGTCCAAGGGAGCGGGAAGTTTGAAGACGTCCTCCGGCTCTAGTTCCAGTTTGTCTTTTAGGAAGCTTAGGACGAAGGGACTCATGTCTTCTTCGACCTCTAGGCGGACGGCAGCCCCAAAACGGCGCCGGTGCAGTTCCTCTTCCATAGCAGTGAGGAGATTTTCTGCGTCGTCCTCTTCCACTTCAACATCTTCGTTTCGAGTAACCCGGAAGGTGTAGGCCTCTTCCACTGAAACGCCAGGGAATAGGTGATCAAGGTGAGCCACAATGAGCTGTTCCATGGTCAGGAACGTCGTTCCGCCATCTCTGCGGACAAATTGCTCCGGTCTTCCATCACGCAAGGCCGTATCCACATTCACTAAGCGTGGAAGCTTCTCGGGGACGCTAATCCGAGCGAAGTGCCTCTTCCCCGACACGGGGTTCGTCAATACGACGGCAATGTTTAACGACAGGCCAGAGATGTATGGGAACGGGTGGCTCGGGTCGACTGCCAGCGGAGTTAGGACTGGGAAAACACGGTGCCTAAAGTACGATGACAGGCGGTCCCGAGTGGCCTGATCAAGCCCATCCCACGTCCCCCAGTGGATACCTGCATCGGCTAAAAGTGGCCGGAAAGTGTCGGAGAAGTTCTTCGCCTGCCGGTCGACAAGTTCCTTAGTGCGCGCGGTAATGTGTTCCAACACTTCGCGCGGTGCGAGCCCCGACGCCCCTGGGCGAGCAATACCCGCTTTGAGGCGGCGCTTCAGACCGGCGACTCGAACCATGTAGAACTCATCCAAGTTGGATGAGAAGATCCCGGAGAACCAGAGCCGCTCTAAGAGGGGGACAGACTCGTCTTCAGACTGTTCGAGGACGCGCTGGTTGAAAGCAAGCCAAGAGAGTTCCCTGTCCGCGAACCGACCTTCCGGCAGTGGGTGGTCCAAACCGAGCGGACCAGACGTATCTACCGGGAGGCTAGTTGGAATGCGGAGTTCTTGATCTTCGGTTTCGTCGTCCAGCGGATAGGCGGCGTCGAGGTCGTATTCTTCGTCCTCGTGCTCCTCCCCCACTAACGCGTCCGTGTCGGCAGGAAGGAAAATTTCGTCTGGCCGCGCCTTTTCAAGCACTGGTTCCGCAGCCGTGGTGCCCAGCGCTTCTATATCACCAGCATCCCCACTGGCGTTGAGTAAGACCTTCTCGTCATCGCCAGCTGTATCCTGTGTCATTTTCCCCTCTTCAACGTCATTGTTGCTTATTCTAGAGTTCCGGCGCGTGCCTGCTGTGCACTGGCGTCAAGCTCTTTGGCGGTATCGAGTAGTGCCTGCGGACGACGCGTCACTGTGTGGGCGAGGACGTGCCCGTCTTCGGTTATCCATTCCGGCCCAAAGCGCACACCTGCAGCCATGACGCGCATCGCTTCAGCCGTGCCTTCTAATACCGCTGCCAAGTCATCTTCGCTAGCGTAACCAGCCAGGACGCCTTCTACTGCTCGGATCACATCGGCAAGAGGGGGCTCGTTCGACACATCTAACCCCTGGTCGGTCAGCGCCTTGATCCCCTCGTCATAGCGGTCTTGCAAGACCACGGGGTTCATTTGGTGCCACTGCCACATCAAGTAAATGCGCCACAAAGCGCCGGGAAGGGTGAAATCGGGCGAGCGCGACCAAGCCGCAGCAATAATATCAACGCCTTCTTTGCGGACCGACTGCTGCAGTTCTTTAACTGCTTTTTCGTCGAAGTCAGCGTTCGGGACTCCCATCAACGCCCAAGCGGTAGTGTGCGCAATCTCAGACTCTGCTGCTGGGTCTTCATCGCCCACGATCGCTTCGGCTTCGGCTTGGTCCAGTGATGCAGGGCGATGGAACGCACGTTCAGACATGACACGTCCTCTTCAATCGGGGTGGACAATTCTTATAGACAACCTAATCGTATGGCACGCACGCCGTCACGCGCTCACTGCCGTTCATCAAGGGCACGCACAGCCTCAACGGTCCGCTTGACCAGACGTTCATCAGTGCGGAAACCGTCGGGTCGTGGAGCACGGAAATGTACTTCTCGCAGCCCCGTACGCTGGATAACTTCAGCAATATTCCCGTCCCGCAGCCCACCGGACCCAATGATCTCGATCGAGCCGAGTTGATCTGACAGCGCGACCAACTCCGCAAGGACCTTCGTGTTCGCAACTCCTGCTGCGGACCCAGCGGTCAGCACCGCGTCGTAGCCGAGCCCGGCAAGCGCAGTTAGAGCAACATCTCGATTTGAGACTCGATCGAAGCCGCGATGAAAGACAAGATCACACTCTCCAGCCGCTTCTCGCCAGAGTTTGGCTCCCAACAGATCTATCTGATCCCCCTGAAGTCCCCCCACAACGAAACCGATCGGCACATAGGATGAACCAAATTCGCTGAGAAT
The DNA here is from genome assembly GCA_964346745.1 of uncultured Actinomyces sp. Lineage (GTDB taxonomy): Bacteria > Actinomycetota > Actinomycetes > Actinomycetales > Actinomycetaceae > Scrofimicrobium. Next base: position 991 of record CAYFWE010000006.1, on the reverse strand, counting down.
CGCCGAAATGATATCCGCTTGCTCTTGGATTTCGACATCCGTGAGCTGGAAGGAAGTTGGATTCTCACGAACCAAAATTCGCAAGCCCTGCACCGGGGCATAGCCCAGCGCCTCTTCAATGACAGGGAAGGGTGGGGTTAGCCCACCGGTGGCCAAATCCCTGCACAATTCCACCCGATCAGCGCCACCATCGCGTGCTGCACGTACCCCTTCGACGTCTTCAACGCAGACCTCGATCACAGTCATGAGACCCCCCTTGTCTTTTGCCACGTTACCCGTTTTTCCGCGCTATGGTCAGTGCCCAGGAAACAAGGAGAGGCCGTGAATAACAACCGTCGGATAGTTAGTACGAGGGCGCTGAATATCATCGCGGGCGTTGTGACTGTAGTACTGCTGGTCATAATCATCTGGATGGATGTTGCGAGCCAGTTCTGGAAGGAAACAGTGATTCTGTCCGGCGTCGCGGCCGGCCTGGTGACTTTCTTCTTCACCGCCCTCTTTCTGGATAGTGCCGTAGCCAGACGCGAACACCGCAAGTGGTACCCGGTTACCCGGCTAGCACTATCCGACCTGCTCCACACGATTGCAGATGATGAGCAGAGTGACATCGGCCGCGGCCGGATCACCCCGCGTTCACTGCCAGTAAACATTGACCGGACCCGCGACAATCTTGACTTGCTGCTATTGCAGGTCGTGGCAGAAAGAGATGAAATCACCACGGTGCTGGCGCGCTGGGCTCAATTCCTTGCTTCTTCTGCAGATGTTCAAGATCTGATGATCCACATCGCGACTCTTGCTCAAAGCCTTGATGACATCCGCGATGAAGTCGTCACCATCGAAACTTCTGAAGGCGCCGATCAGCTGGGTCCTGAAACACCGCTTACGGATGACGAAGTTGCCCGACTGCGCGACGAAGTAACCAGTTATAACGTCGCTACGCAGAAAGCGATTGACGAGATCCTACGCATCCAGGGCAAGCTCACGGATTACT
>CAYFWE010000005.1:0-65506 GCA_964346745.1 uncultured Actinomyces sp. | reverse complement strand
CCGGCGGCGTCCTCGTCCGTATCGGCGGCGGGTTCGTGCCGAGTCCACGCAGCGAGCGCAACCGCCCCGTGTTTGCTGAGCTTGGAAAGTAGCCGGGCCATTTCATCCACTGATTTTGGAAGAGGACGGTCCTCCCCGAGCAGCGCCATCATGGATGCTTCTTCTGAATCGCCCTCGTCCTCATCCACATTCAAGAACACCCCGCTGGAACGGCCCAACCCCACAACCGGGGCGGGTGAACCCACCATGTCTAGCGCAGCCCGAAGCGCTCCCGGGGCGTCAATCGGCGAAAGAATGAGCGCCCGACAGTCATGGGATGGCTCTCCAGCGTCATCCGGCTGGGCGTCCTCGGCACGCTCCGAACCGTCGTCTTGCGAGTCGGTTGGCAGCTCGTCTTTCATGGCTTCTTCCATGATGGCACGGAACTCCGCGTCGAAATCTGTACCCGAATCCGTTGGTTCTTCACTCATGTTTTAGAGCGCCCCCTTTGTAGATGGGATTCCATCGACACGCGGGTCAATGGCGACCGCTTCTCTAAGGGCGAGGGCGAGAGCCTTGAACTGGGCTTCCACAATGTGGTGTGGGTCGCGCCCATCCAGGAGCGTCACGTGCAGGCAAAGGCCCGCGTTATAAGCAAATGATTCGAAGACATGCTGGGTGAGGGCGCCCGTGTAATGGCCGCCGATCAGGTGGTACGCCTGTCCTTCCGGTTCGCCTTTCACCACGCAATAGGGACGCCCGGCCACATCCACGACCACGCGGGCAAGTGCCTCATCGAGGGGGGCGAAGCCGGTGCCATAGCGGCGCAGCCCGCGCTTGTCGCCCAAGGCCGTGACGAACGCCTGTCCCAGGGTGATCGCCGTATCTTCCACGGTGTGGTGGGCATCTATATGCGTGTCCCCAACCGCCTGAACGGTGATGTCGATCAGGGAGTGCTTCGCCAAGGCGGTGAGCATGTGATCGTAAAACGGGACGCCGGTCGAGATATCCGCTTTGCCGGTCCCATCCAGGTTGATGGTTACGGTGACGTCGGATTCGCTGGTTTTCCGCTCTACGGTGGCGGTGCGATCAGGGTGTGTCACAGGGCTTCCTCCAATGCCGTTTGGAATGCGATATTTTCATCCGGCGTCCCCACTGTAACCCGCAGGTAGCCGTCGGGGCCGACCTCCCTCACCAAGACACCTTGGTCGACCAGCTTCTGCCAGACGCCATGGCGACGTTTCAGTGGGCCAAAGAGAAGGAAGTTAGCGGACGAGGGCGCCACAGTGAACCCTTTCTGAGTCAGCCAGTCGCTGAGCGCATCACGCTCACTTCGAATGAGGTCGACTTGGCGCATCTGCTCTTCGGCGTACTTCAAAGTGGCGCGCGCAGCAGCCTGGGTTAGCTGGGAAAGGTGATAGGGAAGGCGCACCTTCTGGATTTCCCGCACCACCTGTGGGGAGGCGATCATGTATCCCAAACGCAAACCAGCGGCCGCAAACGCTTTCGACATGGTGCGGGTCACCACCAGGTTCGGATGATCTTTTAACAGGGTGAGGGCGCTGGGTTGACCTTCGGGACGGAACTCGCCGTACGCCTCATCGACGATCACCAGGCTTGCACGGGCACTGCCGGTTCGCGGATCGACGGGGCCGGTGCTCGTCGAGGCAGCCAAGACCTTTTCGAGTGCGTCGAGAGGGACGGCTTCCCCTGTGGGATTGTTCGGGCTGGGGACAAACACCACCGCAGGTTGGACACGGCGCATCGCCTCAATCAAGACGTCCGCATCAAAGGAAGGTAAGCCGCCGTTCGCGCTCTGCTCCCCTTCTAACACCCAGCCGGTGTTCGTGTCCCGCGTGTATTCCACATACATCGAATACGTGGGCCACACGGCGAGGGCCGTTCGACCCGGCCCCCCGAACGCCTGTAGCAGTTGCAGCATGATTTCGTTGGAGCCATTTGCCGCCCACACCTGGCCGCTGTCGACGACGACTCCCGACTCATCGCTGACATATTCGGCCAGATCACGGCGCAGTTCAGTTGCATCCCGGTCGGCGTAACGGTTTAGGGTTCCTGCCGCTTCGTAGGCCGCTTCGGCAATAGCAGCGCGGACTTCTTCGGCCGGGGCGAATGGGTTTTCGTTCACGTTCAACCGCACCGGCAAGGGGATCATGGGCGCGCCATAGGGCTCAACTGCCGCCAGTTCACTGCGCCATGGCAACTCGATATGGACGTCATTGGGTTGACCTGCGTCCGCTGCCGGTTCGATGGGCTGATCCGCCACGTCATCTGCAAACCTGCGCGCGGCAGCTTGACCGTGTGCCGGCAGGCCTTCGGCCCCGGCCAAAGCAATGAGAGCTGGGGTTACTTGGCGCAATGCGTCCTGGGAGTAGTCCACGACCTGCATGGAGCGAAGATATTGAGTGACGTTCAGACCGGCCGAATAGCGGGCGGTTCCCCCAGTGGGAAGAACGTGATTTGACCCGGCAACATAGTCACCTAAGGGCACCGGCGTGTAGTCCCCGACGAAGATGGCGCCTGCCGTGGTGATCTGTTCTGAAACCGCAAGCGCATCGCGCGTGTGGATTTCCAGGTGTTCCGGTGCATAGGCTTCGACGACCTCGATGCCGTCCGCCAGCGAGTTCACGAGGACGAGGGCGGACTGCGGCCCGTTCAAAGCCGTGGTGATGCGCTCTGGCTGATCGGTGTTAGCCACCATATCGGGCAGCGCTGCCTGCACGCCGTCAATCAGGTCAAGACTGTCGGTGACCAAGACGGATGCGGCCGCCGGATCGTGTTCGGCTTGGCTGATTAGGTCTGCCGCCACATAGTCGGCGCGCGCCGTCTCATCAGCGAGGATAGCGATCTCGGTCGTGCCGGCCTCGGAATCAATCCCGCATACAGATTGGACGACTCGTTTGGCTGCCGCCACATAAACATTACCCGGCCCGGTGACCTTGTCAACTGGCCGGCACACATAGGCGCCGTCGCGAAAACCATAGGCCATGGCTGCGATTGCCTGGGCGCCGCCGACCGCAATCACTTCATCCACACCCAACATGTGGCAGGCCGCCAAGATCGTCGGGTGAGGCAGGCCCCCGTATTCCACCTGCGGCGGGGTGGCAACAACCATCGACTTCACGCCCGCAACTTGAGCGGTTACCACGTTCATCACCACTGACGATGGGTAGACCGCCAACCCGCCAGGCACGTACAGGCCAACCCGACCTAGCGGCACCCAGCGCTGGTAAACAAAGCCGCCGGGAACAACTTCTGTTACTGCTGGCAGAGGGAGCTGGGCATGGTGGGCGACGCGCGCGTTTTCGATGGCCACTTCCAGTGCAGCTTTGACGCGAGGGTCTAGGTTCTTAGCGGCTTCTTCCAATGCGTGTGCGGGCACGCGCAGCGTGTCTGGGCGCACCCCATCGAACTTTTCATCAAGGTCATAGAGCGCGGCCGCTCCCCTATTTTTCACGTCGTCCATTAATGGCTGGACGATGTGCGAGGCCGCCGTGGTATCCACTTGGGGCCTGGGAAGCAGTGCGTGCAGATTCCTGAAAGAAGCGCGATCTCGCAAATCGATGATTTTCACCAGTCAAGCTTAGGAAACCCACGGCCGCCCGCGTTAACTAGCCCGATACGTGGCCGGCGGCTGCACCCATCTCGGGTGGGTACACATCTCAACGAGGTTTCGCCCTCGTTTTCACCCTGAAAAGCCGTTGAGATGTGTACCCACCGCCAAGAGAGCAGTGTCACACCACCGAGCCGGCTCCCAATAGGCCTTTGACGGCAGCATAAAACGACGAACCTGGGTCAACGGTCATCTGCGGCCCTAGATCCACCGTGGTTTGCTTGGCTTTGTCACGCACATGTACCCGCACCCGCGCAGACCCGGGGAAGGCCTCTATAACTGCAGCTAGGTCACGCAGCGTTTCGGGTTCACACCGGACGGCGTCCAGCGTGACCTCTACTGGCATGTCACTGCGGTCACGTAGTTCCAATACCCGCAAGCTGTTCCCGGTGATCGACGCTTGATCATCGCGAATGCCAACGCGGCCGGTGACCGCCACTATCTGATCTTGTTCCAGAATGTCTTGTACGCCTTCAAACTGGCGGGGGAAGAAGAGAACTTCGATTGATCCACTGAAGTCTTCGATCGTGGCGATCGCCCAAGGCAGACCCTTTTTATTGAGCCGGACATCCAGACCCGTCACCAAACCGGCGATGGTGAGCCGCTTGTTGTCGTACTTGCGTGGGTCCTCTTTCAGCGTCCCGATTTCTACGTCCTGGTAGCGTGGCAAGGAGCGCTCCATCCCCCGCAGTGGATGGTCGGATACGTACAGGCCCAGCATTTCGCGTTCGAAAGCCAGCTTATCTTTGCGGTCCCACTCCCCTATTTCAGGGATTTCGATGGTGAATGAGGACGCGGAATCTTCTTCGCCCCCGAGTCCGGCGAACAGGTCAAACTGTCCGTGTGCTTCATTGCGTTTGAGGTCGATTACCGCATCGACTGCGTCGTCGCTGCGCGCTAGGAGGGCGCGGCGAGGGTGACCGAAACTGTCAAAGGCACCCGCTTTGATCAGCGATTGCATAGTGCGCTTGTTACAAACTTCAACCGGAACTTTGTCGAGGAAATCTTGGAAAGAGGTGAAAGCACCTTTTTCTTCACGGGTCGCGACGATCGCCTCGACGACACTCTTGCCAACGTTACGGATGGAAGCCATGCCGAACCGCACGCCTTCCTCATCAGCGGTAAACGCAGCGTGAGAGAAGTTCACATCTGGCCGGGCAACTTGGATGCCCATGTGGCGGCACTCAGCTAGGTAGAGGGCACGGCGGTCCGTATTGGCTGCGGCCGAAGTAAGCAGGGCCGCCATGTACTCTTCCGGGTAGTTGGCTTTCAGGTATGCGGTCCAATAGGAAACTAGCCCGTACGCCGCAGAGTGCGATTTATTGAACGCGTAATCGGAGAACGGCACGAGGATTCCCCACAGTGTCTTGACCGCGTCCTCCGAGAAGCCATTGGCCAACATACCGGCTTTGAAGGGGTCGAATTCTTTGTCGAGAATCTCCTTCTTTTTCTTGCCCATGGCTCGGCGCAACATATCGGCTTGGCCAAGCGTGTAGCCGGCGACCTTTTGGGCGATCTGCATTACCTGTTCTTGGTAGACGATCAGCCCAAAAGTTGTGCCCAGGATTTCTTCCAATGGCTCGGCCAGTTCGGGGTGGATGGGGACGACTTCTTGCCGCCCGTTCTTCCGCAGTGCGTAGTTGGTGTGAGAGCCCGCCCCCATTGGCCCGGGTCGGTAGAGGGCGCCGACAGCGGAGATATCCTCAAAGTTGTCAGGCTGCATAATGGCGAGAAGTTCCCGCATGCCGCCACCTTCAAGTTGGAAGATGCCCAGTGTTTGACCACGCCCCAGCAGTTCATAGGTTTTGGGATCGTCTAGACCAACGTGGTCGATATCGGGCACTTCTTTCCCGTTGAGGCGGATATTTTCAAGCGCATCGGAGATGACCGTCAGGTTACGTAGTCCTAGGAAGTCCATCTTGAGCAACCCCAGTTCTTCACACGACGGGTAGTCAAACTGGGTAATGATCGCTCCGTCTTGTGGGCGCTTCATCAAGGGGATGATGCCCGCCAGCGGTTCGCTTGACATGATTACTGCACAGGCGTGGACGCCCCACTGCCGGGTGAGACCTTCCAACCGGGTGGCTAGATCGAATACGTCATGCAGGTCGGGGCGCTCTTCATAGAGTTTGCGGAACTCTTGGGCTTCCGCATACCGCTTATGTTCGGGATCGAAGATGCCCGCCAGCGGCATGGGTTTGCCCATCACATCTGCCGGAAGGGCTTTCGATAGTTCTTCGCCAACTCGGTATTCGCGGCCCATTACCCGAGAGGCATCTTTCAGGGCCTGTTTCGACTTGATCTTTCCGTACGTAACCACCTGGGCGACGCGGTCATCACCGTATTTGTCCCGCACATAAGCGATGACTTCATCGCGCCGCCGCTCGTCGAAGTCGACGTCGAAGTCCGGCATGGATACGCGTTCCGGGTTGAGGAAGCGCTCAAAAAGTAGGCCGTGTTCGATCGGGTTCAAGTCGGTGATGCCCATGGCGTAGGCGATCATCGATCCGGCGCCCGAGCCGCGGCCGGGACCCACGCGGATTCCGTTCCGCTTAGCCCAACCGATGAAGTCAGCAACCACTAGGAAGTAGCCGGGAAAGCCCATCTGCAAAATGACCGACTCTTCGAACTCAGCCCGGTCGAGGACTTCGGTGGGAATGTGGTCGCCAAAGCGTTCGTGCAGTCCCCGGCGCACTTCTTTGATAAACCAGGATCGTTCATCTTCACCCGGCGGTGTCTGGAAAGTTGGCATGAAGTTAGCGCCCTGCGCCGCGGTAGTGAAGCTAACTTCGCATTTTTCGGCGATGTCCAAGGTTGAATCCAACGCGTGCGGCAGGTCTTTGAACGACTGGCGCATATCTCGGCTGGACCGCAAATAGAACGTGTCCCCTTCGAAAGCGAAGCGCGGTCCCCCTTCGTGATAGGGCTTATCCAAGAGCGTGGTCGTCGACTGTAAAGCAAGCATCGCCTCTTGTGTGCGCGCATCTTCTTGGGCGACGTAGTGGGAGTCGTTGGTGATCACCATGGGGGCATCTAGTAGGCGGGCAATCTCCGGTAGTTGATCGCGCGTGCGTCGTTCAATATCGATCCCGTGGTCCATCAGTTCCACGTAAAAGTTTTCCGGACCGAAGATGTCGCGCAGTTCGGCGGCTTCCTTGACCGCCTCATCCCATTGGCCCAGACGCAGACGAGTTTGGACGGCGCTGGAAGGGCACCCGGTGAGGACGGTGATGCCTTCGTGGTAGCGCTGCATCAAGTCTTTGTCGATCCGCGGGTATTTGCCTACCTGCCCTTCTAACGACGCCAGGGACCCCATCCGAAAGAGATTGTGCATTCCTTCGGTGCTGTGAGCGAGGAAAGTCAGGTGCGTGTACGTTCCGCGGGCGGAAACGTCATCACCTTTTTGCCACGGTTCCCCCCAGGTAACTTTTGACTTATCGAAGCGTGAAGTCCCCGGAGTTACATACGCTTCCAAACCGATAATCGGTTTGATTCCCGCGTCGACGCATTCCTTGTAAAACTCATACGCGCCGAAGAGGTAGCCGTGATCGGTTATCCCCAGCGCTGGCTGACCTAAGCGGACTGCTTCAGCCACCATTGGCTTGATTTTGGCAGCCCCATCCAGCATTGAGTACTCGGTGTGATTGTGAAGATGAACGAATCCGTCACGTGATGCAGCCATGTCAGGCAGCTTAGCGGGGACTTCCGACATCGCTGCTGCGGATATGGTGGCGCCCCCGCCAGATCACGATTGATTCTGGTCGAGGGCGAAGCGAATCGTCAGGTTTTGCTTCTAACGCCAGTACCCGTTCGCGGCGGCCACAGTTTGGAAATTGATTGCCACTACCTGTGAAGCCGCGGTCAAGCTATCCGCGTCATTCGCGTAGATGGGTCGCAGTTTGTGGAGTACCTCAACATCGGGCTGCGTTGTCTTTACCCCCATGCGTGAGAGCTTCACCGCAAGAGCAAACCCTTCTTCCGGCGTGTCCGTCAACAGGCTTGGAAGCCACTCTTCTGCCATGCCGTCCTCCTCAAAATCTGGCGGCTGGGCCGGCACCCAACCGGCGGGCGGCGCTTCGACCCCGGGCCCGATTGACCACAAGTATCTTGCGCACAATCTAAATGTACTAGACTGGTCTATGACGATCAAGGGGTGGCATAAGTGGAACCGGCGCGACTTGAAGAACAACTGTGCTTTCAGCTGTACGCTGCCTCGCGCGCAGTCACGGGTGCTTATCGGCGTCCCCTCGCCCAGATCGGCCTCACCTATCCGCAGTACCTGACGATGCTCTCACTGTGGGAACACGATGGTCAGTCGGTCTCCGAACTGCAGGCGGCGCTGAACTTAGATTCAGGAACAGTGTCACCGTTGGTGAAACGGCTGACGGCGCTGGGGCTGGTGGAAAAACGCCGAAGTGACGAAGACGAGCGGACGGTAACCGTCCACCTCACCGAAAAAGGGCAGTCATTAGAACCAAAAGCCGGACCGGTTCGGCGCGCGGTTGAATCTTCGACTGGATTGTCCCCTGACCAGTTTGAAGCACTGCGCTCCACACTCGAAGCGTTGCGCATGTCGGTTGAGGGCGACCGAACCAAGTGACGCGACTGCAACCGCAAGCCGCGCAGTGCGTTCAGTCACCCCGCATTTGTTGCAGTGAGGCAACCAGATCCTCTGGATAGGGGGCACGGACCGTTATCTGTTCCTCTGTTCTGGGATGCTTGAACCCAACCTCTGCTGCGTGCAGCCACTGACGCACCAGTCCTAGTTCTTCAGCTTTTTGCGGGTTCGCACCATAGAACGTGTCCCCCACACACGGGTGGCCAATAGCAGCCATATGCACACGAATCTGGTGGGTACGGCCAGTTTCTAGATCCACTTCGAGCAGTGCGGCGCCCGGCATTAGCTCCAGCACGTCGTAATGGGTGATTGCGTGCTTGCCCCCCTCAAGCACCGCCATCCGCCAGGTTCGCGAAGGGTGACGGCCAATCGGGGCCTCAATCGTGCCCCGCGCCGGGTCGGGGTGTCCCTCAACCACCGTGTGGTAAGTCTTTTGCACTTCACGGCTGCGAAACGCATTCTTCAAACGCCCGTAACCCAACTCTGATTTGGCGACGATCATCGCCCCCGAAGTGCCCACGTCAAGACGCTGAACGATTCCCTGCCGCTCCGTCGGCCCAGAAGTGGAAACACGCACCCCGGCAGCTTCTAGAGAAGAAATGACGGTCGGGCCATCCCAACCGGGCCCGCTGTGAGCCGCGACGCCGACTGGCTTGTTGATGACGATCAGGTCTTCGTCCTCGTACAAAATATCCAAGTCGGCAGTGGGTACGGGACCGGCATCAACCGGGGGCAGAGTAACTTCCAGCCACGACCCTTCTGTGAGTCGGGCGGATTTGGGTGGCACCTGCCCATCGAGCAGGATGTTCCCTTGTTCAACCAAAGACGCACACTGATTGCGGGAAAGCCCAAGCAGGCGTGACAGCCCCTGGTCGATGCGCTGACCCACCAGCCCGTCTGGGACAGGAATCAGTCGCGGGCTACCCATCTTGTCCCCCCTGTTCTTTGGATGGCCCTCTGTCTGTTAACCGCCAAACGATCAAGAGGATCGCCGCCGCCACTATCCAAATGTCGGCCACATTACCGATGAACCAGTCGTTGTAGTTGATGAAGTCAACAACGTGACCCTGAGCGAAACCCGGTGGTCGTGTAAGGCGGTCCCACAGGTTTCCGGCGGCTCCCCCTGCTAACAGGCCCAAAGCTACGGCCAGCACCGGGCTGGTTACTCGCCTCGAATACCAGATGATGACCCCGATGACAGCGGCCGCCAAGATCGTGAAAATCCATGTGGTTCCCGCACCGAGTGAAAACGCGGCCCCAGGGTTGTGGATCAGTTGGAGCCGAATAAAGTTACCCACGAACGGGCGTGGGACACCTTCTTCCAGGTGCGTCAGCGCCCACGCTTTCGTGACTAGGTCACTGGCCAGCGCCACTATTGCGACACCGAGGAAAAGCCAGAAGCACTTCCGTTTGGAAGGGGTGTGGGGGCGCTCGCCCACGATCTGCCGAGAATTCTCTTTCATAGACTCCCCATCTTATGCTGCCGCTTAAGACGCGGATGTCGACAAGCACTGTAGGCCCACCGCATCAACGCGGGGGCCTACACAGCGGGCACGAAAACTTGGGTCAGGACGACTCTGACTGAAGTTCTGCCAGCAGCTTCTGCAAGTGCTCAGAGATTGAAGAGCGGTAGTCCGCCTCAAACCCGCGCAGGTTGTTGATCGAATCTTCCAGGGCAGACTTCTCTCCCTGCAGCTTGGTGAGGATCTCGTCCCTCTCACCCTTGGCCGAGTTGACGATATCGCGAGCTTGGGCACGCGCCTCAGAGACAATACGTTCGCCTTCTTCGCGGCCGTCGTCTACATACTCGTCATGCAGGCGCTGTGCGAGAGCCAGCATGGATGCGGCCGCCTGCGGGTCGTTGGCCGGTGGTACTGCCACCTCTTCCGTAACCTGGGCGTAAGCCACTGGGGCGACGGGCTCGGGTTCTGGTGCGACGGGCTCTTCCACGACGGCCTCTACCACTTCGGTAGCAGCCTCGCCCGACTGGAGCTGCTGGATGCGCTGGTCGGCAGCGGCCAGTTTCTCTTTCAGTTCAGAATTTTCAACCGTCAACGCGTAGATGGTCGCAACAACCTCATCGAGGAATTCGTCTACCTCAACTTGGTCATACCCCTCGCGAAACTTGACGGACTGAAATGTTTTGTTCAGAACGTCGTCGGCGGTAAGAAGCGCCATTTTGTTCACCTCTGTCATCGTCAATGCGGGAGACACCGACCCCACCATGAGGCGGCGGTCAGTGGCCTCAGCCGAACGGCGTCCAGCCTTGCCACGTACTTCTAGATCCTACCGGTATGACCTGCAACTTGCGCAACATTCGTAACTTCTGTCCCCTAATTGGCGTGACTTGACGCTCACTAGCTGGACATGTGCCCCACGTAAACCATCCAGTTGCCAACTCTTTCGAGGACGATTGTTGCGATGAAGACGACCATGAAACCTACGTCGAGGGCCACATTCCCCAGTCGGATCGGTGGAATGAAGCGCCTCATAAACCGGATGGGCGGGTCTGTGAGGCGATACACCAGGTCGAAAATGGTGAGTAGCCACCGTGGGGGCATCCAGCGCGGCGCCAAGAGTCTGGTCCAATCTAGGATCACTCGGGCCAAAAGAATAACCGTGTAGACAGACGCTACCCAGGCGATCGCATAGCCGATCAGCGCGACGATGGAACCCACTATCGTCTCTCTACGAGAAGAGGTTGTTGGCGCGGCCGTCCGCGCGGGAAGTCACTTCGACATCTCGCGGGGACAGTAGGAAAACACGGGGCGTGACACGTTCTATGGCGCCGTGCAGGCCAAAGACCAGTCCAGCAGCGAAATCTACGATGCGCCGCGCTTCTGTGTCTGGAAGTTCTTCCAAGTTCATGATCACGGGCGTGCCGGAGCGGAATGCCTCACCGATCAGGCGAGCATCCCCATAAGACGCCGGGTGGACGGTAGCAATGCGGCGCAGTCCAGTCACCGGGGCGGGGGGAACTTCAACTTCTGGTTCTGGGGTAGGGGTAAAGGCATGGAAGTCTACTTCGCGGATTTCAGCGGTTTCTTCGCTGTGCACTTCTTCGAAGACGTCTTCTTCATCTTCGGGCACCCGCCAGCCCATAATCTCCATTGCTCGGTTAAATCGCTGCGCCATAGCGATACCCTTTCCCAAATGCCCACTTGGACCACAGACGAATTCCTTCGCCCTTAACGACAATTAGAACGGTAACCTACCCGGTTGCCCGCCTCTGGGAGCCGACCCGGCATGTCGCCGGGCGGGCTCCAGATTCGTCACTCAAAAATATCAGCGCAGGAAGTCGGGGATGTCCAGATCTTCATCGTCAATATCTTCGATGTACACCCGGGGCGCCTCAAACGTCCCTGAAGTTGCTGGAGTCATCGTATGTGGGTTCAGCGTACTCATCGAGCCGGTGCGGGTGGGTACTTCCGGCCTTTGCCTGTGCGCTGCCTGTGGCGTGGGGGATGTGCGAGGGCGACGCTCCGGCGTGGTGTAACGCGGTTCATGTGATTCGCGGGGACGCTGTGGCGCAGTTGCCAGTGGGATGCCACCGGATGTGGGTGCGGGCAGCGCTTCCTGAGGGGTTGATTCTCGGGAGATGCGGGCAGCTGTTTCGGCGGCCGCTTTTTTCTGTGCCTTCTGGTCGAAACCGGCGGCGATAACAGTAACGCGAATCTCATCGCCCAGGGACTCATCGACAACGTTGCCGAAGATGATGTTCGCTTCTTCGTGAGCAGCTTCTTGGACCAGGGTCGCTGCCTGCATGATTTCGTGCAGACCCAAGTCTGGGCCTCCTTGAACGAAGAAGAGGATTCCGTGTGCCCCATCGATGGATGCTTCGAGCAGTGGGGAGGAAATCGCGGTTTCCACGGCTCGCAGAGCGCGGTCTTCCCCGGTGGCGGCGCCGATACCCATGAGGGCGGAGCCAGCGTCTTTCATGACGCTCTTCACGTCGTTGAAGTCCACGTTCATCAAGCCGGGCGTGGTGATCAGTTCGGTAATTCCTTGCACGCCGGAAAGAAGAACTTTGTCCGCCTCTTTGAAGGCGTCAATGATAGAGATTGCCCGATCAGAGATGTCGAGCAGACGGTCGTTGGGGATCACGATGAGTGTGTCCACTTCGGCCCGTAGCGCTTCGACGCCGGCTTCAGCCTGCTGCGAGCGACGACGTCCTTCCCAAGAGAATGGGCGTGTCACCACGCCAACGGTCAGGGCACCCGCTTCACGGGCAGCCTTCGCCACGACCGGTGCGCCACCGGTGCCGGTGCCACCCCCTTCACCAGCGGTGACGAAAACCATGTCTGCGCCAGCAACCGCTTCGGCGATGTCTTCCACATGGTCTTCAGCGGCTTTGCGGCCCACTGCTGGGTCTGCGCCGGCGCCGAGTCCGTGGGTTAGTTCCCGACCGATGTCTAGCTTCGTTTCGGCGTCTGACATGAGCAGCGCCTGGGCATCGGTGTTGATCGCGATGAATTCAACGCCTTTTAATCCAGCGTCGATCATGTTGTTTACAGCGTTTACGCCGCCGCCGCCGATGCCGACAACCTTGATTACTGCGAGATGGTTCTGCGGTACCGCCACTGGTCCCCCTGGAGGTGCTGCATCCTCAACCAACCCTAAGGCTCTAGTTGAGGGTTGCATTTAGTCTTTGCTCTAGCCCATAGACGTTATGGGTCTAAGAGCGCGGTATCAAGGACCTGCGTCGGCGTGTTGCCCAGGCAGATTATCTCTGTCTGCTCACTCACGTTTTCGTGGCTAGGCGGTGCAAGATTTAGCTTGTAACCGGTCGGCGTGGGTCGCGCACATCATAGTTCTGCGCGGGGTGCTGTTCCATCAGGAGCTCAACCACTTGGGCCTTGAGCTCACTTTCTTCATCGTCACCCCAAACAACTTTGGAGCCATCCGTAAGAGACAGTGTCACCAGACGCCCATTGACCGCAATCGACTCAACTTGGGAACTGATGGTTTCGGGAAGTGAGTCCCACACCAAGACAGCCTCGGCCGCCTGACGTTCTTGATGATCTTCTTCGAGGGCGGACGTATGCACCAGGGGCAGAGTCGCCCTCAGTTCGTCACTGGGCAGCGTCGGGGTAATAACGACACCGTCGATGCCCACTACTACCTGTCCTTGCCCCTGTTCCGGCTCGACGATCGCGGCCGGCTTTCGCTCGACGATCTCTATATGAAGTCCCCGCGGCCAGGACCGCGCCACGCGCACGTCCATTACCTGGGAGCTCTGCCCGATCTCGGCGGCTACGGCCGCGGTGGAAACCCGGGGAAGCGGCGTGTCGACGCGGGCTGCAATAGCGGGCATGACGTCGGCAGAAACCACGTCGGGGGGTGCGCCCTCCACCGTGACTGCGTCCTGGTCCAACTTAAAGAGGGCGGAGAAGAACGTGAGCCACACCAAGCCGCCGACCGCAACGGCGATAAGCGCCACTGTGAGGACGCGCAGCGCGATGAGTCTGCGTCGTGCGGCTCGACGCTCTTTGCGGTGGTCCCGCAAATCTACTTTCGCGCCCCGCGGACTTGCCGGGGGAAACGAAGTCAACGGACGATCAAGGGTCGGGCGAGGGCGCTGCGCAACTTCCCGTTTCACCTTGGGTGCCGGCTTCCGACTCGGTCTTGGAGCCGGTTTTTCGGGCGGTTTTTCTACAGGCAGCGGCGCCGATACGGGTCGTTCGGGTAAGTGGTCCCCCGCCATGGCTCGACGCCGAGGACGCGGCGGCGGCCCGGGAGGCACTGTCACTTCTGTCGGCCCTCTTCATGCCAGTATTTAGTGACCGTTGAGGCTTGCAAGAAAACGTCCCCGGCGCCCACGAGGATACACACTCCTCCGGGTGGAGTAAGGCCGGCGGCGGCCTGGGCGGCCTCACGCACATCGGGAATGAGGACGTGGGGCGCGGTTAGCTGCGGGCTGACGGCAACAAGTTCGGTAGTCACCCCGGGGATGGGATCTTCCCGGGCGGCATAGATGTCGGTGAGCACAACCTGGTCGGCAAGCGAAAGCGCTTGGGCAAACCGGTCGGCAAAGTTGCGAGTGCGGGAATAAAGGTGCGGTTGAAACAGGGCGACAACTTCCCCGTCGCCAGCGACCAGACGTGCCTGGTGAAGCGCCGCCTCCACCTCTGTTGGGTGGTGGGCGTAGTCGTCGTAGACGCGCCGACCGGCAACTTCGCCGCGCAGCTCAAAGCGCCGACCGGCACCCCGGAAGTTCCGCAGGCCAGCCGCCGCTCTTTCCGGTTCTACGCCGCTGGCTACACATGCGGCCCACGCTCCAGCCGCGTTAACGATGTTGTGCCAGCCGGTAACGTTTAGTGCTACCGGGTAGGTTTGACCGCGGAAAGCCAGCACCGCAACGGTTGTCGTTGGGGTCATTCGCACCCGGGTTATCGCCACATCCGGCTCAACTACGCAGTGTTCAGGACGCCCGTAAGTAATGACTTGGTCCACATTGTCGGCGCCGGCTCCGTATTCGGCTAAGTGTGCTGAACCCGCATCTTCGGCGCAGCAGATCAGGGTGCCGCCTGGGCGCAGTCGGTCGACAAACTGTTCAAAGATTCCCATGAACTTTTCGCGGCTACCAAAGTGGTCCAAATGGTCCGGTTCAACGTTGGTAATCACTTCGATACTGGGTTCGTAGTGCAGGAAGGACCCATCGGACTCATCGGCTTCAGCAACGAACACTTCGGTGCCAATCCGAGCCCCGGAACCCTCACCCAACACCGGTCCCCCGATGGCATATGAGGCGTCCACCCCGCAGCTCAGCAGGGTCACGGCAATCATGGCCGAAGTGGAAGTCTTCCCGTGCGCTCCCGCAATGGCGATAAACGGTTGCCCTTGGGCTGCTAGAGCAAGCGCCTCTGAACGGTGCAGTATCTTTTGTTCGCGCAACCGAGCGTGCTGCAACTCTGGGTTGCTGTCGCGAATCGCGGAGGTCAAAACCACGGTTGCGTCCTCGGGCACCCGGTTGGCATCGTGCGGGAAGTAGGCGTCGATTCCGCCCTTAACCAAAGATTGGAGAACCGCTGAGTCTTGACGATCAGAACCACTGACTTGGGCGCCCTGTCCGGCCAGCAGTTCTGCCACTACGGACATTCCCGCTCCACCGATCCCAACGAAATGGTACTGCTCCCCTTGTCTTGAGTTGCTCACTAGCGCTTCTCCTCACTTGCTGCTTCAACCAGGTCCGCTACCAGGGCCGCTCCGTCACCTGGAGACGTCGACCGGTTCGCTTCTCCCATTACCTTCAGCGCGGCGGCGTCACGCAGCAGGGGCAGCACCTGCTTCCGAACCACATCTTCATCAAAACGGCCATCCGGCACAATCAGCGCGCCCCCCACCGCGACTTGCTCTTCTGCATTGCGGCGCTGCTCCCCGTTGCCGATTGGAAGAGGAACGTAGAACGCCGGGAGTCCTAAGGCACCTAATTCAGCCACCGTACCGGCGCCCGAGCGACACAAAACCAGGTCGGCAGCCGCTAGAGCCTCTTCCATGTTGCCAATGTATTCACGCACCACCCAAGTTAGGTTCGGATATTTGGCGGCGACCTCAACAATCGCCTGATCTTTCCCTGCGCCCGTCCCGTGCAGGATCTGCGCGGTTTCGGCGATCGCCGGCGCCGCCTGAGCAATCACTTCGTTAAGATGCTGGGCCCCCAGTGACCCGCCGGTAACCAGTAGCACCGGCTTCTTCGGGTCCAAACCAAATGCTGCGCATCCGGACTCTCGCGCCTCTTGGGCGCCTTCTTCGCTTCCACGTTGGGCGGCTAAATCAACGATTGCCCGTCGCAAAGGCAGCCCGGTGAACACGGTCTTACCGTGGCGAGCCTTTAGTTTCGTTTGCGGAAATGCCAATGACACAGCGGCTGCATCGCGAGCACCCAGGCGGTTCGCCCACCCGGGCCGCACGTTCTGCTCCTGCACAACAAAGGGGATTCCTGCGCGGCGTGCCGCAATATAGGCGGGGGCGGACACGTAGCCTCCAAACCCGAGCAGCACGTCCGCGCCCTCCAAGTGTTCAGACGCTTGGGTAACCGCCGCGGATAGTCGGCGCGGGACGGTAAACAGGTCCTTGGAAGGTCGCCGGGGTAAAGGAACTTTTGGCAGGGTAAGCAACTGCAGGCCCGCTTGGGGGACGAGCCGAGATTCCAATCCTTCGGACGTTCCCAACACCGTGACCTGATGGCCTCGGTCGACTAAAACCTGGGCGGTGGCTAAGAGTGGGTTCACGTGCCCAGCGGTTCCCCCACCGGCCAGTACTATCCGCTTTCCCATTAGGACTTCTCCCCTTTCGAGGGTTTACGCAAGCGTCGGCGCACAGATGGCACCGTCCGAGGGGCTGGACCACGCCGCGGATCCCGTCCCCCCGTTTCTGGGCTGAGCCTACCGGTATGGCGCATCCCCGCTTCTGTCCGCGCGAAAGATAGCAGCACGCCGATCGCCATGGCTGTGAACAGGAAAGACGAACCGCCGTACGAAATCAACGGGAAGGGCACGCCGATGACGGGCGCCAGCCCAGTGACTGCCCCGACGTTGACCAATCCTTGAACGGCTAGCCAGGAGCCGATCCCACCTGCGGAAATACTGATGAAGCGGGATTTTGCGCGCGCAGATAGCCGTAAACTTCCATAAATCAGGAGGGCGAGCAGAGTCAGCACCGTGAGGCTGCCTATCAGCCCGAATTCTTCCCCCACAATCGCCAAAATAAAGTCGGTGTGCGCTTCTTGCAGGTAATTCCACTTCTCGCGGGAGGCCCCTGGCCCCAGGCCGGTCAGTCCACCTGATCCTAACGCCCACAGGCCGTGGGCTGTTTGTGTGGGTGAAGAAACATCGGGTGGGCTTCCAAAGCCCGGCAGTGATTCCAGTACCCGCCTGGTACGCGATGGGCTCATGACCACCATGACAATCGATGCTGCCCCACCGGCGATTGCCATCAGCCCAAACCAACGTCCGGGCACACCGGCCACCCACATGGCGCCAAAGGCAAGACCAACGAAGATGAGCATGGTTCCCATGTCTCCACCCACCATGACTGCGCCCATCGCCAGGACACTGGGGAAAAGTCCCGCCCAGAAAACATCCCGCGCGTTAGTTACATTGATGGCCTGTTGACTCAAGGTCCTACCCAGCATGAGGGCCGTTGCCAATTTCAAGAACTCTGATGGCTGTATTGCTTGGCCTGTCCCGGGTATCGGCAGCCAGTTGGTGTTACCGCCAGCGCCAAGACCGACGACTAAAAGGGATAACTGCAAGAGCAGGCCAACTAGGAACATGCTGGGAGCCAGGCGCTCCCAAGTCGAGGGGCGGAGCATCACGGAAATACTCGCCACTATCAAGGCGAGCACGGCGATTCCTACCGTCTTCAAGAATGGGACGTACGGGTTCACACCGGAGGCAATATTGGTCACTGCCGAAGCCGAAAAAGCCATCAGCAAACCAAAGAGACCCAGGATCAGTGATGGAACCAGAATCAGATAGTACGTGGCTACCGGCGAATACTCGTTG
Source organism: uncultured Actinomyces sp. (assembly GCA_964346745.1). Taxonomy (GTDB): domain Bacteria; phylum Actinomycetota; class Actinomycetes; order Actinomycetales; family Actinomycetaceae; genus Scrofimicrobium. The sequence goes on along the minus strand of CAYFWE010000005.1, from coordinate 47,772 downwards.
GGGGTATCCGTTGAGGACGCAAAACGGATTTTTGGGATTTGGAAGCGCCAGGGCCTATTCGATTTGGCGCGTAATGCCATGTTTTCACCCCTCACTTCCAATGCGTTGCACGGCCTCCCGGAAAATGTTGCCTCGCTGCGAATAGCTCGCAAACTGATCCCAAGACGCACAGGCAGGCGCAAGCAATACCGTATCGCCTGGCTGGCTCAATCGGTTGCAGGCGCGCACGACTTCTTCCATCCATTCTTCCAAATCACCCTTCCCGGGCACTGGAACGACCTGCAGATTTGGCGCGGCGGACGCGAACATACCCAAAAGCGCCTGCTGCTCGGCACCAATGACGACCGCCGCCTTGACCACCTTGGCTGCGCGCTCAATCAGCGGTTCCAGGTCTTGACCTTTGGCATCTCCGCCGACGATCCAAACTGTGGATCCGGGGGCTACATTGGCCAGCGCCGCTGCGGCCGCGTGGGTGTTGGTGGCTTTAGAGTCATCGACCCAAGTCTTGTTGTCATTGGAGGGAATGAGGGCGAAGCGGTGCGGGGCCGCTTGGAATTCGGTAAGCCCGGTGACTATATGCTCCCCTTCGACCCCGATTGACACGGCCAGTGCTGCTGCTGCGAGGGCGTCCCGCACAAGTGGGGAGTCTTTCCCGTCCTGGGAAGCCAACGGTCCACGCAAGAGAGGCACCTCAGTCAGATCCGCGATTACTCGGGTCCGATCCGGCGCTTCGATCGGAAGGGAGGCTCGATCGATAAGCAAGCCGTTCTCAATGCCGATCTCGCCCTCGTCCACTTCAGTGAAACTGAGGGGGACAATCGCGGCATGCTCGCCCCGCTTTGCGTCCCGCGCCATTTCCATGGTCGTTGGATCGTCCGCAAACGCGAACAGAGCCGCTTGGCAGCGTTCATAGACACGTGCTTTGGCGCGGCGGTATTCTTCGACGCTGCCATGCCAATCCAAGTGGTCAACGTCGATGTTCAAGCAGATGCTGGCCCAAGGGGCGACAGTGGTGACGTTGGCGAGCTGGAAGGATGACAGTTCAACGACCAGTACATCGCGATCCTCGACCACCGCTTTGGCAACGGGGTATCCCACGTTGCCGGTCTGCACTGCGTCCACACCCGCGGCTTTAAGAATGGAATCAACCATGCCGACGGTAGTGGTCTTCCCGTTGGTGCCGGTGATAGCCAACCATTTCGTTTTGGTGGAGGGCGCCAGCCGCCAAGCCACTTCAACTTCACTGATAACGTCAAGTCCGCCACCTATCGCCTCTCTAACGATTGGCGAGTTTTGCGGAACTCCCGGGGAGACGACCACTTGGTCGGGACGCAGGTCAACTAAGGCGTTTCCCAAATCCGCTGCGCTGGCAATGGTACGCAGTTGGACGCCCACATCCGCAAGGTCCTCTGGAAGCTGGGTTCCTGACTGGTCGAAAATAACCACGTCGTATCCAGCGTCGGTGAGGAGGGTGGCCGCTGAACGTCCAGAGACGCCCAGTCCGACCACCGCTGCCGTGGGTTTACTCATTTAAGACCAGAGACCCATTCCAAGTAGAACAATCCCACGCCCAACGCGGCAAACAGGGCGGAGACAATCCAGAAGCGGGTGACGATAGTGACTTCTTTCCAGCCTGACAGTTCGAAGTGATGGTGCAGGGGTGCCATCTTGAACACCCGTTTACCGGTCAGTTTGAAGCTGCCAATCTGGATGACGTCCGACATGGTGACCGCTACGAACAGGCCGCCAATGACCACTGCGAGCAGCTCCGTGTGGGACATGATGGTCAGCCCAGCAAAGGCGCCGCCAAGAGCAAGTGAACCCGTGTCCCCCATGAAGATTTGGGCTGGGGAAGCATTCCACCACAGGAAGCCTATGAGTGCCCCCACCACGGCGGCGGAGAAAATCGCCAGGCTAAGAGGATCGCGCGTCTCGTAGCAGACATTCATCCCTACCGTAGTGCGCGAGCACGCTTGGCTGTACTGCCAAAAGGCGATGATTGCGTACGCTGAAAACACGGCGATCGACGCGCCGGTGGCCAGCCCGTCTAGACCGTCCGTCAGATTCACGGCGTTGGACCACGCGGCAACTAAGAAGTTGATCCACAGAAGGAACAAGATGGTGCCTAACACGACCCCACCGAAGGCGAGGCTGAGTGAGGTGCCGCGGACAATGGAGATTTCCATCGACCCGGCGGTGCGCCCCGCCGCATTCGGGTTCACCAACAGCAATGCCCCAAAAACCGTTGCGACGGCCACTTGGCCGACAATTTTCCCAGCGGCATTCAACCCTAGACTGCGGTGCTTGGTGATCTTGATGAAGTCGTCGAGGAAGCCGATGAACCCCAATCCAAGCAGTAGTAAAAGTAAGAGCCACGCCGAATACGTCGGCCAGCCACCATTGACCCCGAAGCCAACAAAAACGCCGATAACGATCGCCAAAATGATGACGATGCCCCCCATGGTTGGGGTGCCACGCTTGGTGTAATGGGCGGTGGGCCCGTCCTGCCGAACGAACTGTCCATACTCTTTTTTCACCAAGAACTTGATCAGAAGCGGTGTGCCAAAGATGCTGGCTATCAGTGCGGCTGCGAAAGCGACAATCACGCCGATCATCGATCAATCTCCCTTTGGTCACAAACCAAGTTGTTCATCCCGATTCTACGCTTTCCCATTAAGTGACTCTGCGATCTTCCAAACACCTGATCCGTAAGACCCTTTGAGCAGCACAAAGTCGCCGGGCTGCACGGTTTCTTCCAACGCTTGTAAAGCCTCGGTTTCATTGGGGAACCACCGAGCCTGCGTGTCTTCGGGGAGCGCTTCAAGTAGGGCGCGCGTCCCATCGCCAACACCGATAACCACTTCGGGTGATATCTCACCGGCGTTGCGACCAACTTCTTGGTGGATCCGCACCGAGTCGTCGCCAAGTTCCAGCATTTCGCCCAAGACCATGACGAGCCGCGCTGATCCACGCAGAGCCTGCGCTAACTGAAATGACGCGGCCATCGAATCCGGATTGGCATTATACGAATCGTCGATCAGCGTCACCGGCGTCACCCCACCCACTTCATTTTGGACGAGTACGTCCTCGGTTACGTCCATCCGGTGAGGGGAAGCAGCAGTGGCATTTTCCAAGGCACGCACCGCTTCAATAGTGGACCGCTCGACAGCGAGATTCCCGGCAACTGCGGCCAATGCGTTTGATACTTGGTGCTCCCCCACCAAACCCAGTTGCACTCGTCCTCGAAAATCAGGGGTTTCCAGTACGAAACTGGGACACCCATCGGCTTCCACTTTCACGAAAGTCGCCCGCACCACCGCATCCTCGGCGCCGGCTGCGGAAAAGAAGAGCACAGAATCAGGAGCCGCTTCCGCCATAGCCGCGACCTGCGCGTCGTCCTTGTTCAGGACTGCCACCCCGTTTGGAAGTAGCCCTTCCACCAGTTCTCGCTTGGCGTCGGCGACGGTTTGCCCGTCCTCGTACCCACCCAAATGAGCCCGGCCCACCATCAGTTCGATCGCTACGTCCAACGGGGCAATCTCGGTTAGATAGCGAATGTGTCCCGATCCGGAAGCCCCCATTTCCAAAACCAGGTAACGCGTGTCCCGATCTGCTTTCAGGATGGTCAAAGGGCAGCCGACTTCGTTGTTGAAGGAGAGCTTGGGGGCCACGGTTGGACCGGAGCGAGCCAGGATGTTCGCAAGCAGGTCCTTTGTGGTGGTCTTCCCAGCGGAGCCGGTCACCCCCAAAACCTGGATGCTGTGCCGGGTAGTGGCGCCATCTGCACGCAGATCTGCCAGGTGGGCTTTGGCCAGGTCACCCAGGGCGATGGTGGCATCGGCGACCCGGAGCTGCGGGATCTCCAGATCTGGGACTTCCCTCTCCACTATCGCGGCCGCCGCCCCATTTTGCCGGGCTTGGGTTAGAAAGTCGTGTCCATCAGCGTTTTCGCCGACCCGAGCGAAGTACAGGGATCCTGGGACGCACTCTCGAGAATCAGTGGTGGCTAACGCTAAGTCAACGTCATCGTCCACCCCGGTAAATGATGCATCGATCGCCTGTGCGATCCATGAAAGCGAACGCTTCACTGACTTCTCCTCAGACCATTTATCTTCGTACTTGTGTTGCTGTAAGTGTGTTGGCGAGCGCGTTACTCTTCCGCCCATTCCGGTTTGCTTGGGAACAGATCGGGTGGGTTCTTCGATGGTGCGATATCTAAGACCCGAATGGAATCGGTGACGATCGAATGCACCAATGGGGCGGCCGTCTCGCTGGCCTTGTAAAGCAGGGTGGGCTTGTATAAGACGGTTGAAATAGCCACCTGGGGGTCATCGGCTGGGAAAAGGGCAACCATATTGGCTACGGTTCCACCGTCGATTTCCGCCGTGCCCGTCTTGGCTGCTACTCGATAGCCATCCACGGCCGCCAGATAGCCGGAACCTCCATTCGTCACAGATTCCATCATTCTGACTAGCGTTGACGCCACTTCGGGGCGGACTACCTCTACGGGGGCGGGGCTTTCTAGCGGTGTAAAAGTCCCGTCGGCTGACGTGAAGCCCGACACCAACGTGGGTGCCAGGCGGACTCCCCCATTACCAAGAGTGGCCATAACAGAGGCTGCCTGCACTGCGGTGAGGGCGTAGCCTTGCCCAAACGTCGTGGTGTACAGCGTGCGCCCATCCCAGGTGTCAGGGGCGGTTAGCAAGCCTGCGGATTCGCCGGGCAGTTGCACACCGGTCTTTTGGCCGAGGCCAAAGCGTCGCATAAGGTCATACCGATCTTCGGGGGGTAGCTGCTCGCCGATCGCCACCGTTCCCGTGTTCAAAGATTCGGCGATTATTCCCGTGGCTGTTCTGGTGATGGTCCGGTGGGGATCCATATCGGTGAAGACCTGGCCGTTGCTGGTCGTGTATGAATCATCCAGGGTAAAGAGGGTCTCAGGGTTGATAACCCCTGCTTCCAGAGCCCCGGCAAAGGTGAAAACTTTGCCCACAGAGCCAGGCTCATAAACCATTTGTACGGCGTTGGATGCTTGCGGGCCCTTTGCTGGGGAGACGTTTCCAGAATCAGCCAGCGCCAAAATACCGCCGGTAGCAACGTCCATAACAACCGCGGATCCCCATTCGGCGCCGTGCTCTTCCACCGCCTGGTCGACATCGCGTTGGACCGCATATTGCAGGTCCGCCACCAAGGTCGTGTTGACGGTAAGGCCGGGGATCGCTTCTTTCGAGGTGACCTTTGCGCCCGGAATCACCGCGCCTGTCGGGCCGATTTCGTAGGCTTCTTCCCCGGGTTGACCGGTTAGTTCTTCGTTCAAAATAAGTTCTAACCCAGAATCGCCCACCCCTTCTGCATCGATGCTCCCCACAACCGAGGCTGCTAGAGAGTCCCCCGGGTGGGAGCGTTCGGCCACCAGTTCCCATTCAATGCCGTAGATGCCGAGGCGGCGAATTTCTCGGAATGTTTGGGGATCAACGTTCTTGGCTAAGTAGTGGTAGGTGCTGTCCCCTAAGAGGAGGCCGCCGAGTTCGGCTTCGTCCATCTCAAGAAGCGGTGCCAGTTGACGGGCCGCTTCTGCGGGTCCGGTCCCGACAATATTGCCTTCTTCATCAAGGTGGCGATATTCAAGCAGAGCCACTTGGTTGGCCGCGATGTGGTACGTGTTTCGAGATTCAACGAGGACGACTCCGTCTGCGTCGACAATCGCCCCGCGCGGTGCTTGGAGAGAGGAGGCCGACGTGCGCACCTGCCTGCCCTGGGTCGCCAAGTCGTCGCCGCGCACGATCTGAATCATGAACAACTGGACGGCTGCCACCAGCAGCAAAACCAAGGTGATGATCCAGATCCACCGGGCCCGCTTGGCGCGCAACGTCTGGGAGTCATCGGTTGTCACTGTGCGGCCTCTCCGCCCTCAACCGTCTTGGTCTTAAGAGAAATGGTACCCACCTCTCCCGCTGGGACCAGGCCAATTTTGTTCGCAGCAGCTTCGATCTCTTGGGGGGACGAGGCTACCAGCAGTTCCGCCTCTAAGGTCTGAATCTGGGCGTTTATTTCTGCCAGAGCAACGCGTTGGTCGCGAATCTCGTAGGCGCGCTGCGCCATCTGCGTGTTGATGGCCATGGGAACCGCCACCGTGAAGACAACAAGAAGGAGGGCGACCACGACCAGCGGCCAAGCCGCCGGGCGCACAGAAACGCGATACCCAGGCAAGACATGGATACGCGGTCCATGACTCGGCTTCGAGTGCCAGTCAGCATGGGTTGAGGCAGCAGAACTAGATGACAGAAACGGGGCGGGGCTAGCGGACAACATTCCTCCATGGAGTCAATAGTTCAACGGCGCGAAGACGCACTGGGATGGAGCGGGGGTTGGCTTGTGATTCTTCATCGGAAGCGCGCTCCGCTCCCCTGGTTAGTAAGCGCAGTTTGCGGCGAGCATCAATGTCCTGCGCCGTTAGGGGTAGGCCGTGGGGAACAGGTGGGTTTGCTCCCTCTGCAAAGATTTCTTTGATGATTCGATCTTCCAGCGACTGATAAGACTCAACAACCAAACGTCCCCCGACTGTCAGCGATGACAGCGCAGCGGGGATAGCGTCCTCGAGAATCCCCAATTCGTTGTTGACGCTGATTCGAATTGCTTGGAAGGTTCGTTTGGCTGGGTTCCCACCGGTGCGGCGCGCGGCAGCGGGGATTGCTTCACGGACTATTTCAGCCAAGTCGCTGGTTGTGTTGAGCTCTCCGGCTTGGCGGGCTCGCAAGATACCGTCGGCAATGCGGGGCGCGAACCGCTCTTCACCGTATCGCCGCAAAATGGTGATGAGTTCCTGTCGCGATGATTCGGCCAGCACATCGGCGGCAGACCAGTCCTGACTGGGGTCCATGCGCATATCTAAAGGCGCTTCTTTGGAGTAGGAAAACCCGCGATCCGCACGGTCCAGTTGCATTGAAGAAACACCCAGATCCATGAGGATCCCGTTTGCTAGTCCCCCGTCGAGGGCTGTCGGAATCTGGTCGTAAGTGCCGTGAAAGGGGCGGAAGCGGCTACCGAACTGGGCCAGACGCTCAGCGGCATGTTCCAGGGCCGTTTCGTCCCGATCGATCCCGATTACTGTCAATGTGGGAAAGCGCTTCAGCGCACCTTCGGCGTGTCCCCCAAGCCCAACGGTGGCGTCAACCATCACTGGGTCGGGGCCATCGAATGCGGGGGCTAGAAGGTCGAGGCATCGATCAAGCATCACTGGAGTGTGTGTGGATTCCACTTGCTGCCCCTCCTTCCAATATGAACTGCTGGGCCAACACGAAATATCTAGGAAATATCCGATGGCCTGTGTTGCACCACTGCTAGGTCTTCGGGATCGGTGCGAGATGTTACAAGTTGAGGTCGGTGGGGGCGGCGTTTCTGACAACGGGGAAGTGAAGTCAGACGTCGCCCACCCCCGCCGACCTTGGCTAGAACATGCCCGGGATAACCTCCTCAGCCGTTTGCGAGAAGGCTTCTTCCTGGGCAGAGAGGTAGCGTTGCCATGCTTCGGCATCCCATATTTCCGCCCGCGTACCGACCCCAACGACAACTAGGTCGCGGCTCAGGCCGGCGTAGCTGCGCAGGCGAGCTGGGATAGTAACCCGACCCTGCTTGTCAGGCACTTCATCGGAAGCGCCAGACATGAGGACGCGGATGTAGTCACGAGCGTGTTTCGCAGTTGTTGGCGATTTTGCAAGGTCTTCGACCATGCGGGAAAACTCTTGGGCGGACACGACGTACAAACATCTGTCTTGTCCAGGAGTAACAACGAGCCCATCAGCCAACTGGTCACGAAACTTTGCCGGCAAGATCACGCGGCCTTTTTCGTCCATCTTTGGTTCATAGGTTCCCAGAAACACACTCCACCCCCTCTCGCTGGAACCACAATACTCCACTTCCCTCCACTTTCATCCCTTAAAGCCTTAAATGCGAGGTAGCTGGGCGTGGCGCAGCGCAAGAATCGCAGGCCAGAGGTCAATGGAGCAAAGTGGAGGGATTTCGTGCAGTTTTAGGTGAGTGTGGTGGAAATTCAGCACAAAAACGGGTCCCGTCAGAAACGAGACCCGGTTTGATCACCTGTTACGGTGAGGGCAAGTACCTATTGCCGGCCACGATTTTGCCAGCGCTGGCGGCGTTTTTCGTCGCGCTCTTCTTTTGTTGGGCGGCGGGGCCCTGAGGGCGGTCGAGCAGGCGAGAAGTCGCTGCCTTGCGCATCTTTATCCGGGGTGAGCGCGTAGAGGATCCCCCCGACCATGGCGGCGAATCCGACCGCACCTAGCAGAATCGTCAGCGCAACGGAGCTAAGGGATACGCCTAAGACCACTAGCGCCAATCCCACCGCAGCCAGTATTGAGCCCAGTGCTATCCGTCGTGGTGAAAGCGGTGAAGAAACTTCTTTTTCTTCCGACTCTTCAGTCTTGGGCAAAGAAGTGGACATGGCGTCAGCCAAGTCTGGATCCTGTTGACGCAGATGCTGTTCCATCTCAGCGAGGATCTGCTTTTCATACTCTGAAAGAGCCACTTTCCACCCCCTATCGATTGCACTGTCACACACAGTGTGTTGCTGAGTCTACCCGTCTTGACGCAGCAAGGGGGAGCACGATCACCGGCCGCGCAATGACTGGCTGAACCCGAGGGAAACCGATAGTGGCCTACTTCCCCCACGGGCGTGGGCCAGAGTGGCTTTCACCCGCTGGACGGTGGTCGGGTTCATCCAGAAGAGATGCCGGTCGCAATGCGTTTGCCCCAAACCGAGTGTGGGCTGCGTCCATCACCAGTTCTGTGGCTCGAGGGCGAGGGTCGTCGTCCAAGAGCGTGGGTACGCCCTCGTCCTGAGAAACCAGGGAAGACACGCCAACGCCGGCCAGGCGAACACCGCCGCGGGGAAAGCGAACCGATTCGGCAAGCGCGACTGCCGCCTGGGCTATTTCCCGACCGACATCGGTGGGAGCGAGCAGCGTCCGCGAGCGGGTGATTGTCTCAAAGTTGCCGTCTCTGAGCTTCATCACCACGGTCCATGCTTTCAAATCTGCGTGGCGTAAGCGCCGAGCACAGTCGTGAGAGGCGCCTATGAGGAAGGCGTGGAGCTGGTCGAGACTGGTGACATTGGTTTGGAAGGTCCGCTCGGTAGAAATCGACTTTTCGCGTTGGCGTGGTCCCACTGCCCGATCATCTCGCCCCCAAGCTAGGTCGTGTAGTCCGCCTGCCTGGCCTACTCCCAACCAGGATTGCAGTTCGCTCAACGGGTGGTGCGCCAGATCCCCGATCGTTTCGATTCCTCTCACCCGCAGGATTTCTTCGGTTTTTCGACCCACCCCCCATAGGGCGCCGATGGGCAGGGGATGGAGGAAATCAAGTGTTTCCTCGTGGCGCACCAGTAAGAGCCCGTCCGGTTTGGCTCGCGCGGACGCGATCTTGGCAACGCTTTTCGTTGATGCGATACCCACTGATGCCGGAAGTCCCACCTCTTCCCGCAAGCGGCGACGAACCAGTTCAGCCACTTCCACCGGCGTTCCTATTCGCAGTCGCGCCCCGGTGGCATCCAGGAACGCTTCATCAATACTGATCTGTTCCACGGCCGGGGTTATTTCGCGCAGCACGTTCATGACTAGTTTGGAGTATTCCCGGTACAGGTCGTGGCGTGAAGGCAGGTAGACCCCATGCGGGCAGGCAGAGCGAGCCCGCCCGATGGGCATCCCCGCCCGAATACCGAACGCTCTGGCTTCATATGTTGCGGCGGTGACAACGCCGCGCGCCCCACTTCCCCCCACGATGACCGGCAGGCCGCGCAGTTCGGGTCGTTCTTGAACTTCTACGGAAGCGAAGAAGCTGTCCATATCCACGTGCAAAATAGATGCCTGTTCCATGTCAGCCCCCTGTCCCGCTCCGAGATCTCCCTCTACCGTAGTCATCAGCGGCACACTGGATAAGGTTGTCAGGTGGCTAAAGCAAAGCGGAACCGGACAGCATCCCAATTGATTACCCCCGCCGGGGCTGAATTTTCCCGGACCGGAACGTACCTGCGGGTCCGAACCGGGGGAATCGAACAGTCAGCGGTGGACCTATCACGCCCAGAAGTTATCGAGTTTGAATACCTGCAGCATATGGACGTGTTACTGGACGCGGTGTTGCCCCTCTGGCAGTTCGCCCACCCCCGTGTCTTCCATGCGGGGGCGGGAGCGTGCGCGCTGCCATTGGCATGGGAAAGAAAGCACGCCCATATTTCCCAAGTTGCCGTTGAGGTCGATGCGGAGCTAGCCGCTCAAGTCGTGACTGAGGCCGGTCTGCGCAAACGACCACGGCTACGGATGCGAGTTGGGGATGCCCGGGATGTTCTGGCCGGCTCTTCCGCGCAATACTCTCTGATTGTCAGGGACGCCTTTAAAGGTCCACAAACCCCATGGCATTTGCGCACCACCGAGTGGATGAACCTGGTAACTAGCCGTCTGCAGACAGAAGGCGCCTATTTCGCCAACGTGGGTCGCGACCCAGGCAGTAAAACTAAAGAGGAAGTGGCCACGATCGTGGCTGCCTACCCAAATACGGTGGTAATCACCGACCCGAAGGTGTGGCGCGGGGACCGAAGTGGGAACCTGGTTGTCGCCTCTTTCCAAGGGGTCGCGCCCCGTTGGAAGGAAGTGGAGCGGGAACTGCGTCGTCTGCCCCTGCCGGCGCGCCTTTACCACGGCGCGGAAGTGTCCCGCTGGCTTGGCGGGGCATCACCCCTGCGGGGCAGTTGACCCAGCGCTATTCCTCAGAGTTATCGTCGCCGTCATCGTCGTCTGGCGCGGGCGGTTCTTGCGCTTCCCAAGGGGGCGCCGCGCGGTGGCGCGGAGCCGGCCGGCGCCGCTTGGATGGCTTATCCGCAGAATCTTCGGCCTTGCGCTCAGAAGTCGAAGAGAAATGCTCGCTAGTCGGTTTCTGCTTGGTGCGCGTGCGCAGGTAACTTTCGATCACTGCCCCGAGGGCATCCGCCATCGAGTCAGCCGAAGTGTCATCCACCTGTTCGGCCTCGGGAAAATCGCCCTCTTCCCCGTGGTTGTGGGTATCCCAGTTACTCAACGCTTCTGCTAAGACATCCGGAAGGTCTTCACCGGCCGCGTTGATTCCCACGCCCTCAGCCGCGGCATTAGAGATGGAGTCAAAATGGCGCTCCAGGTTCTGGACGGTCTGTCGCAGATCGGGGTTTAGTTGCAAGAGGCGCTCTACTTGCGAGTCGTCCTCATCCGCACCGCGTTCCAAATCCCCCACCGGCAACTGAAGGTCGGCAATATCGGCCAGTCGGCGCAGCAGCGCGGAAGACGCCCTAGGGAAAGCGGCATCAGACAGGTAGTACGGGACAGTTGACAATAGGGTCACCCCGGTAACCCCGGCCTCATGCAGGTGGTACTGCAGGAAGGAAGTTAGCGGCGCTGGGAAGCGGGCCTGCCCACCCATCATGGGCTGCTGCGGAATGAGGTCACGATCCGTCGATTGCAAATGAACTGCGGAAGGGCGGGTATGCGGAACGGCCGCCGGTAACCCGTGGAAGGAGAACATTACTTCCACCCCCGCGTCGGTAGCTAGTTTGTCCACCGCTGAACGGAAAGACTTCCAACGCGCATCAGGTTCAGGCCCGTGCAAGATCAAGATGGGCGTTCCCGTGTCATCGTGCAGTAGGTCGAGGGCGATCTCTGGTTCCGAAACGTCCGTCGTCACCCATTCGTCCACTTCCATAATCGGGCGGTGGGACCGGTAGTCGAGTAGCAAGTCAGTATCAAAAGTTGCCACGCGCTGTGGTGCTAAGGAACGCAGTAACTGTACGACTGCTAGCGTTCCCGCTGACCCCGCATCCATCGCACCTTCAAAGTGAGCGATCAGAATTGGAGCCTTCGAACCGGCCGCAGGCCCGTCCTCATACAAGGCTTCATTGTCAGTCACATTACTGTCAGCCATGTCGCTCCTTTCCTCACTATTTACCGTACTCGGCTTGCGGGGCCGAGGCGAGCGTTCCGGCATTGATTGCGCTGGCAGGGGAAGACCGCAAGCGGGTTTTAGGGAATAATAGACGCTTGATAATTTTCGGTCGTTAGGAGTCCTCCGGTGTCAACCGAGATGCCCACCAACGCAAGTCGGGAAGCGGATTTAGCGCAGGAACAGCGTTTCGTAGATCACGCGTACCAGGTGTTGGAAACCCTGCGCCGCGAATACCGTGAATCACAGCGCCGCATCGAAGCCCAAGGGGCCTGGGGATCCCCACAGGCACGCACCGAACGGGATGCTCAGGCCGCCCACTTTGGGGACCAGGCAATGCGGTTGGAGCAGATCGAAGACCGCCTGGTTTTTGGGCGCATCGATATGCAGGACGGGAAAACTCATTACATCGGCCGGGCTGGATTGCCCGGGGAAGGTGGGGGGCGCCTGCTGATCGACTGGCGCGCACCTGCCTCCCGACCGTTTTATCAGGCGACGGCAGTCACCCCATCCGGGGTGGTTAGAAGGCGTCATATCGCCACCCAGGGACGCACAGTCAAAGGTGTGGAAGATGATGTTCTAGATGCGGACGCGGCCGCCTCCCAGGGGATCACCTTCCAGGGTGAAGGCGCTCTGATGTCTGCTCTAGCGTCCGCTCGCGGCGGTTACATGAGCGATATCGTGGCCACGATCCAGGCGGAACAGGATGCCATCATCCGTTCTGAAGACCAAGAAATTGTGGTGGTACAAGGGGGTCCTGGCACGGGGAAGACAGCGGTCGCCCTGCACCGAGCCGCCTACCTGCTGTACACCCACCGGCAACGTTTGGAACGTTCCGGCGTGTTGATCGTGGGGCCTTCGCGGATTTTCCTGCGCTACATCGAACAGGTTCTACCTTCTCTGGGTGAGTCCGGGGTCGTGTCCCTGTCTTTAGGGTCACTGGTCCCCGGAATAAACGCCGTGGAAACGGATCCGGCCGAAGTGGCCCATGTGAAAGGCAAGACGGCTTGGGTCGACACACTGCGCGCTGCAGTGCGTGATCTGCAGCGCCTACCCAATGAGACAAAGACTTTCTACATCGACAATAAGACGGCGACTTTGACCCGGGACCAGGTGGCAACTGCGCGGACAAAAGCACGCCGCAGCGGCAAACCACACAACGTGGCCCGCACCGGTTTCGCCCTCGACCTCATCGACGTACTGGTCAAACAGCTAGCCGGAAGCGATGCCGACGCGGAAGATCTGGACTGGTGGCGGGAAGCAGTGCGCGCCAATCGTGACGTGCGTCGAGAGATCAATCTGTGCTGGATGCCCACCAGTTCCACTGACTTGCTGCGCCGCCTCTACACCAAGCCGACTTTGTTACAACGCGTGTCTCGCGGCCTGTCCCCCGCCGACCAGCGGCTCCTCTCCCGCCCATGGGACGCTCCATTCACCGTGGCGGACGTACCCTTGCTGGACGAACTCGAAGAACTGCTCGGAACTTCCCAGGTGCTGGAAGAACAGCAGCGCCGACAACGCGCCGCGGTGGAAGCCGATGAACTCGAACGCGTCCGCACCGCCATGGAGGGTCAAAATCTAGGTGGTGGCATTGTGTCTGCCGAACTTTTGGCCCAGAGAGCACGCGGAGAGAAGGAGTGGCGCCCCCTGGCCGAGCGGGCGCTTGCGGACCGGACGTGGACTTACGGGCACATTGTGGTTGATGAGGCCCAAGATCTGTCCCCCATGGCCTGGCATTCGTTGCTGCGGCGCTGCCCCTCACGTTCTTTCACGGTAGTTGGGGATCTCGACCAGGCGCGCGGACACGTTCGACCAACCAGTTGGGCCAAAGCACTGGGCCCGGCCCGCCGCGGCCTGTCGGCCGAGTACGTTTTGACCGTCTCATACCGAACCCCCGCCACAGTGACTGATTTGGCGCAGCGGGTCCTCACTTCGCTTGGACAAAAGCCTTTGTACCCGCTTACATCTGCCCGGGATGTGGAGGACGCCCTCGCTGATACCGTGGTACCCGAATCGACTGACGCTCAGGACACACTGCGGGATGCACTGCGGGACATAGTTGCCGCGGAAGAGGCTCTACTGGATGAGCGGGTCGGCAAGGGTCAGGGGCGCATTGGCGTTCTTGTCAGTGGCGCGCGGGCGAAAGCGTGGAACGCAGACGAATTCGGTGCTTCCGCCCTCGACGAAAGAGTATCGATCCTAGCGGTCGCAGGGGCCAAGGGGTTGGAGTTCGACACCACAATCGTCGTGGAGCCCACCGAAATTCTCGCCGATGGGCCCGGGGACCTTTTCGTCGCGATGACACGCTGCACCCAACGATTGCACTCCCTGCGCGAAGGTGGCCTGCCGCAGGTTTGGGCTGAAGAAGTGGCAGGAACATCACATGAATGGCACCGCTAGGCGGAACCGGTAGGCGGAACAGACTGATTTTGTGCACAATCGAATGGTGAATAAAGCGCTACTTCTTGAGAATCCCCACCCGATTGCTGCCGAAATGCTCACCAAACAAGGTTTGGACGTAGAGGTAGTAAAAGGTGGTTTGGATGAGGATGAACTCATCGCCGCACTCGACGGGGTGCGGGTCTTAGGAATCCGTTCCAAGACCGAAGTGACCCGCAAAGTCTTGGCGCACGCACACGATCTGGAAGTGATCGGGGCATTTTGTATCGGTACCAACCAGATCGCCAAAGAGTTCGCTTCCGAGCGGGGTATCGCCGTTTTTAACGCCCCTTACGCCAACACTCGGTCCGTGGTGGAACTTGCCATCGGGGAAATCGTCGCTTTGACGCGGCGTCTTACCGTGAAAAACAGTCGCCTTCACAAGGGCATTTGGGACAAGTCGGCCGATAATGCGCACGAAGTTCGCGGGCGTACCCTCGGTTTGATTGGATACGGCAATATCGGCACGCAACTGTCTGTGCTTGCCGAAGCACTCGGCATGCGAGTCATCTTCTACGACATTGCCGAACGTTTGGCTCTAGGGAATGCCGAACCAAAAGAAACCCTGGAAGAAGTCTTGCGAGAGGCCGATATTGTTTCCGTCCACATTGACGGCCGCCCCGAGAATACGAACCTGTTAGGTGAGCGCGAATTCACCCTCATCAAGCCTGGGGCTGTCTTCATTAACCTCTCGCGCGGATCCGTGGTTGACGTGCAGGCACTACGCAGCGCCTTGGAATCCGGCCACCTGTGCGGGGCTGCCGTGGATGTCTTCCCAGAGGAACCAAAAGCAAACGGAGACCCATTCTCTTCCGAACTGGCCGGACTGGATAACGTCATCCTCACCCCACACATTGGGGGATCCACCTTGGAAGCGCAACGGGACATCGGGATCTTTGTAGCTGGCAAGATCGACAGTTACCTCTCACGTGGCTCCACCACTTTGAGTGTGAACCTGCCGAATCTGAGCCTTCCGGCGTCTTCAACGCAGGGCTTCCGTTTGTGCTTCATCCACCACAACACCCCGGGCGTGATGGCGCGTTTGAACGAAGTGTTCGCCCAACACGGTGTGAACGTCGAAGGCCAAGGTCTGGCCACTGAGGGTTCTCTCGGTTATGCGATCACCGACTTGGGTGCTCCACTCCCAGCGGGTGCGCGGGAGGTGATCGCCACTTCCCCAGCGTCAATCAGAATGCGCTACTTTGCGGTGTGACAGTCCGTTTATGACGGCGCCCATTCACGGGTCGCCCTCCAACAACTAACATCGGAAGAGACCCGACACCAGGAGGCCCCCATGAACCTGACTGAAAAGCTGCGCCAGGGATATGCCCCCGGGGTGCCTTATTTCACCGACTCTGGCTCAACCTTAATCTCGGATCTACTGTTCGACGCTGCCGCTCACTACCCGAAGAGAGTGGCGCTTGACTTCTTGAGCCAGCAGACGACGTATGAAGAACTCGTCGTGCAGGTTCGCCAGGCAGCCACGGTTCTACGCAACTCCGGGGTGCGCGAGGGTGACCGCATCGCGCTTATTTTGCCGAACTGTCCCCAGCATGTCGTTGCAATATTTGCTATTGCCCTGATCGGCGCGGTTTCCGTGGAACACAACCCGCTTGCTCCAGCTGAAGAACTCAAGAGTGAGTTCGCCCGCCACGAAGCGAAGACGGTTATCGCCTGGGAAAACACGATCGAGAAGCTCGACTTCCTGGATCCATCGACCCGAATATTTGGCGTAAACCTGGCATACGCGCTGTCCAAAGCGACGCGGGTGATGCTGCGCTTACCGATCAAGCCACTCAAAGAGAAGCGGCGCCAGCTAGGTTCCCCCGTTCCGGAGCACGTTCGATCCTGGGACCGCATGGTTCGCGCTGCGAATCCGTGGGGCGGGGATGCCACGGTCAAACCGGATGACCCGGCAGTCATGATGCACACGTCAGGAACAACCGGTCTACCCAAGGCCGCAGTCCTGTCACACCGGAACCTCACATCAAACGTTTATATGGCAATCGCGTGGGTACCACCCATGCACGAGGGGGCGGAGGTCTTTTACGCGATCCTCCCGTTCTTCCACGCGTACGGCTTTACGGTGACACTCCTGTCGGGTATCCGCATCGGGGCGACCATCGCGATTTTCCCGAAGTTCGACGTGTCGCAGGTATTGCTGGCCCAAAAACGCCTGCCTTGCACCTTCTTTGTCGGTGTGCCCCCGATGTTCGATCGGCTCTTGGCTGAAGGTCCCCGGATGAACGCTGACTTCACGTCGATCCGTTTCACCATTTCGGGTGCGATGCCACTATCGGAAGAGCTTTCAGCCCGGTGGGAGGAAGCCACCTTGGGTTATGTCATCGAGGGTTACGGCATGACCGAGGCGTCCCCCATCTTGCTGGGCTCCCCCCTGTCACACGACCGAAGGGCCGGCGCCTTGGGGCTGCCTTGGCCGTCAACCGAAATCAAGATTGTTGATCCTGATCACCCCGAGAAAGAAGTGGAGATCGGGGAGGTTGGTGAGCTAATCGCCCGCGGACCTCAAATCTTCTTGGGCTACCTCAATGATGAGGAGGAAACCGAGAATGTCCTGCGTGACGGTTGGCTCTACACCGGTGACTTGGTGCAAGTCCGTGATGGCTTTGTCTATATGGAAGACCGCCGCAAAGAGCTGATCTTGTCCGGCGGATTCAACGTGTATCCCAGTCAGGTCGAAGATGTAGTGCGCATGATGCCCGGTGTCCAAGACGTGGCAGTGGTGGGCATGCCTACCGCTAATAAAGGGGAAGAGGTCGTTGCCGCCCTGGTCCTAGAAGGTGGCGCGTCGGTAACTTTGGCGGATGTGCGTGCTTGGGCGGAGAAATCTTTGGCTCACTACGCCCTGCCCCGCCAGATTGTGGTCGTCCAAGAACTGCCGAAATCGCAAATCGGCAAGGTGATGCGGCGTACCGTACAGCAGCAGCTCGCTGAACTGCAGTCAGGCTTGGAGGCGCGTTTCCCCACCTTGGCAACATCTGCTTCTGAGTTGGGAGAACAGGTTAGCCAGGCGGCCGCGGCGATGCGCGAATCAGTTAGCCAGGCAGCGGCCGATTACGGGGAGAGAGCCGCTGCGCTACTTGGCCGTCCGGGAGAGGAAGCAGACGGGGATTCCCCCCAAGCACCCGCTCCCGACCAGCAGTCGGGCGACGCGGAAGACCAGAACACGGAAGACAATGCCCCGGAAGACAGGAACGCTGAAACCGACCAGTAGCAACACCCGCTAAGGCGTGGCACCTGCGGGGTGTTTTAGGCGTCTGCGCGCAGGTCCTTGATAGCCTTTTCGAAATCTTCGAGCGACTGGAACGAAGAGTAGACGGACGCGAATCGAAGATAAGCCACTTCGTCAAGGTCGCGCAGGAAGGGCAGTACTGCCTTCCCCACTTCATCTGCCGATACGGTGGCTTGTCCGGTGACGCGAAGTGCTTCTTCGACCTGTTGGGCCAGGACGGCCAGTTCGTAGTCGGATACGGGCCGGTCCTGACATGCTTTCCGGACCCCAGCTGTGATCTTTTCGCGTGAGAAAGGTTCGATCACGCCTGACCGCTTCTCTACCGAGAAGAAGGATGTCTCTAAGGTGGTGAAACGACGCTTACAGACATTGCATTCCCGACGCCGGCGGATTGTGGCCCCGTCGTCGGTCACGCGTGTGTCGACCACTCTTGTTTCATCGTGTTTACAGAATGGGCAGCGCAAGAATCCCCTCCATACCTGGCCGGCACCTGTGTGATGCCGGTAACCAGACTTTAGCTGGCCAGAAGGGCTGGGTAAAACAGATGTCACTTCGGCGCCCACTTTGCTGCCTATTTGATAGGAAGAAGTATCTCTTGGCCAGGGTGGATTGTGGCACCTTGAAGACCATTTAGTTCGATGATGTCCGTAACCAAGTCTTCGAGTGGCCGGGAAGAGCCGATCGTCTGAGCCAGTCCCCAGATGGATTCACCAGCAGTCACCGAGTGGGCCCAAGTCTGTCCAGAGTAGGGGGCCGGGCGGAGCATCAAACCAATTGTGAGTGCCAACGCGAAGGCGACCGTCACCGCTACCGCCCAAAGCACAACGCGAACTGCCGGGTTGGCGGAGAACGAAGCAAGATCGCTGCCGGAACGGATTTGGGTACCCGCAGGATGGCGAGCCATCGACTGAGCCAGCGATCCAGACCCACGAAGCCGCGCACGCGCCTCATCAATAGAGACAACGTCTGCCAAGGCGGGACGGTCAGAGTGAGTCACGGCTGAAGAGGAACGCGCGACGCCGTTGTCAGTGCCGCTTTCTGTCCCTGCCAATGCGCGTAAGAGCGCTTCTAAGTCGTCACTGGCATCCTGGTGCGCCAGGTCAGTTGCCCGTAGCACTGTCGCTGAACTCATCACAACCCCCTTCGAACAGGTGTTCGTCGAACATTTGTACGATAGCAGGGGGTTCCGACATAATGAAGGAACACTCGAACATGTGTTCCATATTGTGACCGTTTCGGCATAGACTGGCCGTAAAAAAAAAGGGGGAAAGATGACCCGGTGGAACGGCCCAGCACCTAAAGACCGTGCTCCGACCGATTTAACACTGCGCCAACAGCAGATTCTCAACGTTGTCCGCGAATCTATTGCTCAGCGAGGTTATCCCCCGTCCCTGCGCGAAATCGGCCGCGCGGTGAACTTGACGTCGCCCTCAACCGTTAAGCACCACTTAGATGCTCTAGAAAAAGCCGGCTATATTCAGCGGGATGCCGGACGCCCCCGGGCGATCGATCTTCGCGGCGAGTCGAGCGAGCCGAAGGTAGCGGACGCAGCCGCTATTCCAGTCGTCGTCGCCGATGGTGAAGCTGTGAATGCGCCCCTGGTGGGACGTATCGCCGCTGGCTCACCCATCACGGCCGAACAGCATGTAGAGGACGTGTTCTGCCTGCCCACTCGGCTCACAGGAACCGGGGAATTATTCGTCCTCGAAGTCAGCGGCGACTCGATGGTTGATGCGGCCATTTGCGATGGGGACTTCGTTGTCGTCCGCTCGCAGAACACTGCAGAAAACGGTCAAATTGTTGCGGCTATGATCGATGGGGAGGCGACGGTAAAGGTCCTCTCCGTCACTTCCGGTGAAGTGTGGCTGCTCCCCCGCAACGATGACTACGCGCCGATACCAGCCAATGATGCGGTAATCCTCGGGAAGGTTGTCACGGTAATTCGCGCTCTATGAGCGGCGCCCGCCAGCGAGGGTAGGATAGCAAAGGCCCGACCAGGCATCAGCCGGATCGGGCCCGAGGACAAGTGCAGTGGCGCAGTCCTTTTGCATTACCTCTGGTTAGAAGCCAAGAGATTTTGCGACGGCACGAATCTGGTCGGCCGACTTACGTAGGCCAGCAAACTCGCGGCCTGACATCGGTGGAACCAGAGTTCGCCCAGCGCCGTTGCGCGTGACTACTGTTGGGGCTGCCATGCAGACGTCACTGATTCCCGCCCAGTCCTCCAAAAGGCTGGAAATGGTCATCACGCGGTGCTCATCACGAAGTACAGAAGTGGCAATCGCATTGGCGGCCAGGCCAATCGCAAAGTTCGTCGCGCCCTTACCTTCGATGATTTCGTAGGCTGAGTTCACTACGTCCCGCGCAATGCGGTCTTTGAGTTCATCATCGAAAGGTTTACCGCTGAGGGTCTGTCCCCACTCTTGTACCGGTACGTTCCCGATTTCTGCCGATGACCAGAGGGCGACCTCAGAATCACCATGCTCGCCGGCTATCACCGCGTGAATCGACTTGGAAGAGATGCCAGTTTCTTGTGAAATAAGGTAGCGGAAACGGGAAGTGTCAAGTACGGTCCCCGATCCGAACACCTGGTTGCGTGGCAGACCGGAAATCTTCAAGGCGACGTAGGTGATGACGTCTACCGGGTTGGTCACGAACATGTACACGGCGTCGGGAGCCACATCGAGCATCTGCGGGACGATGACCTTCATCAGGTCGACTGTAGATGTCGCAAGTTCCATCCGGGTTTGGCCAGGCTTCTGCTTTGCCCCTGCCGTGACAATCACCAGATCGGAACCCTTCAGGATGTTGATGTCATCCGATCCTTCCACGGTGCCGGTGGGCGTGAACTGAATGCCGTGAGCAATATCGAGGGCGTCAGCCCGAACCTTTGGTCCGTTGATGTCATACAGCGCCACAGAGCGAGCCACGCCAGAGATCGCTGCTGAATAGGCAACCGCGGTTCCGACGGCCCCAGAACCAACCACCGTTAGCTTTGAGGGACGCCCCATTGATTTGGTCTTGGGTGTCTTGTCTGCCATTTCTTCTCCTTGCTGTCGAAGCAACGTTCAGCGTTCTGATGGCCCACTGGCAAACTCCGGGCCGCCGTGAGCCGGCTGCACCCCCATTCTAGCCGGCCGCATCCACCTCTTGGAGGCGCGCGGCAAGCGCAGCTGGGACGCGTGCTTGAATTCGCACGCCTTCTTCGGTCCAGTCTTCAGCGTCCACTTGCCCCACCTCGTGTGCGCGGCTCAGTAGGCCCGCGTGCTTGAAGGGGATTAACACATCGACTTCAGCATCGGGGTGAGGTAGCTTCTGCGCGATGAGCTGCTGCAGCTCTTCCATACCTTCGCCCGTTTGGGCGGAAACTTCGCTGGCCCCGGGGTAGAGGGATCGCAGCCGCGCGCGCTCAGTTGGGCTAATCAGGTCCACCTTGTTGAGAACAATGTGTTCGTTGCTCGGGGCGAAACCTTCGATTTCGCTGAGGACTTCCCGCACCGCTTCGACCTGTGATTCGGGATCCGCGTGGGCGGCATCTACCACGTGGAGGACTACGTCGGATTCACCGATCTCCTCCAAAGTAGAGCGGAACGCTTCAACCAGTTGTGTTGGCAGTCGACGCACGAAACCAACCGTGTCGGTCACGGTATAGGGGCGCCCGTCCTCGGTCTCAACTTTCCGCACGGTTGGATCCAGCGTGGCAAAGAGAGCGTCTGCCGCAAGCTGGTTATCCCCGGTTAGTGCGTTCAGCAACGTTGATTTACCGGCGTTCGTGTAGCCGGCGATTGCCACCGATGGCACCTGTCCACGGCGGCGCGATTGCCGTCGGGTCACCCGGCCGGGCTCCATCTTCTTAATTTGCTGGCGTAGTTTCGCCATGCGGGTGCGAATACGGCGTCGGTCTAGTTCAATCTTCGTCTCACCAGGTCCGCGCGAGCCGATCCCCTCACCGCCCGCTACCCGACCACCGGCTTGGCGGGACATGGATTCACCCCAGCCACGAAGACGAGGAAGCAAGTATTCGAGCTGGGCTAGCTCGACTTGGGCTTTACCTTCTCTCGATTTGGCGTGCTGGGCGAAGATATCGAGAATCACGGCGGTTCGGTCAACAACTTTGACTCCGACCACGTCTTCTAAGGCGCGTCGCTGCGAAGGGGCGAGCTCCCCATCAATGATCACCGTATCAGCGCCCGTCTCTTCAACAAGACTGCGCAGCTCTTGAGACTTGCCCTTGCCCAAATATGTGGCTGGGTCGGGTTTTTCCCGACGCTGTACCATCGCCGCAGCAACCGTCGCACCTGCCGTTTGCGCTAGAGCAGCCAGTTCCCGCAAGGAATTCTCGGCGTCTTCAGCTGTGCCGTCGGTGCGCAGACCAACAAGTACGACTCGCTCCAGGCGTACCTGGCGGTACTCGACTTCTTGAATATCGATCAGCTCAGTAGACGCGGTGATGCCCCCACCGCGGGAGGCGGCCCGTCGCTCTTGCCACAGTTCGTGGGTCGATCCGCCCAGCCCCAGGTCGCTTACATCCACGTCCCCAGCAGCGGTATGACTGGGATCCTCCTCAGAGGCCGCATCATCTTCGCTTGGTTTCCGGGCGAGGACGCGGGCCGCAACGGCTTCCGCTCGGGCCAGGATGTCTTCTTCACTAGGGTTTGGCGATGGCGATTCTGGGTCTTGAGTCATACTTCGATGGTAGTACAAGCCTTTTACTCCCCCGGTGACGCGCTACTGTAGAGGGGTGAACGAGCACTATTTTTCCTCTCATGAAGAGCCCGCTGCGAGTGAAGCAGACATCGATTTCGGCTCACTACGTGACGTTTCCGTGCATGCGCGTGGACACCACTTGAAGTTAAAAACCGCGGATCGCGTGTTTTCTGCTGACCGCTTGGATTTGGGTACCGAACAGCTCTTGAACAAGGCGCCAGCGCTGCCGGGCAGCGGCACATTCCTTGACTTGGGTTGCGGCTGGGGGGCCGTAGCGGTCGTAATGGCTATCGAGGTGCCCGACGCAACCGTGTGGGCGGTGGACGTGAACCACCGGGCGCTAGCCCTCACGAAGCTAAACGCCAAAGAATCAGGCGCCAAAAACATCGTGACCCTAGAAGCGAATAAAGCGCTGACGCGCGCTCGGGATGAAGGCATTCGCTTCGATGTGATTTGGTCGAATCCTCCGGTACGGATAGGAAAGACCGCGATGCGAGAAATGCTGCTCCAGTGGTTAGACCTTCTATCCACTGACGGAGCAGCCTACTTCGTTGTCAACCGGCACCTCGGTGCAGACAGTCTGGTCACCTGGCTCGCAACCCAGGGTTTTCAAGCATCCCGAATCGCCTCTCGCAAAGGATTCCGTATCCTGCAGGTGACGCGCGTTTAGACGTTTGGCTGCTCCAGGGCGACTTGCAGCGCCCGACTCGCCAGACTCTGACTTTGGTCAGGCTCCATGTCGGTGTCCAGCCAGTGGATACGCGGATCCTTACGGAACCATTTTTTCTGGCGGCGGGCAAGCTGGCGCGTAGCAAGCGCTGTTTTCTCGATACCTTCCTCTTCGGTAAGCGTTCCGTCGAGGACAGCCAACGCCTGAGCGTAACCGGTGGCTCGCTGAGCGGTTTTACCCTCTCGCAGTCCCTTCGCTTCGAGGCCGCGCACCTCTTCTAACAGTCCGTTGGCAAACATGGCTTTGGCCCGCTCACCTATTCGCGCATCCAACCGGTCTCGGTCTGCGCGCAAGCCTATCTGCACGGCGGGAATCTGGTATTCATGACGCGGAAGAGTCGCTGAGTACGGCCGTCCCGTCAGCGAGATGACTTCCAAAGCACGCACAATCCGCCGCCCATTGGCTGGGTTTATCGACTCGGCGGCTCGCGGGTCAAGCAGGGTGAGACGCTGATGCAGGGCGTCCGCCCCCTTCTTGTGGAGCTCATTCTCTAATCGCCCCCGCACCACTGGATCGGTCGGCGGAAAATCGATGACATCCAGTAGGGCACGCAAATACAGTCCCGATCCGCCAACGATCACGGCGTGCTTTCCGCGACTGTGAATATCAGTCAGGTCCGCCCTCGCCCACTTCTGGTAGGCGGCGACGGATGCCTCTTCCTGCACTTCGAGCACGTCTAGTTGGTGGTGAATGAAGCCGCGCCTATCTTCGGGGGAGAGTTTCGCCGTTCCGATATCCATGCCCCGGTAAAGTTGCATCGCATCGGCATTGATCACCTCCGCTTGGCTTGTGCCGCCGAGCTCTTCTGCTAGGTCGAGGGCGAGGTCGGATTTCCCGGTTGCGGTCTGCCCCACTATGGCAACTGTCAGCGGGCGGACGACATCTTCGAGCCCGCTCACTGTCAAGCGCTCCGTCGAACGGGTATGCCCAAAGGAACCGCCGTAGGGGATTCTTCGCTACGCTCATTCCGTGCTTGCCACGCATCGCCGGCACGCGTGGCCCGCACTTGGTACGTGCCACCTGACTGCAACGCTGAATCGGCGAGCAGGTGGTAGGGGGCGCCGTGGGTTACCACCGTGGTGACGACGTCCCCGGGCCGTGGTTCTGGACCACCGTTGGGTACTGCGAAGTGAACGAGGCGTCCATCTTCTGCCCGGCCAGACAGCCGGCGGGTGACCCCGTCTTTCCGACCCTCACCTTCGGCAACTAGAACGTTTACTGGCTGCCCCACTAATGCTTGGTTCTCTTCGGCAGAAATGCGATTTTGGAGGTCGAGCAACCGCGCGTATCGATCCGCCACGACATCCGCGGGAACAATGTCGCTGCGCGTTGCGGCCGGGGTTCCAGGGCGGGGCGAATACTGGAACGTAAAAGCTGAAGCGAACCGGGATGCTTCAACGACGTCGAGTGTCTGTTGGAAGTCTTCTTCTGTTTCCCCGGGGAAACCAACGATTATGTCGGTGGTGATCGCCGCGTTCGGTATGGCGGCCCGCACCTGTTCGAGGATGCCCAAGAAACGCTTGGACCGGTACGACCGGCGCATCTCTTTCAGAACCTTATCGGAACCTGATTGCAGTGGCATGTGAAGGGACGGCATCACCGCCGGAGTGGTGGCCATCGCCTCAATGACATCTTCGGTGAATGCCGCCGGGTGAGGTGAAGTAAACCTGAGCCTCTCTAACCCCGGTGTTTTCCCAGCCTCACGCAGCAGGTTGGCAAAAGCACCACGATCACGGAATGACGCCCCGTATGAGTTCACATTCTGGCCCAGCAACGTGACCTCAATAACACCTTGGGATACTACCGCTGCCACTTCGTCGAGGACGTCTTGGGGAGCCCGGTCCCGCTCCCGCCCGCGCAGACGGGGAACAATGCAGAAGGTGCAGGTGTTGTTGCAACCAACTGAAATGGACACCCAGGCGGCGTAAACAGATTCACGCACCGACGGCAGAGTCGACGGAAACACCTTGAGGGATTCTTCGATCTCAACAGCAGCCTCGCGATTATGCTGCGAACGTTTGAGAAGGGCGGGAAGCACATCGAGGTTGTGCGTCCCAAACACTGCGTCCACCCAGGGCGCGCGCTGGACGATACCATCACGCATCTGCTGGGCAAGGCAACCCCCGACAGCGATTTGCATCCCGGGACGTTCGCGCTTCACCGCTGCTAGTTGGCCGAGGTTCCCGAACAGCCGATTCGCCGCGTTCTCTCTAACGGAGCACGTGTTCACAACCACCACGTCGGCTCCCCCATCGCCGGCGTCTGTCGCTCGCGACGCTGCTTCTGGGACCAGGTGCACGGGCACCAAGCCCTCTTCTTCGAGCAGTCCGGCAATGCGCTCTGAATCGTGCTGGTTCATTTGGCAACCCAGTGTGCGTACCAAGTAGGTACGAGGGGCCGCGCCAGGGATAAGCGTTGTGTCAGTCATCGAGGGGTAGCCTAGTCGCCGGAGCCCAAAGATTCGAGCACCAGCCGGTAGACGGCCTGCACTGTCCACTCCCGCACTTGCGGGCGGGTGCCTTCAAAACGGATCTCTTTGATAATCGTTGCGGCGTCGCCTTCGCCCGGCAGGGAGAGGCCCTGCGCAAAAAGGTCGGATTCTAGGCCCGGACGTAAATGGACGCCGATGAAAACTTCCCCTGCTGGCCCGTCGGGGGTTGCGTCCGGACCGGCCACCCCCGTGGTCGACACTCCAATGTCCGCGTCGCATAGTCGCGCCACACCACGGGCCATTTGGCGCGCGACTTCAGACTGCACCGGACCACCGTCGTCAAGTAGCGCCTTGTCCACGTCTAGGATCTTGTGCTTCAAGTCAGTGGCGTAAGAGACGACTCCCCCGCGCAGCACATCCCCAGCCCCAGGGACATCCACCAACCGGGCGCATACATCACCCCCGGTCAAAGATTCTGCGCAGGCGATTGTCAAGTTCAAATCTTTTAGGTAGGTGACAAGACGCTTCGCTAGCTCAAAGGTTGAAGAATGTCGTTCGTCCATTGGGTGGCTCCTACCGATGTTTCCAATCTATTGCAGACAGTAGTTTGGTCCCCCGTCTAGTTCAGCTTCTCGCTCTTGGAGCTCTTCTTCCAGCACCTTGCACACTGATAGGGAAGTGTGCGCTGAAAACCCGCGCCTGGCTAAGAATGCACCGAGGCGTCGCTGCCAGACCTGCCTGGGCAAAGAGGAAATCTTGTGCAACGGCGAATGTTTGCGGCCAGCAGTTAAAGCGCGGGAAAACTCTTCGTCCTCATCAATCCCTTCAAGGACGTCGTGCGCCACGTCATCCGTGATCCCTTTGCGGCGCAGCCGATCGAGTAGGGCCCGCCGGCCCAGATTTGAGTGCGACTTTACTAGCAGGGCGGCAAACTTGGCGTCGTCTAAGTACCCGTAGCTTTGCAGTTTTTCGACCGTCAGCGCTATTTCGTCTTGGTCGAAACCGCGGGCACCGAGTTTTTGTTCTAATTCCAAACGGGAGTGATCCCGCACCCCGAGAATCCGCAATGCAGAATCCATCGCGGTTCCCGAGGGCGGTGAGTCTTTGCGTTTACGCTGACTTGGCTGCATCATCCGGGTTGAGATCCTCATCAACTGGCTCCCCGATACCCAGGGCAGCCAATATTTTGGCCTCTATTTCATCGGCGAGGCCGGGATTGTCGACTAGGAATTGCCGGACGTTCTCTTTCCCTTGTCCAAGCTGGTCCTTGTCGTAGGTAAACCAGGATCCAGACTTCCGAACAATTCCGGCTTCAACCCCCATGTCGATAATCGACCCTTCACGGGAAACACCCTTACCGTAAATAATGTCGAACTCGGCCTGCTTGAAGGGCGGGGCCATCTTGTTCTTAACGATCTTGGCGCGGGTGCGGTTACCGACCGGTGCGCCTGCCTCTTTGAGGGTTTCGATACGACGTACATCAATGCGAACGGAAGAGTAGAACTTCAGAGCCTTTCCACCGGTCGTGGTTTCAGGCGACCCAAAGAACACCCCGATTTTTTCCCTCAGCTGATTGATGAAAATGGCGGTCGTTCCCGTAGCAGACAGTGCGCCTGTGATCTTGCGGAGGGCTTGACTCATCAAGCGGGCTTGGAGACCAACGTGAGAGTCCCCCATTTCCCCTTCAATTTCTGCCTTAGGAACCAAGGCTGCGACAGAGTCGATCACGATGATGTCGACCCCACCTGAACGGATCAGCATGTCGGTGATCTCTAAAGCCTGCTCACCAGTGTCAGGCTGTGACACCAAGAGGTTATCTGTGTCCACACCCAAAGCACGGGCATAGACGGGGTCCAGAGCATGCTCGGCATCAATGAACGCAGCATTACCGCCAGCCTTCTGGGCGCTTGCCACCGCGTGGAGGGCTACCGTGGTTTTACCAGATGATTCTGGACCGTAGATCTCAACAACCCGACCCCGGGGAAGACCCCCAATTCCCAAGGCAACATCCAATGCCAGCGAACCGGTGGGAATGACCTTCACAGGTGGACGCGAATCGTCCCCTAGGCGCATAACAGAGCCTTTACCGAACTGGCGATCTATCTGGCTGAGCGCCAGATCAAGCGCCTTTTCACGGTCACCGCCGGGCTTCACGGTTGTTTTTGTCGTTGCACGTGCCATTTACGGTCCTTCCTAAGCAGCCTCTCCGGCTGGGGTCTGGTCTGGCCTGGAATGCAGGAACCCTCTCCGGGTCTTGCATGGCAACAATACGTCCGGCCACCGACATAATCGCCGAGCATGCTCCCCCTTGGGGAAAACCGCCCAACGCGTTGCCTGGGGATAAGTCTAGTCGAACATCTGTTCGAGCAGGGAGTGACTCGCCACGCTAATCGCGCCGGCGACGTGGTCGGCGATGTACCCAGCGAGCTTCTTCCCCCGCGCCCGTTTCTTCGATGAGCGTTTGCCAAACCAAATCGGGCTTCACACCGCGCTCTAATGCCTCTGCCGCTGTGCCACCTAATAGAGGCATGTAGAGGTCTTGGGAAAGAGAACGCCCTAGAGCCGGTCCGAAGACTTGCTCTAGGGCCTTCCAGAATTCTGACTGATTCACTCTAGGAAGCGATAGTCGTAGTCAAGAGATCATCTGGCACCGTGTCTGGCACACTGGTGTCAAGAAGCATCATGCGATCCGCGACTTCCCGCAGGACGAACCAGAGGGGAACCCCTAGCGCGCCGCAGATCGATTCCAGTAGTTCAGAGGACGCTTCCTTTTGCCCTCTTTCTACCTCTGACAAATACCCTAAAGAGACCTGTGCTTGCGATGACACTTCACGCAAGGTGCGTCCCTGTAGGGTTCGCAATGAGCGCAAAACATCCCCGAGTTCACTGCGCAGCAGCGGGGACTTCGCGGGCGTAACCTTCATCATCCCGCTAGCGTACCGTGGCTTTCCAATCGGACGGGGGCCCTGTGCACTGCGTGAGCCAACCCGAGGGTGGACTGGCGCAGCCGGAGGGCGACGAAGTTGGTTATTCATACTCATGCACTATATAACGCTAAACAGCCCAAAGATATTGCGTTAGGTGCCTCACACTGTTTTGCAACGGGCTACGCGTCGTCGCCCGCTTGCGTTTTCATGGCTTGCACCGCGATCAGCACATACTGCGCTCCGGACCAAACCGTGACAATCAAAGCGGCTAGCGCGACGATCCAAATGACAATGAGCAGCAGCTGCAGACCCAGTTGAGAAGCGAAAGACGCCCACGGGATAACCAGCAGAACAATCAAGAGCATCTGCAAAACCGTCTTGAGCTTGCCGCCCGACGAAGCCGCCACGACTGTGCCGCGTCGCCGCAAAACCTCTCGCAAAACTGTGATGCCAATTTCACGAACCGCGACGATGATGGTGAACCACCAGGTCAAGTCACCCAAGATCGACAGGACGACAAAAGCGCCCAAGGTCAAGAACTTGTCGGCAATCGGGTCCGCCAACTTCCCGAAGTTGGTGACGATGTTGTGCTTACGAGCCAAGCTTCCGTCAAGGTAGTCGGTATAGGAGGCTACGACAAACACCGCCAACGCCCACCAGCGGCTAGCTGGCGTATTTTCAAGGAGCAGCCAGAGGAAAACTGGGACAAGGAGAAGCCGCAATAGCGTCAGGGCGTTCGGCACGTTCACCGCCGAAGTGGTTGACCCCTTGGCCTTGGCATCGTGATTAGACACGCGCGCTCCCTTCAATCTGGGTCGCCCCGAAAAGAGTTTGGGACGTCACTGGTGTTTATGATATGTCAGTTGGGCTCTGAAACTGGGCGGCGACGCGGATCGGTCCAGTCGGCGCTTCGGCGAAAGCGCGCCCATCATCGACCAGCGTGTCGTCTACCGCTTCTGCGGGTGAGGTCGGTTGCATACGCCATTCGTCCTCGACACCCCATCTTGCGGACATTTCGTAGGGTTCTTCCGCGGACGTGTTCGGGTCCTCTTCATCGTCTTCATCCGTCGCCTGTTCGGCGCTGGGTAGCGCATCTGCCTCTCCCCTCAAGAGGGCGAGGACCGAGGGGAGCTCTTCAGGTTGTACGAGGACGTCACGTGCCTTCGAACCCTGGGAGGGGCCAACGATGTCGCGCGATTCCAACAGGTCCATTAGGCGCCCGGCACGCGCAAATCCGATGCGCAGTTTCCGTTGCAGCATCGATGTGGAGCCAAGCTGGGTGTTAACCACAAGTTCCGCGGCAGCTAGAAGGTCGTTGAGATCGCTCCCAATATCCTCTGCGACTTTGGCGGATGCCGGTTGAGCTGTCACTGACTCGTCGTATTGGGGGGCACCTTGCTCGCGGCAGTAATCCACCGCCACTTGGATTTCGTCCTCATCCACCCACGCACCCTGGACGCGCAGTGGCTTGGCGGCACCGGCCGGAAGGTACAGTGCATCGCCTTGTCCAATCAGTTTTTCAGCGCCCGGCTGGTCCAAGATGACGCGAGAGTCCGCAAGCGCTGAAGTTGCGAACGCCAGCCGGGAGGGGACATTGGCTTTAATCAGGCCGGTCACAACGTCAACTGAGGGCCGTTGGGTTGCCAGAACCAAGTGGATACCAGCGGCGCGGGCTAACTGGGTGATCCGCTGGACAGATGCTTCCACGTCCCGGGGGGCGATCATCATCAGGTCGGCTAGCTCGTCTACCACGACCAGAAGGTATGGGTAGGGCTTCAACTTGCGTTTTGAACCGGGGGGTGGGCTCACCTGGCCCGCCCTGATGGCGGCGTTGAAGTCATCGATGTGCTTGAAGCCGTATTCCGCTAGGTCGTCGTAGCGGGCATCCATCTCTCTTACTACCCATTCGAGCGCTTCGGAGGCCTTCTTGGGGTTCGTGATGATCGGCGTGACCAAGTGGGGTATTCCCTCATATATGGATAGTTCCACGCGTTTCGGGTCGATCAGGATCAACTTGACTTCGTCGGGTGTGGCCCGGGTCAGGATCGAGACGATCATCGAGTTGATGAACGAGGATTTACCCGAACCCGTCTGTC
Source organism: uncultured Actinomyces sp. (assembly GCA_964346745.1). Classification (GTDB taxonomy): domain Bacteria; phylum Actinomycetota; class Actinomycetes; order Actinomycetales; family Actinomycetaceae; genus Scrofimicrobium. The sequence continues at coordinate 17,216 of CAYFWE010000005.1, read as the reverse complement.
CCGCAACCAACAGGTGCGGGGTGCGGGCCAGGTTCGTTACCACGTAGCCGCCTTCGACATCTTTACCGACGCCAACCAACAGCGGATGCTTATTTTTCTGGGCCTGCCCGCAGCGCAGCACATCACCAAGCACTACGGTCTCACGGTCCGCATTGGGGATCTCAATACCAATGGCCGACTTGCCGGGGATAGGCGCCAAGATACGCACGTCCGCACTGGCAACCGCATACGAAATATTGCCAGCCAAAGCGGTAATCCGGTCAACTTTCACACCTGATCCGAGTGTCACCTCGTAGCGGGTTACCGTCGGGCCGCGAGAGAAGCCGGAGACATGTGCATCGACGTTGAACTCTTCGAAGACGCGCTGCAGCTTTTCAATAACTTCGTCGTTCACGGCTGAGCGGGCCTTATGGGGCACGCCGCGCTTCAAGAGGTCGGGTGGGGGCAGCGTGTACGCCTGCGATGGCGCCTCGGCGGAGGTCGCAGCGGGTTTCCCTGGCGTAGGTGAAACTCCGACCGCGGCTATTGGCTCCGTTACCGCTTCGGTTATTGGTCCTGGGCTCGGGCGGCTGGGCCCCGGCTTCCGTTGTGGTTCGGCTTGCTGATCGAATGACGGTAGGCGCTGCGGTACCTGTGGCTTTGGTGTGGGCGAGGGCGGGGCGAACGCTACCGTGGCGTCCGGATCGAAAAGATCACCGTCTAGGACCTGGGTTTCGTCTTCACCGGCAGGCAGTGGATCAAGGGGATCAAAGCTCGCTCGGGACGCGGCAGCCACCTCTGCTTCCAAGTCATACGGAGTGGCAGCAGTGGGGCGAGCGCGGCGCGGGGTCACTTCGGCGCTCCCCTGCTCTTCGAGCCAACTGTCGCCCTGTGATGCCATTCCTTCGCCTGGTTTTGGCTTGGCTTTCGGCGTCCGTTTGCGTTTGGGCTCCCGCGTGCCATCGCGGTTAGCTAGCTTCTGCCAGCCGGACTGGGCTGCTGCCAACGCATCGCGCAGGGGCGTTTTCGTGGCCAAAAGTATCGAGTAGGCAAGCAGCAGGACCAAAAGAATCCCGGCGCCCACCGACGAAATCAATTGCGCGAGCGGATAGGCGAAGAACCAGCCGATCGCCCCGCCAGCGTCCTCAACGGCAGCGAAGTCACTAAGAGGTGGATTCCCACGGATCAGTTGGGCAAGCCCGGTGACTGAAGCAACCACACCGATGGTTCCCGCGACTCGATAGGGCAGAACCTCGACATTGCGACGAGGGCGGAAGAGTGCCACCCCCCATACCAGTAGGACGATGGGAAGGAGTTTGGCGAACACCCCAACTGCACCTGCACCAGCGTGATGGATGAACTGACCCAACGATCCGGTGATTGAAAACCACTCCCGCAGGGCAACCACCACGGCCATTGCTATCAGGATGAATCCGAGGGCGTCTCGTTTCAGCGCCGGGTCAATCGCACGCCATGACGCAGCGATTGTTGCGCCCGTCCTCTTCCATCCGCCGCCTTGATCGGGTGCGTCGGACGGGGCCGCCTCACCCTTTCGGGGTGCGGCAGACGCCTTCTTAGGCGCAGCAGTTCTGGTGTTTTTTCTCGCAGCCATAACAAATTGACGTTACAAGAGGGATCCGAATGGAGTGGCTTGGCGCGCCGGGCTCGGCCCGGTAGCGCTGTCCATCACTGCCATGTCGGCATCATCTGAGCAGTCTTCACCACTTTCGGCTTCGGCTATTTTTCGGTCGACCTGGGCGGCAGTGGGGACAGGGAAAGCGGTTGGATGACTCAGTTCGAGGGCGGCGGCCGCATTGGCACGAAGGCACGCATCGACCAGTGATTTTCCTTCCAGCAAGCCGGCACACATGACAGCGATGTGAATATCACCCACGCCGGTTGTGTCGGCGGGCTTGGCTTTGAACGCGGGGATCGACACGCGTACTGCGCCCCCCTGTTCGATTGCCTCACAACCGAGTGGTCCCATTCGGCGCACGATTCCGGCATTTGGTCGCACTACGCCCTGAAACCAGTCGCCAGTGACATAGGGGCGCAAACGCGTCGTCAAGACGGCTGCTTCCCTAATGTTCATAGTGACCAGATCGGCGCGCTTCAACACTTGCAACCAAGTTTCCACAGGGACTGAGGCAACCGCAGGAGAGGCAGAAACGACCAGTTTGACGCCCTCCGGCAACGCGGTGACCCAGTCGACGATGGCGCGCGCACCAGCTGGGGAAACCAGGTCGGCACCCGCCACATGGACCACGTCCCCATCGTTGACGCTTAGCTGTTGGAGCAGTTCGGCTGATGACTCTGCTTCTACACCCGGGGCCACCACCTGGGACATTTTTCCATCGGCTTCCACCATTGTCAGCGCCACTCCCACATCCCCTACCAGCGCGGATTCGAACGTGTCTATCTGAGCCGTGAGGAGGGCGCGGCGAATGGAATGAGAGTTCGGACCGGTACCTAAAGGGGATGCCAAGAACACGCGGATCCCTTGGGCTCGCACACCCGCGGCGATGACATACCCACCCCCGGGTGAAGAGAGGGCGCCGGTAGCCAGCACCTGATCCCCTTCCGAGGGAATGTTGGGAACATTCAGCGTGACCGTGAGCTGGACGGCGGCAGTGGTGATAAACCTGTTTTCTGAGCGGAGTCTCTCCTGGGTTTCGGAGCGACGGAAGTTGGACGTCACGTAGCGTCCTCTTCCGTCCATGAAGGTGCGGGGACCAAGCATCGTCACTGCTGGACCACGACGGGGACAATCACCGGCCGGCGGCGTAGTCGACGTGAAACCCACCGACCCAGTTTGCGTCGCAGCACCTGTTGCAAGCGGTGAGTTGACACCCCTCCCCCAGCGGCTGTCTCTTCGAGTGCTTCGGTTAGCTCAGGAAGAACTTCGTCGAACACCCGGGAGTCTTCTGCCATCCCTACGGCTCTGACGACGGGGGCGGATACGACTTTGCCGCTCTTCTTATCGACCACGGCATAGACGGAGATGAAACCTTCGGAGCCGAGCACAACTCGTTCAGCCAGTTCGTCCTCGGACAAATCGCCAATCGATGCGCCGTCCACGAACACGAGTTCGTTGGGGATAACCCCGGCGATCTGGGCTTTGCCATCTTTCAAGTCCACGGCTACGCCACCGTCACCAAGCACAATGTTGTCGGGGTCAATCCCCGTCTTGACCGCGAGTTGGCCATTGGCAACGAGGTGGCGGATTTCGCCGTGAACCGGCATGACGTTCTTCGGTTTGACAATGTTGTAGCAGTAGATCAGTTCCCCCGCGGAAGCATGTCCGGAAACGTGAACCAGTGCGTTGCCCTGGTGAACCACCTTGGCACCCAAACTGGTCAACTCGTTGATCACCCGGTAGATAGAAGTTTCATTTCCAGGGATAAGGCTGGAAGCCATCACCACCGTGTCGCCGGGACCAACGTGGATCGAACGGTGCGTACCATTGGCGATTCGCCCCAAGGCTGCCATTGGCTCCCCCTGGGATCCGGTCACCATGTAGACCCGCTCGTCGCGGGGCAGACGGTTCAGTTCGTCCAGGGTGACCACGTTGTCTTCGCCAGTGTCAAGATACTCAAGGTCTTCCGCAATGCGCATGTTGCGTTCCATTGACCGCCCCACGAAAGCCACCTTGCGGCCATTGAGTTCGGCCGCTTCCAGAATTTGCTGGACGCGATGAATATGGGAAGCGAATGAGGCGACGACCACCGCGCCTGGGGTTTGCGCAAACGCCTTTTCAAGGGCTGGGGAAATCTCGATTTCCGGGGTGACGAAACCAGGGACTTCTGCGTTTGTAGAGTCCACGAGGAACAGGTCGACCCCCTCTTCCCCCAGTCGTCCAAATGTACGCAAATCGGTGAGGCGACCATCAATGGGAAGCTGATCCATTTTGAAGTCGCCCGTAGCCAAAACAGTCCCCGCTTTGGTACGAACGAATACGGCTAGTGCATCCGGAATCGAGTGGTTTACCGCGACAAACTCAACCTCGAACGGTTTCAAGTCGACGCAGTCGCCCTCGGTCACCACATTCAGACCGCTAATCGGTAGGCGGTGCTCCAACAGTTTGGCTTCCACCAGTGCCAGAGTTAGGCGGGAACCATAAATGGGGATATCTGGGCGCAGCTTCAGCAGGAAGGGCACGGCACCAATGTGATCTTCGTGGCCGTGGGTCAGCACCAGGGCTTCGACATCATCCAAGCGGTCAGCAATGTAACCGAAGTCAGGCAAGATTAGGTCAACGCCGGGCTGGTTGTCCGAAGGGAACAGGACCCCGCAGTCAATAAGAAGGATTTTCCCTTGAGTTTCCAGGACCGTCATATTTCGACCGACCTCACCCAAACCCCCTAGTGGGAGGACGCGCAGCGCTCCCTTGGGAGTGGGACCGGGTTCGGCTAGGTCTTCGTATAGATTCGTCATACCCTCAGTCTGCCACGGCCAGACACGATCGTGCCCAGCACATCTAGCCGGGCTCATCTAATCGAAAGCGACCAGCTAATCCAAAGCGGCGAACCAAAGGTGTTCGGTTACCACCCCGGCGCCAGTGTCTACTTGGCGACGCAAGCCTGCCGGTGCGAAACCGGCTTTCTGGAAGAAGCGGACGCGATCCTCGTCCTCCCCCACAATCCACACTAAAAGCCCGGGCACGCGCTGATTTACAGCAGTATCAGCGATGGCTGACAACATGCGGGAGCCGTGCCCTTTCTGTCGGTACTCATCATCAACTTCGAACGCCAGTATTTGAGCCGAACCATCGGGGACAGAGAAGGGGAAAGAATCCGGTTTTGAAGCCGACGTCAGACTCGTCGCGGAAAACGCGGTGAATCCCACCACTTCGTCGCCCTCTCGCGCCACCATGACCGCGTGGGGGGCATTCGCGCCTTGCCGAATCGTGTCCAGCCAAGTCTGGGCGACCTGAGGTCGGTCCATTTGGGAGTCGATAGTAGCCCGATATTCTTCGCCGACGACCGCTACCACCGTATCCACAACCGATTTTACTTGCAGGTCAGCGATAGTTTCCGCATCTTCGGGTCCGGCCGGTCGAACGGATTGGACGGGTGTTGGTTCAATCACTGGGACTCACAATCGCGCTGGTTCGCTCAGATTCAAGCATTCTTCGGGCCATTTCTTTCACGTCCTCAACGTGCACTGCGTCGATCCGCGCCAAGGCATCGGACACGGAAGTTATCTGGCCGACCAGTTCGGCGCGGGCTAGCCGCGACATACGGCTAACCGTATCCTCTAGGTTCAGCGTGACCCCGCCGCGAATCTGTCCCTTAGAGCGGGCTAGTTCTTTCATGCTGGGCCCGTGGTCGGCTAGTTTTTCAACTTCACCCCACATGACTTTGCGGACTTCTTCCAGATTCTTGGGCGCGCATCCGGCGTATAGCGCGAAGCTACCAGCATCCGAATAGGTGGAAGCATACGCATACGTTGAGTAGGCCAATCCCCGCTTTTCTCGTATTTCTTGGAACAGTCGAGACGACATTCCGCCGCCCAGTAGGTTCAGGGTGACACTGGAAGCGGGGGCCGCTGGGTCCAGAGCACGCAGCCAAGGACCGCCCACCATCAAGTGGGCTTGTTCAAGTGGTCGTTGCACCCGCAAGTGGCGCGCGTGATCGGTAGAAGGCGCGGTCATCTGCGCGCTGGGGGTTCGGCGGGTGGGGACAACCTGGTGGTCCAGCAGGGACGCCCAGGGGGATTCGGCCAGCGCACCCAAGAGAAGGCCACTAACTTCCTCGTGGTCCACCGCCCCCGACACGCTGACCACCAGGTCGGAGGTCGAATAGGTTCGGTGGTATAGGTCGCGGATTCGCTCTGCCGGCATTTCCGCTACCGACGCTTTCGTTCCCCCAATGGGTCGACCCAACTCGGTGTTCCCAAAAACCGCGCGAGCAAACGCTTCCGCAGTCACCTCCATTGGTGAGTCTTCACTCATGGCGAGTTCATCGAGGATTACCCCGCGCTCGACGTTTACATCCTTGTCTGAGATCACCGAGTCGGTGACCATATCGACGAGGACGGGAAGCAGGGTCGGCAAGTCGCTAGCCACCATATGCGACCAGTAGAAAGTAGCTTCTTTAGTGGTCGCCGCATTGGATTCTGCGCCGCGCGCATCGAACGCTTCCGCGATTTCAAATGCGGACCGGCGACGTGTCCCCTTAAAGAGTAGGTGTTCTAGGAAGTGGCTGATCCCGCCCTCGCCCACCCCTTCATCACGAGAACCGACCGCAACCCACAGCCCCACGGAGGCGCTGAGGGCACCGGGTAGTTCTTGGGTTATTAGCCGCACGCCGCCAGGCAGAATAGACCGTTGAATCGGTAGGCCGGAATCGTCAATAGTCGAGGGTCCGGAAGTGGGACCCAGTGGCAGCGGGATCGGTTGAGCGGGATCCACGTAGCGAGGCAGTACCGACACGGTTGATCTTTCAGTAGGAGGACGAAGACACCCAGCCGAGTTTACGGCTGCAATGAAGTGTCCCCCGGCTGAGTGTCAGTTTCAACTTCCGTGTCGAAGCTGAACTCTTCCCCGCCTGGTTCCTCTATTTCTTCCACCCGCTCCGATTGGGTGACAACCACGGGGGCCGGTTTTTCTTCCCGTACTTCTTGTCGGGAAGGGATCGCCCCGGTGAGACTGAGGACCAAACCGATGAGGGATGACCCGGCGATTATTCCGGTGAACCAAGAAGTAGCGCTAAATCCGACCTGAATGCTCTGCAGGTCGGTCAGGACGTTCGCCAAGTAGGACAGGACCGTGGAGGCTGTCGCGACCCCTGCCATCCATCCCCACATCGTTCGTGGGTCAACGTTGAGTCCAGCGCGGACCAGCGCCACCAGCGCAACCAACGCCAGTGCAGGGGTGGCAACCACACAGAAAACGACTACCGTCATGGGGGCTAAATAGCCTTCTGGGACGTCGGGAATCGAGTTCGTCATCGCTGATACCCACCAGACTAGGGCGGTGACCAAAAAGAGGATTCCGAACAGGATTGGATCTGTGAAGCGCCTCATTACTACCCCGTCATCTGTGGCGGCTATATTGCATGACACCCCGGCACTGCGCCCGAAGTCGGGGTCTTTCGCGCCGAGGTGTCTGCCCCATCATAACGGGCTGCCGGCGACAACAACAGACCCTAGATATTGATCCGGTGCTGCGCCAAATAGGCGGTCGCGTCGATGTAGTGGGCATTGGGCATGTCCACTTCGTCAACCCATGCCGCTGATTCTGCGGGTCCTTCCCCCGTTAGTGAGCGGCGCGCTAACAGTCGCTGGCGCCGCACGTGTGGCGGAACATCTATAAACCACACCTCATCCAGCAGCGGTGCTACGGAGCCCCACATTCCATCCTGGGCGAGCAGGTAGTTCCCTTCGGTGACCACCACGTCCACGTCACGGCTGATCGGCACCGCTGAACCGATTGACTCTTCAATCGCTCGCTCAAAACGGGGAGCGAAAATCACCGGTTCTTCATTTTTTCGCAGTCTAGTTAGCAGCGAAACGTATCCGCCGACGTCGAACGTGTCCCAAGCCCCCTTGCGTTGTCGCAAGCCGCGTTCGACTAGGTAGTCGTTGGCTAGGTGGAAGCCATCCATTTGGACGAGGGCGGATCGGGGGCCAATCTGGTTGACCAGCGCTTCGGCGAAAGTGGTTTTTCCCGCACCGGGTGGACCGGTAATCCCGATCAAGACTCTGCCGCCGGCCGCTAGCTTTAGTGCTCGGCGTGCAGCGGACTGCACGCTATCCAATGCACTCGAGGACGCGTCCATGGATCCAGTTTGCCAGACGCGGTGCGCCAAAGTCGGCTAGCGGGGCGGACGTACGATGAAGCCCCGACCCACCTGGTTCAGGCGATTCGGGGCTTCAATCGGTGGCTTGTGTCAGGCCGGGCTAGCCTTCCTGACCGTCTTCGTCACTGCGGCGACGACGGTTGCGCTGGCGTGGGCGGCGGGGACGATCAGAGTTTTCCTCTACATCGGCCTTGCCTTCTACCTCATTGCCATTGTCTTCGTCGGCGACCACTGCGTGCAGAGACAGTTTCCCGCGGTCATCGATCTCAGCGATCTCCACTTCGACCTTCTGCCCAACCTGGAGGACGTCCTCTACGTTTTCGATTCGCTTTCCGCCCACGAGTCGGCGGATCTGCGAAATGTGCAGCAGGCCATCCTTGCCGGGTGTGAGTGACACGAAGGCCCCAAACGATGTGGTCTTCACGACCGTACCGACGAAGCGTTCACCGGTTTCAGGCATCTGCGGGTTGGCGATCTGGTTCACCATGTCGCGCGCCGCATCGGCTGCTTCTCCAGAAGAGGCGCCAATGTACACGGTGCCATCATCTTCAATGGTCAGATCCGCACCGGTGTCTTCTTGGATCTGGTTGATCATCTTGCCTTTAGGGCCAATGACTTCACCGATCTTGTCTACCGGTACCTTGACCGTGATGATGCGGGGGGCAGTTGACGCCATATCGTCCGGATGGTCGATCGCCTGGTTCATTACGTCCAAGATCAGCAAGCGCGCGTCACGAGCCTGTCCAAGGGCGGACTTGAGCAGATCTGAATCGATCCCATCCAACTTGGTGTCCAGTTGCAGAGCTGTAATGAAGTCTGCGGTGCCGGCCACCTTGAAGTCCATGTCGCCGAAGCCGTCCTCGGCCCCGAGAATATCGGTGAGCGTTACGGAGTGTTCCACACCGTCAACTTCACCGGTCATCAGACCCATGGCGATACCGGCAACGGGGGCGCGCAACGGCACGCCGGCCTGCATCATCGACAGGGTTGAGGCACACACTGAACCCATCGAGGTTGAGCCGTTAGAGCCTAGCGCCTCGGACACCTGGCGAATCGCGTAGGGGAATTCTTCCCGTGAAGGCAGCACTGGGCGCAGAGCGCGTTCCGCCAAGTCACCGTGGCCGATTTCGCGGCGCTTCGGGGAGCCTACGCGACCGGTTTCCCCGGTCGAGAAGGGTGGGAAGTTGTACTGGTGCATATAACGCTTGTGCGTTTGCGGGCTCAAGTTGTCGAGCTGCTGTTCCATGCGGAGCATGGCCAGAGTCGTGACGCCCAGGATCTGGGTTTCACCGCGCTCAAACAGGGCGGAGCCATGTACGCGGGGAAGAACCTCAACTTCGGCGCCCAGCGAGCGAATCTCCGTGGGGGTACGACCATCCATACGCACGCCCTCAACCAGGGTGCGGTTACGGATCGTTTCCTTTTCGAGGCTGCGGAATGCGGCCTTCAGGGCCTTTTCAGATTCTGGGAACTGCTCGAGGGCGCTCTTGAGTGCCTCTTCCTTCACCTCGTCCACAGCTTCCATCCGGGCAAGTTTGCCTTCGGTGAGAAGCGCGGCCGCTAGTTTGTCACCTACTGCGTCCTTGACCGCCGCGAATTCTTCGTCGGTGTAGTCAAAGAAGAGCGGGAATTCGAGGGTTTCTTTCCCAGCCTTTTCGGCGACTTCGATCTGCGCTTCACACAGGGCGCGCAAGAATGGCTTGGCAGCTTCCAGACCCCCGGCCACAACCTCTTCGGTTGGCTTGATGCCGCCGGCTTGGATCAGTTCCCACTGGTTGTCGCCGCCACCGGCTTCAACCATCATGATTGCGATGTCAGAGGTTCCGTCCTCTTTTTCAACAATGCGTCCGGAGACAACCATGTTGAAAATGGACTTTTCCAACTCGCTGTAGCGTGGGAAAGCAACCCACTGGCCGTCGATCAGGGCCAGACGCGTTCCTGCAATCGGGCCGGAGAAGGGCAGGCCGGAAATCTGCGTGGACATGGACGCAGCGTTAATCGCTACAACGTCGTACGCGTCATCAGGGTTGATGGACAGTACGGTTTCCACGACCTGAACTTCGTTGCGCAGACCCTTGACGAATCCGGGGCGCAGCGGGCGGTCGATCAGTCGGCAAGCCAGGATCGCTTCGGTGCCCGGGCGGCCTTCACGGCGGAAGAACGAGCCGGGGATCCGACCAATGGCGTACTGACGCTCTTCGACGTCAACCGTCAATGGGAAGAAATCGAATTGATCCTTGGGGCTCTTACCAGCAGTTGTTGCTGACAAGACAGTCGTTTCGTCGTCCAGGTACACAACGGCAGAGCCGGCGGCCTGGAGGGCGAGGCGGCCCGTTTCGAAGCGCACGGTGCGCTTCCCGAATCGGCCGTTATCAATAATTGCTTCTGCAGACACCACTTCACGTGGCGCTAATGTCACTTCGGACATGGTTTCCTTTTCTCTTACGGTCCCCTGCCGTCGGCCTTCGATCGAAGCCCACGGAACAAGCGTTCCGTAAACCACTGTCGAAAACCGCCCCTAGCAAGGTGGACAATCAATGTGCTAAGCCGGTGGTCCGGCTAGTTTTTCGGCCCGGCCCCAAGCGGGAACCGGGCCGGTAAAGTCTTATCGGCGCAGGCCGAGACGTTCAATCAAGCTGCGGTAACGCTCAACGTCGATGCTCTCTAGATAGTCGAGCATGTGGCGGCGGCGACCAACCATCAGCATCAAGCCACGACGAGAGTTGTGGTCGTGCTTGTGAGTCTTGGAGTGCTCAGTTAGTTCCTTGATGCGCTCCGTGAGCAGTGCGACCTGCACTTCAGGAGAGCCAGTGTCGCCCTCATGCGTCGCGTACTCGGCGATGATCTTCTCTTTTTGTTCCTTTGACAGCGCCATGGGCACTCCCCTTCTACAGTCGTTGCGCGGAGCGTCGGGGCCGGATTCCCGGGCAGACATACCGCGGCCGATCTAACGGCGGACCCAAGATTACCAGCGGCTCCAAGGCTTTCAGGGCCGGTGTGGCAGTTATCGCAAGATGAGCCGGTGACTTAAGACACGATCAGCGGTAACCACCGTCTTCAAGTCCGGCATCGACCTCAAACCAGTTCCGGTCAGCCCGCCGACCGGCGAGGGCGTAGAAGAGTGGCATCCAGAGGCCATACCTCTTCCACTGCTCGACATGACGCAGCTCGTGTCGGATGACGGCGGTTGAGGGCGTGCTCCCCGTCAAGAAAACATCCCCGATGCAAATCCCACCCCGCGGATAGGCGCGCTTCGGCAGACCTGTAACGACACGCAGCCCCGCAACACTGGACACCGCAACACTGGAAACTGCACCACGGGTGAAAAGACGGGCGTAAGCGAGCGCCACTTCGGCCGCGAGTGCCGACTGTGCGGCAGTTCGACGGGTGTTAAAAGGCGCGATACTAGGCCGCCGCTCCAACCACTGAAGTAGGCGCGGCGGCTTGACCAGAACAGCTTGTTTCAGACCGCTACTCCCTGTGCGTTCTTAGGGGCCATCTGTTTTAGGGCGGTGACCAGTAACGCCGCAACCAGCGTACCGACTACGATCGCGACCACGAACCCCCAGAAGGGCTGGATAGCGAAGAATACAAACACACCACCATGTGGGGCGCGGGATCCAACAGCCAGAGCCATCGAAAGTGCTCCGGTGACTGCTCCGCCAGCCATAATCGATGGGATGACACGGAACGGGTCGGCCGCAGCGAACGGGATGGCGCCCTCTGAAATGAAAGCCGCACCTAGCAGCCAAGCAGTGACTCCGTTCTCTCGTTCTGCTGCTGTGTAGAGCTTCGGGCGAACCGCTGTCGACAAGGCCATCGCCAGTGGGGGGACCATGCCTGCAGCCATAACCGCCGCCATAATCTGGAAGGCTGCATCGGTTTGTGCAGCAAGACCGGTAGTAGCGAAAAGGTAGGCAGCTTTGTTCACCGGACCGCCCATGTCGAAGCACATCATGAGCCCTAAGACCACGCCTAGCAAGATCGCGCCCGAGCCTTCGGACATACTCGTCAATCCATTAGTAAGGCCGTTCATGAGCGCTTCTAGCGGTCGGCCGAGAAGCGTCAGCATAAGACCGCCCACAATCGCAGTGGTGACAAGAGGAATAATCACGACGGGCATAAGGCCCGCAAGCCACCGTGGAGGCTTGAGCGTTGTGAACCAGTACGCCACTAGGCCAGCGAGTATGCCTGTGATGAGCCCACCGATGAAGCCGGCGCCAACAAAAACCGAAATAGCGCCGCCAATGAATCCGGGAGCAATACCCGGGCGGCCCGCTAAGCCGAAGGCGATGTAGCCAGACAAGGCAGCAACTAGGAACCCCATCCCCGCTTGGCCCAGGACCAGCATTACCGAGCCGAGATAGAGGAGCAGTCCGTTCTTGGCGAGCAGATCCGTTCCGACTTCTGCTGAAAGAGCACCCACATCGGGAAGGTTCCAAAGAGTGTAGTTGCGGACTACAACGTCCCCTACATCGGTCACGTTGTAACCGCCGAGTAGGAACGCCAGCGCGATGAGCAGTCCTCCCGCTGCGACGAACGGGATCATGTAGGATACGCCCGTCATCAATGCCTGTTGGATGCGTTTGGGCCAGGATACGGCTGGGCCACCTGAACTCGAGTCGGCTTCTGCAGTGGCAGTCACTCGTTTGGCACTGGGGTCCTTTACGGCTGCCAGTGCTTCTTGGATCATCTTTGGCCCCTCACCGGCATTCATTGGGCGTTTCACACTGGATTCGATGAGTGGCATACCGGTGAACCGGTTGCGACCAGAAATGTTAACGTCCGCCGCGATAATGAGAGCATCGGCGCTCGCGATTTGCTCGGCAGTGAACGGCTCGACGCCGCCTGACCCCTGTGTTTCTACATACAGGGTCACATTTGCTTCGCGCGCCGCCTGTTCTAGCGACTCCGCCGCCATATACGTGTGGGCGATCCCGGTCGGGCATGACGTTATCGCTAGTAGCACCGGCTTTTCCGGCGCGTCCGAGCCGGACGGAGCTTCCGTCCCGCCCTCCCCCGCGACTGTTTTTGGGGGCGCACTATGTTTGGGGTGTACCGTGTCGGGTTCGACCACGCCCATGATCAACGCCGACACTTCTTCGGGTGTGGTGGCGTCACGCAGAGCTTGGACGAAATCTTTTCTTATCAAAGCCCGAGAGAGTTTCGCCAGCAGCTTCATATGCTGCGAACCTGATTCGTCGGGCGCTGCGATTCCAATAATCAAGTCAGCCGGCCCGTCTTTAGCGCCGAAATCGACCGGTTCTGTCAGACGTAAGAAGCCCAGAGAAGGAGTATTCACCGCATCCGTGCGGCAATGGGGAATTGCGATCCCCCCGGGCATACCGGTGGCGAACTGGGCTTCACGCGCCTCCATCGCTGCTTGCAGGCCTGCCTCATCGGCGCGTCCAGTGTCGGCTATAACCCTTGCCATGAAGGCGATCACCTCGTGTTTATCGCCTGCGATTCCGACGTCTAGACGCACTAGTTCCGGGGTGATTAGTTGGGGGGTACTCATCGCCGATCTCCTCTCGATTTTCGTTCTCTTTCGCTTCTCACACGGCGACTACCGCGTCTATATCGGGGTGAACTTGGGAGGCGGTGGGGATCGTAGTCCCGGGAAGAGAGACCGCCGTAGCGCCATAGGCGACGGCATATGCCAGACGTTCCGGCGGTTTGAGGCCGCGGGCGCGCGCCACCAAGTAGCCGGCAGTGGCGCTATCCCCCGCACCGACAGTCGAAACCACTTCCACAGGTGGGCTCGGCGCGTACCAAAGTCCGCCCTCATCAGCGAGGATCGCCCCGGCGCCACCCAGGGTGACCAGCACGGCGCCCACTCCCAAAGCAACCAAATCACGTGTGGCCTGTACAGCTCCTGTCAGGTCGCCCCTACTGGCTTCCTCTTCCAAAAGGAGCCCGTCTCGGCCGGTTAGTTGTCCAAGTTCTAACCCGTTGGGTTTGAGGAAGTCGGGGGCGGCTAGAGGAAGCTGGCTTCCTAGGGAACGAAGTGGCGCATCCGACGTGTCTACGCCGACCCATACGCCCAGAGGACGCATCATACGCACGAGCCGCGCATACTCATCGACAGGAAATCCCGGCGCGAGAGAACCCGACAGCATTACTGAGTCACCGCGAGAGACAACCTCGGCCAGCGTGTTTTCGAGGGCGCTCACCTGTTCCGGACTCACAGGGATACCCGGTTCGTTGATCTTGGTGGTTTCTCCCCCTGCTAGGACCGCCAGGTTAGTCCGCGCCCTCGCGGATATAGGCACCGCCCGATACGGTACATCGATCGAATCGAGCAACGCTAGGAGGGGCTCATCAGGCGCTGCTGGCAGAACCGCCAAAGTCGATAGTCCCGCTCTTCGAAGGCCCAGGGAGACATTGACGCCTTTCCCTCCCGGCTGAGTCACGTCCGCGACAATCCGGTTCACCCCACCGACAATCAGCGGTGATTCCAATGTGACAGTGCGATCCAAAGATGGATTCGCCGTCAGAGTGACGATCACGTCGCTCACCCCAGTTCAGAGTCTTTAAGAGGCGGAAGTGTCTCCCACCACCCTACTCTGAAGTGATGCACATCACCAACAACGATACTGGTAGGGACGGCCGACTACAGTCCGGCAGTTACCAGGCTTGGGTCGATCCGCTTGGCTGTCCGAGCGCCCAGTGTGGCGGCGGTGGCAAGCAGATCTTCGTCCATACGCTGCAATAGCTCATCGACCGAATCGAAACGCATCATTTCGCGGATGCGCTTTACGAATACGACTGTGACAACTTCGTCGTACAGGTCTAGGTCTGCGCGGCCGAGGACGTGCGCTTCAACCGTCCTCGCCGTCCCTTGGAACTGGGGGTTGGATCCGATAGAGATTGCGGCTGGTAAGAACTCTTGGCTTGGGCTTTCAGAGCCGACTACGTCGCGGACCAGCCAACCGGCATACACTCCATCAGCGGGGACTAGTTGGTCTACGACTTCGACGTTCGCGGTGGGGAAACCGAGTTCCCGCCCCCGTTTTGCGCCGTGGACGACCACACCGGTCACGCGTGGAAAACGGCCGAGGACGCGGCTGGCCTCTTCTACGTCGCCTGCACGTAGAAGTTCGCGCACCCACGAGGAAGACCAGCGGCGCCCGGTTGGGGAGAGGATATCGGTGACCATGGAGACGTCGAACCCATATTTGCGCCCCAACTCGCGCAGTGTGTCAACGTCCCCAGCGTTTCCCCTTCCAAAGTGGAAATCTTCACCTACGACAACTTCGCGAGCTCCCAGCCGTTCCACCAGGTAGGTGACCGCGAATTCTTCAGGGTTGAGCATGTACAACTCGGGCCCATAGTTCGCCACGAACGCGGCGTCCAACCCGGTGGTTGCCATAGTGTCGAGCCGATCGTCCAAGGAAGCGATCATCTCTAACTGATCGCCGGGGCGGTGTACCACCCGTGGGTGGGGGTCAAAAGTGAGGGCCACCGAGTCACACCCTCTCTTTCGGGCACGATCAACACAGGTGGATACAACCCGAAGATGCCCCTGGTGCATGCCGTCGAAGTTCCCGATAGTGACCACTGAACGTTGATTACCGGGAACCTCGTGCAGGTTACGCCAGATGCGCACTACTCAGCGGACCTCAACCCCAGGTTGATCCGACCTTCTTCGTCTACCGGCTGACCTTCGCGACCTTTCTTGCCGCCGCCACCACAACCGCATCCGCCGCAGCCGCAACCGCCAGTGTTTTGACTTTGTTCTTCAGCCATTTTGGGCCTTCCTTCTTTCAGTTCGTTGTTACCGTGTCCGGAAAGACAGTGACAGTCTTGAAGTCTAGAGCATCGCCGGGCAGCTGCCGTACGAAGGCCAATGCTCGCCCCTGCCCGGAAACTACCAGGCGCATATCCGTCCTCGAACTTCCGGTAGAAACCTGGTCGACGATTCCTGTTGCCGTGGGAGCTTGTCCATGACGCAACAGCGCCGCGGCGGCCTCACTGACAACGATCGTTGGAAACATGGTCGCCGCACTGGATTCCAGCGGGAGTATCGGCAGCCCCTCGGCTTGCGTCGCGGCTTCTTCAAGTGCGCCTAGAGTCAGCGCCTGATTCACGTCCCACGGCCCGATGTGCGTGCGACGCAGAGCCGTAAGGTGCCCGCCGACCCCCAAATCTTCACCGAGGTCGCGAGCCAAAGCACGTATGTAGGTGCCAGAAGAACAGGACACTTCCACGTCCACATCCACCACCTCAACCGGTTGCGAGTAGTCCGCGCGGAGTGCTCGAGGCGGGGCGACGATCTCGTACTTTTCGATAGTGACCGGCCGCGCTTTCAGCTTCACTTCTTCCCCGCTGCGGACGAGGGCGTAAGCCCGCTTACCGCCAACTTTGATGGCACTGACTTTACTGGGAACCTGTTGGATGTTGCCCCGGTAAGTATCAAGTGCTTTGTTCAACCCTGCTTCGGAGACTGGGCCGCAGCCGGCAACGCTGATTGGTTCGCCCTCGGCATCGTCTGTATTGGTTGCCACTCCAAGCCGGATCGTCGCCGTGTACGTTTTGTTTGCGCCAGTAACGTACTGGAGCAATTTCGTCCCGCTGTTCACACCGAGGATCAGCAGTCCAGTCGCCATTGGATCCAATGTTCCGGCGTGACCCACTCGACGGGTGCGGGCTAAACGTCGCACCCGAGACACCACGTCGTGAGAGGTCATCCCCGCTGGCTTATCAACCAGCAGCAACCCGGAAGGGGTGCCTTGGTCGCTGCGCTGCTTCTTCACTGTCGACGGTGTGGACACTGGGCCCTAGTCGTCCTGCTCGGTTTCCTCACGCACGTCTTCACGCAAGTCGTTGTCAACTTCTTGGACTTCGTCTTCTACTTCAGCGTCGGTGATGTAGGGCGAAGCGTCGCCAGCGTATTGTTTGCCCGCCGAAGAGGCGGCTATTTGCGCATCGCGTTCACGAGCACTTCTCAACGCGTCCTCAATGGTGGCCGCAGATTCGGGTAGCGAATCTTGTTCGAAGGAAATGGTGGGGGTCAGGCGCATCCCCAGACCTGCACCCACCTCGGAGCGAATCAGGCCCTTCGCAGACTCAAGCGCCCGCTTTGATTTACGCTGTGCCGCCTCATCGCCCATCGCCGTGTAATAAATGGTTGCGTGTTGCAGATCGCCCGTGACACGCACATCGGTGATCGTCACAAACCCAAGGCGGGGATCCTTAACTTTCCGCTCTAGCGTGGTGGCCACGATCTCTCGAATGCGCTCCGCTACTCTCCGCTGGCGTCCTGCGTCTGCCATTTGAGGTTCCTTTCTTAAGGGGACACAAATTCGGTCCATGTAGAGCTTAGGACATGGGGCCGCGAGCAGTGTTGTTCGCTTTCGCCGCGTTTTCGCCGCACACATCGGCAACGTTGCCTTAGTGTGCCAAGCTCCGCGTCAACAGTCGCCTTCCCCGCAT
>CAYFWE010000004.1:8754-66938 GCA_964346745.1 uncultured Actinomyces sp. | reverse complement strand
AAACAGCACCTAAACTTTATTCTCGGATCCGACCCCGACCACGCGATTATGACGCAATGGGGGACTTGGGGCGAAAAGAAGAACTACGGGAAAACCTTCCTGGGCATTATCCGGTCAACCTTCGTGGTCGATAAAGACGGGAAAATCGCCCTCGCTCAATACAACGTGAAGGCTACTGGGCACGTCGCGCGTCTTCGGAAGGCCTTGGGGCTAGATAACTAGATCAACTGCTTGCGCTCCATGTATTCGAATGCGACCCAGCCGATCGGTATCTGCACGTAGAACGTGGCAATTCGGAAGGTCACTGCCGCAGACAGGCCAACTGCCGCGGGCACGCCGATCGCGGTCATCCCTACGGTGAGGGCAGCCTCAACTGACCCGACGCCACCGGGAACTGGAATCATGGAGCCCAGTGTGTTTGCCACTAGGTAGGCAGCCGTCACCTTGATGGGGTTGACGGAAACCCCAAAGGCGAGCAGGGAGAAGACGAAAGAGGCGGCGAAAGACCCGGTCTGGATGAGCGATCCGCAAACTGCGATTGCCAGTTCCTTGGGGTGCTTGAACGCCCAGACCGCTTGCGGGTAGAACTTTGACCACACTGATTTCACTTCTGCGATAACCCAGTCACGCGACTTCTTAATCCCGATGATCACCGCCACCACGACTACCGCGGCGAGTGCTATGTAGCCAACAGTTTTCCATGGGATTTTGACGTCGGGGTTGATGCCGACGAAAACGATGGCGCCGACAACCAGAACCGAGGAAGTTAGGAATTGGGAGAGTTCAACAAGGACCATCGTGGCTACCGCTTGGGCAGAGGCTAAGCCTTGTTTCATTAGGTAGCGGATGCTCAGCGCTAAGGACCCGAGTCCAGCAGGTGCGACTACGCCGACGAAAGACGACGCGATTTGGGTCAGCAGTATCCCGCGGAATGAAACCTTCGATCCTGCAAAGACATGCGTGATGATGCCGGCGCCAAGCCATTGAAAAGTGCCGGCGGCCAGCGCGGCTAAGAACCACCACGGCTTCATGTGTTCGAAAGCGGCGCGGAACTCTTCTGGCTTGATAGAGCGGGAAACAATGAACACTGCTAGGGCAACGACCAGCAGCATCACGAGGGTTTTCGTGGATTTCTTCTGCCACCATTTTTGGGGTTTAGAAGCGGACGAGGCCGTCTTCACCGCCCCGCTACTCGCCGCTGGAGTGGGGTTCTCGTCCGTCACATCAATGCCCTCTGCTTGGAATTCCACTGGGATTTCCAGTGTACGTGGCTGCGTTCCAAGGCGAGTTGTTACCGCGGCACTGGTAAAGTTGGTCCATGGTGGATTACAGCTTTGGTAGTTTCGACGCCTCATTGGAAGATGAGGTCGCCTTCATGCTCGGTAGCCTTCTTGCCAAACATGAACACCGCGTGGACGCACTTCTGAAGCGTTTGCGTATCGGGGTGGGGGATGGCCGCAAAGCGGCTGAACGCTTAGACCGGTTCTTCCTGGTCGCTACTGCCGGGGTTGGGGTCGCTAAAGGTTTTGGGACGACCGCGCGAAAGAACTTGAGGGTCCCGTCTAGAGCCGTTGACAGGGCAGCTACCGTTGGGTTGCTGTCGGTGACAGCCCTGTACATTCTTGCCCAGGCGAAAATACGGGGCCTTTCCACCACTGACCAGCGTGTCCAAAACGCGGTGCGTAATGCTTTGATGGCCAGTGCGGCGCTCCCAGTGGGGCAACTGTTGATTGAAAATTTGGCCCGCTTTGCGCGTCCCGCATTCGGTTTGCCGACGGACCCACGTACCTGGTTTGTAATGGCCGCTGGTGTTGCCGGTGGTGGAATAGCGGGTAACACTTTGGGCAAAGGAATCGTAGAGTCGGTGAACTTGGCGTTTGAGGACGTCGAACTCCCGATCGATGTCGAGTTCACCGCTGAAGAGGACGTAGAGTTTACGGCTGAAGAAGCCGACTAAGTCGGTTCTCGCGGTACGTCGCGGTGGGACGTAGTCTGGGGGAATGACGCAGCTCCTCATAGATCAGCCTCTGCTCACTCTGTTCTTGGTGGTCGCCCTCGGCGCGGCCGTAGGTGCGATCCGAATTGGGCCCGTGCGCCTGGGTGCGGCTGGTGCGCTTTTTGTGGCGCTAGCACTTTCAGCGTGGAACCCAGCGTTGGCGGAGGGTTTCACCCTGGTTCAGCAGCTCGGGCTGGCGCTTTTCGTTTACACGGTGGGAATCGCGGCTGGAGCGACGCTCGGCTCTGCTTTGCGCTCCAATGTGTCCCTGATGGTGGGGGCAGCTGTCGCGTCCGCGTTAGGCGCTGCTGTAGCGGCGCTAGCTGGCCGTTGGCTGGGGCTGCCTCGGGGGCTTGCCACAGGCTTGTTCACGGGTGCCCTCACTGCTGCCCCCGCCCTCGACGCAGCTGATCGGCTGGTCGGTGGCGCGGAACCGGCGGTTGGCTACTCCGCAGGATATCCGGTTGGTGTGTTGGTCGGTATCGTCGTCGTGACCCTTATTGCCGGACTTTCTTGGGAAGGCAAACGGGACACGGCACCCCTGGCTGGCAGAGGGCTGCACGCTCTGACTGCCCGCGTTGAACAGACGATCCAACCGAAAAACATTCCTCAGTGGGCTGCCCAAGAGGTGCGTTTTTCGTACGTCAAACGAGAAGGGAAAACGCGCGTCCTCGTCCCCGGCGAAGAGTTACGAGAGGGCGATGAGATCGTGATCGTGGGGGAGCCGGGCGGCCCCGAAGCGGTAGCAGCACAAATCGGTTCGGCCATGCCGGATCACTTGGCGGATGACCGGTCGACGGTTGCGTTTGAGAGGATCGTACTCTCCAACGATGCTCTTCCTGGACGCACGGTCACAGACTTACGTCTACCAGCACGTTTTGGCGCGGTGGTTACCCGCGTGCGGCGGGGGGATTTAGACCTTCTTGCTCGGGAAGACCTGCCTTTACAGGCGGGTGACATCTTGGCTGTGGTTGTTCCTCGCGAAGAGGTAGAGGCCGTGAAACGATACCTGGGTGATTCACAGCGGTCCATTGCTGAGCTGGATTCGCTTTCCATTGGCGGGGGCCTAGTTCTAGGTGTGCTTGCCGGGATGGTGGCTGTTCCCCTCCCGGGCGGACAGATGTTCCAGTTGGGTGCGGCCGCCGGACCCCTATTAGTGGGATTGATTTTGGGGGCGCTGCGGCGTACTGGGCCGCTGGTGTGGTCCATGCCAGAATCGGTCAACCTCACCGTTAGACATCTGGGGATGCTCCTCTTTCTGTCTGCTTTAGGGCTGTCCGCGGGCCCCGATGTGAAAGACCTCCTGACCGGCCCGATGGGTGGTAAAGCCCTGTTAGCGGCACTGCTAATCGCGGTCGTCGGGTGTCTGGTGATGGTCGCGACCGGATGGTTCACCGGACTGTCAGCGCCCCGCACCGCCGGGGGTGTTGCAGGGTTCCTTGGACAGCCCGCCGTGTTCCAGGCCGCTCAGGCCCGTGTGCATGATGAGCGGATCGAAAGCGCTTATAGTGTGCTGTTCGCCCTGGCCATCCTGGTGAAGATTTTGCTTGTGCCCTTGGTGGCGGTCTTCTAGGAATATTTACTGGTGTGCGCTGGTCCCCAAGTGATGCAGCGTGGCCCAAAACCACAGGCCAGCCAAAGCAGAAAAGCCGAAAGCCAGTGTTTGCGCGGCATAGAACATGTTCGCGTTGAACACGGGATCTAGGTGGGCGGTAAGATCCGCTGCATTACCGGCGGCAATTTCGCGGAACACCCCAAAGTTGTTGAGCGTCCCTACGATCAGAATCGCCCCCGCAACTAGGGAGAGGAACGCCATTCCCAACAGGGCAACAACGTAGGCAACGCGCAGCGGGTAAACCTTGTTGTTTCGTGGTTCCATGAGTCCGCTGCGCAGCAACCACAAGGCAAAGACTGCGCCAATCCCAATGGCAATCATGTCGCCACCGATTGTGTCCGACAATCTGTGCCAGCGAGCTGTGATCGTGGCTGCCCCAACCGAGACTGCCCAGCCCATCGCGAGCAGCATCACCAGGCCCCGCCAACGGTAGGCAATAACGAGCAGAAGGCTCACTAGGATTGCCATTGCGATAGTTGTGTGACCGGACGGGAATGAGTTGTGTGCATTGTCCTGGTAAATGGGTGCCAGGTCTGGTCGGGAGAGGATATAGCGCTTCAACACCTCGGCAAGCAGGGTGGACGTGGCGAGCGCACCTGCGGCTGCGATCCCTAAACGCAAAGAACCCCGAATCAAGCCCACAATCAGGAACGCGAAGAACGCTATGCCTAGCGACACCACCGATATGATCTGCAGATTGTCGAGGGCGTCAGCAACTTCGGACGCGCGCGCGTTTTCTTTTGCGCCCAGTAACGCGGCGTTTTCCAGGTACTGCCCCAAGTACGTCCGCACTAATAGCAGGTACGTTGCAGCGAAGAACAGGAGAGCGAGTACCGACATCCACACCCAACGTGAGCCGATCTGGCTGCGTAAGAGGGGGTGGGAACGAGGGGTTACGTTCACTGGAGTCCAGTACGTCTGAGGAGGGGGATAACCTTGAACTCCGATTTTTCTTACCTCCCACAACGCTAGTGCGAATACGACTAAGCAGCACAGTAGACTACGCAGCCGATACTCTGTAGTCATGGAAGAAGATTGGGCAGAAAAACGACGTCAGAACGCCCTCACCCAAGCTAGGCGTCTTCGTGAAAGGGAAGCAGCCGAAAGCGCTCAGGCATCCCAGTACCTAGCGCAGTTTGTCGCGGCCGCTCGGCGTGAACGTTTAGAGCCGGAGCCGTTATTTGTGCAGTCCGGCGATGGCCGACGCGCGAAGACAGGGCTAATGGGCTGGTATTTGAAGGCCGACAGGTCGGTGGCAGTCTCTAATAGCGGCGACTTTTACTTGCTGACCGCGCCCCTGACTTTGGCCCAGCGGTTACGCGGCATAAAGATCGACCCCTCTGCCCCGACGTTAATCTTGGGCAAAGGGGGTCGAGATGGGGAACAGATCGACCTCACCGAAGCGTTGTCGAAACGGATCCCGAACTGGCAAGAAGCGCAAGCATAAGGTGCTACCTACCCTGCGGAGTTCGCATTAGCTCTGCGGTGCGGCTCCTTGCGGGCACACCTTGTCGAACGCTTCGTAGTGCTCACTAAGTTCAGTGTAAGCAGCCATTAGTTCATCGGTGTTGCCCGCAGCGGCGGCTTCGAGGCCTTGGATCTGGAGCTCTGAGATAGGCGCCCATACCTCTGCCACTTCTTCGTTGGTGATCTCTTTGTTGAGCTTCTCCAAGTGGTTCTTGGCAGCGATGACCATTTCGTTCATCTGCTCTTCAGAGTCGCCCCCAACTTCGTTGAGTTCACTTTCTAGTTTGACCATCGAAGCTTCGATGATGTCGCATGCTTCCTCTGTCGTTTGCGCACCACCGGCTGATCCCCCCGAACCGCCGGCCCCCGATGAGCAAGCAGCCAGGCTCAAGACGGCCAGAGTGGTGGCGCCTGCAGCGATAAAGCGTTTCATGAGATCCAATCCTTCAGTCAGTGTTCGAAAACCATTATTGCAATCAGTACCCCCGCTCGGGTACCGGGCAACCGGGAATGTGGGGAGTACGACTACGGTTCATCCCCAGCCCACGCTTCCCGCAGTTTCATTCGCTTCCCTGTCCGGAGCACAGATGACTGGTAGATGCGGGCAGCAGCCAGGATAACCAAGTAGTCGCTGACGACCAACACTGCCAGAGCGAGGAGTGGTTCCCACCAGGGAACGCCCTCGCCCAACATCCGCACCGGCATCGCCACAACAGAAGTGAAAGGCACGTAAGACGCGATCTGCATAATGAGTGGGTTTTGCCCAAACAAGATAACCACGAAGTACGGCGTTATAGCCAACATGGTCACCGGAGTCAGGACTGACCCAGTGTCTTCTATCCGAGAAACGAGGGAGGCAGCCGCCGCAAATATCGCCGCGTAAAAAACGAAGCCGAAAACGAAGAACAAGACGAACCAGAGCATCGGAACGCTAAGCAGGCTGAGCATCTCATCTTGACCAGTGACCAATAGGCCAAGGATTGCCGCCACCACCACCGCGGCCGTCTGTGCAATCGCCAAGAGGCTGTTGCCTAAGATTTTTCCGGCCAACAACACGCGAGCTGACACTGTCGACACTAAGAGTTCCACTGTTCGCGTTTGTTTTTCCACGACGGTGTTCTGTGCAATTGTGGAACCAAAAGTGATGACGGACATCATGAAGATCACGCCCATAACCATCGAGATCAGGTAGTTGACCCCGAACTCTTCATCGCTATCATCTGGGTCTAGCAACTCCACTTCTGGTTCCAATGTCGTTGCCCATTGCAGTGCAACAGGAACTTCTGTGTCTGCCACGATTCGGTAGCCAAGCGGTCCATCAGCGGGAATCAACGCGGCTTCAGCATCACCGTCTTCGACCATCGTGATCGCTGCTTGGGTATCAGTGACTTCAATTGGCTCTAGCGCGTCCGAATGCGTGATGACCGAACTGGTTTCCGGAGTTACCGCGACCGCTACTGCTGAGGGCGCGGTAGCGCGCCCAGCGATGATCCCACTGACTACTGCCAAAGCAAACACCACGACAATTAGGATGGCGGAAGAGATTACGAATGCTTTGGAGCGAAATAGGCTCTTGATTTCTCGCCGCGCTACCAGCCATGTTGCGGACGATGCAGAAATAGATGTGGGATTCACGCGGCCTCCTCTGTAACTGGGTCGCGGTCTTCCACAACCTCTCGGAAGATCTCTGACAGTGGGGCGGAGACGGGTCCAAAGCTTTTGATCGGACCGACGGAGAGTGCTTCCACTAACAACTGGCGCAATGCTTCGTCGGACTGGGCGGAATCTTCGTCCACTTGAAATGACAGGGTTGAACCGTGTGCCCCATCGCCGGTCACGTTGAGGCTCTTCATGATGGATGGGTGGTGTTGACCCGCCCACTCAGCCAACCACCGCAGGTCCGTCTGGGCACTTAGCTGGTGCTGCCCGCGATTGAATTCTTTCCGCAGCTCTTCAATGCTGCCGGCCGCGACCAGTTTTCCGTCAGAAATAATCACCAGATCGTCACAGAGTCGCTCGATCAGATCCAGCTGGTGCGAGGAAAGCAGTACTGGAATCCCGCGGGCAGCGTGCTGGGCCAGGACACTCAAAATAGTGTCGACCGCCATCGGGTCCAACCCACTGAAAGGTTCGTCCAGGATGAGGGCGGTTGGTTGGTGGACTAGCGACACCGCTACCTGGGCTCTCTGCTGGTTACCCAGCGACAAGTTTTCGATCGGGTCGCTGGCCCTGCTCGCCAGGTTCAGCGTTTCGAGGAGAGCGTCACTGTTGGTCGCCGCCTGGGTGGGGGATAGGCCGTGCAGGCGGGCGAAGTAAATCATCTGTTCGCGTAGCGGCATTTTTGGGTAGAGGCCGCGTTCTTCCGGCATGTAGCCGAATGACCTTCTGGTTTTTTGATCCAGTTCGACGCCATCCAGGGTGACGCTTCCCGACGTTGGCGACAGCACGCCGAGGATCATCCGCATCACCGTCGTTTTGCCGGCGCCGTTGGCCCCCACGAACCCGGTCAGCCGCCCTCTTTCCACTTCGAAACTGACATCGTCAACAGCGAGTCGACTTCCGTAGCGCCGCGTCAAATGGTGGGTGGTAAGCGTCATGCGTTTCCTCCAAGAGTCGTCGCGTCAGAATACCGGGGAGTTAACTCGCGGCGAAAGGGGGACTTTCAAGTGTTCACAAACCGGTTACAGTGCCCCTTCGAACTGTGAGTTGTACAGACGCCAGTAAGCACCGCGACCCTCAATGAGCTGCTCGTGCGTACCTTTTTCCACGATTCCGCCATCTTCCATAACCAAGATCAAATCGGCTTCCCGAATGGTTGAGAGCCGGTGGGCGATGATGAACGAAGTGCGTCCCCGCTGCAGCGCATTCATGGCTTCCTGAAGGAGGCGTTCAGTACGGGTATCTACCGAAGATGTTGCCTCATCCAAGATCAGGATCGACGGGTGGGCTACGAATGCGCGCGCAATCGTAAGCAGTTGGCGCTCCCCAGCCGACAGGTTGGAGGCGTCCTCATCCAACTCGGTGTCGTAACCGGCTGGGAATTGGCGGACTAGCCGGTCCACGTAGGTTGCTTTAGCCGCCTCGATAATCTGCTCGTCAGAGGCATCCTCGTTACCGTAGCGGATATTGTCTTTGATGGTTCCGGCAAAGAGCCACGGGTCTTGCAAGACCATTCCGGTGCGCCGGCGCACATCGTCACGTTTTAGCTCCGCGATGTTTTGGCCGTTTACCGTGATGCGACCGCCGTCAAGCTCGTAAAAGCGCATCAGCAGGTTCACCAGGGTTGTTTTCCCCGCTCCGGTAGGACCGACGATGGCCACTGTCTGTCCCGGTTCGACTTTGAAGGAAAGGTCCTCGATTAGCGGCTTATCCGGGTGATAGCTGAATTTGACGTGCTCGAATGCAATTCGACCTTGGCCAGGAGCCGGTTCGGGAGCATCGGGATTATCAGGGGTTTCGTCTGGTTCATCCAGCAGCTCGAAAACGCGCTCGGTTGAGGCGACCCCCGATTGTACGGAGACCGCTATTCCCCCCAGCTCGGCAAGCGGGTGACTGAACTGGGTGGAGTACTGGATGAACGCCTGCACACTTCCCAACAGCAGATGACCCCCAGCCACCATGATGCCGCCGACAACAGCGATCCCCACGTATACGAGGTTGCCGACAAAAGTCATCATCGGCATCATCATTCCGGACAGGAACTGTGCTTTGAATGATGCCCGGTAGAGCTCTTCGTTTTCCTCGGCAAATTCGTGGGTGAAATGTTTCTGCTGACCAAACACTTTGACGAGGGCGTGGCCTGAGAAAGATTCTTCGACCCGCGCGTTCAGCCGGCCAACCTTCAGCCACTGCATGTTGAAAGCCTTTTGCGCTTTCGGGCCGATAATCCCAAAAATTAGGCCGAGTAGAGGCAAAGAAACCAACGCGATCAGCGTCAGTTTCCAAGAGATCGTCATCATCATGATCAGGGCACCGATCACGGTGAACAGGGAAGTGATCGCCCCGGACAACGACTGCTGCATCGTGTTTGTCAGGTTGTCGATGTCGTTGGTGACCCGCGAAATTAGGTCCCCGCGCTGGACCCGGTCAAAGTAGGACAGGGGAAGACGATTGATCTTCGCCTCTACCTCTCCTCTTAGTTTCCACATGGCGCGGACCATGACTCGGTTCAATATGTACCCTTGCAGCCACGAAAAGACCGCTGCACCAACATAGAGGGCGAGGACGAACAGTAGAATATTGGCGAGTTTCTCAAAGTCGACGCCAGCGCCCGGAGTGACGTTCATCTTTTCCAGCATGTCGGCTAGTTCAGTTTGTCCCGCGGCGCGCAGACCCTGGATAGCCTGCTTGGCTGATATTCCCGCCGGGATCTGATTTGAGACGTAGCCTGAAAACAAGATGTCGGTGGCCCGCCCGAGAATTTTGGGGGCCATGACCGTCAAGACGACTGAGGCGGCCCCAACGATCGTCACGATGGTCATGCGTATCCAGTACGGCGTTAGCAGGCCGAGCATTTTCCAGAAGGAAGGCCAGAAGTTCTTGGCACGTCGAGATACGCCGTGCCCACCGGTTTGAGAGGCCGCGGCGGCTTCGGCGATTTCGAGAATTTCGTCTTCCGCTAGGGGAGTTGGGTTTGCGTCGCTCACAGTTCCACCTCTGCCGCTAGTTGGGATTCGACGATTTCAACGTAGGTTGGACACGTCTCTAACAGTTCGTTATGCGTTCCCCGACCCACGATTTTCCCGTTCTCTAATACGAGTATCTGCTGGGCGTCCGTGATGGTTGAGATGCGTTGGGCCACGACAATTTTCGTCGTGTCAGGAAATTCGCGCCACAGGGCTGCCCGCAGCTTCGCATCCGTGGTGAGGTCGAGGGCGGAAAACGAGTCGTCGAATAGCAGGATCTGCGGTTTGCGTACCAGCGCCCGCGCAATAGACAGTCGCTGTCGCTGACCGCCCGACACGTTGGTTCCCCCCTGCGAGATACGCGCTTCTAATCCGCCATCCATATTCCGCACGAAGTCTTCCGCCTGTGCCACGCGCAGGGCTTGCCACAGTTCTTCATCGGTGGCATCCGCTTTTCCGAACCGCAGATTCGAAGCGACTGTTCCAGAGAACAGCATCGGCTTCTGCGGGACATAACCGATCCCAGACCAAAGGGTTTCTAGGTCGAGTTCCCGCACGTCCACACCACCCACAGACACGGATCCGCCAGTGGCATCAAACAGGCGCGGGATCAGGTTCATCAGCGTGGTCTTACCGGATGCAGTTGAACCGACGATGGCTGTTGTTTGGCCTTTAGGGGCAAAGAAAGTGATCCCATTCAAGACTGGCTCTTCCGCATCGGGGAAAGCAAAGCGAACGTCCTCGAACTGGACTTCACCGGGATTAGGTTGGTTGAATACCGGGTTTTCTGGTTCCACCAGGATGGATTTCGAGTTCAGCACGGCGCTGATTCGTTCCGCGGAAACGACTGCCCGGGGGAACATCATGGCGATGAAAGTGGCCGTCACAATCCCGAAAAGGACCTGGGCAATGTACTGTATGAAGGCCATGATGGTGCCGACTTCTAAGGTTCCTTCGTTGATTCGGACCGCACCGAACCAGAGGACAGCGGTGGTGGTTAGGTTCAAGATCAGCATGACGGCTGGAAAGGCAATCACAAAGACGGAACCAACGTTGCGCCCCACCACGAGCAGATCAGTATTAGCGACTAAGAAACGGGCGGCTTCCACCCGTTCCCGAACGAAAGCGCGCACGACACGTACCCCGGTTAACTGTTCGCGCAGCACCCGGTTTACCGAATCCAGACGCTCTTGGTATTCACGGAACAGGGGAATAAGACGCGCCATGATCAAGCCCGCCACCACCAGCAGTACCGGTATGGCCACCGCCAACACCCATGAAAGATGCAGGTCTTGACGTAGCGCCATGATGATCCCACCGACAGCCATCAGGGGCGCCATAATCAGCATGGTTGAGCCCATCATCGCGAGCATCTGCACCTGTTGAACGTCATTTGTGTTGCGGGTGATGAGTGACCCAGCCCCGAACCGGTTCACTTCACGTTCCGAGAACGCGGCGACCTTCGTGTAAACGGCGTTGCGGATGTCCCGCCCCATCATCATGGACGCCCGCGCCGCTAGCCAGAGGGCCGCTACGGAAGCGGTTATCTGCACGAGCGACACGGTGAGCATCCAGGTGCCGCGCTGCCAGATAAGACCGACATCCCCACGGGAGACGCCTTGGTCAATAATTTGTGCGTTCAACGTCGGCAAGTAGAGGTTCCCAATGACTGCCGCCATTTGAAGGGCCACCACGCCGAGTATGAACCACCTGTACGGCCACAGGTAGCGGGCCAAAAGTTTTCCGAGCATACACGCATCCTACGAGGCGGTTCCGACATACCAGAGGTGCTGTTCTTCACCGCCAAGTGCCAAGCGGTGATTTACTTGTCTTTATGCGAGT
The DNA here is from genome assembly GCA_964346745.1 of uncultured Actinomyces sp. GTDB lineage: Bacteria > Actinomycetota > Actinomycetes > Actinomycetales > Actinomycetaceae > Scrofimicrobium. The sequence continues at coordinate 55,393 of CAYFWE010000004.1, read as the reverse complement.
ATTAGGTCTTATGTCTGGAACCTCATTCGATGGCGTTGATGCCGCCGTAGTCGACTTCTCCATGCAGGACGGAATCCTCACCGCCGACCTGCAATGGTGGGGTGAATACCCCTTCCCCGAAGAGGGACGACATCTGGTCCAAGCACTGTTGCCACCCCACGAAATCGACCTCCAACAACTGGTTGAAGCGGACACCTACTTGGGGCGACTCTTCGCTGATGTTTCCACCAAGTCTCTGGATGCGGCAGGGGGCGCGGACGCCATCTGCTCTCACGGCCAAACCGTGTTCCACTGGGTTGAGAACGGAAAGGCTTTGGGAACCCTCCAAATAGGGCAGCCAGCGTGGATCGCAGAAGCCACCGGACTGCCGGTAGTAGCCGATATACGTGCCCGCGATATTGCTGCCGACGGGCAAGGAGCACCCCTGGTTTCCTTCCTAGACGTCCTGGCGCTGGCCGATTTGATCGCCACGGAAGAGGCGAAGACACCCGCCGCCCTCAACCTCGGGGGAATCGCAAACGTGACCGTGGTGAATGGCAGTGATGTTCAGGCTTGGGACACGGGCCCGGCGAACGCCCTCATCGACGCATTCGTCGTGTCCAGAGCGCTCAACGACCGCGGTTTTGACGAGGACGGACGCATCGCCGCTTCCGGGACGGTAAACCCTGAGTTGCTAGACGTTCTGCTCACCCATTCTTACTACGAGCAGCCCGCGCCGAAATCGACGGGCAAAGAAATCTTCAATATCGCTTATTTGGAAGAGTGCTTGGCTACCTTGGCTGGTGAAGAGCCTGTTTCGGATGAGGACATCGTCGCCACCCTCACCGAACTCACCGCCCGCACGGTAGCGGCGGATCTTGAAGGCAGCGGAGTTGACCACCTGGTTGCATCCGGGGGTGGAACACACAATCCGGTGCTCATGGACGCCCTCAAACGACACCTGCCAGGTGTGAACGTTGAAGGAACCGATACTCTAGGGATACCCGGTGACGCTAAAGAAGCAATCCTGTGCGCGCTGATTGGGTGGTGCACCATGCATTCGCTCCCAGCAGTGCTGCCCGGGGTGACCGGTAGCCACACCGCTCGAGTTCTCGGGTCGATCACCCCGGGGAATGAACCGTTGCGCCTGCCGGAACCCATTGGTTCGGTGCGCGCCCTCCGTTGGAAATAGGTGACCATGCCGTTCTTTGACTTTCCTCTGCCCGAACTGGAGGCTTATCGGCCGAACGTTCGTGAGCCCGAAGATTTCGATGTTTTCTGGGAGCAGACTCTGCGTGAAAAACTGGTGGGAAACGTAGAAAACGCCCTCACTGTCTCACCGCAAGAAACGACGCTGTCAGCATTCGACGTGTCTGACGTGACATTCCCCGGATACGCGGGGCAGACCATCCACGCCCTCTACCTGCGGCCAAGGACGAACTCGCCCCACCCGGTAGTAGTCGAATTTGTGGGTTACGGGGGCGGGCGCGGACTTCCAGAAGAACACCTGGCATGGGCAGCGTCCGGCTTTGGACACCTGATCGTGGATACTCGAGGCCAAGGAACCAGGTGGAGTGGGGGAGGGGACACCGGGGATACCGCCGATGCTGGACCAAGTGGCGGCGGATTCTTGACACGTGGAATCACCTCACCCCGCGACTACTACTACCGCCGGGTCTTCACGGATGCGGCGCAAGCAGCGCGGGTAGCCAGACTTTTGCCCGGGGCAGACCCCGAATCGATTCTGCTTACAGGGAGCAGTCAGGGAGCCGGAATAACGATTGCGGCCGCCGCCCTCGACCAAAATATCCAAGGATTCATGGCGAACGTACCGTTCCTGTGTAACTTCGAGCGAGCGATTGGGCTAACCGGTAGACAACCCTACGAAGAAGTAGTGGAATATCTGGCTGTCAAACGCGACCAAGTCGAGACTGTGTTTACGACGCTGTCCTACTTTGACGGCGTCAACTTTGCCCGGCGCACATCTGCGCCCTCCCTATTTTCGGTTGGTCTGATGGACACGGTGACCCCACCATCAACGGGTTTTGCCGCCCGCAACTGGTGTCCACAACCCGCGCAGATGGAGGTGTACGCCTATAACGGGCATGAGGGTGGGGGACCATACCAGCTGCAAAAGCAGCTGCGCTGGGCCACCAGTCTGACAGGAATATAAGCCGCCGTATATTTCCAACTTGATCCCCACCTGCAGCGTAGCCGAGTAACATTGGTAGTTGGATCGCCAACGAAGGGGAGCCGGTCGTGTCACTGCTAAGTAAATTGCGAGTTCCTCGCAGTCAAGTACTGAGCTGGAACTGGGACGTAAACGATACCGGCCGCGCGGAAGCAGCCGGCGAAGAACTGTACCGCCGGGTAATGGCCCACGACGCCTCTCACTTCTTGAAATATCCCAAGCAGGTCCGGCAAGTAAACAGCGCGACGGAAATGGCGAGCCTGTTCGCCGAAGTGACCAAAGACGGTGGGTACCTCACGTTCCGCTCGGGTGGGACCAGTCTGAATGGTCAAGCACAAACCGACGGTATTTTGGTGGATACACGCACTGGCTTCAAAGCCACCATTCCCCTTGATGGCGGCAGGCGGATCTGGAGCCAACCCGGGGTGACCATCCGCCACCTCAACACGGTGTTGCGCCGCCACGGGCGACAGATGGGCCCCGACCCGGCCAGTGAAATCGCGGCCACCGTCGGCGGGGTACTGGCGAACAACGCGTCTGGCATGTCATGCGGCACCGAGCACAACTCTTACCGGATGCTTCATTCGCTCGAATTTGTCCTTCCATCCGGCACGATCATAAATACCGGGCATGAGGACGCGGACGACAGATTCCGCGACTTGGAGCCTGTTCTTTACAACACTTTGGGGGGACTCCGTGACTGGTTGCGGGCCCGCCCCGAGCTAGTGGATGAAGTGCGCCGTCAGTTCTCCATGAAAAACACCATGGGATACGGGCTTAACGCCCTGCTCGATTACGACCGGCCAGTCGACATTTTTGCGCACGTTCTTGTCGGCAGCGAGGGGACGTTGGCTTTCGTCTCAGAAGCAACGTTCGACACCCTGCCCGTGCGCACCAAGATTGCGACCGCCCTGTGGGTGTTCCCCAATGTGGAGCGCGCCTCAGCCGCCATCCCGGAACTCGTTGCCTCGGGGGCTTCCGCCCTCGAACTGATGGACTCGCGCTCATTGAAAGTAGCCCAGTCATTCGCGGGTGTGCCCGAGGTTGTCTCCGCCATCAGCGTGGTGGATCATGCGGCCCTCCTGGTTGAATACCAGGCGGATAGTGAAGAGGAACTTGACACCCTCGTAGCAAGCGGCCAGCAGATAGCCGCAACCATTGGTTTGAACCCAACCTTCACCAGCGACCCACACATCCGGGCCGCAATGTGGTCGGTACGCAAGGGACTGTACGCAACCGTCGCGGGTGCCCGACCCGTCGGCGTGACCGCCTTGCTTGAGGACGTGGTTGTCCCCGTGGACAATCTGGCCCATACCGTTAGCGAACTGTCCGCTTTACTCGCCCGCTTCGGTTACGACGACGCGGTCATCTTCGGGCACGCTAAGGACGGCAACCTGCATTTCATGGTTACCGACAACTTCGATGAGCCCGCCGGTAAACAACGCTTGGATGACTTCACCGAAGAGCTAGTCGCCCTCGTCCTTGAAAACGGGGGATCCCTGAAAGCCGAGCACGGCACCGGACTGGCAATGTCCCCTTTCGTTGAACGCCAATACGGGCCGGAACTGTATGACGCAATGGTCCGCATCAAGGTGGCCGCAGATCCCAACGGGATCCTCAACCCGGGTGTGATCATCACGGACGATCCGCAGTTGCACCTGCGGGACGTGAAGACGACGCCCAGCGTGGATCCACTCTTCGACCGCTGTGTGGAATGCGGGTATTGCGAACCGGTGTGCCCCTCGAAAATGTTGACCCTCACCCCGCGTACCCGGATCGTTGCCGAACGCGAAATTGCGATGGCCCGGCAAAGAGGTGATACCCGGTTGGCCCGCGCCCTGGAAGAGGCTTTCCAGTACGCCGGGGTGGATACCTGCGCGGTTGATGGCATGTGCGTCACCGCCTGTCCCCTCGACATCAACACGGGTGACCTGGTGCGCCAAGAGCGGCGACAAGATGCACCCACGCCTGCCAAAGCCATGTGGGCTCTTGCCGCGCAGCAGTGGCACGCCGTCACTTTGGGCGCGGCGGTGGCGTTGGACGCGGCGAAGATACTGCCAGCAGGCTTGGTTGAACGCACGACCACGGTCCTGCGCGAAGTGCTGGGGCCAGACAACGTGCCCATGTGGTCACCCGATTTACCTCGCGGGGGGAAGTCCCGGAAAGCAATTGCCCGCCCCTACGTGCAGTCAGCGGCTGGCGGGAATGCGTGTGGGGCACCGGTGGCCGTCTACTTCCCATCGTGTCTGAACACCATGTTCGCCGCGGCGCCCCTCCCAGGCGATCCACCCAGCGGTAAGGGCACCAGCACCCAGGCTGATTTCCAAGACCTCTGCAGCCAGGCGGGGGTGCGAGTGTTAATCCCATCTACCATCGAGTCGTTGTGTTGCGGAACGCCCTGGTCTTCAAAAGGCATGCAAGCCGGTTACGACACGATGCAGGCGCGTGTTTTAGACACGATGCGTAAAGCAACTGGAAATGGCCGCTTGCCGATCGTGTGCGACAACTCTTCCTGTACGGAGGGTCTTGTCAAAATGCTTAAGGGGGAAGGGTTCGAAGTTATCGACTCCCCATTGTTCCTACGGGACGTCATTTTGCCGCGCCTAGTCGAGCAAGGGAAACTGGATGTGGACCATCCGGGTTGGGAAGAAATCGTCTTGCACCCAACGTGCTCTACCACCCACCTGGGAAGCACGCAGGCGCTTAAAGACGTGGCCACCACTTTGGTGGGTGGGGATCCCCGCCGCGCGGAAATTCCTGATGACTGGGGTTGCTGCGGGTTTGCAGGGGACCGGGGAATGCTGTTCCCGGAACTTACCGAATCTGCCACCGCGGCTGAAGCGGCCGAGGTCTATAAGGCAGGCAGTGGACACTTGCACGTATCCACCAACCGCACCTGTGAGATTGGGATGACGCGTGCGACCGGCGAAGAATACGTGTCTTTGGTGTCAGCCGTAGCCAGGGTCGTCAAGAACTAAGAACGGCAAAACCCACCGCGTAATCCCCATCGTGGGAGGCGCTCACTTGCCACTGCGTCTGTGGGAAATCCGCGTCGAGCAGCCGCTGCATCCGGCCGGTTAGTTGCAGCCTGGGCGCACCGGCTGCCGTGTGGCTTACCTGCAGTTCTGCCCAGACGATTTCGGCGGCTGCCAGCGGATGAGGGCGACCCACATTTTCAAGGGCACTTGACCAGGCTTTGATGGCCGCTTCTTTGATGGCCCACACGGCCGCCAAATGGTCGGCAGAAGCATCCCCTTTTGTGCCGGCATGTCTTTGAGCGCGGCGAAGCTCTTGGCTGGTGAACGCGCCGCCTGCCTGGGCATACGTTGATCCGGGTAGGGAAATTTGGGCGGCGAGCCCGCTTATTTGCACCAGGTCGACACCCACACCGATGACGCGGGTGGCGTCTGGCAGTGTGGGTGGGTCTAAGGGTGGAAGGCCGTGAATGGGGCGACTATTCGACGAGGTCTTCAGTCGCATCCGCTTCGCCGATAACCGCTTCGGCGTCCTCACCCATGGTGAAGTTAGCGGTATCGGTATCGAATGATTCGGCGGCCAGGTCGATCTGTGGGTCGTCTACCAAAGGTTCATCTTTATCGTTCATACGCCAATCTTAAGGTGCAAAGCCATACTGCGGGGTGGTTGCGCGTAGGAAGGTAACAGTTGGGTGCGGTTTCGGGCCCGAAAACCGCTTGAAACCTCACCCAAATGTGGACCTAGCACTACGCCCGGGCGTACCTGCCATCAACGCCCAACCGAGCTTCCGGGTCCAGCAGCATGGCTGCCTCAGCTTCCTTGGCCACCTGACCCCCCTCGGCAGGTAGACGCCGATCCGGGGCCGGGGTAAACAGGTCACCGCGACCCAGCATTCCGGCTTCTAGGTCGTGCAAGCCTGTTTGCAGACGGTCCAGCGCGCGTTCCCGCCAAGCCTGGCGTGCTTCCTCACCGGCTGCGGCGGCCAAGGCGGCCTCAAATGCACCCGGGTGAGCCAGCGCCAGCAGAGAGGACACATGCCCAAACCCAAGGGAGGTCACCAAAGCCGCCTTGAGCGGGTTGAATGCCGCTACCTCAAGTGGTTCCTTCAACCAAACCAACCAGGGGTTGGCCTCCAACGCCACGTCTACACAGTCCAGTGACTTGTTTGCGGGTAGCACCCCATCTCGGAACGCCTGGCAGACGCCGGAGATTTGGAAGACACAAGCCCCACCCTTGGCGTGGCCGGTGACCGACTTCTGCGACACGACGAACATCGGGTTACCCTCTGACCGCCCAAGCGCTTTCGCGACGCGAGTATGCAGGTCGGATTCGTTCGGGTCATTCGCATTCGTTGAAGTGTCGTGCTTGGACACGAACGCGACTTCATCCGGTTCCACGCCTACCGCCTCCAAGGACTTGGCGAGACGCGAATCGGTTCCGCCGCGGGCGGCGGCAAGTGCCCCCAAACCGGGTGCCGGTATAGAGGTATGAATCCCATCGGAGAAGGACTGCGCATACGCCACCACCGCCAAGACCGGCAGGCCCAGTTCCGCGGCTACGTCCCCGCGTGCCAGCAGGACGGTGCCGCCGCCTTGCGACTCGATGAACCCGGCCCGACGCCGGTCGTTCGCACGGCTGTAGAACCGTTCATCAATACCTTTTTCGGCCATGTCAGCAGAGTTTGCAGTGGCGTTCATCGAACCAAAGCCAACCAAGGATTCCACTGAGAGGTCATCGGTTGCACCAGCTACGACGAATTTCGCTTTACCAGTGTGGATCTTATCCAGACCGTCCTCAACCGAAACCGCGGCGGTTGCACACGCTGAAACCGGCTGAACCATCGGGCCGTAGCCGCCGATAAAGTTCTGCATCGTGTGAGCGGCCACTACGTTCGGCAGGGTTTCTTGCAGGATGTCTTGGGGATACTCTTCGCCGAGGAAGCGGTCCACGAACAGTTTCCGCATCGACGTCATCCCCCCGAAACCGGTTCCTTGGGTCGAAGCAACATCGGCCGGGTGGACTGCCTGCAGCAGCTCCGCGGGGGAGAATCCGGCGGTTAGGAAGGCATCCACCGCGCTAACCAGGTTCCAAGCGGCAATCCGGTCCATCCCTTCCAGCATGGCTGGCGATAGTCCCCACTTGGAGGGGTCGTATCCGGTGGGGAACTGGCCGCCAACCGTGCGGGTGAGAGTGGCCCTGCGTGGCAGGCGTGCTTGAGCGCCCGCGAGTCGCGTGACTTCCCATTCCCCGTCGTCTAGCGGCCGGATGCGGGTCAGGCGCTCGTCCTCGACCACATATGATTCGGCGGTCTGCCGGTCTGGAACCGTGAACGTGACGTCGGTATTCAGGAATACCGCTGCCTCTTCTTGTGAGCCCAGGTCGACTATCCCGGCATCCGTGATAAAGGAGCGCACGCCGGAGCGGGCCACTACTTCGTCGCGGTAGCGTTCGTAAATATCGCCCGGTTCCACGAGTTGCCCGTCGGTGTCGTACCAGCCGGATTCGGGCGAGTCTTGCCAGGTAACCAAGCCGGTCATCCACGCTAGTTCGAGGACGCCTGCGGGCGTAAGGTCCACGTCGCCCCCACTGTCGATGCCGAGTTCGGCTTGCCAGCGGGTGCGGGCACTACCCCAGGGACCAACTTCCCCGATGCCCACGACCACGACCATATCTTCTAGGTTGGCCGTGACCGAGTTCCACTGCTGCGCGTTGAACGCCGCCAGCTCGACGGTTGCCGGGGAAGGCAAGGCGGGGATCAACACCGCCGGCTCCTCATCCCACTCAGGCGTATCACCTTCATTTTCGAGGGCTGCCTGCTCAGCGGCCGCCCGTGCCTGTTCCTGCAGGGCTTGGAAGTCCACGCCTTGGGACAGCCCGCCGGTGAGGTCCACGTCAAGTGGTGCCTGCAGTGCTTCAGCCCGCGCCTCAGTGGAGCACAGCTCTATGAGCGCGTCCGCCATTTCTTCGGTCGTGTAGGTGTGGATTCCCGCTTCACGAGCGGCCGGTGCGAGCACGTCGTTGCCACCCATCAGGCCCGTACCTTGGACCCAACCAATCTTGGGGTGGGCCAGTGTCGTGGCGCGCCCCCACACCGGTTCCACGGACCAGCGGTTCACCACGGCGTCGAGCGCGGCTTTCGCCTCACCGTACGCGCCGTCCCCACCGAAGATCCCGCGGTTGGGGGAGCCGGGCAGAACCACGTGCACCCGCTTCGACTTGGCGCTCTGGTCGGCCAGTCCGGCGAATCCGGCGATCGCTCGTTCAACACTCCACAGCAGCAGGCGCGCCTGCGATTCGGACTGTTCCCCGGAATCAGCCAGCGAACCCATCACCGGGGGTGCGGCGAACGGGAAGAACAAATCGGGGACGAGGGCGGGTTTGACGACCTCTTTCGTAGCTCCCACAACTTTCTCTTGCTCCGTTCCCACCCATTGGACGAGGGCGTCCACGTCTCGGTACGACGCCAAGTTGGCTGGCACCAGCCACAGGGCCGCCTGGCCGACAGCGTTTTGACGGTACAGTTCCTTCGCGAAGGCAAGACGGGCAGCATCCACTTTCGAGGACGTAGCAATCACGGTCGCCCCACCACGCAGTAGTCGGGCTGCCACTTGGCCAGCAATCGAGGCCGGCGTGACACCCGTAACCACGGCTAGCTGTCCGGCAAATGGCAGTTCAGGGCGGGTTGTTGCCGCTTCTGCTGCCTGGCGGTAGTAGTCGGCCAGCTCGTCCCGACCTTCGGCTTCGGCCCGTTTGGCCCACCAGTTTGCCTGCTGTTCTAGCGTGTCCCCGGTTCCGATATAGGTGGCGGTGTCAGCGCGATCCTGGGCGTCTTGCGTCCATGCGCGCGCCAGGTCTTCCCGCGCGGAAGCCCACCGGTCATCCAGCAGGACTGCCTTTTCCGCCGAGAAGCGCGGCTGAACCATATCCACCCAACGCGGGCCTAACTCTGCCGCCACAGTTTGTGCGGCAAGAGCATCGGCAGCGGCCGTCTCATCACCGGGCACGAACCCTTCGGCAAGAAGGGCGGGACCGGAAAGTCCCAGCACTTCGAGCAGGTGGCGCGCTGTTTGTGCCAGCGCCCCGTCCGGGCCGGTGACCTGGTCGGCATAGGCATTCAAGGCCGCCGAATCCACGACTCCACCGCCCCCGCCGGCTCCACCTGCGGAAGGAATAGAAACGCTCACGCCCCGCGCCTGGGCTACCTGTTGGACAGCCTCATCCACCAGGGCGTCGGCTTCGGCTTTAGAAGAGGCGCTTGCTGCTAGCGAGGCCAAGTCGCCTCCGCGCGCGGAGTCACCTTCGCGTGATCCGAGCAGGACTTGAGCGGTGACTGCATTTGCCCAGCCATCGCCCAATTGCCACACTTCCTTGACCCGGTCGGCCACGAAAGTCGGTTTCACACCAGCCCCGCCAAGTACTTTGCGCAGGCGGTCGCGGATTGCTTCGGTGAGTACCGGACCGAACGCCTTGTAGTGGTGAGCCAGTTTGTCAACTGACGCTGACAACTCCCCGACGCTGGCGTCGGCAGCGCCGTCAATTGAGGGCAATCCCAGTTCAGCGGACAGGTCCATCAAGAGCTGGTTGCGGCGCGCTGAAACCCCGGCTGTCAAAGTGTCCGTGGTGTCCGCTTCTTCGATCTGTTCTGGGCGCACCTTATTGGTGTAAGCCATGACGACTTTAATCGCGTCGGAGGCTTTGAAGGGAATATCCGCGACCTCTGCTCCCGACGGTCCACCGGCAGGTGCAACCGGGCTAGCCGGAGCAGGGGTGGGGGTAGGCTCGGCCGGTTCAGCAGATGCGGCTGGCGCTTCCGCGGGTGCCTGGGTGGCCGGCTCATCGGCGGCCCCGTCTTCGTCCTCGTCCTCATCCACGAACTGCACGTCCACGCAGGTGACGATTTGTTCGTCACGCTGAACGTTGAACGCGGCGGCCGGTGAATCCGAGAAGTCATCAATCTGCAGGGTCTTTTCACCCAAGCCAGCCAGAGTCGGCGCGGTGCCCAGTCCGATTTCAATCAGACGCTCTACACCAAGCCCACCCTGGTCGGGGGTGGAGAACATGAGCTCTTGGGTTTCGATCCACCGCACTGGAGAGGCAAATTGCCAGGCGAGCAACTCGATTAGCAGCAGTCGGGCGAGGGCGTCCTCATCCTCCGCCGCTTCATCCCAAGCCTCTTCTTCTGATAGCAGGTCCGCCAACGGCTTCGAGGGCACTTCATCCAGAATCGCCTGGGCGAATTCGCGGCTCACTTCAAAGGGGATTGCCACCAGGTTCGGCAGGTACTTTTCGATCAGCCGCTCAGAGGGAATATCCGTGGGAATCAGGGTTTCCAACTTTTCGCGGAACTCGGCGACCCCGTCGCGCAGCACGCGTGAGTGGAACGGGACGTCCACCCCGGGCACGTACATGAACGGGCGCTTCCCCCCGTAAGCCTCCGCGCGGGCGGTCGCATCCTGTTCCAACGCTTCCAACCCGGCAATGGTCCCGGCCACCGCGTACTGCTGTCCGGCCAAGTTGAAGTTGACGATCTGCAGGAATTCGCCGCTTTCTTCAGCCACGCCTGCCACGTAGGCAACCACTTCCTCGTCACCCACCCCAAACTGGTTGGGACGCAGCGCACCCATCCGGTAGTTTGACCGTCCCTGCTCATCACGGGGGACCAGGTGGTGCATGGTGGCACCGCGGTGGTACACGATTTCGAGGACGCGCTCCAGCGGGATGACCTGTCCGTAAGCGGAGAGGGCGTTGTATTCACCCAGTGAGTGGCCAGCAAAGTAGGCGTGGTCGACCAAGGCACCCATTTCGCGCAGCCGCGCGGTTTGCGCGAATGCGACGGTGGCCAGGGCGACCTGGGTGAACTGGGTCAGGTTCAAAATCCCGTCGGGATGACGCAGAACCTGATGGCCAACCACCAGTTCGGTGGGGTTATCGCGCACCACCGTCAAAATTGAGAAGCCCAATGCATCTCTGGTGAGGCGATCGGCGCGCTCCCACACTTCGGCTGCGGCCGGTGAGTCAGCCATTTCTTCCAACGCCATTCCTTGGCGTTGGATCCCTTGGCCGGGGTACACGTAAGCGGTGGTGGGCGCAGCAGTCGTGGCGGAGGCGCGGGAGACGATCTGCCCGTCGATGCGGCACGTCACCTCTAGGAGTAACCCACCACCGGGGATGCGACCGACCCGCTCAACCGTAATATCTACCGGGTCATTCAGGTTTACCAGGCCGTACATGTTGTACGTCCACCCGGTTATCCGGTAGCCCGGCTGATCACCGTCTCGGGCTTGCACCAAGTTTTGGGAGACGGCCGACAGCCACATTCCATGGACGAGGGCGTCTTCCAATCCGGCGACGCGGGCAGCTGCGAGGGAAGTGTGGATCGGGTTAAAGTCCCCGGACACATTCGCAAAGGTCGTCATATTTGCGGGTGCCACCACTCGTGCGCGCCGCAGTTGCGACCGCGGGGTGTCCACTGCACCGGCAGCAAGTCCGGCCGCATCGGGGATTTGAGCGGGAAGGGCATCCGAGCCGATACGACCGCGAATGGCGAACCGTTCTTGGAAGAAACCGATTTCTTGTCCTTCGTGGAACAGCGCTTCTTGGACGGTAACGACGCGTCCCGCTGAAGACTCTTCCAAGCCGGTTGTCCGGGCGACCACTGTTAGTTGAGTGGACCCGTCCTCGTCCAAAAGATCGTCGACATCGATGTAGAGGCGTGCCGTGTGGTCCAGGTGAACTGCGGACAGCAGCCCTTCGATCACCGGGTAGTTCCCTTCGATCAGGGCCGAACCCAGGGCAGCATAGATGGCTGGCCAGCACATACCCAAGAGTGCATCCGGCGTCCAAGTATCCAAATCGAAGCGGGCCGGAAGACCCTCACCGGTTGCGCCGCGATGCAGGTCGGCGAGCTCTCGATTCACCGTAAACGTCCAGTGCGCCTCCCCAAAGACAGAATCTTCAGAGGGAACCATGGTCGGCAATGCGTCAATCGGGTCGCCGGTAATCGTCTGCCCGCCCACGCCGGCCGTTGCCGCCAACAGGGCAAACATGTGTTGCGGCAGGGCTGCCCGGTCCACGACCGGATAGCCACCGTCGTCAACTCCGCTACTCAGATTGAGGGGGACGGTCAGTGAGCGAACCGCATGCAATTCGTCCCCACCGGCAACATCATCCCAGGCAGTATCCAAAGTGATGACCAGGTTGTAAAGGTCAGCATCCTCGTCATGTTCGATCGTGAACATTCCGGCGGGGACGACTCGGGCCGGGTTATCGACCAGGTTGCCACTCCACGAAACGTAAGGCACGGTCTCGAGGAACTGCCGGGCGTCTGCAGACTCGCCAATGCGAGCAAACAGGCTGGCGGTGGGTGCATCGGCCTCTTGAAGCCGCTGGACCGTGGCCTGTTCAAAACGGCCAAGCAACTCACCAATCGGTTCATCGACCGTGGTGATGCCGGCAACGGAAACGGGCCCGGGAATGACGCGTACTTCGTCCGCGCTGTAGCGGGGGTCCTGGGATTGCCACAGGTTGTCTTGCCCCCACCAGCGCAACAGGTCAGAGTCAAGCACCGGCACGAACGGCATCGGCTTGGGGTACTTGCGGCACAGGTCCACAAACCATGCGGCGTCCGTTGGGGTGACCCGCGTTTTCGCCGCTTGCGGGTATGTCTCTTCAAGCAAAGCAAGGGCTGCTTGGGAATCCCGCACGTCCTCCAACGTGGGGAAAACAGTGGTGATCTGACCCGATTCAGCCGGGTTCAAACGTCCTTCGATGCGTTGCAACAGCAGTTGGAAGCGATTGATCCATGTGTCATCAGCCCACGACCCGTCAATGGGAGAGGCGGATAGGTCCGCGAAGCGTTGGGCCCATTCCAAATAGTTCATCTGGTCAACGTCCCCGAAATAGGGTTTCGAGGTGGCATTCAGGGCGGCGATGATTTCATCCCGGCGGGTTGCCACGGCCTCTTCATCGCCCGACACTTCGGTCACTAGCCGCGCGCAGGCAGCCGCCGCATTGTCGACCTCATGAATATCAGCCCGCAAGTGGGACTGACCGGAGGTTACGCCTCCGCGCGTGGTGCCCGTGGGTACCCAACCACCGAGTTCATCTTCGGTTGGAGGCACGCTGATACCGGGCGTATCGACTAGCAGTTGCTTGACTTCTGCCGTGGTCTTCGCTTCCAAAGCAGTCATGGCAGCGGTGCCAATCAGCACCCCATCCACCGGCATGAGGGGACGTCCGTGCGCTAGGGCCCACTGGCCGGAAATGTAGTCGGCTGCCCGCTCTGGAGTCCCGATGCCGCCGCCAACGCAGAGCACTAGGTTCTTCGTGGCGCGAATATCGGCGTAAGTCTCCAACAGCAGATCGTCAAGGTTTTCCCACGAGTGGTGGCCGCCCGCGTGCCCGTCCTCCACCTGAACAATGACCGCGGCGTCCCCAACTTCACGGGCAATGGCGACTACCTGGCGTATCTGCGCGGTCGTCCCCGGTTTGAAGGCGACATACGGGAAGCCAGCGGCCTGCAGGTCGTGGATGAGGGCGGTTGCTTCTTCAATTTCTGGGATCCCCGCAGAAATGACGACGCCGTCTAGGGGTGCACCTGCGGCGCGTGCCTTAGTGACGATGCTTTGCGCCCCGAACTGTAAGTTCCACAGGTAAGGGTCCAAGAACATGGCGTTGAACTGGGCGGCGCGTCCCGGGTCAAGCATTTCCTTCAAGGCCGCCAGGTTGGCAGCGAAAACCTCTTCGGTGACCTGCCCGCCCCCGGCCAGTTCCGCCCAGTACCCGGCGTTCGCAGCAGCGGCCACAATCTCGGGATCAACCGTGGTGGGGGTCATTCCCGCCAGCAGAATGGGGGAGCGACCCGTAAGGGCGCTGAAAGCAGTTTCGACCACCTGTTTCCCATCGGGCAGAGTCACCACTTTCGGCTGGTAAATATCCCAGTTAGTGGGGGCAACATACTCGGTGGAGGGCGCTAGGAACTGGTCCCGACCCGCAACAGTACCTACGTCAATCGTGCCCACCCCGGATCCGATTAGAACGCGTTCGGTGATTCGGCTGAGGGTATCGCCGGGACCCACGTCCAGTAACCACTGCGTGCCCTCTTCCACCACCGGCGCCAAAGTGGCGGACCAGTCGACCTGTTCGGTCAATACCTGGGGGGCCAACGTGTCAACCATTTCGGGCTTCAAGCCGGCCTTTGCCGCCCACGTCCGTGTTTGTTTGAGGGCGGGCGCAAGCAGCTCACTATGGAAGGGGGCCGCTACCGGTAGGTAGGTGAAGCGGGGTGCGAATGGCTTGCCACCCCGAACTTTCGCGGCGATGAGTGCCTCTTCCTCTGCCTGGACTTTCCCGGCGGCCCGCTCAACTTGGGCTAGGTCGCCTGGGGCGCCGCTGAGCACCACCTGGTTGGGGCCGTTCAACAGGGACACCGTCACCTTGTCAGCCAAACCGCTTGTTGCAAGTAGGTCTTCAATCTGGTCGACGCGAGCCCCGATGGCTGCCAACATGGGGAAGCGTTCCCCAACCGGCCTTGTCCCAGTGGACCTGGTTGCGGCGGTTACCGCGACGCCCATCAACTCTGCCAGAGAGTAGATGGCGGCCATCCGGTCGTAATCGCCCTCAACCCACGCTTCGAAAAGAGCCGCCCCCAGAACGCCTTGGCTGTGTCCCACCGCTGCGATGGGAGGGCGAACCCGCGCGTCAAACCCTTCTGCTGCTAACTCGAGGAGCACCCCGTACTGGGCGAGCAGGATGCCGGGCATGGAGGCCGCCGGGCGGGTTTCATCGGCGGTAAGTAGTGAGGCCAAGGTCAGTGGAGCCCCCGCAGTGACGCTGAGTGTTCGGCCCAAGGACGCCAAGAGTTTCTGTCCGCTAGCAATCAGGTCTTCAACCGCGCTCTTCACATCCGGGGCACCCGTGGTCTCGCGCAAGCTTTCCTGCCAAGGGGTGGCCTGTCCGCCAAAGCAAAGCCCGTAGGGCGCCCCGTCCTTACCGCCCAAAGTCAGGTAAAACGGCGTGGCGTAGTTACTCATATCTGCTTCTCCCAAAGTCTTCTGCTCTGTGTCTTCTCTGTGCTTATGGTCTGCTCGGTGGGTGATCACAGGGGACCGTTCTCGTGGCGTTTATTGCCCGTCACCGGACGGTTCTTGGTCTTCAATAGTTCAAGTGCTTCCACCAGGGCATTTCTGGTTTGTTCCGGGGTGATGATCGCGTCGAATTCGCCCTCGGCGACCGATAGATCGGGATTCACTGATTCATCCGAATACTTTTGGACGAGGGCGGCCCGCACGGCAGCGACGTCTTCCCCGGCGGCTTCGGCAGCGGCCAGTTCGCGTCGGTTCATAATCGAAACCGCCCCGTCAGCGCCCATAACCGCGACTTCGGCTCCTGGCCAAGCGAAGTTCATATCCGCACCAATCGACTTGGATCCCATCACGATGTAGGCCCCGCCGTACGCTTTCCGCAAGACCACGGTGATCATCGGGGTGGTCGCGTTCGCGTAGGCGAAAATCATTTTTGCCCCGCGGCGAATAATGCCGGCCTGTTCTTGTTCTGCTCCAGGGCGGTAACCAGGAACGTCGACCAGGGTGACAACGGGCAGGTTGAACGCGTCGCACAGCCGCACGAAGCGAGCGGCTTTTTCAGAGGCGTCTACATCCAGTGTTCCCGCGTCATACATGGGCTGATTGGCGACGATCCCCACTGACTGTCCATTGATGCAGGCAAAGCCGATCACAATGTTTTTCGCGAAGCCAGCCTGCACTTCGATGAATTCCCCGTAATCGACCAGATTTTCAATCACATCGATCACGTCATAGGGGGTGCGGGTCGATTCGGGCACCAAGTTGCCAAGCTCCGCGGCGAGGGCGTCCTCATCCCGATCGGGTTGATAGTCATAAGAGGGAGCCGGTTGCTCGAATGAGGACGGTAAATAGGTGAGTAGCGAGCGCGCGTACTCCAAGGCATCCTCTTCGTCCTCGGCCAAATAGTGGGCCACACCGGATTGGAAGTTATGGACTTCCGCGCCGCCCAGTTCTTCGAACGAAACGCTTTCACCGGTAACGGCGCGCACCACATCGGGTCCGGTGACGAACATGTGGCTGCGATCGCGCGCCATGATCACAAAGTCAGTCAGCGCCGGGCTGTAGACTGCCCCGCCGGCACACGGGCCTAAGATCAGCGATATTTGCGGGACCGACCCGGAAGCCGCGCACGATTTACGGAATATGCGGCCGTACTGGGTTAGGGCGACGACCCCTTCTTGGATGCGTGCGCCGCCAGAATCAAGCAGACCGACAATCGGGATGCGCATCTGCATTGCCAGATCCATGATGTCGATGATTTTTTGGCCTTCGACCCGACCTAAAGTGCCGCCGCGGACGGAGAAGTCCTGGGAGTACACGGCTACGCGGCGCCCATTGATTTCCCCGTGTCCAGTCACTACGGCAGCGCCGGTGAATCCGTTCTTCATGGATCCACCTCGGAACTGGCCGATTTCCACAAAAGTGTCTGGATCGAGCAGGGTTTCGATTCGTTCGCGGGCGGTTAGTTTGCCGGCCTTGTGCTGCCGGGTCGCCGCGCGCTCTTCACCCTGGCGGGTCAAAGTGGCGACCTCATCTGCATGGGTTACCCGAGCCGACGGAGGAGCAGCCGGCGGTTCGCTGGCGGCCCCGGTGAACTCTGCCAGTGCGGCAGTGAAACCGGCGCGGGCTGCTTCAAGCCCGGCGCGGGCAGCGGATAGGCCGGCGCGAGCCGCATTCTTTGGGGCAACGGGCCCGCGGGAAGGAACATTTGGTTTGGGGCTCATTTGGCGCCACCTTCTACAGTTTCTGAACTGCCGCTTTCGGCGTCTATCGTTTCTTGGGGGGCGAGTGTGGCGAGGACGGCGCCGGGGGCAACGTTTGCACCCAGTTCAACGTTGATGGACGCAACCGTGCCCGCCCGCGGGGAGCGCACGTAGGATTCCATTTTCATCGACTCCAAAACGATTAGGACATCGCCGGCCGAAACCTCATCTCCTGCACTGGCGGGAACCCGCACGACAATCGCCTGGGTGGGGGCAGTCACCGAGTCACTGCTTGCGCTCGCAGCAGCGGCAGAGCGTCGGCTCCCGTCACGGGCCGAACGCAGCGGCTGAGCGGGCCGGCGAGTTGGCTCACCAGCACCACCGGAGAGCAAGTTGGCTGGCAAAGTCAGCTCGGTGCGCTTCCCGTCGACCTCAATAATCAGCCGGGTCCGCTCTTCCAGCGGTTTAGTACCGCCATTTAGCGCGCCTGCAGGAGCGTACTGCTGGCTGTATTCCTTTGAAAACTCGGCTAGTACGCCCGATTCCAACCAGCGGGTCCACACTCCCAAGCCGCCTTCGTCGGTTGGCATGGCAAACTCGGGGCGGCCCAGAATATGAGCGTAGAGGGGCAGTGGGTTGGAAACACCTTCCAAGACGGTGTCGCGCGTGACTCGCAAGGCGCGCTGGATGGCCTGCTCCCTGGTCGGCGCCGTCGCAATCACCTTGGCGACCATGGAATCAAAATCGGGGGAGACGGAATCGCCCTCGGCAATACCGGTATCCACGCGGATTCCCGGGCCGGTCGGCCAAGCAACTTTGGTCAGTGTCCCCGTTGATGGGATGAGGTCGTTGCCCGGATCTTCACTGGTCACCCGCAGTTCGATTGAGTGGCCGCGTACCGGGTGTGGCTGGGGGATTTCTTCACCGGCGGTGATCCGTAGTTGGGCGTCAACCAGGTCAACCCCGCACACTTCTTCGGTTACGGTGTGTTCCACCTGAAGGCGTGGGTTCACTTCCAAGAAGTAGAGTTCACCGTCCTCGGACAACAAAAACTCACATGTGCCCAGACCGGTGTAGTCGACCGCTTCGAAAAGTGCTCGGGAAGAATCGATCAATTGCCGTTCGACTTCGTCGCTCAGGAAGGGGGCGGGCGCCTCTTCGATTAGCTTTTGGTGGCGACGCTGCACGGAGCAGTCGCGCGTGGAAAATACGGTGAAGTTTCCGTGGGTATCGCGGCCACTTTGGGTTTCCAGGTGGCGCGCTTTCGGAACGTAGCGTTCGATGAAGAACCCGGCCCCATTGACCCCACCCAGGTCGCGGTCGGTGAAGAAAGCGTCCAGGTCATCTTCAGTTTGCAGGACGTGAATACCCCGCCCTCCACCTCCGTCGGCGGCTTTGAGGACCACCGGATAGCCCCACCCGGTAATAAAATCTTCCACTTCTTGGCGGTCAGTCAGCGGCTCCTGGGTTCCGGGAACGGGGGACACCCCCACTGACAGGGCGGTCTGGCGGGCGCGAATCTTATCGCCCAGCAGTTCGATGACATTTGCTTCCGGGCCGATCCAAGCAAATCCCTCTTCTGCGACGCGCGCGGCGAAGTCTGGGTTTTCCGCTAGGAATCCATATCCGGGATGGATCGCATCCGCCCCCGACTTATGCGCTAAGGCGATGATCTTGTCCGCATCAAGGTAGGTTTGCGCGGCTGAAGTTCCGTCTAGTGCATAGGCTTGATCGGCGGCCTGTACGAACTGTGCGTCTAGGTCTTGATCAGCATAAACAGCGACTGCTTCTCGCCCCGATTCTTGAACGGAGCGGATGATGCGCAGCGCAATTTCGCCGCGATTGGCGACAAGGACTTTATTCAGGTGCGATTTGGTCACTGCGGACCCCCTACGGGTGTTGGATACGAAATCAGATGGACGTCGCCGGCGAGAATCGATTGCACGTGGCCGGTTGAAGTTTCAATGAGCAGGCCGCCGGAATCATCAATGCCCACGCCGCGGCCCTGGATGGCGGCGCCTCCAGGTAGGCGGACTTCCACCTGTGAGCGGGCGGAGATGCAGCGCGCGCCGTAACGGTCAGGCAAGTCGCCGGCGCCTAATAGTTCTGCGAGTCGATGACGGATCAAGTGGGCCAACTCAGCCGGGTTTCCTGCGCCGCCCTCCAAAGCCAAGGAGGTCGCAGGCACCGGCGGGAGTTCGTCTGCCGTCTGTCTCAGGTTGACGCCGATGCCCACCGCGAGCACTTGTTCTGAGCCAGTTTGGCCCAGGTGTTCGGTGAGGATTCCCGCGATTTTCTTCCCATCCACCAACACGTCATTTGGCCATTTGACGTCGGTGGAGGTCGGCATCCGAGCGTCGAGGACGTCAGCCACCGCCAGCGCAGCCGCCAAAGGAACCCAGGTGGTTCGCGACGCGGATGTATGGATGAGGACGGACATAAGTAAGCCCTTCTTCGCCGGGACTATCCATCCGCGCTGCATCCGTCCACGCCCCTGGGACTGGAAGTCGGCCAAGATCGCGGTCAGGGGAGCCAGGGGTTGCCTCCCGCGGCTGTGCCACCGGCGACGCAACTCATCGTTGGTCGACGTGGTGTGCTGAAGATGAATCAGCGGTGCGCTCAAACTCATGACCCCAATACTTCAAGATTTGTAGCAACTCTTTCAAGTGTTGAAGTATAGTCAGCGGCGACGACAGAGCCTTGATGGGTGTCCTCACCGGCGAGTCGTGGACGCTTTTTGATTTTCGCGCTTTTCTAAGCGGTGAACCGACTGGGCGTTAATCGTTGCAAATACAAGGAAAACTAAATGAAAGGACCACGATGAGTGCAGTCACTGCCCCCGTATTGTCCGACCTGATTCCTCACAGTCGTGTGAAAGATGCCGCACTGGTGATTGGTGGCACAGTGGTGGTCTCTGCCGCTGCGCAAGTGGTTATTCCACTGTGGTTCACACCTGTTCCGCTCTCTTTATCTACTTTCGGAGTGCTTATGGTGGGGGCGGCGCTCGGCCCAGGGCGCGCGGCGGCGTCTTTGCTGCTTTACGCAGCCCTCGGCTTGGCGGGTGTACCGGTTTTTGCCGGGTTCACCTCTGGTTTTGCCAGCGTTTCTTTCGGGTACGTCCTTGGCTATATCCTCGCGGCCGTTGCCGTGGGGGCGTTAGCTCGACGCTCCGCTGATCGCCGTGTCGTCACCGCTGCCTTGATGGCCGTCGTGGGTTCGTCCCTGGTTTATGCGGCCGGCGTCCCGTGGCTGATAGTGTCACTGAACGTCGGCTGGCGCGAAGGGCTGACTCTCGGTGTGCTGCCATTCCTAGTAGGGGACGTGTTGAAGGCCGTTGCCGCGGCGGCTTGCCTACCCCTGGCTTGGAAGGTCGTTGGCTCCATTCAGTCCAAGTGAAGGGTGCCAATCCCATCCCTGCCTCGACCATCTTTGGCGGTGACTGCCCAGCCGGGTGAAGAAATCGTCCGCGTTGCGACTGTCTGTTGGCGCCCAGCCAACTTCGGCTGTTGCCGCGAGCCGGGGGAGCAGCTGGTACGACAAGGCGGTGAAATCTTGGATCTTTTCGGTCCAAATCGCGGCCTCTACCCCGGCAATATCGGCCTCATCCACACCTGGAATTACGCGAGCCGGGTCCCAGGCATAGGCGTCTTCTAGAGACACGTAGCCGGCCCAGTCTTGGCCATAGGGGGTGCTCGCGTCATACTTCATGTCGAAGTAGGTGCGAGTGGCAATGGAGATGATTATCTGCGCCCCGTGATTCACTGCCTGGGCTAGGTCGTCGGTATCTAGACGTGGGTCCCAAAACTGGTAGAAAATTGGGGGTGTCAAGTCAGCGGCGGCTGCTTCTTGCCAGGCTACGGGCTGTTTTCCATTCTCTCGAATGATCTGGTCGATGCGCTCCACCAAGATCCGGTAGTTGTCTTGGTTCATGTCTAGTGCTTCGTCACCCCCGAAATGCAGGTAGGGGCCGCGAGTCTGCGCAGCAACCGAGCCGATAACCCCTTGTAGGAACTTTTCGGTGGCGGGCAATTCTGGGTGCAGCATGCTGAAGCCGACTTTCGTTCCCGCATAAGCGGGGGTGGGTTGCCCGGTTGGGTTGAGTTCCCCGTAAGCATGCGTAGCGGCGTTAGTGTGGCCCGGCATGTCGATTTCGGGCACGACAACAATGCCGCGCGCCTGCGCATAATCTTGGATGCGCGCAAAGTCTTCGGTTGAGTAGAACCCAGGTGTTCCGCCCTCACCCGCAGTGTTACCAGAAACTTCAGTAAGTGCTTCCCACCCTGGGATCTCTAGGCGCCAACCTTGGTCGTCCGTGAGGTGCAAATGCAGACGGTTGAACTTGTAGAGCCAGAGCATGTCGATGACGCGCTCGACCTCTTCCACCGTGTAGAAACTGCGGGCCACGTCTAAACTGAGGCCGCGCCACGGGTAGCGTGGGCTGTCTTCAATGGTCACCAGCGGCACTACCACCCGTGATTGTGCGTCATTCGCTACTAGCTGAGCCAGTGTCGCTAGACCTCGCTGCAGGCCCTGCTCACTTCCGGCGGAAAGAGTCACTGCGTCGGTGTCTACTTGCAGTCGGTACGATTCTGCCGTGTAGTTTGCGCCCTCTTCTTCTAGTACGAGATCGATAGTTCGGGCTGTGCTGTCACGGTTGGCCGTCACCTCTGTCCCCGTGTGACTGGTCAACAGTTTCGCTGCTAACTGCGCGGTTTGTGGATCGGCCGAAGCGACGTTTGCGGCATTGAGGACGAAAGCGGGCTTCGGTTCGGTGGAGGTCTGAATAAAACGTGGTTGGGGAACAAGCGGCAAGGCGAGAGTGGAATTAGCGGGCTTCACACCCCCATTCTAGGGAGTGTTCGTACAAGTGCTTTTGTCGAGGTCAAACATGGTTCTCCTGCTGCAGGGTAAGGCGCGATAACACGCGCTAAGTCAGCAAGCTGGCTAGTCTTGGGGTATGGCCGTCTTGGTCGGGCATGAAAGGAGCCGAGATGTGCACCGTATGTGTTTGGGCGGTAGAGGGGCAGCCAACCCTGACTGCTAGAAACATGGACTGGTCCATGCCGATGGACACGGATCTATGGGCGATCCCAGCCGGGCAGAGCCACCGTGGCGCGCCACCGACTGAGCCCAACGCTGTGGAGTGGACTTCTCGATACGGATCAGTCATTGCCAGCGCTTACGGTATTGGCACCGCCGATGGTCTGAATGATCAGGGGCTGGCGGCATCGACGCTGTGGCTCTCAGAATCATCGTACGGGGATCGCGACGAATCTCTGCCAGCACTGGGTATTTCGATGTGGGCGCAGTACTACCTCGATAACTTTGCCACCGTGGAAGAGGCTGTCGCCGATTTCCATAAACGCCCCTACCAGCTAGTGACTGCCGACATCACTCCTGGACGGTCCACGACAGTCCACATTCAGCTCAGTGACGCGACTGGGGACGCGGCTGTATTTGAGGTCATCGATGGTGACTTCACTATTCACCACGGCCCCGAATTTGCTGTGCTGACCAATTCGCCTACGTACGACAAGCAGTTAGCGAATCTAGATAAGTACCAACCATTCGGCGGGGATCTGCCTCTTCCCGGCTCCACCGCGGCGGAAGATCGCTTCGTCAGGGCATCTTTCTATCGCTCACAGCTGCCCGCGGCCTCGACTGTAGATAAGGCAATGGCAGAACTGTGGTCGGTGATTAAGAATGCGGCCCAGCCATACGGAACTGTCGACCCGCTGCGACCTAATGTCGCTCCAACGATATGGTCGACTGTCGCGGATCATACTAATTTGCGTTATTACTTCCAGTTGAGCAACAGTCTGTACCCCGTATGGTTAGACTTTAAGAATCTTGATTTGTCAGAAGGTAATTCAGTAAAGTTGCTCCGGATCACGGGGACGGAAGAACAGTTAGGTGAACAATCAAAGAACTTGGTTGAGCAGCCACTTTTTACCTTCAAACTTGATTAGTCCGGAAAGGGACTGAATATGTGCACAGTGTGCGTCTGGGATAAGAGCGGACAGGGAGTCTTCACTGTCCGAAACATGGATTGGCACGGGCAGATGCCTACTGCGCTTTGGGTGCTACCTGCCGGCCAAGAAAGAGTAGCGGCGGCCGCCACCGATCCAAACCCCATGAAGTGGACTTCCAAGTACGGGTCCGTGATAACCGAGATCTTTGATATCGGCACAGGCGATGGACTGAATGAAAAAGGCCTGCACGCGGCGATGCTTTATTTGGCGCCAAGTAACTACGGGCCCCGTGACCCTAAAGTACCGGGACTGTCTGTAAGCCTGTGGGTGCAATATTACTTGGACAACTTCGCGACTGTTGCCGAAGCCGTCGACGCCTTCAATACTGATCCTTACCAAGTAGTGACAATGTCCGTTGAAGGGCAACCGGGCGTAGTTCACCTGCACCTGAGCGACTCGACTGGGGATGCTGCCGTCTTTGAAGTCATGGATGGAAAGACGAATATCTACCACGGGGAGCAGTGCCAGATTCTCACCAACCTGCCGGGTTTCCCGCAGCAGCTTGAGAACCTGAAGAACTATGAGGGCTTCGGCGGGAAAGAACCTCTGCCGGGAACGACTGCCTCGCCGGACCGGTTCGTTCGCGCCCACTTCTATCGCAACGCATTGCCGGCCGCAGCCACCTATGACAAGGCTATTGCCTACCTGCTTTCGGTGGCGCGGAACGTTGCTCAACCCTACGGCACGCCTGATCCAGAGCGTCCGTTCGTAGCGCCAACCATCTGGCGCAGCCTGTCTGATCAGACGCAGCTGCGTTACTTCTACGAAGAGACTGAGCATCGATACCAAGTCTGGTTAGACTTTGCGAACCTAGACTTCTCCGAGGGTGCACCCACGAAGATGCTGCCCATGGACCAAATGATCGACCGGATCGGCGAGCAGTCTGCTGCGCTAGTCGACCACCCGATCTTCCAGTTCGCACTTCTCTAGGCTAGACAGCCGATTTTCAACTGAACTCAGAAGGATCCCGTTCCTCTTGGCTCTCTTAGAGCTTAGAGGGGCGGGATTCCTCTGTTTCACCCCACGACACACGCACAAAATCAAGCACACGCACCGAGTCCGCCCCGGCCTACACGCATGCGCACTGAGGCAACGTTGCCCCAGTGTGTCGTAGGAAATAGCTATAACGGTGGTTTTGCTGGTTTTTGTGCACACAAAGGCAACCAAGACCGCGGACGGTGCACACAAAGGCAACCATGCCCCCGACGCTCCTTGGTTAGGCGGGGTGCAGCGTCACCCAAACTGCTCGTTCACGAATTCGATGACCTCCCGGTCGAAAGTGTCGTCCGAGTGGTGCCGATTGACCCATTCCGTGAACGACCCACGAACCAACTCATCGAGTTCCGCCCGGCAGGCATCCGGATCAGTCAGGGCGGCGGTCAACATCTGCTCAGCCTCAAGTTTGCTGCGGTAAATGTACGGGTACCCGTCGGGTAGAAGGGGATAAACCCAATCTTCATCTGGGAAAACGCCGATCGCACCGGCACCCATACCTTCCACGTAGAAAAGGCCGTAAGACTCTTCCGATGCGGTGGCTAGAAACGCGGTTGTGTGCGCCAGCGACTCCCAGTAGCCAGATCTGGTTGCCGTGAGTGGACCGACCCAAACCCATGGGATCTGAGCGATACGGAGCGCCTTTTCGCTAACCAGACTGCTTTCCTCTAGGCGCATCTCGACTTCCAACGGAACCGACTGATGCACTCGCTCCACGATCTCCAAGAACAACTCGGGACGTTTCACCGCCGACAGATAAATCGCCGGATAGCGCACGATCGGCACCTCGGGCTGCACGCGAGGCTGAACGTGATCCAACCGGAAGCCCAAATTTACCCAGCCAAGGCGCAACCTCCGGCTCAACGGTGTCACGGTCTGCTTGTTCACCAGCTCTTTTATTTCCGAGGCCGTCCGCTCAGAGTTCGCAAACGTTGGGAACAGCGCACACGACAGTGCAACGGCCGCATACTGTTCGGGCCGTTGCAAGTTCGACACCGGCCACCACACGAAGTTCATGATCTTCGCGTCAGCGCCCCCCGACGTTAGGTAAACCTCGTTCCAAATCGCGGGCGAATCGTAAACGTCCATGTTGATGATGACCGTGTCAGGGTCGACAAAGTCCAACGGCACGACGTCGAAGCCCTTACAGTGGCGAAAATCAGGGCCGATGATTTGGGCACCGGGAAAAAGTCGGAGGAAACGCCGCACCAGCGTGGCCCCAGCATCGAGCCCCCCGACCCGCCCGTCTTCGGTAATTTCGGTCTGACTGCGTTTTATGGCGATCTTCACTGCTCTCCGCTCCCCTCATTGGTAGTTATTGCCGCCGTATAGATCATTGGGTTCCCCCGCTCTTCGCGGCCGTCGTGGCTTCAGGGAACGGAGTTTCTGCTTCACTAACCCCTCGTCCGGTGTCCGCTAACCCTTTGCTCTGTATGCGCATTCCGTAGAAAGAGCGGTAAATGAAGAAGTTCGCTACCAGGAAGAAGACTGCCGCCAAGACGTGGACGAGGACGCCCAGACCCTGATTGGTCAAACTGACGGCAAGCTCCACCGCAAGAAGTCCAAAGAGCGTCGTGAACTTAATGATGGGGTTCAGCGCCACGGACGAGGTGTCCTTGTAGGGGTCCCCGACGGTGTCCCCAACTATGGTGGCGTCGTGCAGGGCAGTGCCTTTGGCGTGCAGGTCGGTTTCCACAATCTTCTTAGCGTTGTCCCACGCACCCCCGGCGTTCGCCATGAAAATTGCTTGGTAGAGGCCGAAGATTGCAATCGACATTAGATAGCCGATCAGCAAGAACGGCTCGACGAATGCGAATGAGAGGGTAATGAAAAATACGGCTAGGAAGATATTGAGCATTCCCTGTTGCGCATAGTCCGTACAGATTTCAACGACTCTTGTGGAATCTTCTTGGGAAGCCTTCTTTGAACTCTCATCAAGTTTGATTTTCGCTTTGATGAACTCGACCGCCCGATACGCGCCGGTTGTTACCGCCTGAATTGACGCTCCCGAGAACCAGAAGATCACCGCCCCACCCAAGATGAATCCGAGCATGAACGGAGCGTGCATAATCGAAAGTTTCTCTAGATTATCGATGAGGCCGTTAGTCAGTCCGATGATGATTGAGAAGATCATCGTGGTTGCCCCGACAACTGCAGTACCGATGAGGACGGGCTTCGCCGTTGCCTTGAACGTGTTGCCCGCACCGTCATTTTCTTCCAACATCAACTTGGCGCGACCCCATTCGGGTTCGAAGCCGTAGTCGTCCTCTAGCTGTTGGCCTATGTCAGGGATTTGTTCGATCTGGGAAAGTTCGAACACGGATTGGGCGTTGTCTGTCACCGGTCCGTAAGAGTCAACGGCGATTGTCACTGGACCCATCCCCAAGAACCCGAAGGCGACCAGTCCGAAGGCGAAAACGGCGGGGGCATCCATCAGTTCCCCCAGCCCAAGGCCTGATACCAGGAAGGCCACCGACATCAGTCCAACAATGGCGATTCCCAACCAGTAGGCAGAAAAGTTTCCGGCCACCAATCCAGACAGGATATTGAGGGATGCCCCGCCTTCTTGCGAGCTCTTCACCGTTTCCCGAACGTGGCGGGAAGAAGTCGAGGTGAAGGCTTTTACAAGTTCCGGGATCAGCGCCCCAGCTAGCGTCCCGCACGTAATGATCGCCGCCAGCTTCCACCCCAAACCGTCATGTGCGCCGCCGAGGATCAGCGCGGTTGTCCCAAATGTCACCGCTATACAAACGATGGAGGTGATCCACACTAGGGAAGTGAGGGGTGCTTCGAAATCCATTCGGCTGGCGTTCTTGTACTTCGCGTTCGTGATGGACGCATTTATCCAATATGCCAACCCAGAGGCGATTAGCATCGCCGCTCGCACCACAAAAATCCACACAAGCAAAGTGGCTTGCATCTGTGGGTCTCGAACCGCCAAGACAATAAACGTCACCAGGGCAACACCGGTTACCCCGTAAGTCTCGAATCCGTCAGCGGAAGGCCCGACCGAATCCCCCGCGTTGTCACCCACGCAGTCGGCGATTACGCCGGGGTTACGGGGATCGTCCTCTTCGATCTTGAACACGATCTTCATCAAGTCCGACCCGATATCGGCGATCTTGGTGAAAATACCCCCCGCGATGCGCAGTGCAGACGCACCAAGCGACTCGCCGATGGCAAACCCGATGAAGCAGGCGCCCCCAATCGAAGGGGGGAGCAACAGCAGAATGATGAGCATCATGAACAGCTCAAGTGAAATGAGCACCATGCCAATCGACATCCCCGCGGTCAAGGGAATCTTATGCAGTGGCAGTGGCTTGCCCCGCAGGGAAGCAAACGCCATACGAGAGTTGGCGAAAGTGTTCACGCGGATCCCAAACCACGCCACCGAATAAGACCCCGCCATCCCAAGCAGGGAAAAGAGGACAATCACCGCCGTGCGTCCCCAGGTGAAGTGGATCAAGAACTTGTAGTAAATGACGATGACAGTGGTGATGAATATCCACAGGACCATCAGGAAGCGCCCCTGTTTGAACAGGTAAGCCTTACAGGTCGTGTAGATGAGTTCGGATATTTCCAGCATTGACCTGTGCACGGGAAGACGGCGTAACGACGAATACGACATGATGCCGAAAATGAATCCCACTAGACATACGATCAGGGATATCCATAGCAGGGTGGTCCCACTGACCCCCATCCATACGGTTGCTTGACTAAGGTTCGGCAGTTCGAGGGCGGCTTCACCCCCGTGCGTGCTTCCCTCAGCGCCACTCGTTGCCTCGGGCGCACCGCCGCTACAGCCGGACAAAAAGGCTACGACACCGAGCAGAGCGACGATTACGCCCGTTGGTCGGTGTCGCTTCCTGTTCCTGGTAGTGACGCTTGTGGTCGGTGCTTCACGTCGCATATCTTCCCCAGTGCCGTCTTCACTTACTACCCGGCTTGTGAGACGCAAGCCACATTAATGATACGGCGGGGAAGCCTCTCTAGTGAGCGGATTCAGCGCTTTGACAAAGACTTTCGGTAAGCGATGCACTCTTCGTATGTGGGGAGTAACCCCTGGTCCGCGGCTTCGGTCAGAAGCGGTGCTTCTTGGTCCTTGGGGGACATGATCATCTGCAAAGGATCCCCTGAGGCGCCCACTGTTGGCCACTGGATATTCAACGTTGGGTCCAATGGCTGCACGCCGTGTTCCCGCTGGGGATTGAAGGTTTCCGAAACCAAATAGTTGACGGTGGAATCGTCCTCCAACGCACAGAGTGCATGACCCAAACCCTCAGAAATATACACAAAACGCGGCTCAGCAGAATCCAGTTTTATTCCCACTGACTGGCCGAACGTGGGGGAACCCAGCCGGATGTCCACCACATAGTCGATTATCGACCCGCGCGTACACGACACGTATTTCGCCTGCGAAGGTGGCACCGCCGCGTAATGGACCCCGCGCACCACACCGGCGTGGGACACGGACATATTGGCCTGACGCAAATGGAAGGGGTGCCCGACGACCTCTTCGAATTCGTCGGCGCGGAAGGACTCCACAAAGAACCCGCGGTCGTCTTCAAACTTTCGGGGGGTGACTAGCCACGCCCCCTCAATACCCAGTTCTTCCCACTGCATGATGGCTCCTTAAGATTCGGTGGATTGTCGCCAGTACTCGGGTACGGGTCGATATGATCGATACTTGGCTGTAAATCTACTGGAAATCGGTGGGGGCTTGGCGGCTCACACAACTTGGGGGTAAAGCACAGATGGCATGGTTGATTACCGGCGGTTACGGAATGCTCGCCCAAGACATGGGCAGCGAATTGCAGCGGCGCGGAATCGAGTATGACGCGCCTGACCGGGACCGCCTAGACATTACCTCCCCGGAAGCGATCGCAGCGTTCCTAGACGATATGCAGCCCGAGGTAGTCGTGAACTGCGCCGCCTACACGGCCGTGGACGCGGCTGAAGAGGACGAAACGGCGGCGTTCATCTTGAATGCGACCGCCCCGCAGCTTCTGGCCCAAGCCACTGCGGCCCGCAATCTCCCCATGATCCAAGTCTCTACGGACTACGTATTCTCCGGTGAAGCCACGCAACCGTACGGGGAAGACAATCCGCTAAACCCACTGGGCGCGTACGGGCGGACGAAAGCCGCGGGGGAGTGGGCAGTACGGGCAAACAACCCGAACTCATATATCGTGCGCACCGCCTGGCTCTACGGCGCTGGCGGCCCTTGCTTCCCGAAAACCATGGCTCGCGTCCTACACGAAAAAGGGGCGGCTAGCGTTGTTGACGACCAGTGGGGACAACCGACTTGGAGTGCCGACGTGGCTCGGATAATCGCTGACCTGCAGGTCGAAGGGGCCCCCTACGGCACCTACCATGCGACCAGTACGGGAGAAACCACCTGGTTCGGCTTCACCCGGGCGATAGCCGAAAGCATCGGGGTTCCCCCCACCCAAGTTGCGCCGGTGACCACCGCGGATTTCCCGCGTCCTGCGCCACGCCCGGCTTGGTCAGTACTGGGACATCAACACCTGATCGATGCGGGCATAACCCCGATTGGGCCTTGGCTTGCCCGCTGGCAAGAAGCGGCCTCTACAGTTCTGGCGCCCTCGGCGTAACCCGTTGGAACACACTCACCTTCCAGTTGGCATCCCCTGAAAGGCCCTGCCAAGAGTTTTGCGATACATCCTCGACGCGCCGCCACATTTGCGGATCGATCTCGGGGGCGTAAACGAGGTTTGGGGTAGACGGTGGAACCGTTAGGTCCAAGTCCGTCACAAAGAGTTGGTCGACGTAGTCCATAGCCTGCTGGTAAACATCGCCACCGCCGATCACCCACACCATGGGGGCGCCGCTTTCCTCGGCGATCTTGTCCCCTATTTCAAACGCTTCTTCCAGCGAGCCCGCCGTCATTACCCCGTCGGCTTTGTAGTGGTGGTTGCGGGTGAGGACGATATTGGTGCGGTCCGGTAGTGGTCGGCCGATCGCTTCGAAAGATGCTCTCCCCATGATCACCGGGCAGCCGGTGGTCTGTTCTTTGAAGAACCGCATGTCACCGGGAACCCGCCACAGCATTGATTGCCCATTGCCGATGACCCCGCGGGTGTCCTGAGCCCAAATGGATGCTCTAATCATGTTCTTACTGCCACCTGCCTAAACGGCTACTTGAGCGCGGATTGCTGGATGGTGCTGATAGTTTTTCACGTCCACAGAATCAAACGTGTAAGAGAACATGTCTTTGGCAGGCACCAGTTCCAACGTTGGGAATGCGTAGGGGTCCCGACTCAGTTGCTCTTTCACCTGTTCCAAGTGGTTTGAATAAATGTGTACGTCCCCGCCGGTCCACACGAAATCACCCACTTCTAGTCCGCTTTGTTGCGCCAGCATGTGGGTGAGTAGCGCATAGGACGTGATGTTGAACGGGACACCCAAAAACATGTCTGCGCTGCGCTGGTATAGCTGCAAACTCAAGCGCCCATCTGCCACGTACGTTTGGAAGAAGGCATGGCACGGCTGCAGGGCCATATCGGGCAGTTCGGCCACATTCCACGCGGAAACTATCATTCGCCGGGAATCTGGGTCAGTCTTGATGGTGTGGATGAGGTCGGATATTTGGTCGATTGACCCGCCATCTTTAGTTGGCCAAGAGCGCCATTGGACCCCGTAAACGGGTCCGAGTTCCCCGTCCTCGTCCGCCCATTCATTCCAGATGCGGATCCCATTGTCTTGCAGCCAGCCCACATTGGAAGAGCCCGACAGAAACCACAGCAATTCCCCAATCACAGACTTCAAGTGCACCCGCTTCGTGGTGATCACCGGAAATCCTTTGCTCAGGTCGTATCGCAGCTGTCGGCCAAAGACACTTAGCGTCCCGGTTCCAGTGCGGTCCGTTTTTTGAACGCCGTGGTCGAGGACGTCTTGCAATAGGTCTTCATACTGTCTGTCGGGTTTCGCTTCCATTGAGGCGGGCTGGGAAGGCATCGTTACACCGACGTCCCATCGATCGTCAAAGTGGTGGCGGCGGACTGCTCGACCGTGTGGCTGATTGTGCAGTAACGTGCAACCGCCTTTGCCGCGCGCTCTAATAGCTGTGCGCGATCTTCGGGGTAGAGGGCGGAAAGGTCGGGCAGTAGTTCCACGGCGAAGGAGGTGAAGCGGTCTTCACTCTTCAGGTATTCGGCGGTGATCTTGCCGGTTATTTCGAATTCGTCCCCTAGGACTCGGGCAAACCGCGCTTCTGACGACAGCGCATTGCACCCCAGGATCGCGAGCTTCAACAGGTCGCCCGGACTAAATTCCCCGGGCCCATATCCGATGACGAGTTC
Organism: uncultured Actinomyces sp.; assembly: GCA_964346745.1. Classification (GTDB taxonomy): domain Bacteria; phylum Actinomycetota; class Actinomycetes; order Actinomycetales; family Actinomycetaceae; genus Scrofimicrobium. Next base: position 24,115 of record CAYFWE010000004.1, on the reverse strand, counting down.
GCTTCCGCGCTCATTACGCGCAATGTATTGCCGGGTCCCAGTGCGTTCTACGGTAAAGCCGGCCTGGTCGGTTGGTTCAGTGGTGGCCATAATCTTGTGTGTCCTCTTCAGTTGTTAGCCAGCCATGCTGTGGCTGCCTTTTGGTCAGCAGCAATTAGCTGTGGTGTAAATGAGATGGCTTGGCGTTCCAGTTTCGCGCCTAGGAACGGGATGTTGACCGTCAGTTCCCCGTTCATAACCGCCTTGGTCTTGGACCCTTCTTGCTTGAGGGTCACTTCCGCGTGCATTCCGGCGGGTATGCCCTTGCCTTCGGCATGCATTTGACCGCGCACAGTCGTGTCGTTGACGCGCTGCCATTCTTCCCGAATCAGAAATGACGTGCCGCCCTTCAGGAATCGTTGCGCCGCTGGAGGGATCATCGATGCCGGCACATCACCGGAAGTGATGGACACTATCTTGGTGTCATCCGCGGCCGTCTCGACATTGGGGTTTGGAATCTCAAGTGCTTCATCACGGGCAATGACGAACGCCGGGTCAGAAAGCATCTTCCACACTTTGGCCAGCGGGGCATCGTATTCGTACGACTCGGTGAATTTCATGCTCAGCCTTTCAAGAGCCGATCGGTCTTGGTGATCTACCTCTAGATTCTAAGTCACGACATATGTCATAGCAGGTTGCTCTCCACACTGACGTATGGCGCAGCCGATTGAACGCATCGACAAGCCAATCATGTAGAGCGCTAGTGTGAAGGTATGCCAAACACGCATTCACGGGCCGACCTTGCCGACGTTCTGCCGTTGTCCGCTGAAGAGAGCTCCTGGTTAGAGATGCTCAAGAGTGACTGGCAGATCGTCGCGGACTTGGGTGCGGCCGATCTGATTCTTTGGCTTCCTACCCCCGGCGGCCGGTTTGTCGCGGCCGCTATGTGCCGGCCAGCTACTTCAACTACCGTGCACCCTGACGATGTGATCGGACTCTACGCTTCTGCTCCCCGCGCGGTGCTGCTCACCGAAGCGATGGACAGTGGGGAGATTATCGAGGACGTTTCCACTCAGTGGTCCGGTCTCTACTCGGTGCAGCGCTCTTTCGTGCCTATCCGCTATCAGGGACGCTCTATCGCGGTGATGACGGTGGAGCGGAACATGTCTTCGCCATTCGGACAAACCCAGGATCAGACTTGGATGGGTTCTGCAGCGGACATGCTCTGCCAGATGATCGTCTCGGAAGACTATCCGTCGAGTGAAGCTCCTAGCCGCAGCGGGCGGGGCGTCCCTCGAGTTACTGATGGGCCGATCTTGATCGACCCCGAAGGCGTGGTTCTCGAGATCACTCCCAATGCAAACTCGGCGATGCGCCGCCTGGGCATTCCTCTTCCCGTCGAAGGAAGAAGCCTGATTGAAGAGGTCGTCAAAGTGGTGCGCAATGAGCACCAGATCGAAGAAGCCTTGGCAGTGGTGATCATGGGCCGCGCGCACTGGAGGGTCGATGTAGAGGCTTCCGGGGCGATCGTCACTGTGCGGGCGATTCCTCTAGTTGTCGACGGGCAGCGGCGCGGCGCGGTTCTTTTGACTCGGGACGTCACCGAAAAGCATCGTCATGAACAACAACTCATGACCAAAGATGCCACGATCCGCGAAATACACCACCGGGTGAAGAACAACTTGCAGACCGTTTCCGCCCTCCTTCGTATCCAAGAGAGGCGGACGGATTCTGACGACGTTAAAGAGGCGCTTCAAGGCGCAGGACGCCGGGTCGATGCGATTGCCGCCGTTCACGACGCTCTCAGTCACAATGTGGATGAGGTCGTTGATTTCGATGACGTATCCCAGCGAATTCTGAAGATGGCCGCGAAAGTCGCCACCGTCGGGCCCGAAGTTGGGGTCGAGGTCGACGGAACTTTTGGTTTGCTCTCCGCCGATCAGGCGGCTGCCTTAGCAACCGTCCTCGCCGAACTTGTCGCCAACTCGGTGGAGCACGGCTATCCCGATGAACCGGGTACCGTCTGGGTGCATGCTCAGCGCAGCGACAAGGAGCTCGAAATACAGATTGAGGACGCGGGCAAGGGGATAGACGTCCACTCTTTAGACCAAGGGCTGGGCACCAAGATCATAAAAGCGATGGTCAGGGGTGAGCTCGGCGGCACGATCGCCTGGAAAAACCGCGAAGGCGGCGGGACTCTGGCCAGTTTGCGACTACACCCCGATGTTCCCACCCGGGAAAACGCACGCTAAAAGGAGGCCGATCTGTAAGAGAGGGGCCTATCGGGAGATATAGAAATATTGTGGCGGCTACGCTTAGGAAGCGCGGCGAGCCCGAGCAGCGCGGCGACGCATTGAACGACGCTCTTCCTCGCTCACCCCACCCCAGACGCCGGAATCTTGGTTGGTTTCCATAGCCCACTGCAAACAGATTTCGCGGACGGTGCAAGTGCCGCAAACCCGCTTCGCCTCAGCAACCTGAGCCACCGCGGGTCCGGTATTGCCGATCGGAAAAAACAGTTCGGGGTCGACACTCAAACAGGCTGCGCGACTACGCCAGTCCATATGTGGGCTCCTTATGAATGCCGCGCGCGAAAGCGTCACGGCGCCTTCGCTGATAGATACACGACCAGTGTGTGGGAGCTTCGGCCTGCCGGCAACCGTTTTGTGCGGCAAACTTACCAAATCGAGGTGTGCGAACGGTCACCTTGGGACTAAAGTGTGCGGTTCCAGTGTTCTAACCAGTTATGAGCTGCATATACGTCTGCCAAGTAGGTCACATTGGTGCCGGTACTGGCCAGTGACTCACCACTTCGGAAAGGGCTGCTTGCCGTTATCCAAATGGCATCTTCTGGATAACGCTGCGAGAAGAGCCGAACGACTTCTGCCCCCGGCTCCACGGCGATTATCGGTTCACTCATGTGTGCAGCCAGCAGCGGCCACTGGTCGGGTGTGAGGGTCTTTATTCGGCCATTTGAAGAGCCGCGATCCGACGGAAGCAGGTCGGTTACGGCGTGGGGAGGGCCGATCACCCACACTGTCACCTCGGCGCGGGTTGGGTTGAACAGCGGTGCTACGGGCTGTTCGACACGCGGGGTGCCGCGGCCCGGCTGGTCTGCGGCAAATTGGTTACCGGGTTGAGCAACCTGGGCCCATACGCAGCCTTCTTGGCTGAATCCACTGGCTAAGACTCGCCTTGGGTTTGGCGAAGCGTACCGACCTAGATCGCGGGCATTTCCGATAGGAAGTCCCATGTCGCCCGCCATGGAGGTCGGGAAGTAGACGGCAATGTCAGCGGTTAGAAGAGAGCGAGTATCTGGTATTCGCAGTAACCGCAGCGGCAGTGACGACAGGTTGTACCGCGCTTTCGTGTCGGTGGCGATCAAGACCAGTTCCCGACGCTGACAGCATCCAAGTAGTCCTTCCCAGAGGTTACGCACCTGGTCGGGTCGGCCGATGGCCTCAAGCCTGCTGAAGAGCTCCGTGACCCCGTCAATGACGACGGTCCTCTTTGGAGGGTTTTCTTCGTGGATCAGTGTCACCAGTGTGCGGGCGGCCATCCCCAGGGGGTCCGCACTTGACACCCAGATGGTCGGGCCGACCGGTTTTGAGGTGGCCCGACTTTGCACCACCGTTTGGGCGAGGGCGGTCAGTTCTGCTTTGGTTGAGGGCGGGCCAATAATGGCAACGCTGCCGCCGGGGTCGTGCAATGGCTGGTTTGCTTGCCCGGGGGTCTCGAACACGCCAAGACTGTCGGGCGTCCACCGCCTCCCGCCAATGCGCGGCAGGATTTCGGGAAGTGGGTCAGGGACGACTTTCTGAGCACTCCACCCGCTCCGTTGAAGCTGATCACTCGCAGATTCTGCTTCCCACTTGCTGATAACCCTCTCTATCCACGGCGGGGCCACCTCAATATGTGCGGTCTGTATCTGCGTTCCGTTCACTAACGCACGCCCAGGGACGCGGGGTAGATGAGTTGCCGCGTCCGTGCCAATGGCTTCCACCGAATCGGATTTCTCCCGGCAGTGCAGTGCGATACGCAAATCCAACGTGGCTTTCATCTGCGCGTTTATTGCCCCGGAAGGGCGCTGCGTCGCCAAGACCAGATGGATGCCCAGGGACCGTCCTTGAGAGGCAATGGACACCAGTTCTTCCATCAAGTCTGGATGTGTTTGGGCCAGAACGTGGAACTCATCAACCAAGAGCAGCAGCCTGGGTGGGGCCATTTCCCACTCATGCCACGCGCGACAGCCAGCTTCTCGCAACGATCGTTTGCGTTGCTGCAACGTTGCCCCCAGAGCTCTGAGCAGCCAGGGCACTTGGCTGCCGTCCAAATCGCTCAGTGAATGTTCAACGTGGGGTAGCGCCTCCAAATGGTCTAAACCAGCGCCCCCTTTGAAGTCCAAGAGAACAATCCGCAGTTCAGCTGGCGCAAAGCGCAGCGCGTGGGCAATCGCGAAAGTCGTGAGGAATTCAGACTTTCCAGATCCGGTGCCCCCTACCACCAACGCGTGGGGCCCAAGTTCCACCAAGTCCAATCCAAGGGGCCCTTCAGCACTCATTCCGAGGGGTACTGCCCGCGAATCCGGGTGTGCCTCCTTGTCCCAATCCGCTAACACGTCCGCGTAGGAGCAGTAATCAGGGACCTGCGAGGCGGAAAAGAGTTCTTGGTCTAACTGTTTGCACCAACTCGCTGAGCCGACACTTTCGGCAACCAATACCATTGCTGTTTCCGGAGGCACATCATCCACTTGGTTAGACCAGACGACTAAGACGTCATTACTTTGAGTGCTGCGCGTATCTGTCTTAGAAAGCGCATCTGCCTTGGAAAGGTGGACCGGAAGTCCCAGGACGAACAGTTGCCCGGCGACCCAATGGGCGTAGTCCCGCGCGTTCGAGCCGACAACGGCCACCACTGTTCCCGGTTCGGTTGGCACAAGCACGAGTCCTCTCTGCCCCGGCACGCGGAGTACGGGAACCTCAGAATCACGATGCGTACCGGTCGCGTTCGGAGTATCCCGTTGAGCGGCGGCCGTCAGCAGCAGTCGCCCTTCGTCCCACTGCTTCCAGTACTTCCTTCGCCAGAGCAGGTACGCCGCTGTCCCCAGAGATGCGAGGACCCCCAAAGCCGCCAAGACAGCAACTGAGCGGGTTAGTCGGGCCACCATGGCGATCAGCATGATGGGCAAAAGGAAGCGTCCCATACGGAAAATTCCCGCCGGTTTACTTTTCAGTTGCACCCACTCGCTACTGGTGGGGCGCGCCCGCACCAGCCAGCGGCCACTACCCAGGGTCAAGTACTGACCGGTCCCCAGTCGTTTGCGCAGTTCACCCGTACGAGCCGGATTTGTGGAAGACAGGTTCTGCAACTGCAGCCAGCCGGATCCGGCCCGCTCCGGTGCGAACGTTGCGTGTCGGCGCGAAAGATATGGGTCTTGTAGCACGCCATCGCCCCTTCCAACCACCACCCCCACCTTTACCGGCACGACGCATCCGCGGTCAACGCCACGTACGCACACGAGGTGCAGGGCGGAGCGCAAACACTGGTTGGCTGGTGATTCCATGCGTTGACTTTGCGCGTGCGGGGTAGAAAAAGAAACTGCATAAGAGTCCACCTGTGGAGACTCGCCCTCGCCCCCATGTTGTGGAATGGGGAATTTTGCGACAATGACGCTATGGACACTAACTCCCCGGCAGCCGATACCCCGACCGACCTGACCGCAGCTCAGCAGCGGTGGAACGAACTGGTGGGGATCATTCAAGAGGCTCGTGAGCGGTACTACGACTTCGACGAACCAACGATTTCCGATAGTGACTACGACGCGCTCTACCGGGAACTTCAAGAGTTGGAGGCCCACCACCCCCAACTGGCTACACCGGATTCCCCAACTGCAACGGTTGGTGGCACGCCGCAAGTGGCATTCGCCCCGGTAGCTCATTCCCGACAGATGACCAGTTTGGAAGACGTGTTCTCTTATGAAGAGGTGGCCACCTGGTTCAACCGCGTCCAGTCGCGCTGGCCGGACCAGCCGATCCCGGCGACCGCTGAAATCAAAGTGGACGGACTGGCCGTCAATCTTCGGTACGAGGGCGGAATCCTCGTCCAAGCAGCCACGCGCGGAGACGGTTTCGTGGGGGAGGACGTCACTGCAAACGTGCGGACAATCGGCACGATCCCGCGACGCCTGCAGGGTAGCGACCTGCCAGAAATGGTGGACGTGCGGGGTGAAGTGTATTTCCGTTTAGACGACTTCGCCGATGTCAACGAAGCGCGCGTCAACGCTGGCGAACGTCCGTTTGTGAACCCTCGCAACGCGGCAGCCGGATCATTGCGCCGAAAAGATTCGGCCGAAACAGCGAAACTACCTCTCTCGTTTGTGGCCCACGGAATCGGGGACGTTCGCTGGGGGGAAGACGCGGAAGCAGCTGGGGAAGGCATCCCGCAAACCCAGTCGGACTGGTACCAGCGCCTTGCCGACTGGGGCGTGCCTACGGGAAGTCACACCCGCGTAGTCAACTCGGTGGACGAAGCGGTGGAAACCATCAAAGACTTCGGGCAGCAGCGCGGCCTGTTCGAACATGAAATCGACGGGGTCGTTTTCAAGGTGAACGACTTGGCTAAACAGGCGGAAATGGGGCAAACATCGCGCACTCCGCGCTGGGCGGTTGCCTACAAGTACCCGCCGGAAGAGGCGTTTACCCGCCTGCTTGATATCCAAGTTCAAGTGGGTCGCACGGGCCGCGTCACCCCATTCGCCCTCTTCGAAAAGGTCCTGGTAGCCGGGTCAAACCTGCAGCATGCCACTTTGCACAACGGGCAAGAAGTGAAGCGGAAGGGCATTCTAATTGGGGACTTGATTGTCGTGCGCAAAGCCGGCGACGTTATTCCCGAAGTGGTTGGCCCAGTTGCAGCTGACCGAGACGGGTCCGAGCGACCCTTTACGATGCCGGAGTTTTGCCCGTCCTGTGGTACGCGCCTCGCTCCCGCCAAAGAAGGTGACGTGGACCTACGCTGCCCCAACGCAGCCGGGTGCCCCGCCCAAATCACCGAGCGTCTCATCCACCTGGGATCTCGGGGTGCATTGGATGTGCAGGGTTTAGGGGCAGAGGCTGCTGCCGCCCTCACCCAACCGGAAATGGGTCGCGAACGCGTGGCGGCAGCATTGGTTTCGGGGAACAAGGTCTTCTTAGAAGATGGCAGCGAGTTGTTGATGGAGGCGGACTCGTCCCGCACCCACGGGGAGTTGTTCGAGGACGCGGAAGCCTTACTGCCTGACCCGCAGACCCCTGTACTGCATAATGCCAAGGACATTTTCGACCTCAACGCCGAACAGTTAACCGATGTTTTCGTGTGGCGACCGATTCGCGTTCAGGGCGTGGCTACCGGCGATTATCAGCAGGTGCGTTTCTTTTGGTCAGCCGCGTGGGCCAGCCGGGGTGGAAAGAAAGTCCCGGTTGTCTCCAAACCGCGTAAGTCGCTGCTGGAGATGCTCGGCCAACTCGAAGGTGCGAAAACCCAGCCGCTGTGGCGATTCCTAGTAGCTTTGTCTATCCGTCACGTTGGCCCCACCGCGGCGCAAGCCCTGGCCGCCAAGTACGGTTCCGTAGAGGCAATTGCGCAGGCTAGTGTCGAAGACTTGGGTCAAACCGATGGGGTCGGGCCCGTGATTGCTGAATCGGTTTATGAATGGTTCCGCGTCGACTGGCACCAGCAGGTTGTGGCTGGCTGGCAAGCATCGGGGGCCCAGATGGCGGATGAACCGGCTGATGAAGTTCCCCAAACTCTCGAGGGTGTCACCGTAGTCGTTTCTGGGGCTATGCCCGGCTATGACCGGGAAGCAGCCAAGGCCGCGGTGATTGCCCGCGGGGGCAAGGCCGCTTCCTCGGTATCCAAGCGAACCGGAATCGTCATTGCCGGGCCGGGCGCTGGGTCGAAAGTAACCAAAGCAGAATCACTGGGCGTACCCATCGCTGATGAGTCCCGCTTCGACATGCTTTTGGAGGAGGGCGTCCAAGCGGTTATCGACACCCTGTAGGGACGCAGTCACACAATAAAGTTGAAGGGCCGCACCAACCGTTCCAGAATGCGTGTGCCCAAAGAGCGGTTTTCCCACTCTTCTAACGTGAGGCGCCGGGCGGTCGTCAGATCGTTGTCGAAGATTTCTTCCATCCGGGTGGCGAAGCCGGGGTCATCGATTTGCATGGTGACCTCAAAGTTTCCCGCCATGGACAACCGGTCGATATTTGCCGTCCCCACAATGGAACGGAAGCTATCGGCGGTAACTGTCTTCGAGTGAATCATGGCGTGCTGGTACATCCAGATTTCCACGCCCTCTTTCAGCAGTTCACCAAAGAAGGGTCGGGCCACCCAGTCGGCCAGAATGTGGTTCGAGTATTCGGGGATTAACACCCGCACTTTCACGCCGCGGCGGGCCGCGTGGATTAGTTCCCGCAGGATCTCCCGATCGGGAATGAAATATGCGCTGGTGATCTCTAAGGTGTCGCGAGCCCGCCGAAACGCGTCTATGTACTGCATCCTCACGGGGAAAAGCAGGTGTGAAGGCAGGTTGAATGCGGCGGTGATTTGGTCATCCCACGGCAGTTCATCCCCTTCGGGAAGGGCCGGCTGCCTCTTAGAGCGGAAAGTATTCCAAAATTCGCGGAAACCCACGGATAGCAGTTGCACACCCGGACCGATGATTCGGATGTGGGTATCACGCCATTCGGTTCCGAAATCATCCCCGATGTTAAAGCCACCAACAAAGCCGATCTCGTCATCCACCACGAGGATCTTCCGGTGGGTGCGGCCCGTGCGCCGCAAGTCGCCCACCACCAGGCCAAGCCGAACTTCCCGGACCCGGTGGACATACAGATTGGGTGTGCGGGGGAAAATCTTCAGGGACGGTCCGGACATGAAAGATCCGAAGCCGTCGTAAATGGCGAATACTTTCACGCCCCGCTTCGCAGCGTTAACCAGGGCACGCTTAAAGTCCATCCCAGCGCGATCAGAGCGCCACACATAAGTTTCGAAGTAGACCGACTCTTTCGCATTGTCGATGGCTTCAATCATGTCCGCGTACAGGGTTGTTCCCTCGCTATACGCTTGGATCAGGTTGTCGCCGACCTCCACTTCCAGGGGTGGCATAGCCGGGAAGCCGTGCCGACCACCAGGGATGCGGGCCCGCCGCACACGGTCGATCCCATAGATCACACCGACGGCCCCCACCTGCAGGGTCGCCAAAGTAATCGCGCCTACCCGGACGGCGCGCATAAGGTGGTCACGGTTAACTCGACGCTTACCGCGAAAACGCGCTCCTAAACGCCTGACTTTCTGGGACATAAAGCAAGCCTACGCAATCGCCGCGGTAAACTCGCATGCATGGCACAAAAGATAGTCACAGAAGAAGAGGTGGCCGAACTGGCCGCCCTCGCCTGTATCGCACTCTCAGAAAAGGAAATCGCCCAGCTGGCTGTTGATCTGACAGCCATCTCTCAGGCGGTTGATTCGGTAGCGGCAGCAGTTCCGCAAGATACTCCCAGTACAGGTGAGCCCGTGCCCCTCGTAAACGTGATGCGCCCGGACACGGTCGGGTCCGTCCTCGACCGGGAAGTGCTCCTTTCCCAAGCCCCCGCGGCTGAGGACGGGATGTTCGAAGTACCCCGCATTCTGGAGGAAGACTGATGACTGATTGGATGAAGCGATCCGCCTTGGAACAGGCGGAAGCACTGCGCGCCGGGGAAGTGACTTCCCTGGAACTGGTAGAAGAGTCGCTGGCGCGGATCGAAGCGCTGAACCCGACGCTCAACGCATTCCTCGCGGTTGATGCCGAGGGTGCCCGCGCCACCGCACGTGAAGTCGATGAACTGCGCGCAGCCGGGGCTGATTTGCATCCGCTAGCCGGGGTGCCGGTGGCAGTGAAAGACAATATTGTTACCGAAGGGGTGGAAACTACTGCCGCCTCGAAAATCTTAGAAGGCTGGGTACCCCCGTACGACGCGACCGTTGTTGCTCGCATCAAAGAGGCGCGCCTGCCAATCGTGGGCAAGACGAACTTGGATGAGTTCGCCATGGGGTCAGGGACAGAGTTTTCTGCGTTTGGGCCAACCAAGAATCCGTGGGACATCACCCGCGCACCCGGAGGGTCCGGTGGCGGGTCAGCGGCAGCCGTAGCGGCGTACATGGTGCCCTTTGCCCTGGGTTCTGACACGGGCGGTTCTATCCGCCAGCCCGCCATGTTCACCGGCACTGTCGGCGTGAAACCCACTTATGGGCGCGTTTCCCGCTACGGAGCCATCGCGCTGGCCTCATCATTGGACCAGGTGGGGACAGCCGCCCGCAATATTGCGGACGCCGCCGCGCTGCAAGACGTTATTGCCGGTCACGACCCGAAAGATTCCACTTCGCTGACTGAAGAAGCCGGATCCATGCTGGACGCGGTGCAGGCAGGAAGCGAAGGCCCGGCCGATGGGGCTGTGAAGGGTCTGCGTGTCGCCGTGGTCGATGAAATCATGGCCGAAGACTACGACCCAGAAGTGCGCGCCAACTTTGAGCGCACCCTGCAAAAGTTGCGGGACGCAGGCGCAGAGATCGTCAACGTTTCCCTTCCGGCACTCAAGTACGCGTTCCCGACGTACTACATGATCCTGCCGGCAGAAGCGTCCTCGAACTTAGCGCGCTTTGACGGGATTCGCTTCGGCACCCGCTGGGTCCCCGAAGACCCCCAGGCAACCGTTTACGACGTGATGGCCTATACGCGCGACCAAGGTTTCGGCCCCGAAGTGAAGCGCCGCATCATTATGGGAACGCGGGTTCTGTCCGCCGGTAACTTCGACGCCTACTACGGTGCGGCCTTGCGGATGCGCACGCTGATTATGGAAGACCTCGACAAACTCTTCGATCAGGCGGACGTCTACATCTCGCCGACAGCGCTCTCAACTGCCTTCCCATTTGAGAGGGAAGTGAAGAGCCCGGTGGAAGCGTATCTAAACGACGTGGCCACCATCCCGGCGAACCTGGCTGGTCTGCCCGCCCTCGCCATTCCGAATGGTGTTGATTCGGCGGGTCTGCCCACCGGAATCCAAATCGTGGCCAACCAGCGCGAAGACGCAGACCTGTATCGCATAGCGGCTGCGATTGAGAACTTGGAAGCAGCCGACGTGGTGGAATGCCGCTACCTGGACGACTATGCGAACCCGACTGCTACCGACACGGAAGGGAAGTGAATGCCGTGGCGAAAATGACTTATGAGCAGGCCGTAAAGAAGTACGAGCCGACCTTGGGCCTAGAGGTTCACGTCGAACTGAACACGAACACCAAGGCCTTTGATGACTCGCCTCAAGGTTTTGAGGACGGCCCCAACATGTACGTAAACGAAGTGTCTGTCGGACTGCCTGGCACGCTCCCTGTCTTCAATGAGCAGATGCTTGAATCCGCGGTGCGCCTCGGTTTGGCGCTGAACTGCAAGATCGCTGACCGCACCTTCTTCGCCCGCAAGCACTACTTTTACCCAGACTTGCCAAAGGCATACCAAATCTCCCAGTCGGACGCACCCATCGCTTACGACGGATATTTGGACGTGGAACTGGCAGACGGGGAGACCTACCGGGTCGAAATCGAACGCGCCCACATGGAAGAGGACGCCGGAAAGCTCAACCACGTTGGTGGGGACGGTGCGCGCATCCACGGGGCGGACTACTCGCTGGTGGACTACAACCGTTCTTCGGTTCCCCTCATCGAAATCGTTTCTCGCCCCTTCAGTGAAGCGGGGGAGCGCGCCGCCGAAGTTGCTGCCGCCTACGTGCAGACTTTGCGGGACATCTTCAAGGCGCTCGACATTTCTGAAGCCCGAATGGAACGCGGAAACGTGCGGGCCGACATCAACGTGTCGCTGCGCAAATCCGCCGACGACCCGCTTGGGACACGCACGGAAACGAAGAACGTCAACTCGTTCCGTTCCATCGAGCGGGCCGTCCGCTACGAAGTGGCCCGCCAAGCCGAGATTTTGGATGAGGGCGGAACCGTCTTACAAGAGACCCGCCACTTCCACGAAGAGGACGGAAGCACCTCTTCCGGGCGACCCAAATCAGATGCGGACGACTACCGCTACTTCCCCGACCCGGACCTACCCCCGATCGAACCCGACCCAGAATGGGTAGAGGAACTACGCGCGAACCTGCCCGAGTTGCCGGCCGCGCGTCGCCGCCGACTCCAAGAAGAATGGGGTCTCACCGATCTGGAGATGCGCGACGTAGTCTCCTCCGGGGCACTCGACCTAGTTGAGGCAACCGTAGCCGCCGGTACGACTGCTGCCGCGGCCCGCAAATGGTGGAACGGGGAAATTGCCAAGCATGCTCGCAACGAGGGGATCACCCTCGTCGAAGCGTCCATCACCCCGCAGCAGGTAGCTGACCTGCAGGGCCTGGTTGATGACGGCAAACTGACTGACCGGTTGGCCCGCCAAGCCCTAGAAGGTGTTCTCGCGGGTGAAGGAGAGCCCCACGAAGTGGTCGAAGCGCGCGGCCTGGCCGTCGTGTCGGACGAGGGCGCGCTCAACGAAGCGATCGCCACGGTAATCGCCGAAAACCCCAGTGCGGTTGAACGCATTAAGGGTGGTAAGGTCCAAGCGATTGGTGCTCTGGTGGGCGGGGTTATGAAAGCAACCCGGGGACAGGCCGATGCGGCCAAGGTTCGCGCCCTGATTGCGCAGGCCCTAGAAGTGGAATAGCGACCAGAGGGTTCGGCGGCCGCAGGGGTGACCGCCGAACCCTTTGTCGTGTTCACCCCCTGCACCAAACCGAAGCAACACAGCGTCCGAACAAAGAAGTTGAGGAAGAAGAATGGCTGTTTCCCCGTCCTACACCGCGTCCTACCGCCTAATTGTCGATGAGTCTCAAACCCGGGTGGCCGCCATCGTTGATGTGGCAACCCGCAGTGGCGCCAGCATCAAGGGTTTGGACGTGGCCGAAACCGAAGGCGGGTTCATGGTGCTGGACGCCACCTTTGACCTGCGCGATTCAGAGCACCGCCGGGAGATCCGCAAAGTCTTGCAAGAAATGCCGGGCGTGAGCGTAAAGACAATCGCGGACCAGACATTCCTAGACCATATCGGCGGGAAAATCTCGGTCAGTCCGCGCAGCCCACTTCGCAATCGCGACGACCTTTCTCGGGTGTACACCCCCGGTGTGGCGCGGGTGTGCAAGTCGATTCACGACGCCCCTTCAAAGGCACGCTTACTAACTATGAAAGCCAACACGGTTGCCGTGGTCACCGATGGAAGTGCTGTCTTGGGACTGGGAGATATTGGACCGGAAGCAGCCCTGCCCGTGATGGAAGGGAAAGCGGTTCTCTTCAAGCATTTTGGGGACGTGGACGCCTGGCCGGTCGTCTTGGATACTCAGGACACGGAAGAAATAATTTCCATCGTCAAAGCACTGGCGCCCGCCTATGGCGGAATCAACTTGGAAGACATCGCCGCACCGCGCTGCTTTGAAATCGAAGAGCGCCTGCGGGAAGAACTAGACATCCCGGTCTTCCATGACGATCAGCATGGCACGGCAATCGTGGTGTTAGCCGCCCTCATCAACGCCCTCAAAGTCACGGGCAAGAATATTGAGGACGTGCGCATTATCGTGTCAGGGGTTGGCGCCGCCGGCTCGGCGATTATCCGCCTGCTCCTCAAAGCGGGGGCCGTGGATATCATCGGCTACGGCCGCGACGGAGCCCTGTCACGGGACACCATTGGCGACGTGCATGAATCCCGCCGTTGGCTGGCTGAAAACACCAACCCAAACCTGGTGAAAGGCTCCCTCAAAGAAGGGCTGGTCGGCGCGGATGTCTTCATCGGCGTCTCCCGCGGCGGCATCTTGGACGGGGACGACATTCGCCAGATGAACGAAGGCGCGATCGTTTTCGCCCTCGCCAATCCGATCCCCGAAGTGGACCCGTGGGAGGCGAACCGTTACGCGGCAGTGGTTGCCACTGGACGCAGCGACTACCCCAACCAAATCAACAACGTTTTGGCCTTCCCCGGTCTGTTCCGCGGTGTTCTGGACGCTTTGGCCACCGAGATTACCGAGGACGTCCTGCACGCCAGTGCCACCGCTATCGCCGGGGTCATTGGCGAGGACGAACTGTCGGAAAACTACATTATCCCCGGGGTCTTTGACGACCGCGTTTCCCCGGCGGTTGCCCACGCCACCAAGAAAGCTCTCGTGGGCGCATCACACGTACAAATCGCCCCGCAAGAAGACTTGGGGGCGATTACGTACTCCGGTTAGACGGGACTAGGTAGCCGGGGTGTTAGGGCAGGGACGTGGTTCCATCCCCAATCACCCCGGGGTTACCACTGGGAAGCACTTCCATAAAGTCCAGGGGAAGCGCGAAGAACACCGCGCCGGTCACCGCAGTCGAAAAGTCGAGTATTTGATCGTACTTGCCGGGTGGGTTACCGATAAACATGTGGCGAAGCATCTCTTCGGTGATTTGCAGGTCGCCCGCGTAAGAGATGAAGTAGGTGCCAAACTCGCCGGCCGCGGGGGAGCCGAACGGCATATTGTCCCGCACAATGTCCTGCTCCACACCCTGAGCATCGTTGATCGTGTTCAGCGTTTTATGGGACTTTTGCGCGTCCCCTTCAGCGTCGGGTAGCTCGATATTGGTGACTTTGGTCCGCCCAATAATTGTCTCTTGCTGCTCGGTGGTGAGGTTGTCCCACGCGGTCAGTTCATGCAGGTACTTCTGCACCAAAATGTAGGATCCGCCCGCCCATTCTGGTTCCCGGTCACCAATGATGGCCGACCGGACTCGCTTGCGGTCCACCGGGTTCGCGGTTCCATCCACAAAGCCGAGCAGGTCGCGGGCATCAAAGTAGCGGAATCCGGTTACTTCGTCGACAACTTCCACCATTCCTTCCAACTGGAGTAGCAAGATGCGCTCCAGTTCAAAGCACAGATCCGGGGTGTCGGCGCGGATATGGAAGAACAGGTCACCGGGGGTGGATACGGCCGTGTGCTTGTCGCCTTGCACCACCTGCATGGGGTGCAGCTGCTTGGGCATGGGCACCCCTGGGAACAGGTCCGGCCAAATTTGGGCGCCCACACCCACAACTGCGGTGGTGTTGAACGCTGGGTCACGGAAGTTCACGTCTTTGACAAAGTCTTCAAATCCGTTGAGGAACTCGCGAAGCGCTTCGGGAGTGGCGTCGTCGGTGACGGTCATCGTCACAAAGATTGCGGAGTTTGTCAGGCCGCCGGTGACATCCTGCGGATCCGTATAGGGGCCGGGTTTGCTGACAACGGAAGTACTCATGTTTTCTAACGCTTTCTACGCTCACCGCTCTGGTTTGCGGGCGCGTCGGGATAGATGTAGCTGGGTTAGGAACTCT
>CAYFWE010000004.1:0-8654 GCA_964346745.1 uncultured Actinomyces sp. | reverse complement strand
CCCTTACAGGCCGCCCAGCACTTGGGCGACGAGAATCTTGGTTACCATCGCCACCGGATAGACGAGGGCGTACCCCAAAGCCACCCGTGGGTCATCGTTGGTGCGAGAGTTTGCGAATGCCAACACGGCCGGCTGGGTTTGCGCCCCACCCAGGATGCCGGAGACGCGCGTCCCGCCGATGCGGAAGATCCACCGCATGGTGGCGTACAGCCCGACCGCCATGATCATGGTGAGAATCGCGCCCAATGCGAAGATGCGTAGCCATTCCCCTCCGTGGAAGGCTTCCATGATTTGCCCGCCAGCAACTGTCCCAGCCTGGGCTAAGAAGATGAGCAGTCCCAGTTCAATTAGTACTTGGCACGCCGTGTAGGGGACAGCGGTGACGAAGGGGCCGATCCGCCCAACCTTCCCAAAAATCAGACCGATGATGAGGGTGCCGGCCGCCGCACCGATGGAGAACCCAGAGCCGATGGGGATCACCAGGTGCCCAATAAAGATGCCCAGGGACATGCCCAAACCCAAAGCGATGGGGTTGATATCGGAAAGGCCGCGGGCCGAATCCCCAAAGAACTGGGTGATTTGAGACATTTTTGAGGTCGGGGCGACCACGCGGACACGGTCACCTTGCTGCAGTACTAAACCCGGTTCGCCAATCAGGTCAATGTCTCCGCGGCGTACCCTAGAGATTGAAGCCGAATACTTTTGCGCCATATCCAGGCTGCCAATCGTGCGGCCAGCGACCTTCGGGTCAGACACGGTGATACGCCTAAAGTCCAGGTAAGAGCGGTCTCTCATCAAGGAGTGGCTGGACCCGTGTCCCAGTTCTTTAGCCATTTGGGCTACAAGCTCGGCTGGTCCAACCACGGTAATCAGGTCGTCTGGGTCCAATGTGTCGGACATGGCTGGGCGGGTGATAGGTCCGGTTTCACCGCGCCGCAGGCGAGAGAAAGTGACGCGTCCACCCATCTTTTCGTACAGGTCACCAACGAAGGGGTGGTCAGAGCGTTCAACCCGGACTGTCCGGTTCGCAATCGGGGTGGGCGCGTCTTTGTCATGTTTGCCGTATGCCAAAGCGGCGATCGCCGCGCCGATCATGCCGAGGACGCCAAAAATATAGGCGATCGAGTAGCCAATCGTGGCTTGGGCCGGCGCACCGGAAGCATCACCCGCGGCTGCCAGTGCCGGGGTGTTAGTGAACGCACCCGCGAAAGTACCGGCCACCGTAGCAATGTCCAAGTTGAAAACGTAGATGCCCAACACATAGGCCGCGGCACCCGCAACTATGAACAAGCCCACCATCGTCAGTATCGGTCCGATGGCCGTCTTGAGGTTGTGGAAAAACGAGTTCCCCGAATTGATGCCGATGGCGAAAGCAAAAAGCACTAGACCCAAGGTTCCCAGCGCCGGCGGGACCACCAGTTCAACCCCGAGTTCGCCCGCCCATGCAGCCATGATGATGGCGGTGAAAAGCACCGCCGCGGGCCCCAACCCGATTCCTTTGACTTTGACATGACCAAAAGCCATGCCGATACCGATGATTAATAGAACGAGTAAAACGGGTTGCCCAGCGAGGTATTCGAATACGGCAGTCAACTGTGTTCACCTTTATCACGTATGAAGTGTTGCTGTATGAACTGCTATTAACAGTCAGCAAGGCGGGGTTCCGGCCTCGCCAAACAGGGCAATATTACTTCACACGATCAAGCCGATCCGCGGTTGAAGGTCCCGGCTGGGCACACATCACAGCAACGGTGCTAAACCAAAGTGTGAGACACCAAGCAGGCCCGTGCCTAAGCGCCTACTATGGGCGACGTGAAGATCTTGCAGGCAGCCCTTACCGTCACATTCCTGGTCGTCGTACCCAGGCGTGCGGTGCCTGCTGTCTAACAGATGGTCCGCACGCCTAACACCCCACGCATCCAAACGCGGGGGTTTTTTGTTGCCACGGACCAACAAGGACGGAGAAAAACAAGTGACCACAGGCCAAACCATGACGGGGGCGGAAGCAATAGTCCGCTCCCTTGAGGAACTGGGGGTGGAAGAGGTCTTCGGCATGCCCGGCGGCGCCATCCTTCCCACCTATGACCCACTCATGGATTCGAAGATCCGCCACATCCTGATCCGCCACGAACAAGGCGCCGGCCACGCGGCTGAAGGTTTTGCGATTACCAGCGGCAAAGTCGGCTGCGCAATCGTCACCTCTGGCCCGGCGGCCATGAACGTGATGACCGCTTTGGCGGACGCGAACCTAGATTCGGTTCCGATCGTCGTCATCACCGGCCAGGTCGGGGCCTCCCTAATCGGCACGGACGCGTTCCAAGAGGCTGACGTGGTCGGTGCGGCCATGCCGATCTCAAAGCACTCTTTCTTGGTCACCCGCGCGGAAGATATTCCCGCTCGGATCGCCGAAGCCTTCCACATTGCGTCCACCGGACGTCCCGGCCCCGTCCTCGTCGACATTACGAAAGACGCGCAGACGGCCGAATTGGACTTCCAGTGGCCCCCGAAATTTGACATTCCGGGTTACCGCGTGCCGGGCAAACCTTCTCAAAAGCAGATCCGCGCGGCCGCGGCAGCGATCAACGAATCGAACGCACCCGTCCTGTACGTGGGTGGCGGAGTCATTCGAGCCGGCGCCTCCGAACAACTGCGCGAACTTGTCGAACTGACCGACGCGCCGGTCGTGACTACTCTGCCAGCCCGGGGGGCCATCCCCGATTCCGACCCTCACAACCTGGGCATGCCGGGAATGCACGGCACCGTTGCTGCGGTGGGCGCATTGCAGAGGGCGGACCTACTGATCGTCTTGGGCGCTCGCTTCGATGACCGCGTCACCGGGAAACTGGATACTTTCGCCCCGCGCGCATCGGTGATTCACGTGGACATTGACGCCGCAGAGATTTCCAAGAACCGCACGGCGGATGTCCCCATCGTCGGTGATCTGAAGTCAGTTATCGAAGGCCTAAACAAAGCGCTCCCAGAAGCGCTGTCACCGACCTACAAAGAAGACCTCTCTGGCTGGTGGCGCTACCTGAACCGCTTGCGGGACTCCTACCCGCTGGGGTGGACCGATACGGACGATGGGCTTATGGCCCCCCAATACGTCCTCACCCGCCTCTCCGAACTTTCTGGGCCCGACGCGATTTACACTACCGGGGTCGGCCAGCACCAGATGTGGGCTGCGCAGTTTATCCAACTGGAAAAGCCCCGCCACTTTGTCACTTCGGCCGGTTTGGGAACCATGGGCTATGGCCTGCCCGCCGGGATCGGTGCGAAGGTGGCCATGCCCGATAACGTCGTGTGGGTTATCGACGGGGACGGGTCACTGCAAATGACCCTGCAGGAATTCGCCACCGCGGTCACCAATAATATTCCCGTCAAAGTTGCGCTGATCAACAACGAAGTACTGGGAATGGTGCGCCAGTGGCAGAACCTGTTCTACGGGGAGCGCTACTCCAACACTGACCTGAACGTGGATGCTGAGCGGCAAATCCCCGACTTCGTCCTGCTGGCAGAGGCTTACGATATTCCGGCTCGCCGCGTCGAAAAGGAAGAGGACGTGGACGAAGCCATCAACTGGGCCCTTTCCATCAACGACCGGCCGGTCCTGATTGACTTCCGCGTCTCCAAAGATGCGATGGTGTGGCCGATGGTGGCCGCGGGGGTCTCTAATGACGACATTCGATTTGCACGAGGCATGGCGCCAACTTGGGATGAGGACGAGTGATCATGGCTGAACATCTGCACACCCTGACGGTCCTGGTAGAAAACAAGCCCGGTGTCTTGACGCGGGTATCGGGCCTATTTGCTCGGCGCGCGTTCAACATCAAGTCCCTCACGGTGGGGGAAACCGAACGTCCCGATATTTCCCGGATGACCATTATTGTCGACGCACAAGACTCCCCTTTAGAGCAGGTCACCAAACAGTTGAACAAACTGGTGAATGTCCTCAAAGTGGTGGAACTTCCGCCGGATGAAAGTGTGGAGCGGCGCATGCTGCTTCTGAAAGTCCGCGCCGACGATGAGACACGCACGGCTGTCCTACAAATCGTTGACCTGTTCCGGGCTCACGTCATTCACGTAGCACCGAATACCGTCATCATCGAATCCGTGGGCACCCGCGGCAAACTTGAAGCGCTACTGGAAAGCTTGGAACCCTATGGGGTTCGCGAAATCGTCCAGTCGGGCGCCGTGGCACTAAGTCGCAGCCCCCGCTCATTGACCGACCAAATTAAGGAGAAATAGTGGCCAAGGTTTACTACGAGAACGACGCCGACCTCGATCTGATTCGTTCCAAGAAAGTAGCCATTATTGGCTACGGCTCTCAGGGGCACGCTCACGCTCAAAACCTAAAGGACTCGGGTGTAGAGGTCGTGGTTGGCCTGCGTCCCGGCTCGCCTTCTTGGGAAAAGGCAGAGGCCGCTGGCCTAGAGGTTGCCACCGTTGAAGAGGCGGTCGCCCAGGGTGACGTGGTGATGATCCTGGTCCCAGACCAGTACCAGCGCACCGTTTACGCCGATCAGATCGCGCCGAACCTGAAAGACGATGCGGCCCTGTTCTTCGCGCATGGCTTCAACATCCGCTACGGATACATTGAGCCGGACGAAACCCACGATATCTGCATGGTTGCCCCCAAGGGCCCAGGCCACAAGGTTCGCGAATCCTACGTTGATGGCCAGGGTATTCCCGCGATTGTCGCCGTCGAACACGATGCTGATGGGCAGGCCTGGCCATTGGCCCTGTCCTACGCGAAGGCCATCGGCTCCACCCGCGCCGGCGTCATCCAAACCACGTTCACGGAAGAAACCGAAACGGACCTGTTCGGGGAACAAGCAGTCCTGTGCGGTGGCGTGTCCAACCTGATCCAGTCAGGTTTCGAAACTTTGGTTGAAGCCGGATACCAGCCTGAAATCGCCTACTTCGAGGTGCTCCACGAACTGAAGCTCATCGTCGACCTCATCTTCGAAGGTGGCATCACTAAGCAACGTTGGTCCATTTCTGACACCGCCGAATACGGGGACTACGTCTCTGGCCCCCGCGTCATCGGTGAAGAAGTGAAGGCCGCTATGAAGGACGTCCTCGCCGATATTCAAGACGGTACGTTCGCCAAGCGTTTCATTGACGACCAGGATGCCGGCGGGCAAGAGTTCAAGGCTCTGCGCGCCGAAGGTGAATCGCACCCGGTTGAGGCCACCGGCCAGAAGCTGCGCAAGCAGTTCGGCTGGACGCAGCAGGATTCCGACTATGTAGATGGGTCCGCCGCCCGGTGAC
Organism: uncultured Actinomyces sp.; assembly: GCA_964346745.1. Classification (GTDB taxonomy): domain Bacteria; phylum Actinomycetota; class Actinomycetes; order Actinomycetales; family Actinomycetaceae; genus Scrofimicrobium. The sequence goes on along the minus strand of CAYFWE010000004.1, from coordinate 3,383 downwards.
CAACGCTGGATCTGCCCTCCGCGTCGCCGTAATTGCCGGTGACGGGATCGGGCAAGAGGTAACGACAGAGGCGGTCCGCGTTTTGCGGGCCGTCCTCGCCGCCAATGACAAGACAGTCGAAATTGGCGACTTCGATTTGGGGGCCGACCGCTACCTGCGGGACGGTCACATTTTGGATGAGGACGACCTGAATGCCCTCGCCGAGTATGACGCGATCCTGCTGGGTGCCGTCGGTGACCCTCGAGTCACGCCCGGAGTGCTTGAGCGCGGCCTGCTCCTGCGGTTGCGTTTCGCTTTTGACCAGTACGTGAACTTGCGGCCTTCGAAGCACTACCCGGGGGTGGCCTCCCCCTTGAAAGATCCCGAAGGGATCGACTTTGTAGTCGTGCGGGAAGGAACCGAAGGTCTCTACGTGGGTAACGGGGGCGCGATGCGCGTAGGCACCCCCCAAGAAATCGCCACAGAAGTGTCGGTCAACACCGCTTTTGCGGCGCGGCGCCTACTCGAATACGCCTTTGCCCTGGCTGACTCGCGCCCCGCGAAACACTTGACGCTCGTCCACAAGATGAACGTCCTCGTCCACGCGGGATCAATGTGGAAGCGAATCTGCGACGAAGTGGGGCAAGCCTACCCCGACGTGCAGGTCGACTATCAGCATATCGATGCGATCACCATCCACCTGCTGACCCGCCCCCAATCATTCGACGTGATCGCCACTGACAACCTATTTGGCGACATCATCACGGATGAGGCCGGGGCCATCACCGGGGGGATCGGCTTAGCCGCATCGGGCAATATCAACCCGGACGGGACTTTCCCCTCCATGTTCGAACCGGTCCACGGCTCCGCCCCCGACATTGCCGGACAGGGAGTGGCCGACCCGATCGCCGCGATTGGTTCAGTCGTCCTCCTCCTAAACAATGCGGGACTCACAGCAGAAGCAAACCAAGTGCAGGCGGCGATCGACGCGGATATGGTGTGGCGGGCCGAACACCCCAGCGAAGCAAAGGACCGGTCCACTCGGGAAGTGGGGGACGCCGTCCTCGCACACCTGTCCTGAAAGAAAACACCAGCAAACAAACGAAAACCTACATTGGAAGGGTCGGGGCATGGACAAGCACCGGGAAGGTCGCCCACTCGGGTCACTTGAAGAAGAAGTGGCGGGTCAAACCCTGCCCGCAGCCGACCAGGTGGCCAAACGGTTCCCCCTTGTCCCCAACCCCAACCCCGCATCGGACGAACGACACGCCGAAATCATGGAAGCACTCGATTTCGGCGTCGCGTTCGGCGATTACATGGCAGTTGCCGACTGGTCCGTGGATGATGGTTGGCATGATCGACGGGTAGAGGCTTTCGGTCCCCTCGCCCTGTCACCCGCAGCCGCAGTACTGCACTACTCACAAGAAATCTTTGAAGGACTCAAAGCATTCCGCTGGGAAGACGGCAGTATTTGGACCTTCCGCCCGGGCTTTAATGCCGCTCGCCTAAACCATTCGGCGCGTCGCATGGCCATGCCCGAAATTCCGTTGGATGACTTCCTGGGCTCCCTGGTGCAAATGGTGAGGGCGGATGAACGCTGGGTTCCCGGCACACAGAACGCTTCCCTCTACCTGCGCCCCTTCATGATCGCTGACGAAGAGTTCCTCGGGGTCAGGCCCGCCCAGCACTACAAGTACGCGGTGATCTCTTCACCGGTTGGCCCCTACTTCAAGGGGGGTATGGCCGGGGTTTCCATCTGGGTGTCCACCGACTTCAACCGGGCCGCCCCCGGGGGAACCGGGGATGCGAAAACGGGGGGCAACTATGCGGCCTCCCTACTTCCCCAACGTCTCGCCGGGGAACAGGGCTTTCAACAGGTCTGCTACCTGGACGCCGCCACGGGCAAAAACCTTGAGGAACTGGGCGGCATGAATGTCTTTGCCGTCAAAGCCGACGGTACGGTCCTCACCCCACGCTTGACGGGCACCATTTTGGAAGGTGGTACGCGCAGCGCGATCATCACCCTCTTGAAAGACCGCGGGGTCAAAGTTGAAGAACTGCCGATTCCTCTAGAGTGGCTGGTCAGCGCGATCCAAGACGGTGAGGTCGTGGAAATGTTCGCCTGCGGGACCGCGGCGATTGTCACCCCGATCAGCCGACTGGCAGGAGCGGGGTTTGACGTGTCGTTGCAAGGGGACACGGTCACCCGTGAAATCTTGGAAGAACTGTCGGGCATTCAACGTGGCACCATCCCCGACCGTCACGGGTGGATGTACCGACTGGCCTAAAGCAGGCTTGGCTGTGCTGGGACTCTCCCTCGTTAGGCTGCCCTAACCTGAGATAATAGACAGGCGTCGCATAAATCGACAGGCGTCGTTCATGTCTGCCTGTGCTTCGCGGCGACGCGTCTTGTCTCGTTTTTTAGGGAGCGTTGTGAAAACTCCTGTGCCGAAGGGGCGCCTGCTGATCCTGATTGGCGCCATGATTGCGCTGCTCAGCGGGCTGGACGCTGCGCTGCTCCGCCTTGGCCTACAAGCGCCCGTCGCCTCTTTAGACTTGGCCAGCCTGCACGGCGTGCTGATGATCTTCGGCTTCCTAGGCACAGCCATCCTTCTTGAACGTGCCGTTGCGCTGCAGTCGGACCATAAGGCCACCTCCGTGTGGGCGTACTTGGCACCGGCCGCTTCGGTGGCCGCCACGCTAATCGCCCTCGTCCACATCCGCATGTTTCCGGATACGGCAACCCGCCTAGCACCCGCAGCAGCCTGGGCGCTTTCCATGGCTCTCTTGACCGCCATGTACGTGGTTGTCTGGCGGCGCCAACCAATGATCGCCGTACTGCTTCAAGGCTTGGGCGCCGTGGCCGGTTTAGCGGGCATCCTGCTGTGGGGCAGGGGCTTCGAAATCGCCGAGATTGTCCCCTGGTGGTGCGCTTTCCTGATCTTCACGATTCTCGGTGAACGCGTCGAGTTGGCCCGCATTGCGTTCGCCAAAGGTTCGACACAGGGACGGATTCTTGCCGAAGCACTCGTCGCCGCCCTCGCCCTGGTAGTGACCCTGTTCAACCCACAAATCGGCTACCCACTTTTAGGGGCGGCCCTACTCGTCATCGCAGTAGACACGGCCCTGCACGATATCGCCACCCGCACTATCCGCCTGCCTGGCGCGCCCCGCTTCATGGCGGCCTGCATGCTGGCCGGTTACGTGTGGATGATGGTTTCGGGCGGCGTGTGGTTGATCCGCGGCCCAGTGTTTTCCGGGTACGGCTATGACACGGTCGTCCACTCGCTAACAATCGGCTTCGCACTTTCGATGGTGATGGCCCACGCGCCCGTGATTGTCCCCGCCATCGCCCGGCGCGAACTACCTTATGACCGGGTGATGTGGGCTGTGTGGGCGATGCT
>CAYFWE010000003.1:0-70888 GCA_964346745.1 uncultured Actinomyces sp. | reverse complement strand
GAGATGTGGACCTGAGCCGCGAGGGCAACAAACAGGCGAGACATAGAAAGAAACTATGCCTCGCCACATCACGACGTCGGGCTGACAGGATTTGAACCTGCGACCCCACGACCCCCAGTCGTGTGCGCTACCAAGCTGCGCCACAGCCCGTCTATTTGACCTACAAAGTTTAGACCAGATAGTGACCGAGCAACAAATCGGAATCCTTCACTGCCCAAGAGGGGTTGGTCATACGACGGCAGGACCTCTAGACGTTAAGGGCTATGGTCAAGGTATGGATGACGTAAAGCTGATCGCATCGGACCTAGACGGGACACTACTGCTTGAGGGTGGGGAAATCCCCCCTAACTTTTGGGCCTACGTCCGTCGCCTGAATGAGCAAGGCATTACATTCGTTCCTGCCAGTGGTCGCCCACTAGCCACATTGAAGCAGATGTTCGACAAACCGGGCTATGACGTCGCATTCATCAGCGACAATGGCGCGTTGGTGGAGTACCAGGGCGATATTATTCACCGCAGTATCTTGCGACCTGATCAGTATTTACCGATGGTGCAATTGACTGTCAATGAGACCGATGGCGTGCCGATGGTATGTGGCCTGACTTCCGCATATGTCACCGAGCAGGCCCGCCCGTATGAAGATTACTTCCGAATTTTCTTTAGGAACCTAATTTTCGTCGACGACTACTCTCAAGTTGATGAGGACGTCGTCAAATACTCGGCGTTTTTCCCAGAAGCGGATGCACGAAAGGCCTTCGACGACTGTTTTCTGCCAGCGCTGGGCGCATCCTTTTCAGTAACACTGGGCGGCCCACCGTGGGTAGACATCATGAATCGCGGGGTAACAAAAGGGGAGGCCCTGGAAAAACTTGCGGACCGAATAGGGATCGAGTCTGCGAACCTGATGGTTTTCGGGGATGCTCTCAACGACGTAGAGATGCTGGCTGCGGCCAAGCACAGCTATGCCGTCAGCACCGCTGCCCCAGAAGTTCTTGAGGCAGCGCGCTTCCGAACCGGATCTAATGAAGAACTCGGTGTTTTCCAAGTTCTTGATGAGCTACTTTCCGCCCGGGCCTAAAGCTCTGCCGGAAGATCCGGGAAGGCCCTGGCTACCCCAGAATGACGCAGCTTGCCGTCGTGAGTGTTGAGCCCTTGTGCTAGGGCCGGGTCGTCTTCCATCGCCGCTTCCCACCCCTTGTCGGCAAGGGCAAGCACGTAAGGCAGCGTCGCATTCGTTAATGCCTGGGTAGATGTTTCGGGAACGGCTCCCGGCATGTTTCCAACCGCGTAGTACAGCGAATTATGCACCTTGTACACCGGATCGTCATGGGTCGTCGGGCGCGTATTCTCAAAACATCCGCCTTGGTCGACCGCGATATCGACGAGGACGGAGCCAGGCTTCATGTTCGCCACCATCTCATCAGTCACCAATTTCGGCGCTTTAGAACCGGGGATCAGCGCGGAACCAACCACTAGGTCAGCTGTTGAGAGTGCTTCGGCAATATTCATGATGGTGGATGTTCGCGTGTTGATCCGCCGTTCGAATAGGTCCTCTAGCTGCTTGAGGCGGGGGATAGATACGTCAATTACCGTAACGACAGAACCTAGACCGAGCGCGACTCTAGCCGCTTGTTCCCCAGCTACCCCGCCACCGATTATCACAGTGTGCGCGTGCGGAGTTGCAGTGACCCCACCAAGAAGTATTCCTTTACCACCGGAGGGGCGCATCAAAAAATAGCTCCCGATTTGCGGAGCCAAGCGCCCAGCCACTTCGGACATTGGCAAGAGCAGTGGTAGCTCACCACCGGGGAGCTGCACCGTCTCATACGCAACAGCTGTGACCTTTGAAGAGAGAAGGGCCTCGGTGCATTCCCGAGAGGCCGCTAGGTGCAGGTACGTAAATAACACCTGACCAGGGCGCAGTCGAGCGTATTCGCTGGCAATGGGTTCCTTGACTTTGACTATGAGATCGGCGGACTCCCACACCTGGTCAGCGTCCTCGGCGATGACAGCTCCGGCGGCAGCGTAGTCTTCGTCCGTAATGGATGATCCTGTCCCGGCACCCGACTGGATCACAACTTCGTGCCCGCGGGCAACCAGTTCAAGCACCCCACCCGGTGTCAATGCCACACGAAACTCATTGTTCTTGACTTCAGTTGGCACCCCAACGCGCATGCTCTCTCCTTGGCTGGTCTTTGTCCCGCACCACTGTAGCCGGCATACTTTGAGCGTGTTGAAGAATGCGAAGTTGTGGACCCTACTATCGATGGCTTTATCGGCCTCTCTTGCCCTATCCGCCTGTGGCGACAGTGAGCCGAGCGAAGAGCCACTTGTGGAACCCCAGTCAGATCAGACCGCGGCGCCCCAACCGGAGCCCGTGAATGAAGCAGAACAGATCTGGGCTAATTGGTCGCTAGAGGAACAGGCGGCGAGCTTGCTGGTGCTTCACTATCCGGGCGTCGACACCACGATGACCGAGGACTTCTTAACTGAAATCAGCCCGGCCGGCTTGATTCTAATGGGGGACAACATTCCCGACCCAGAAGAGTCACTGACCCAACAGATAGACACTTGGCAAAACGAGAATCGCAATTCGGGTCAGCCACCGCTAATAATATCGATTGACCAAGAAGGCGGTCTGGTACGTCGACTGGATGGTGACCCAGGCCAGGGACCAGATGAACTACGGGATGGAGATGCCAGTTCGGTTCATGAAGCCTTCGCAGTGCGGGGTGAGTACCTCGCATCGCTGGGAATAAACATGAACTTCGGGGTAGTTGCGGATACCACCGCCGATCCGTCCTCGTTCATACACTCGCGCGTCTTGGGAACCACACCAGAGCACGCTTCCGAGGGCGTGCAGGCAGCCGTTCAAGGGGAACAAGAAGGTAGTGGAGGGCAGGTTCTCTCCACCATCAAGCACTTTCCAGGGCACGGAATAACCAGTGGGGATACACACGAGGTGCTCGCTAGTTGCGGGGAGCTCACTGCCGAAGAGTGGCGAAACGGTCCAGCGCAGCCCTTCGTTGCCGGGATCGACGCTGGTACACCGCTGGTAATGGTAGGTCACATGGTATGCGGGTTTGCCTCCGATGAGCCCGCCACCATATCCCCTCAGTGGTATGACATTCTCCGCGAAGAGCTCGGTTTCGACGGGGTAATCGTGACAGACGATCTATCAATGCTCACGCAGGTTGGCGAACCTTCCCTAGCGGACCCGGTTGCCAACGCCATCGCGGCAATCAACGCCGGCACAACCCTAGTTCTCTCGATCGGGGGAATCGACGGATCCGGTGCTACAGAGTATGCGCATGCACTTGTGGACGGCATCGCTGCCGCCGTTGAGTCAGGTGAAATACCAACTGAAGTCTTCGAAGATGCGGGGATGAGGGCGCTGGAACTGCGTTTGAACCTCGGTTGGTAAGGCGTCCTCGACCTGACTAGCCCGACAAAGTAGCGGCCAACTCCCACCAGAGATGGGAATCGGCCGCTAACGGTTGCTGGACCTCTACTATCAGCCTCCGCTTGCGAGCAGGGGCGCCAAACCAAATCCGAGTATCACCGCGACCGCCACTGTGACTACACCCGGGATGAAGAACGGGTGGTTGAACACGAACCGCCCGATGCGAGTCGACCCGGTGTCATCCATTTCAACCGCAGCCACTACCGTCGGATAGGTGGGCAGGACGAACAGACCGGTGACGGCGGGGAAGGAGGCAACCATAACCGCCGGAGCGACCCCAATAGCCGATGCAACGGGCATCATTGCCGCAGTCGTTGCTCCCTGAGAGTAGAGGAGCGCCGAGGTGAAGAAGAGCACAACAGCAAGCAGCCAAGGCGCCGCATCGATAATGTCCCCACCAGCGGCGGCGATTGTGTCGATATGCCCATTGACGAACGTGTTGCCTAGCCAGGCCACACCCAACACACACACGGCCGCGCTCATTCCGCCCTTGAATGTTGACTGTGAAGAAACTTCATCGACTGGGATCTTGCAGAAGATCCCAATCAGCATGGCGACGGCCAGCATGATGATCATAATGGCGGCGTTGCGCGGGATCGTAGGATTCTGAATCAGGCCTACCGAATCTGAAACTGCGACTGCGTAAGCCATCACTACCAGCACGCCAACCCCAAAGAACCAGAGGGCGCGGGTTGCGTAAGGCTTGATCTCAATCTCATTCAGGTCCCGCCGCTGCACTAGACCCTGGCTCAATCGTTCCTGATAGACGCGGTCGTCGATAAGGTTCTTCCCAAGTTTGGAAGACACTAGCGCGCCCACCAGAACGCCGACGAATGTTACCGGGATCATGACGCCGAGTATCTGCATGTACTCCACGCCGAACTGTTCCATTTCGGTAGCCATCAGAACAACAGCTGCTGAAATGGGGGAAGCAACTATCGCCACTTGCGACGCAACAACCGAGATCGATAAAGGACGCGATGGACGTGTCTCTGATTCTTTCGCCACTTCAACGATCACTGGGATTGCCGAGTAGGTAACGTGCCCAGTTCCTGTAAAGACCGTCATGAAATAGGTGACGATCGGAGCGTAGAACGTGATCCGCTTGGGATTGGACCTCAGGACTTTCTCAGTGACCGTGACCAGATAATCCAGCCCACCGGCTAGTTGCATGGCAGCAATCGCCGAGATGACCGCCATGATGATGCCGATCACATCCCACGGGATCCCGGTCATCGGGTCGACTTCCAACCCCATTAGCCCAAGGACGATGACCCCCGCACCGCCCGCGAACCCGATTCCGATGCTTCCCATACGCGCACCGAGGAAAATGAATATTAAGAGAACCGCAAAATGCACCCAGATCATCGCGCACCCTTTCTAGTGTTGGACTAGATAGTTACTCGTCACCGAAGTATTCGCCGAAGTACTTCGGTGCTAGGAGGTTGTCGACGGAGAGAACCTCGTCGAGTTCCTCAGCCGTCATCAATTCGCGTTCGAGGACGACTTCACGCACTGACTTACCCGTTGCAGCGCACTCTTTTCCGACCTCATCCCCGGCATGATGACCGATGATGTCATTTAGATACGTGACGATCCCGATCGAGTTTTCTACGCTCGCTCGGCAAACGTCCTCGTTCACAGTTATTCCGTCAACGCACTTGGTTCGTAGCGTCTTGGACCCAGTAGTGAGTAGATCGGTTGACTCGAAGAGACACTGAGCGATCACCGGTTCCATCACATTTAGTTCAAGCTGTCCCGCTTCCGAAGCGAAAGTCACGGCTACGTCATTGCCGAACACCTTGAAGCAGACCTGGTTCATAACTTCCGGAATCACCGGGTTGACCTTGGCGGGCATGATCGAAGAACCCGCCTGCATTTCCGGCAGGTTGATTTCGTTCAAACCAGCGCGGGGTCCAGAAGAGAGAAGGCGCAGGTCATTACATATCTTCGAGACCTTCGCAGCCGATCGTTTCAGAGCGGCGTGCATGGATACGTAGTCGCTCGTGTCTGAGGTGGCACCGACTAGGTCGGCAGCTCCCGAGATGGGCAGGCCGGTCACCTCGGCCAATGCACGAACCGCTTTCTCTTGGAACTCAGGAGGTGTATTCACTCCCGTTCCGATAGCAGTTGCACCTAAGTTCACGGTGAGCAGCAAAGCTGCCTGATGGGCTAGCTGGTCTTGCTCGGCGCGGATGGTAGATGCGAAACCGTTGAACTCTTGACCCACCGACATGGGAACCGCGTCCTGTAGTTGCGTCCGCCCCATCTTGATCACCCGAGCGAACTCTTCGCCTTTACGAGCGAACGCGTCGGCAAGTTCCCCCAACTCTTCAATCAGGCGCTGGACCATGCTGTACACGGCTAGCCGCAGTCCAGTCGGATAAGCATCGTTCGTTGACTGAGACTTGTTGACGTGGTCATTGGGGTTGATCACGTCATAGCGCCCCTTTTCTAAACCGAGATGCTCGAGGGCGAGGTTCGCGATGACCTCGTTGGCGTTCATGTTTACCGAGGTGCCCGCGCCCCCTTGGAAGAGGTCTACAGGAAACTGGTCTGCAGCTGCGCCCTCATACAGGATCTGGTCGCAGGCGAACACAATCGCGTCGGCGATCTGCTGGGAGATTACGCGAGCCTCGCGATTGGCTAGCGCTTCCGCCTTCTTTACGGAGGCCATTCCTTTGATGAAGTCCGGGTAGTCATTTACGACCCGACCGCTAATTGGAAAATTTTCAACTGCGCGCTTGGTGTGAACCCCCCAGTAGGCATCCGCGGGGATCTCCTCTTCGCCGAGCAGGTCGACTTCGGTGCGTGTCTTGGACAAGTGTTCCATCTCCTTTGATGGGGGAAGGGGCTTGCCGGTGCGCGCTACCCCCATCCCAAGCGAGCGCCCGCCAGCTCGTGTTGGCCTAAGAATATAACTGTATCGTTACGCTGCAACAGCTTAATTCAAGGGTCCGAATGCAATCTACAAACGTCAGGCCCTGACGCGGGGGGTATTCCTACGTTAGGGCCTGACGTTAGTCCTAAATGCTTATCCGAGGACCACTTTCACTTCAACCTTGGACCCTTCTTCCGCTTGCGGCACGCCCTGGGCTGGATCTACTTCCACACCGTCAACTTCGAGACGTTTGACGCCCTTGGAAACGTGATCGGGGTTTTTCACTGTGATCAGGTAGTCCGCGCCACGCCAGTGCCGCTTCACTGTGAAGCCGTCCCACTCATTGGGTATGCACGGGTCGATGAATAGAGTTTCATAGCTCGGCCGGATCCCCAAAATATGTTTGGTGGCGGCGGTATACATCCAGCCGGCCGTACCTGTCAGCCATGGATTTTGGGCTTTGCCGTACAGGTCGTGATCCCTGCCGTAAATGAACTGCGCGTAAGCATAGGGTTCGGCACCCCTGGTATCAGCAATATCGTTCTGGTTATACGGCGCGATCGCATCGTACATCGCCATCGCTTCGTTACCGCGCCCGAGAACTGTCTCGGCGATGATGGGCCACGCGTTGGGGTGACTGAAGATCGCAGCGTTCTCTTTGACACCCGGATAAACGCGCGTCACGAAGCCAACGGTGTCATCAACTTCGGTAAACGCTGGCCAGTTTAGGTGGTTCCCATAGGGGGAACCGAGCAACTCCGTTACCGAGTCCATCGCTTTTTCGCCGCGTTCCTGATCAGACAGCCCAGCAATCACCGGCCACGCCTGATGTTCCAAGAAGATCTTGCCTTCCGCGGATTCCTGGGATCCAATCTTCACACCCTCTGATGTGAATCCGCGTACCCACCACGCACCGTCCCACAGCTGCTCGTTACTCACTTTTTTGATCCGATCGAATTCGGCATCGTACGCAGCAGCGTCATCGGGGCGGCCGATCGCTTCCGCCACTTCTTGAAACGCTCGGATAGCCCAGGCATGAAGGAAAGTGACGAGGGCGGATTCACCCCCGCCTAAATTCAGGCAGTCGTTCCAGTCCGCCCGCAGTCCAAGGGCTACCCCATTGTCTCCAACGTGTTTGGAAGAGAAATCGAGGGCGGCCCGCAGGTGGTCGTACACCGTGGCGGGAGTCCCGTCCGCGAACGGAATCACCTCGTCCAAGAATGCGGTATCGCCCGTCTCCTTAACGTATTCAGCAATCGTGGGCACCAGCCAGAGGTGGTCGTCCGAGCACGCATCATCCAGCCCATGAATCAGGTCATCAGCCTCGGTACGCGGGACAATCGTTGGGGACGGAATGCCAGGGAGCTCTTCGCGATCCGGGTCAAAGTCCTGCGGGTCGAAGAGGTGCAGGCCGTAGCCTTGGGGTGTCTGTGCTCGCAGAAGTTCTACGATCCGCTGCCGAGACTTTGTCGGGTTGGAATGGATGACACTCATGGCATCCTGCGCTGTATCGCGGTAGCCCAAGCCGTGGCGGCCGCCCACTTCCACGAAAGATGCAAAACGGGACCACACTACAGTCGTCTCGGCTTGAAGCAGTGTCCAAGCGTTTATCAGGGTGTCCAAGGCAGGGTTGGGCGTGTCGATCTGCAGCTTGTCCATCTTCGCGCGCCAATAGTCTCGCAAGCGCTCATACTCGCTATCGACCGTGTTCAGGTTCGAGTACTTCGATTGGATCTGCTTGCCGACCGTATCTGCTTTGCCGTAGCCAGTCATGTAGATGATTCGTCTGGTTTCTCCGGGTTCCAAGGTGATCTTGTGTTGTAGCGATCCGCAGTGGTTTTGAGTCGTGCCAGAAGAATCAGAACCATGCCCCACCTCAACCGCAATTGGGTTTCTTTCGGTCCGGTACGCCCCAATGAATTGGTCGCGCAATGTATCGAACGAAGAGGGCATCTCCGAGGACGCGAAGTAATGGTAAGTCCACGGTTCGTAGTAGAAGTCGTATTGGATGATTCCGCCCTCGTACGAAGAACCTGATGCATACAGTGACATCTGCAAATTTTGATTGTCGATCTCGATGTGGTGGAAAGAGAACTCAACATAGGTGGCCGTAGTCAAAGTGCGCGTGGTGTTGCCCTTGTTGGTCAGGGTCACATCCCAGATTTCAACATCGTCATCCAAGGGGATAAAAACCACTTGTTTGGCCTCTATACCCCGGTAGTCACACTCAAACCGGGTGTAGCCCATTCCGTGGGCCGCAGTGTAGCGGGCACTGCCGTCTCGCTCGGAACCACTGTCTGCTCCGTCCTCAGCAGGAAGACGAAATGGCTTTCCCACTGGCATCCATGAGATGGACCAGTAGTCCCCGGTTTCGTCGTCCCGAACGTAAACGTATTTTCCCGGACCTTCGGGGGCGACTGTGTTCTGCCGAAACCGGGTGACCCGGCCATGCTCGGGCGATTTGTAGTAGGAGTACCCACCGCCGACATGAGAGATCACCGAAGCGTAGTCTTTCGTGCCCAGGTAGTTCGTCCAAGACTGTGGGGCGTCAGGACGGTCGAGGACATACTCGTTATTGCGCGTGTCAAAATGCCCGTACTGCATCGATGGTCTCCGGTCTGGTTTCAAAGTGAATGAGGGGAACAGGGGATTGGTTAGGACGTTACGAATGAGCGGAGCCAGTCGAGGAGCTCTGCGGCTTTTTCTTCGCTGTCCGCTTCGACAGACATTCGCAGCAGGGGCTCTGTGCCGGAAAACCGCAGCAGGGCCCAGTTGTCGTTTTCTAAAAGGATTTTTGTCCCGTCGATGTCAATAATGTCGACAACTTTGTAGGGACCAATGTGGGTTATCGGGTGCGACGCAAGCCGGCGCGGCACTTCAACCCGCATTTCTGGAGTAGCAGGAATGCTTTCTTCTAAGGAGTAGAGCCGGCCGGTGATTCCGTAGACTTTGTCAAGCAACTCAGACATGCTCATTCCCGTACGTGCCAGCATTTCTGTGACTAGGGCGCAGGCAAAGATTCCGTCTTTGCCGAGGATCCACCCGCGTACGGTTAGCCCACCCGATGATTCACCGCCAAGCACGGCACCAATTTCTTCCATCGCGGCGGTGACGTGTTTGAAGCCGACTTTGCACTCTCGGTGTTCTTCCCCGAAGTGATCTGCCAGCCGATCTAGAAGGTGGGTGGTCGCAACGTTGCGTACGACGCCCCCTCTTTCTCCTTTGAATTCGTGCAAATACCAGTACAACAGCAGGAGTAGTTCATTTGAAGTGACGTAATTGCCGTTCTCATCGACGATGCCAATTCGGTCCGAATCACCGTCGGTAGCCATGCCCAAGTCGTACTTACCTTCGCCGGCTTTGATCATAGACTTGAGAGTGTGGAGCCGTTCTGAATCCGGTGCGGGGGCGCCCCCTCCGAATAGCGGGTTGTGGGCGGCGTGAATGAATTCGGCTTGGACCCGCATATCCGACAGGATCGTCCCGAGAGTCAGTTGACTGGTGCCGTACATGGGGTCGACAGCCACGCGCAGATTCGATCCCCTCACAGCATCCCAGTCGATGATCTCTTCGATAGCGTCAATGTAGGGATCGGTCAGGGGTGTTTCTTCGATGACACCGGCGTTACGCGCCAAGTCCAGATCCAATGTGACTACGTCTTTGACGCTCAGCGAGTTCGCCTCGTCTTGGTAGCGGTCGGTCTCTTCGTCCAATGGTAAAGACCCATCGGATCTGAACACTTTGATTCCGTTCCAGTTCGGTGGGTTGTGCGAAGAGGTGACGATGATTCCGTAGGCGGACCCTGTGAAGGGGGTTGCGAATGTTACTAGGGGAGTGGGCACATCATCGGGAAGAAGGTGCACCGGGATGTTGTTCCCGGCGAAAACTTCTGCAGCGGCCTCGGCTGATTCGCGTGAAAGGAAGCGTCGATCGCCTCCGATCACCACGCCCTTGTGGTCCGTGCCTTGCCGGGTCGCCTCATTGGCTATTGCCTGGCAGAGTCGGCGCAAGTTACCCAGTGTGTAGCCTTCCCCGATGATTGCGCGCCACCCGCCCGTACCAAACTTGATGGTTGTGTCCGTATCCTTCGTGGGGGTAAAAAGTCGTTTGAGGACGATATTTGCCGCTTTTTCTAGACCATCGCTGGTGTTTATGCCTTGGACTTCGTCCGTGTCATAAATCTGATAGGTCTCGACATTATCTTCGGTGGTCAGGAACCGGCGTGCCACCTCGGTCAGGCGATGTTCCCCACCGTGTGCTAATTCGTCAATCTTGTCTAACAGCGCATCAGGGGCCGCGACATAAGATCCGACGTTGATCTCATGGATCAGCCGCTCTTCGCGACTTAGGTCTTCCGGTTCGACAATCGCCACTACGGCGCCACTGTCGTCTCTTTCAATGCGTCCGTAGGGCATCGGCTCTTCCACCCGAGCAGTCAGCAGTGAAAAACTAGCGTCCTTCAGGTGGTGCCGATTGAGTAGTCCGCGTAGAGATGCCGGCCTCAACATGGGCGTGTCCGCGTACGTGACAAGGAGCTGATCGGTGTCAGCTGGGATCGCGTGGCGCGCGGTGGCAACTGCGTGCCCGGTGCCGAGTGAGTCCTGTTGCTCAACGTACGTCAGGTCGTCACCGAGCTGTTCTCGGATCACTTTGTCAGCGGGAGAGATGACCACGATTATTCGATCTGCGGGCACGACCTCTCGCACGTTCTCAACAGCAAGCTTGGCGACCGTTGAATCCGATAGACCTGCGTGCAGCAAGTTCCGCGATTCTTCGTCACTACCCGCAGCTAGAACTACAGCAGTAGTGTTTGGTCGCTCTGGCTTCCAAGTGGTCGGCTCCGTCATTAGTGTCCTCACAGCCTGGCAGTGTCCGACGGCGCCCCAGCGAAGACCCGCCGCTTTAGTAAACTATCCTAACAAACTTTTCGCGGGTCTCCGCTTGAATAGGGGAACGGCATCTAGTGGAAGACGCCACCCTCAGGACCGAGCTCAACTGATCCGCGCACGCTCGCTCCGGGCTCGAAATACCAGTCGCCGTCCACCACTAGGGAATCGGCCTCAACCATCGATGGTGCAGCGGGAACTCGCTCATCGAAATCTTCGATCCGCGCGTAGTAACGGGCCAGAAGAGTCACAGTAGGGGTCGTCTTAGTTTGGAGGAGGAGCGAGCCGTCGTTCGTGAGTTCGTAAAGGTCGGAGCGCAAGAGCAGCAACTCGTTGGTCGTCTTGACCGGCAAGAAGCGGTCACGTCCCACCTGGATTGCCTGGGCGCCCTCGAAAACCTCTATCGCCGATCCCATTGCCGTTTCAATTTGGACCACTTGTGGGCTTTCAGTGTCGGCACCATCTACGTGCTTTATGTTCTTGATCAGCGGCAAGCCGAGGACAGAGTCCCGCTCACTCAGAGTTTCCTTCAATGCTTCGAGATTCAGCCAAATTGTGTTCGTGTTGAAGTACTGATGAACAGAGATATCTTCGAACGCTTCTACGTCTTCGCTAGGTGTCTGAGCGGACTCTCGTAAGAGCAGAGCGCCGTCGTCCTTGCGTCGGGCCAGATGTCCGCCCTTCCGGTCGTTAGAAGTGCGTCGCGAAACCTCCATGGCAAACGGCGCACCCGAAGCCGCGAACCAAGCAGCGATTCGTCCATCCGGAGTCGCGCCCAGATTGTCGCCGTTAGAGACTTGAGCGAACTTGAATCCACGTTGGAGCAGCGCGTCTAGCACTCCGGTCGTCTCCAGGGAAACATAAAGGTCACCGTGGCCTGGGGGACACCATTCAGCTGCGGGATCGGCCGGCCAAGAAATGGGTTCCAGAGTATCTACGAGAAGCCGCGGCTCTTGACTCTGTAGAAAGCTCAGCGGCAAGCCGTCTACTCCCAGGTCTGGGTACTTTTTTAGATACTCAATCGTGTCGTCTTCAGTCCGATATGAGTTCATGAAGATGAGCGGAACGCGCGCGTCGTAGCGGTCCCGAGCATCGAACGTTTGTCGGGCAATGATGTCCAAGAAGTTCAGACCATCGCGCACCGGAAGCAAGGTCTTGGCCTTGTCTAGTCCCATTGAAGTGCCCAGGCCACCGTTGAGCTTTATCAGCGCGGTGCTCGCAATCGCGGCACGCTGCTCTTCATAGCTAGGGTTTAGCTCATCTAGGCGTGCTGGATCCGTGAAGGGCGCAATCGTTTCTTCAGCGATCAGACCACTCTCGCCCGCTTCCAGTGCGCGGTGATAGTAGGAAAACACTTCGATCGCCTGGGGGCTCACATTGGCCTCACGCATTTTTCGCCGGGCGGAATCTAGTGCAGAATTGGACACGGTGCCTCCTTGTGTTTATCCCAGGCTAGTTCACGCTTCGGACTTCCCCGCGACACCGCACGGTTTGACCCATATGATCGCTGGGTTATCCGCGTGGATGCACCTCTGTTGGGCGAGCTCCCAGTAAGAGGTAGACATGCTTCCGCCGAATCTGAAGGGTAAGTAATGAAGAAGATAACTTCCTTAGCCGCAATTGGAGTAGCCGGGGCTCTAGCACTGGCTGGCTGTGGTGGCGGTGCCAAGACAGAAGCGCAACCAGAGTCGAACGATGCGCCCGCAGCCGCTGACAATGCCGACGATACTACTTACGTAATCGGGATCAGCCAGCTTATGGACCACCCCTCGCTCACTGCTGCCGCCGATGGCTTTAAGGCTGCGATGGAGGATTCGGGACTCAATGTAACTTTCGATGAGCAGAACGCAAATGGCGATCAGTCCACTGCCGCTTCTATCGCTGGCTCCTTCAAGTCCGCGAATGTGGATCTGGTGCTCGCGATCGCAACACCGACGGCTCAGGCAGCAGCACAGGCCGTGACTGACATTCCGGTGCTCTTCACCGCCGTTACAGACCCAGTCGATGCCGGCCTAGTGGAAAGTTGGGAGGCTCCGGGTGGAAACGTGACCGGGACGTCGGACGCAAACCCCGTCAAGGAACAGCTAGCACTGATAGAAGAAATCGTGCCTGATGCGAAGAGCGTGGGAATCGTTTACTCACCTGGCGAAGCCAACTCGGTAGTTCAAGTTGGCTGGGCCAAAGATGCTGCAGCAGAGCTCGGGCTTGAGATTGTAGAGGCACCGGCCATGAGCTCCCAAGACGTCCTGCAGGCGACAGAGTCACTGTCCGATGTGGATGCCATCTACGTGCCCACCGACAATGTCGTCGTGACGTCGTTGGAAACCGTGCTTCAAGTCGGTGAAGAAAAGAAGATTCCTGTCTTCGGTGCCGAGGGCGATTCTGTTGCCCGTGGTGCAATCGCGACCTACGGGTTGGACTACTACCAGCTCGGTTACCAAACTGGTGAGATGGCTGCCGAGATCTTGCGTGAAAACAAGAATCCGGGGGAAATGGAGGTCATGACCTTGACCGAACCGTCGCTCTACCTGAACCTTGGTGCTGCCGAGCGCATGGGGGTTGAAATTCCAGTCAACCTGGTCGAACAGGCTGACCCGGAAAACATCACGGACTAAGACCAAATAGGGAGGGCCCCGCCGGGGCCGTCCCTAAATACAACATTTCCACCCTGGAGGGTCACCCGTGTTAACGGCCGTAGAGTTGGGCCTGATCTACGCGATCATGGCGTTGGGCGTCTATTTGACGTTCCGAGTCTTAGAGTTCCCAGACCTAACTGTGGATGGGAGTTTCGCTACGGGCGCGGCCGTGTCAGCCGTCCTCATCTTAAACGGTGTGAATCCAGCGCTTGCCGTTGCCACATCTTTCGTGGCCGGCTGCCTTGCGGGCTTGGTAACCGGGCTGCTCAACACCAAAGGACACATCGATGGCCTCCTGGCCGGGATCCTGACTCAGGTGGCACTCTACTCGATAAACCTGCGAATCATGGGAACGTCGAATCTAGGTTTATTGCGTGCGACAACACTATTCACTCCGCTACGCGATGAACGCATTTTGGGAACATGGCTAGGCCCGCTGACTATGCTGCCTTTCGTTCTCGTCGTGCTCGCTGCTCTGGTTTGGTTCCTTCACACCAACGTTGGTTTAGCCCTACGTGCGGCGGGTGACTCACCCGAAATGGTGCGCTCATTTGGCGTTTCTACTGATTTTCAAAAGATTCTCGGCTTAGCGCTTTCCAACGGAATGGTCGCCGTCTCTGGCTCGCTCATCGCCCAGTACCAAGGGTTCGCAGATGTGGGCATGGGAATAGGCATCATCGTCGCCGGGCTCGCCTCGGTGATCATCGGCCAAGCCATCCTTGGGCGGCTAACGATCTTCCGGGCCGCTTCAGCTGCGGTAATCGGCGCGGTCATTTACCGAGTGGTCATCCAGCTAGCTCTGATCCTCGGCTTCAACCCGAACGACATGAAACTGATTTCGGCAGTAATCGTAGTGTTCGCCCTCTTGGTTCCGCAGTGGAAGTTGCCCGCACGCGTGCACCGGATCTTTGGTTTGAAGAAGCGAACATCTGATGAAAAGCTCACCGATCATCTCGTGATGGAAAACGCGGCTTTGGATGAGGACGAGTAATGACTAACATGCTGCGGCTAGAGGCCGTCTCGAAGACTTTCCTAGCTGGAACCGTAAATGAGCGGTGCGCCCTCGTCGATATCAACCTGACGCTGGAAGACGGGGAATTCGTGACGGTAATCGGCTCCAACGGAGCCGGCAAATCTACACTGTTGAACGTCGTCGCCGGTTCGCTGCGTCCCGATGTGGGTCGCGTCGAAATCGACGGGACAGACGTGACTCGCCTGAAGGACTACCAGAGGGCGAAGTACATCGGGCGGGTCTTTCAGAACCCGTCACTGGGGACCGCACCGCACATGACGATCGAAGAGAATCTTTCTATCGCTTCGCAGCGGGGGAAGAGACGAACCTTGGGACTGGGGGTGAACCGCGCTAAGCGAGAGCAGTACCGCCAGGATTTAACTACTCTGCATCAAGGGCTCGAGTCGCGCCTGCAAGACTGGGTGGGCCTTCTGTCAGGTGGTCAGCGTCAGTCTCTTTCCTTGTTGATGGCTACGTTCACCCAACCGAAAATACTTCTTCTGGATGAGCACACGGCGGCACTGGATCCACAGCGTGCCGCAGTAGTGAGTGACCTCACCGCGCAGATGGTGGAAGAACACCACCTGACGACCTTGATGGTGACGCACAATATGGAACAGGCAATTGCACTGGGGTCAAGACTGATAATGATGCACGAAGGGCGCATAATCTTGGACATCCGCGGGGAGGCCAAGGCGAAGATGACGGTGCTTGACTTACTTAATAAGTTTGAGCAAACGAAGGGTGCGGGAATCTCCGACAGGGCATTGCTACAGTAGGCGGACCGCTCTTCGCATTGCGAACACTCGATTATCTGAAGGATTGGCAGCTATGAGTCAAGCGTGGTTGTCGGCAGCTCGGCTTGGTGCCACGGCGCTTGCCATCATGGTGACAATAAGCGCCGCCGGGTGCACTAGGTCGGGTCAAGAGGCGGCCTGTGAGGGTGAATGGGTTTTGTCAGGCATGTCGGTTTCTGACAGCGACGTCGGATCTGAAGAACTCGCCACACTCGAATCACTTGGGTTAGACATTTCCTTGTCGTTGAACTCGGACGGGTCCGCAGATCTGGTCTTTCTAGGACAGCCAGAACCTGGCACTTGGAAGCCAACATCCACTGGATGTGAGCTTCATTTCTCAGGCGACAAAATTTCAGCCAAGCTGGACGACGGGATTCTCACGATGCATCAAGACGATCAGGAAGTTCGGTTTTCGCGCTCGAAGTAGCGAGGGAAGGAATCGCGGATGCAAGCCTATTCTGAACCTCTTTTCACCTTTGACGACTCTCACTCGACCAGCGACGGTAACGTCGCGAGCGTCGACAAAGTCCAGTCGACTGAAGCTAGCCCACCAGCATGGCTAACCGAGACAATCAGCACTCGCTCTGCCAAGGCACCCCGCGAAAAAGTGGAAGTCGAAGCAAAATTTGTCGGTGGCCAAGACGCTAAACTGCCCAGCCTTGGCCACATCGCGCCCGTAGGGCCGACAATGGTCAGTGAACTAAACGCCTTATATTTCGATACACCGGACTTGGACCTGTCTCAGAGGGGGATAACGTTGCGGCGTCGCTCTGGCGGCAAAGATGCCGGGTGGCACGTGAAGGTCAAAACGTCAGACGCAACACAGAAACGAGAGTTGCACGCACCTATAACCGGGGCCCGCCCGCCAACGATCCTGCGGGAGGCGCTGCCGCTCGACCTACGTGAAGCACCGTTAATCCCGGTAGCCCGGATGCTCACCACTCGCAAGGAAACGCCCCTGTTGGCGCTCAACGGGCACCACTTGGCAACAGTATGCGAGGACCAAGTACTCGTCCACCTAGCCCCGCGCGGTGAAAACTCGCCGGGCTTTATTCCGCCAACGGTACGCAATGGTGACAGTTGGCGGGAAGTCGAAGTAGAGCTGGCGCGCGGCGATTGGCGAGTCTTGGCTCACTTGGATCACGTCTTACAGGAAGCGGGGTTTCGCCCGGCACCGTATGCATCCAAAGTGGGTCGGGCTCTGCAGAGCTGGCCGAAGCCTTCCGGTCGACACGGGCTGGCTAATGAACACGTTTGGTCTTACGCCCTCACACAAATCGGTGTCCTTCAGGCATGGGAACAACTCCTCTTAGCGGGCGACACCGAAGCGGTCCGCCGATCCAGAGCGGCCGCCCGTCGCCTTCGCTCAACGCTCACGTCATTCAAAGCACTCTTCTGCCCAGAGCTATCCGACCATCTTGCGCGAGAACTCAAGTGGTTCGAATCGGTTCTTTCTCCCATCCGCGAAGTGCAAGTCCTTCGCAGCCGTTTATCCGCAAACACCCCTGCCACTGTGACAGAGCTAATCGACAGTCGCATCCGCTCCGCTACGTCCAAAGTCCGCACCGAACTGCGCAGCCCTCGATTCGAACTACTGCATGATTCGTTAGCGGACCTCTGCAGCCCAGTCAGCGCCACCGAAATGTCTCCACCAACGGAGGACTACCTGTGGGCTGAACTCGCGCCCCTGGTGGCTACTGTCAAAGATCACCTGGGCAGCATCGGAGAAATTTCTGAAGACTTGGCGACTGGACCGGCCGCTACTGATTCTTGGCACCGCGTGCGGAAGGCCAGCAAGAACGTGAGGTATGCCTACGAGGCACTTGAAACGAGCCACAGTCAGATCGGGTCCATTTGGTCTGGGGCGACCTCGAACTTAGGGCTGGTCCAAGACGCTATATCTTCGGCTCGTGTGCTGCGTGATATGCTTGCCACCACCAAGAAGGCCGACGTAGAACTTCAGTCGGCGATACGCTCAGAAATAGAAGCCCAGTTGTCCACAGTCACGCAAGATGCGGGCCACGCACTGTCGTCTACTTGGAACGCACTGGCTGCCTCACTCGGGCGCTACTCAGGCAGGGGTGAAAAGTGAGCGAGACAGAAACCTCCGTCCCGACAAGCGATATCGAACCACCAGGGAAAACGGGAATTCGCGCCGACGTATTGAAGTGGGAGCGGATGACGGTTTGGCCCATGTTCATACTTTCCCTCGTGTTCGTGAACCTGCAGCTACTCCTACTGTTCTATTCCGCCAACATGCGACCGTGGGAAAAAAGGACACTCACTACCGTTGTGATCGTCATGTGGGTGATCTTCGTCGTGGACTTCGTTGTTCGCTGGCTGGTCCAAGGGAATCGCAAGCAGTTCTTGAAGGATCGATGGCTGGAAGTCGCAGGCTTATTGATTCCAGTTTTGAGGCCAATCCTTCCGGTTTACTACCTGTGGAGAACCTCCTTTTTCCTAGAAGCGACCCCAAAATCTCTTCGTCTTCGCTACCAGATCACCGTGGCAGCCATCGCGGTCTTCACGCTCTATCTCATATCGACAGCCGTCTACTATGCAGAAAGGGATGCCGTTGGATCCCAGATCCTCACCTGGGACGATTCGCTGTGGTGGGGGATCGTCACCATCACCACAGTCGGTTACGGCAACATTGTTCCGGTAACAGTGGCGGGCAGGATCCTGGGTTCGGTTTTGATGCTCGCCGGCATTTTTCTTGTCGGGGTCATCTCAGCGTCGATGGTTTCCTATCTGTCGGAGCAGTTCCGCGTGTCGACGGTAATCCATGCAGTGAAAGACAAAGCGGCCTATCGAGCCGGTGTTGAAACGAAACCCGCTCGGCCGATCTTGACAGACGAGGCAGAATGGTCGTCCCAAGCCTCGAAGCAGGTTGAGGCAGAACTATCGGGTATTTCAACTTCTAAGAAACACTCGGCGCCGGCAAACCATCCGAAGGTATAGCGAATGAGTTCACGCGCGCGAGGGAGCGTTGTCTGGAAAGGCCTCTTCGGCTTAGTAGCGGGCGCAGCCCTGGTTTCGACGTCAGTGTATTCCTTCTTCTTGGCGCCCCCACTGCTTCCAGATCCAGAGGTAGTACCCGGTCCCAGCGTCTTTGCTCCGGCGCTAACTCGAATTTCGGTTGCCGGCCCATCTAGTGCCCACGAGCAGGCAATACTTGCCGCCACTGTAGCTAGAGCAGAAAAGTTATCCGACTCAGTGGATGTAAAAAGTGTTGGCGGCCCAGTCGCCCATGATTTTGACGAAGCACTGGCCCGCGCTGTTTCCACACAAGCAAGCCCGCGCGCCCCAGAAAGTGATCGGCTATCTGCTATCGCTGCTTTGAACGAAGCTACTGGCGACCTCGAACGCGCCTTGGCGAAACAAGCGGTTCTTACGGAAAAAGTGCGAAACGTAGCCGGAAAGGCGAACGTCGGCGTATACAGCGCAATGCTTTATAGCGGAGAGCAAGTCGTCGCTGTAAACGCTGATGAACCGTTTACTGCAGCAAGCACCTATAAGCTGCTGACCGCCCTCGATATGCTCCGCTCCGTCGAAGATGAAGACGCAAGTTGGAGCGACCGGCTACTGGGCTCGCGTGATCTGACGGATTGCTTCCTAGACATGATCATCGAATCAGACAACGCGTGTCCGAGCGCTTGGTTCCGGGCCAAAGGCCTCAAGGGAGTAGAGACACTAATCGACGAACTGGAAATGGAAAACACTTCCTTCCAGCCTCTCAACATTCGGACAACAGCCCGAGATCTTGGACACCTTCTGGAAAACCTCGCGATAGGCGACGTAGTGGAGAAGGAAAACCGAACGAAGCTGCGCGAAGCCATGGAAATCCAACGCTTCCGTGATGGTATTCCAGCGGGAATCCCAGATGCGCGCGTGGCGGATAAAGTTGGATTCCTGGAAGGAAACTTGCATGACGCTGCACTGGTCCGTTCTCCAAAGGGTGATTTCGTCCTAGTCATTTTGACCACCAACGGCTCATGGGACACGATTGCGGATATCGCATCGATTATTTACGACGCGATCTAAAGCCGTCCGTGGCGCCGGTAAGTAGCGCCCCCACCTCGTAAGAAGGCCTCGTAACCGTATGTCTGGCGCTCCCAGTTCCAACCCCGGCGATGCTCTAACGCGTGGACAGAGGGCGCGCTACATCGTTGTTCTTGGTGCTTTGACCGCGTTGGGTCCTTTCACAATCGACATGTACCTACCCGCATTCCCAGCTCTTGAGAGCGACTTTGGGGTCGATGCGGCAATCGTGCAGCTAACGTTGACCGGCACGATGGTTGGGTTCGCTATGGGGCAGCTGGTCGTTGGGCCCCTGTCCGACAAGTGGGGCCGCCGAAGGCCATTGATCCTCGCTACGCTGCTCCATATCGGCGCGTCGATTGGAATAGCGATAGCGCCCACGATGGCGATCCTAGGAGTGTTGCGGGTTCTCCAAGGTTTCGGAGCGGCCGCTGGCGGCGTTGTCGCTATGGCTACTGTGCGGGATCTTTTTGCAGGAAGAGCACTGGTCCGAACCCTGAGTCGGATGGCATTGGTAAACGGCCTCGCCCCAGTTATCGCTCCGCTTGCAGGCTCCTGGATGCTGACTGTTACAGACTGGCGGGGGATCTTCTGGGCACTCGCCGGGTACGGTGTTGCTGTCAGCACGGCTGTAGTGGTCCTTATCATTGAGACGTTGCCTCCCGAGAAGAGAGGACAACACAGTCGTCGTTTGCTGGATCGCTACCGGATCCTGTTTCGAGACAGGGTGTATGTCGGCGCTGTCCTTATCGCCGCGATGACTTTCACCGGGCTGTTCGCATACCTCTCTACGGCCCCTTTTCTCTTCCAGCAGGTCTACGGACTGGATGCGAGCCAGTTTGGCTGGCTATTCGCCACTAACTCGGTGGCGGTAATCATCGGAGTGCAGACCAGTTCACGTTTGATGGATAGATTCGGAGTTGGACCGCAGTGGATTCTCATGGGAACCACTTCAGCACACATTGTTTTTGCCAGCATCATCATCGTTGACGCCGCTCTTGGGCGCGGAATCTGGGGGACCGCAATACCCCTGTGGTTCTTCGTCTTAGCCTGCGGTTTCGCTTTTCCAGCCCAACAGGTGCTCGCGCTGTCCAATCATGGCGAACATGCAGGCACTGCGGCATCGATATTAGGCGCTATGAACTTCGGCATGGCCGGAATACTGTCTCCGATAATCGGCCTCTTCGGGGTAGACAGCCCCATCCCCATGGGAGGTGTCATGGCAACAGCGGGACTGTTGGGCACAATATTCCTGTGGACGTTGGTTCGGCCAAAGTCGCTTCCGAGCCTGCTCGACTGAACCAAGATCGCGTCGACAACCAGGCGGCTACCGGATCTCGAGACGGTCCATTGCTGCGAAGAGCGGAGCGGCTTCATCGTCTGTGAGTGGGACGAGGGGGAGGCGGACCTCGTTGCTAGCGAGGCCGACTTTGCTGAGAGCCGCCTTGATAGGAAGCGGGCTGACCTGAGCAAATAGCAGCGCAATCAAAGGTGCAATCTCTTGCACGACTTCAAGCGATCCCTGCCAATCACCAGCATCAAAACGGTCAACAACCGCCTGCATCCGCTCTGGGACCAAATTAGACGCAACTGAGATGACTCCAGCCCCGCCCAAAGCCAGTATCGGGTACACAAGGTCGTCATTACCCGAGTAAATAGAAAGTTTGTCGCCAAACAAGCGGAAGTCTTCCATTATTTGGGCCATCGATGCATTCGCCTCTTTCAGGGCGACCACACGTTCATGATCCGCCAATACCGCCGTTGTTTGGGGTTCCAGGTTTAGGCCCGTGCGAGAGGGAACGTTATAGAGGATAATCGGCGTTTCTACAGCGTCGGCGATCGCGCTGTAGTGGGCGACCAAGCCACGTTGGGTTGTCTTGTTGTAATAAGGCGTCACAGCGAGCAGAGCATCAACACCCAAGTCCTGCATGCGCACCGAAGTATCGACGACTTCAGCTGTGTTATTACCGCCGACACCGGCGATCACAGGTAGCCCTTGGGCGTGTTTGAGGACGAAGGTAACCACCGCGAGCTGTTCGTCAACCGACAATGTTGATGGTTCGCCGGTCGTGCCGCATGCAATCAGTGCTCTTGTGCCGCCCTCAACCTGGTGTTCAACGAGGCGCTGCAGGGCAGACCAGTCGATCTGGCCATCCTTGAATGGCGTGACCAATGCGGTTCCAGACCCACGAAACACCATCTCTGCATCCTTCCCAAATGGATTCTCACCTGCCACTGTAACAACGCCGCACTCAGGGTTGCCGATCGGCTCCTAATCCGGCGTGCCTCTTGATCGCCGACAAATGTTCTGTCAAGCACTGGGAGATGCTTATATGCACGTGCATAATGTCTAGTAAGAAGAAAGCTAAGAAAGGCCTACAGTCATGACCAAAATCGCTGTGCTCACCGGCTCGCTGAGCAAGGATTCCATCAACAAGAAGCTCGCCGCGACATTGCAGTCTTTAGCCCCTGCTGAGGTCGAATTCGTGGTGGTCTCGCCTGATCTTCCCCTCTACAACTATGACTTTGACGGGGACTACCCAGAGGGCCCAGCGCTGCTGAAGGAGCAGATAGAGGACGCTGACGGAGTCCTTTTCGTGACTCCTGAATACAACCGGTCATTTTCGGGGGTGATCAAGAACGCGATCGACTGGGGATCGCGCCCGGCCGGTAAGAACTCATTCAATGGCAAGCCGGCAGCGATCGCCGGTGCATCTATTGGACCCCTCGGCACGTCACAGGCTCAGCAGGCGCTGCGGAATGTCCTTCTGTTCCTCAACATGAAGGTTATGGGTCAGCCGGAAGCCTATTTCGATATTCATCGACTTTTCGACGAGGACGGAAACCTCAACGAATCGAGCAGGGATTTCTTAGCGGATTACATGGCGGCAGTTGTGCAGCACGTTGAGCAAAACAAGGGATAGTTCACGCTGAACTGCCTACGGCAGTGGTGTTTTCAACACAATTGCGAGCAACCTCGATAAAGTACATGCACGTGCATATACTTAGTTTTGTTCGAGTGCTGACTCAACAGTGCAAAACCTTTGAAACGAAGCTGGGGGAGTAGATCATGCAGTTTGGAATCTTTTCGGTTGGGGACGTCACCAGGGACGCGGTCACCGGCTACACCCCCAGCGAACATGAGCGCATCAAAGCGCTTGTGAACATTGCGAAAAAGACGGAGGAGGTCGGCTTCGACGTCTTTGGTATTGGGGAGCACCATAACCCGCCATTTGCCATATCTTCGCCGACGACGTTTCTCGCTGCAGTCGGCGCGCAGACAACCGACTTGATGCTGACCACCGCTACCACACTGATAACGACCAACGACCCGGTGCGCATCGCCGAAGAGTACGCCCTCCTGCAACACCTAGTGGACGGGCGTATGGACCTCATGCTTGGAAGGGGAAATACCGCCCCGGTCTATCCTTGGTTTGGACAAGACATCCGCCAAGGGCTGCCTTTGGCACTTGAGAATTACAACCTGCTGCACCGCCTGTGGCACGAGGACGTAGTGGACTTTGAGGGCCGATTCCGCACTGGCCTGCAAGGATTCACATCGATTCCGCGGCCGCTTGATGACGTTGCCCCATTTGTCTGGCACGGTTCGATTCGCACACCCGAAATCGCTGAACAGGCTGCGTACTACGGCGATGGCTACTTCGCCAACGGGATTTTCTGGCCGATGTCGCATTTCCAGCGCCTCATCAACCTGTATCGCAACCGGTACGCCCACTACGGCCATGGTGCACCTGAAGACGCGATCGTAGGGGTCGGCGCGCAGGTCTTCGTTGGGAACACCACCGAGCAAGCACGCGAAGGCTTCCGTCCTTACTACGATGCATCGCCTGTTTATCGCGGGGGCGCGTCACTCGAAGAGATGTCTGAACAGACACCACTTCTTGTTGGGAGCCCCCAACAGGTGATCGACCGAGTGATGGAGCTGCGTAAGTACTTCGGTAACTATCAGCGCCAGATGTTCTTAGTTGACCATGGCCTACCTGAAAAGTTGGTGCTGGAACAACTCGATATGCTCGGTGCAGAGGTACTTCCCGTCCTGCGGAAAGAATCAGAATTGGCAACGCCGGCCGGGGTGCCCGCTGCCCCCACGCACGCATCGCTCGTCGCTAAGAAGTATGGCGATCAGCCACCGCGCCAGCCGCGACCCAATCCTAACCGAGGGGACAACGTAACTGGGACGTCGCCCTACCACGATTCGGACCCGGACATTAAGGTCCAGTTACCACGTTTTTAGGAACTGTAGGAACAAAATGAGCTCCGAATTTTCCCGGGAAGAACTAGCCGTAGCGTCCAACACCTGGGAAGCCTTCTTACGCGCATACAACCGAGTCAACCAGGATTTGATAGCGGAGGGTTCTTTCACGGATGTTCCGATGCGTGAGTACGACGTGTTGTACGCGCTGGCGAAAGCAACCGGTCCGCTGACTCAATCAGAACTACTAGCGGCGGTCGTGCTTTCTCAGCCGGCCTTGTCTCGGATGCTCGGTCGGCTGGAGCGCCAAGACCTGATCACCAGGGCTCGACACGGCGCCGACGGAAGAGCCTCGCTGTTCTCGCTCACCCCGCGTGGCCGCGAACTGCAAAAAACGATCGGCCGCCGACATGGGCTAGCCGTTGCCCGTCGCCTCTATCAGGCGTTGGACGAGGGCGAACTTCGCCAATTGGAACTCTTCTGCAGTGAGTTGAGCTCGGAACAGACCGACGACGCAGGCGGCACAGACGATACGAAGACACGATAGGAACGAGAATATGGTTGCCGAAGAAGAATCGAAAAAGAAAATCGTCGTGGTGTCTGCCGGCACATCGCAGCAGTCCACAACCACGGAACTCTCCGCCCTTATCGCCAAAGCAGCCAGTGAAGCGTTGGATGCGCACGGATTCCAGGTCGACGCTGAGATGGTCGAACTGCGCGACTTGGCACGTGAAATCTCGAATGGAATAACCACGGGGATAGTGGGCAACACGCTGCGTGAAGTACTTGATTCGATAGCCCGTGCCGACGCGGTCATTGCAGCCACTCCCGTCTATAAGGCAGGAGCTTCTGGCTTATTTTCGTCATTCTGGAACCTGATGGACGATGACGCGGTGCTAGCCACCCCCGTTGCATTAGCTGCGACAGCCGGCACACCCCGTCACGCCCTCGTCCCTGACGAAGTGATGCGTCCAATGTTTGCCTATCTGCGCGCACTGACCATACCCACTTCCGTGTTCGCCGCCACCGAGGACTGGAGTAATCCGACGTCCATCCGAACCAGAGCAGAAAGAGCGGGAGGCGAACTGAGCGTTCTAATCAAGGCTGATATTCGCCACCTAATGCGGGCAGGAAGCACAGATTATCGGCGCGAATTCAGGGACGAAGATGCAGTTGACGACCCAGCGGCAGGACTGGATTTCTCTTCGGACCTGATGCGTCTCGCCGCTGGCGGGGTATGATGGCTTTGGCGCAAAACTCTGGAGGTCGGCACTGAAATGGACCGAGCCATTCGACAAGCACTGACTTGGGTCACCCTATGCTTGGCTATTGTCATGTCCGCATTTACGTGGGCAGACGTATCGTCCGGGGAACCGAGCACCGCCATGTGGCTGAACGCGGTAGTCTGGCCGGTGGTGGCCATTTTGACCGGGTGGATACTGCGGAAGAATCCCTATCGCCCTTCGAACGACGATGACCAACCCCGCCCCGCAGCGGGCATGTCGCGCCAAGATAGGGCTGCAGAGAAGGACATTCAATGACGATTATCAAGTACGACTTGTCTGGGTTCTACAACCTGCGTGACGGAGGCGGACTTCCCGCAGGGAACTCTAGGATCAAGACTTTGTGCCTGCTTCGCTCTGATCAGCCCGCGTCATTGGACGCCCAAGACGTGGGCTTCCTGCAGGATCTTCCCTTAGCAGCCGTCATTGACCTTCGCACCGAAGCGGAAGTTTCGATGGAACCTTCACCTTTTAAGAAGGCCGGCTTCAAGACTGAGCGCCATGCAATTGTCGCCGGATCGCCGATGTCTCTACTCGAAGGCAAAATGACGGTCGCTTCGATGTACCACAGCATGATTAAAGAGGGCGGGCGCGCCTTCGCGGAAGCCATCAAGGCAGTGGCCGCTGGTTTGGAAGATGGAGCAGTCATAGTCCATTGCACCGCAGGCAAAGACCGCACCGGCGTAACGATCGCTCTCGTACAGTCCCTACTCGGGGTCCCTCGGCAAGAGATCGTTCGCTCTTATGCGCTGACCGAAGATAACCTCAAAGGCGCTTGGCTCGAATCCAAGATGGAACTAGTCACCCATTTCATGGGTGCGAAAGAAGCGGAGAAGGTCAAACCACTGATGGCAGGCTCCCCGCCTGAGGCCTTAGAGTCAGCCCTCGACTTCATCAATAGTGAATTCGGTGGCCCGCTCAACTATCTGACCAGCCACGGTTTGGATGAAGACGTGGTTCAGCGTCTTTCAGACCTGCTCCTAGAAGACATCACCAACTGAGAAGAGGGTCCCGCCACACCAGTGGCG
The DNA here is from genome assembly GCA_964346745.1 of uncultured Actinomyces sp. Lineage (GTDB taxonomy): Bacteria > Actinomycetota > Actinomycetes > Actinomycetales > Actinomycetaceae > Scrofimicrobium. Next base: position 44,648 of record CAYFWE010000003.1, on the reverse strand, counting down.
GGACCCCTTTAGCATCCGGTCAGAACATTCGGACCGAGACGAGGTTCAGTCTTACGACAGAGCCGCTGCAACTGCCACCGAGAGAGCAGTTTGGAACTTCGTCTCTCGGTCTTCTGCGGACATATCTGCACTAGAGTCCAGCAGGTGGTCCGACACCGTCAGCACCGTCAGGGCTTCTTTTCCGTGCTCGGCAGCCACGCCGTATAGCGCAGCTGCTTCCATTTCTACGCCCAGAACTCCATACTGAGCCAGTCCATCGACCTGCCCGGGCACGACTCGGTAGAAGTGGTCGCGTGAGACGATCGGGCCGACGTGTACCGTCTGACCTTCAGGCACGGCGTCGTATGCCGCCTTAGCCAAGTTGAACGAAGCCATTGCGGAGAAGTAGATCTCTGGAATGCGTTCTTGGTTAAAGTTTGAATCTGTATGGGCGCCAATGGCGATAACCGTATCGCCAACTTTTACGTTGTGAGCGATTCCGCCGCAGGTGCCCACACGAATGATCCGCTCGACATCGAAAAATTTGAACAGCTCATTGGAGTACAAGGCTGCCGACGGTTGGCCCATCCCAGAACCCATCACTGAGAGCGGCTTACCGTTGACTTCTCCCGTGTATCCAAGCATTCCGCGCACATCGTTGATCAGCTTTGGCTCATCGAACAGCAGCTCAGCAATACGCTTTGCTCGGAGCGGATCGCCGGGCATGAGAACTGCTGGCGCAATATCGCCTTTTTCTGCGCGGATGTGTGGAGTTGCCATATTTTCCTCCTCGAAGTTAGGCATCAACCGCCCTGTTGTGGCGGAAGCATGCCTACAGTCTAGTTCTCCATCGAGTACAAATGCCTTAAGAGCACCCGATCACAGGTAAGTTAGCAGGTATGGACAAAGAAACGTCTACTCTCCTTCCGGTTGGTGAATGGAAGATGATTGCTTTCGACCTCGACGACACCCTGGCTCCGTCGAAGTCTGCCTTGCCTGACAAAATGGCGGCCTCTTTACGGCACCTCTTGGACGTTGCCCAGGTCGCAGTTGTCTCCGGGGGTGCGTTCCCTCAGTTCGAACTGCAGCTACTCGGTAACCTGGGTGCTTCACCTGAACAACTGGCGAACCTACACTTGATGCCCACCTGTGGGACGCGGTACCTGCGATTCACAGATGGGGAGCTGCGGGAAGTTTACGATCATCCCCTTTCACCTGACGATGTGACGGTCATCAGTAGAGTGCTTCAGGAAGAGGCAGCCCGACTGGGATTGTGGTGCGATGAGCCCTACGGTGAAGCCATTGAGAACCGCCACTCCCAAGTGACTCTGTCCGCACTAGGCCAAGACGCGCCGTTGGACTTGAAACGGCAGTGGGACCCTACGGGAGAGAAAAAAGCCGCCCTCGCCAAAGCTGTCCAGGCGCGGCTACCCAACTTTGAGGTTCGCTCTGGCGGATCAACGTCAGTGGATGTCACAGAGCGCGGTATCGACAAGGCCTACGGGATGAACGCCCTCGTACAGCAAACTGGGATGCCAAAAGAGAACATGCTTTTCTTTGGTGATCGCTTGGATGAGGGCGGAAATGACTATCCGGTGAAGGCAGCCGGTTGGCAAACAGTTTCTGTCGAGGGGTGGGAAGAGACGGCCAATCTCGTCGAACAGTTAGCGAGTTCGCTCGAGAGGAACAAGACGTCGTCTAGCTAGTCGCCTTGGCAATTCGTGCGCTTTACGTCCGCGAGGTTTTACTTCGGAAACTGTCCGCGGTTCACCATTGGCTTTGGGGACCGCCAGCGACGGGCCATCAGCATTCGGGTGTAAAGGTAGAACCACGTACCGCGGGGGATCGGCTCATCGGGATAACGCTCTTGTATGAGTTTCTTAAGTTTGCGCCATACAAAGATCGATTCGATTATCGATGCAAGCAGCAGGCCGTAGAAGAGGATGGTCAAACCAACGATCAAGTACTCGCTGGTGGCACCTGGCAAACGTAAGAAAGAGAAAAGGAGCATACCTCCCAAGAAAGCGACCATCGCGGGAAGCAAGAACTCGGCCAACGACCATCGAGCGTCCACATAGTTTCGAATGTATCGACGCACTCTGCCCTTATCCCGGTAGGGGAGGTAACGTTCGTCCCCCGTCTGCAAAGCTTCGCGTTCTCTTTGGAATGCTTCAGCACGCTTTTCACGCGACAGTTTCTTAGCAAGTTTGCGATCTTCAGGAACTAAGGGTCGCCGGCGTGCGGCCTCAGCGTCTTTACGCGTTGGCGTGGGGCGGCCCTTCTTTTGGGACTTCTGGGGGCTCATATCATCTGCTTGGCTGCTCACGAAGCCAAGGCTAACGGATACCGGGTTTCATTCCCAACAACGGGTCGCGGTAAGTTATTCGAATGAGTCAAATAGAGTTACTCCAGCGCCTAGTCGATGAAGGTTTAGATCAGCAGATCGAAGAGCTAACCGAACTGGTGGCAATCCCGTCTGTGGGGGCGGATCCAGAGCATGCGGCTGATTTGGAGGCTAGCGCTCAGTTCGTGAGAGACGCTTTCGCGGCCTTGGGCTTGGACGCGCGGGTCACGCGCAGTGAAATTGCACCGGGACAGCCGGGTGCCCCCGCAGTGCTTGCGTCAACGCAGAGAGAGGAAGGCAAACCCACCGTACTTCTCTATGCTCACCATGACGTCCAACCCCTGGGGATTTGGGAGCGCTGGAAGTCCCACCCGTTCAAAGTTGACCTTCGGGACGGCAGACTCTTCGGGAGGGGGACCTCTGATGATGGTGGTGGGATTGCGGTGCACTTGGGAGCGATTCGCGCCCTGCAGGCACTAGGCGAACCACTTCCGACCAACTTGGTCGTGTTTGTCGAGGGTGAGGAGGAAGTCGGCTCGCCCTCATTCCGCAACTTCCTTCTCGACCACAAGGAAGAGTTGGAAGCCGACACGATTATCGTCGCCGACTCCACTAACTGGACAGTGGACGTGCCGTCCGTAACCGCTTCGCTACGAGGGGTCGTCACTCTTGACGTGAACCTACGTGTCTTGGACCAGTCTGTCCATTCGGGAATGTTTGGGGGACCTGTACTCGATGCGGTCACGTTGGCTGCTCGCCTCATAAACACTCTGCATGACGAGGACGGAAACGTTGCCGTCCCCGGATTGGGCGGCCGTGAAAGTGCTGAGGTCGAATGGGATGAAGAGGACTACCGGACTCAAGCCCACGTAGTGGATGGCTATCAGCTGGCTGGAACCGCTGATCTCGCTGCCCGGGTGTGGACCATGCCTGCTATCAGCATCACCGGCATCGACGCGCCCTCGGTAGAAGATTCCATCAATTCGATCATTCCTGATTGCCGATTTCGACTGAGTGTACGAACGGCTCCGGGGACAGACTCACAGGCTGTCGCAGACGCGGTTGTCTCACACCTTCAAAAATATGCTCCTTTCGGATGTGAGCTAACAACGGACGTGGTTGAAACCGCGCCCTCGTACCAAACCGACCTAGAGCAGCCAGCACTGCGGGACCTTCGCTGGGCCTTGGAACAAGCGTGGCAGACGCCCGCAGTGGCTATAGGCGTCGGCGGTTCCATTCCATTCATCGCCGAGTTTGAAGAGGCTTTCCCAAACGCGCAAATACTCATCACCGGGATCGAAGACCCCCAGACGAGCGCACACTCAGAAAACGAGTCCCAGTCGCTGAAGGTGTTGCGGAATGCAACCTTGGCGGAGGCATTACTTCTGCAAAGCCTCGGGAAAGAAAAACCAAGCGAAAATTGATCTGAGAGCGAATCTACACTCGTGGCCGCACTGGGGGTCGTGACACCTGAAATCAAGCCGCGTAAGGTTGCAGTGCGGGGTGTCACTCCGCCGAACATGGAGGTTAAGATGACTGAGTTGCGTACAGATCTACCCACGCACGAAGTGGGCCTATCCGAAAAGGCCGCCGAAAAAGTGCGGTCACTCTTGGACCAAGAAGGACGAGACGATCTTCGCTTACGCATCGCGGTACAGCCTGGCGGCTGCTCTGGCCTGATCTACCAGCTCTACTTTGACGAGCGGCTACTCGACGGGGATGCAGTTGTTGACTTTGATGGTGTCGGGGTCGTCGTTGATCGGATGAGTTCCCCCTACCTTGCTGGTGCAACGATTGACTTCTCCGACACTATCGAGCGGATGGGCTTTACGATTGATAACCCGAACGCCGGCAGCAGCTGCGCATGCGGCGAGTCGTTCCACTAGGGATAATCAACCAGAACCTATCGGCTCGTCACTGGGACTAGCCAAGAACTGCGAAGGACCAATAAGAGGATGCGCAAGACACGATTGGGCGCAATGGCTGCTGCTGCGGCACTAGTAGCGACGCTTGGCTTAGGAGCCTGCAGCACAAAAGGGGAAAGCCCGAGCGAAAGCCAATCTGAGACGGTCACCCAAAGTCAAGATGTCGGCGCACCTGAGGTTGACCGTGACCCAACCGGGGACCTACCCGGTATTAAGGGCGGCTTCGACGAAGTTCCAGAGATGGAGCCGGTAGATTCCCAGCCACCTTCTGTGATCACCGTGAAGACACTGGAAGAGGGGGATGGCGCCACTGTTGGCCCTGACGACATCATCACCGTCAACTACGCAGGCTTCCTTTGGGACGGCACACCGTTCGATTCTTCTTTCGGTCGCGGCGCACCAGCGACATTCTCTTTGAACTCGGTTATTCAGGGTTGGAAGTACGGATTGGCTGGCACGCAGATTGGTGACCGAGTGCTGCTCGTGGTCCCGCCGGAATATGGCTACGGCGATGTCGCCCAAGGGGAAATACCCGCGGGTTCTACATTGGTGTTCGTAGTCGACATCATCGAAGCGTTTGGATCAGATACCAAGGCGCTAGAAGAAGCGACCTTGACAGAAGAGGTGCTTCCTGACGGCCTCGTCATCGAAGGCGAACTCGGTGAAAAACCTTCCGCCACGTTCGAGAGTGGTAGTGAAGCCCCCGAAAACGAAGAGACCGTGGTAATTGCCGAAGGTAAGGGTGAGGTCATCACCTCGGCCGACACTGTGGTGTATCACTACGTAGGCACATACTGGGGCACTGGAGAAGATGCGGTTTCGACCTGGGATTCTGGCGCCCAAGTGATTGAGGCGGACTCTTCCCTATTCCTTGGGGAGAGAGTTGGTTCGCGGGTCGCAATGATCTTCCCTGGCGACGGGGGGAACCAACCTGCCATGGTAATGATCGTGGACATTTTGGCGGCCTACACGCCGTAGGCGTTAGCTCACAAACACATCGCCGTGGTCTACCGTTCGCTTACCGCTGTTGACGGCTAGACTGTGACAAGTTGGTTACATGTGCGGCTCAGGCTACGCATGACGTTGAGGAGAAACCTGTGGACGATCGCGTCGTTGACGTACTCATCTATTCCGCCGACTCGGCGAAACGTCGAGCCATCATAGAGGGGACGGGTGCACGACCTGGAAAAGGTGCTCCTCGTTTGAACTGGATTGAGGCGGCAACCGCCCCTGGCGCCATCAGCGCGATAGAAGAAAAGAATCCCCTAATCGCTGTTCTCGACGGTGAAACCCCCAAAGTTGGGGGCATGGCTGTTGCTCAAGAGATCCGTAACGAACTAGATTTCCAACCCCTTATCGTGTTGCTTACGGCCCGCCCACAAGACGACTGGTTGGCACAGTGGTCGGGCGCAGCGTTTACCATAGCTGCCCCGTATGACCCCATCGAACTTCAAGAAACGATGGTAGAGGCTCTGAAGGTAGCGGGTTAAATGGGGCTCTGGCGCGAGATTGCCCCCGCCTTAGCCGCCGGGCGTCGATTGTCTTACGACCAGAGCCGGGCGGTGATGGCCACCATCATGGCTGGCGAACTAGACGAGGTTAAACTCTCTTCTTATCTGTCCATGACTGCCCTAAGAGGCGTGGACGTTGCCGAGCTAAGAGGCCTAGCCGACGAAATGCAAGACGCGTCGGAACACATCGACCTTCCCTCAGGTGTTGTCGACATCGTTGGGACCGGTGGCGATGCAGCGAACACGGTCAACATTTCCACCATGGCCGCCCTCGTCATTGCAGCCGCGGGATACCCGGTTGTCAAACATGGCAATCGTGCTTCAACATCCGCCTGTGGATCTGCGGACCTGTTAGAGACTCTTGGCGTCGATCTGAACTTGCCGAACAAGCAAATCATTGAAGCGTTTACCAAGGCTCATATAGCGTTCCTTTTCGCAAACAAGTTTCATCCGAGTATGCGTCACGCTGCCCGAGTCCGCCGTGAGCTGGGCTTTCCAACGACGTTTAACGTCCTTGGACCATTGACTAACCCAGTCCACCCCGTAGCGTCGGCGGTTGGAGTCGCCCGTGAATCAGCAGCTCCGCTCGTCGCAGGGGTCTTCGCGCAAAGAGGAACCAGCGCATTCGTCTTTCGGGGTGCGAATCTAGGACTTGATGAGTTGACCCCCGTGGAACCGACACAAATATGGGCGATCCAAGAAGGACAAGTTGCCTCATTCGAGATAGATCCCGCGGATATCGTAGGAATCAAACACTGCTCGGTTGAAGACCTCCGGGGTGGTGACGCAGAGGTTAACGGGGCAGTAGCCCGACGTGTACTAGAGGGGGAAGAGGGCCCGGTTGCTCATGCTGTCGCAATGAATGCCGCCATTGGCATAATGGCTGCAGCCGCCGCTGAAGTGCAGGGTGAGGCGGTCCGCCCGCTTGTGGCTGGGGACTGGCGTGAAAAGGCACAGTTCGTATCAGGGTTTGAGACGGCGTTCGAAATAGCCGTCGAAGCTCTTTCCTCTGGAGCGGCGCACCGCACACTGACAGAGTGGGTCGGGGCGACCAGGTAGATTCTTCATCAGTCCAAGCCCAGTTCGAACGCCTCTTCTAGATCAGATCGAGAATAGGCACGGAACGCGAGGTGTGTGGTGAGCGACTTTACACCCGGTACTTTGGCAATCCCAGAAGTGACTACGCCCTCAACATCTTCGTAAGCGGTCACCTTAACGCGGGCAATCAGGTCGATTTCCCCTGTGACTGAATGGACTTCTCTGACACCGGGAATGTCAGCGATCGCTTGGGCTACCTCTGGGATGAGCTCGACCTCGCAGTTAACCATGACGATGGCTGTGATCATTGTCCGTCTCCTAACATCTGGAACCAAGTACTAGCCTACTGTGGTTTCATATGCCCAATAGCTGGGTAAAAAGCCCTAGAGTAAGACTTGGATCTGCCCGAACACGGATTGCAGGAGTTGGCTTGGCTTTCTATACCTTACTCAAGGGCGCTGGCAGCCCTATTCTTCGCGGGATTTACCGGCCCTGGATAAAGGGAGCGGAAAACATTCCTAAAGAAGGGCCCGCGATCCTCGCTTCGAATCACAATGCCGTGTGGGATTCGGTCTTCCTTCCCATGTTGCTTGACCGGGAAGTTGTCTTTATGGGAAAGGCCGACTATTTTTCGGGCACCGGCGTTAAAGGTTGGGCAACCAAGAACTTTATGAAGGCCGTGGGGACTATTCCAGTTGATCGCTCAGGTGGCAAGGCAGCACAAGCAGCGATGCAAGCAGGACTGGATAGGCTTGCTGAAGGGCAGCTGTTCGGTATTTATCCGGAAGGGACGCGCAGCCCTGATGGGCGACTGTACCGCGGGAAGACCGGCGTCGCACGACTAGCCCTAGAATCGGGTGCGCCAGTAATACCGGTAGCAATGATTGGAACCCACGCCGCTCAACCCATTGGGAAGAAGATTCCTCTACGAACCGACATCGGTGTGGTCGTGGGAGAGCCTCTAGATTTTAGCCGGTACCGGGGCTTGTCGAAAGACCGCTATACTCTTCGGGCGATCACAGACGAGATCATGTATAACCTGATGCTGTTATCAGGACAGGAATACGTTGACCTGTACGCCGCGGATGTTAAGGCGGCTCTGGCAGCCAGTGGCGACTTCGATGGACCGGTCCCCAATTCGGCTAAAGTGCAACCCGCAGACGATCAGCCGCAACCTGATGATGAAGAGGATCCCCGCCAAGGTGAAGGCGTGGCGGGGGACTAGCCGCGCTCGAAGAAGCTGCATGTCCCCGTTGTCGGTGACGCCCGAACCACATGTAAAATGGCAGAGATTGTGACACTCTCCGTGTTGAAAGAGGAAAAAGTGACTGTTAAACGCGTAGCAATGTTGACTGCTGGCGGCTTCGCCCCGTGCCTTTCGACGGCAGTAGGCGACCTGATCGAACGTTATACCGCGTTGGACCCGGACATTGAACTCATCGCGTACCAGCACGGTTACCTCGGTCTGTTGACCGGTGACTATGTCGTTGTCGACGAGGCTGCCCGGAAGAATGCGGGTATTCTGCGCAAATTTGGCGGGTCTCCCATCGGTAACTCTCGGGTGAAGCTAACGAACGCCAAGGACTTAACCGAGCGCGGGCTAGTCGAAGAAGGCCAAGATCCCCTCGCCGTAGCAGCAGAACAGCTCAAGACCGACGGCGTGGATGTGCTTCACACCATCGGTGGGGACGATACCAACACTACCGCTGCAGACTTGGCCGCCTACCTGCACGAAAACGGCTACGAGTTGACAGTGGTTGGTCTTCCGAAGACGATCGACAACGACATCGTCCCGATCAAGCAATCTCTTGGGGCAGACACCGCCGCCGAAGAAGTCTCTCGCTTCTCTCAGAACATCATTGCGGAGAATCGCGTCGGACCGCGCACCCTTATCATCCACGAAATTATGGGGCGCAACTGCGGATGGCTCGCCGCCGCGGGGACACACAAGTACCGCGAATGGTTGGAAGAACAGGGCTGGGTGCCTTCGATTGGACTGTCGCGCGAACGCTGGGACGTTGACGCGCTTTATCTTCCGGAAATGCACATCGAGATCGATGAAGAAGCCAAGCGTCTCAAAGCCATTATGGACGAGCGCGGCAACGTCAACATTTTCATCTCCGAAGGCGCTGGCGTTCCAGAGATCATTGAAGAGATGGAAGCACGTGGGGAAGAAATACGTCGCGACGCATTCGGACACGTCCGCCTGGACGAGATTAATCCAGGCCTGTGGTTCTCGAAGCAATTCGCGGAAAAGATCGACGCACAGAAAGTGATGGTCCAAAAGTCGGGCTACTTCTCACGTTCGGCCCCTTCGAACTCCTACGACCTACGCCTTATTGGAGAGATGGCCGATCTCGCCGTCCGGTCTGCATTAGAAGGTGTCTCAGGCGTTGTTGGTAACGACGAAGAAGATCACGATGAACTCAAAGTCATCGCGTTCCCACGGATCGCTGGACACAAGCCGTTTGACATCACTCAAGATTGGTTCTTGGAAATGATGGAAGAAATCGGCCAGCCAGTAGAACCTGTGGAAAAGAAGTAGTAGACCCGTTGACTAGACCTTGGGACACGTGGCGCGCCAAAGAGGCGCGCCACCAGCCTGATTACGAAGACGCTGCGGCACTGGACGACGTCGTGTCACGCCTGCGTCAAAAACCCCCGTTAGTATTCGCGGGTGAAGTAGACCGATTACGCCAAGAGCTTGGCAGAGCCGGCAATCACGAGTCATTTGTTCTCGTTGGCGGCGATTGTGCTGAGACGTTCGCAGAATCCACAGCGAATCAGTTGCGCTTGAAGATCCAGACGCTTCTGCAAATGGCAGTCGTATTGACGTACGGCAGTTCGATGCCCGTCGTGAAAATCGGGAGGATTGCGGGTCAGTATGCCAAACCCCGCTCGTCTCCGACCGAAACTAAAGACGGGGTTACCCTACCTTCTTATCTGGGCGATGCGGTTAACGAGCACCACTTCGCAGCGGAAGCGCGCCGCCACGATCCAGCTCGGCTGCTCGACACGTACCATGCCTCTGCTGCGTCTTTGAATCTGATCCGCGCCTTCGCTAAAGGTGGGTACGCGGATCTGCGTCGGGTTCATGAATGGAACCGAGGCTTCGCTGCTAACCCTGTGTTCGCACGCTATGAGACACTCGCGGCAGAAATCAGCCGGGCAGTGCGCTTCATGGAGGCTGCTGGGGCAGACTTTGATTCTTTGCGTCAAGTAGACTTCTACTCTTCACATGAGGCTCTCTTACTTGAGTACGAATCTGCGCTTACCCGAATAGATTCTCGGACCGGTTTGCCATATGACACGTCGGGACATTTCCTCTGGATCGGGGAACGGACGCGAGGTGTGGATGAAGCTCATGTGGAACTGTTGAGCCAAGTGCGCAACCCTGTAGGGGTGAAAATCGGACCGACGGCAACACGGGACGATCTCTTAGGACTGATGGATCGCCTAAATCCTGAAGGGGAAGCGGGGCGCCTAACGTTCATTACGCGCATGGGAGCCGATCGGATTGGGGAGGCTCTGCCACCCTTGCTGGAAGCGGTGAAGGCAGATGGTCGTCCGGTCACTTGGATCACTGATCCAATGCACGGGAACACTATCTCAACTGCGAATGGGTATAAGACACGGGACTTCGACACGATCATGTCTGAGGTTCGCTCCTTCTTCGAGATCCACGAAGCCGCGGGTACAGTGCCAGCCGGATTGCACATTGAGCTAACCGGGGACGACGTCACGGAAGTGATTGGCGGCGCAGAGGGTTTGAATGATCTCTCTCTAGAAGAGCGCTACGAGTCACTGGTAGACCCACGTTTGAACCATCAGCAATCACTTGAGATCGCCTTCCAAGTTGCGTCCTTGGCTGCTGAAGCGAATGACATCTCTCCTGCCGAACCAAATCTGGAGTCGAAGGTGACAGATGATGATTGGCACCTCTTCGACACGGTGCCAATTCAGCCAATCTAGTTTCGCTTACACAACAGAGATAGTTACCACGGCCCCGCGGCGAGCCAGTTCTCCAGCCGCGGGACTTTGGTTTCCGACAATTCCGAAGAAGCCAGCGATTTGCTTTACATCGACTTCGAAACCGGCCTCTTGGAGAGTTGCGGTCGCTTCGTCAACACCGCGACCGTAAACGTTTGGCACTTCGACAAGTTCCGGTCCTTTCGAAATCACGATGCCGACGCTGTCGCCTCGGTAGAGGGTCTCTCCTGGAGCCGGCAGCTGGCTGATCACGGTCCCTTCGAGGAAGTCATACGAATACTCTTCAGTCACGGACGCCGTGAGGTTGGCTTCCTGAATAGCAGCCTCTGCATCAGCACGCGGGAGCCCTTCTACGTTAGGAACGCTGATCGGCTCCCTGCCTTTTGAGACCAAGAGTTCCAGGGGTGTGTCGTGGCGAACTGTTTCCATCGCGTCGGGGTTGGTGCCGATTACCACTTGCGCGGGCACGTCCTCTGACCATTGTTCAGTGACCCGAGAAACGTTGAACCCTTCGTCTTCGAGTAGCTCCTGCGCTCTGTCAGGTTTCAGGCCCGCTACATCGGGCACCGTGAGCATGAGTACACCTTTGGAGATGAAGATTTGGACTTCCGCGTTCTTGTGTACAGGCTGGTCCGGTTCTGGGTTGGTTCGTATTACCAGACCCTCCTCTACATCATCCGAATTTTCATAGATGAGGGCGGTTGCAAGATTCAGTTCGCTGAACGCGACCTCAGCGTCGTACTCTTCCATCCCGACTACGTCGGGGACCGTCAAGTAAGACCCAGGTCCGTATTGCTGCCACCACCACCAGACGCCCAGTGCGATCGCAGTGACAAGCAGTAGCACCGTGGTTAGGATCAGCCATCGACGCGAGCCCGGGGTGAATTGTCGGGCATCCGGAGCCGCCACCGAACCGGATGTTTGCACGACTATCTCGGCCACTGGAAGCACTGCGGTGCGTTCGGACTGGTCGAGCTGCATCGTAAGACCTTGTTCGTCTGAAATCGTCGTTCGTCTTTGTCCGTGTGGTTGTGGCAGTGAGTGTTCGAGTAGTTCGGAAGGCAGTTGTCTTTGTACGCTGTTCAAGAGTTCGGCTGCCTCGGTCGCGGTCGACGGGCGCTCGGCTGGGTCACGAGCGGTGAACGCACTGACCAATTCGTCTACTTCAGTGGGTAACCAAGGTGTGAGCAGAGAGGGTGGGGGAGTGTCCTCCGTAACTCTCGACAGAGCCATTTGCACCGGGTTGTCTTGAGCTCCTGGCAACTGTCCGGTGTACATCTCGTACATCATGATGCCTAAAGCAAAAATGTCGGTACGAGCGTCGGACTCACCGCTTGTGGCAACTTCGGGAGCGAGGTAGGCAACAGTGCCTAGTACAGACCCTGTGGTAGAAACTGACACTTCGGATGCAGCGCGCGCTAAGCCGAAGTCAACGATCTTTACGTCCAAGTCTTCAGTTAGGAGGACGTTTTCGGGTTTGAGATCACGGTGCACTACGCCTGCTCGGTGCGCAGCTGCGAGGCCGTCTAGCATCTGGCCGATCATACGGAAAGAGTCTGCGAGCGTGATTGCCTCGCCTCCGGTGAGGAAGGACCGCAGGTCCGGCCCTTCAACCAGTTCCATGACGAGGTATCCTTGCCCGTCCACAACGCCCTGGTCGTATATCGGCACGATCCGCGAGTGTGAGACCTTAGCCGCCGACCGGGCTTCTCTTCGGAATCGAGCAATGAATTGCTCCGATTCGGCCAAGTGGGGGTGCATAACTTTCAAAGCGACGAGACGCTCAAGCCGCTCGTCACGGGCAACGTACACGGTCGCCATGCCGCCGCGCGACACGCGCGAAAGTACTCTGTAACGGCCATCGACCACAGTGGCGATCAGCGGATCCACCACTTGGGCTGAGGGCACTGGCTCCGGCATGCTACCGGTCATTGGGGATCCTAGTCACGTTGGTGATTGTACGCTAGGACAAGCATGTGCTTTCAGTGGCACGCGGGCGCTACGCTGGGGGTATGGCAAAAACAGCAGAAGAGCTTCTGGAAAACATCCCGCACGTTTCTGTTCAGGACACTGCAGATCGACTGGGAGTTGAGCCCAGCCGCATCAAGCAACTGATAAAAGAAAACGTCCTGCTTGGTCTGCGCCACGGCGGTGAACTTCACATCCTTGAGGAGACGCTGGTGGAGCTTCCAGCAAACCGCCAATTCGTAGCTGAACTTCGCACTCCAGGAAGCGATGAGCCGCGCTTAGTGCGGGCAACTGATGAACCTTTGCCGACACTTCGAGGAAGCGTCATGCTTCTTGCTGACGGCGGGTTCTCTAACGAAGAGATCATCGACTGGCTCTGGACGGAAAATCCTTGGTTGGAGGCTCGCCCGATCCAGATGCTTCGTGAAGGATCACATCGGGCGGTCAACAGAGTGGCGGCAACGCAAGCTTGGTAGAAGATTTAGCTCGGCAAGTGCGGTGCTACGCGTCCCGCACGGTGACTAAGTCGACTAGGTGGCTTAAGAGGTCTTTGGCAGCAGCCGGTAGATCGGCCTGCTCCAAGACGCTGAGTGCGCGCGTCGATATTGTCTCGATCAGGGCTTCGTGCTGGGTCGAGCCATATTGGGCTAGAATCTCGCGCACCTCATCCACTTGTGCTTCAGTGAGCTCATCCTGCTCGTAGAGCCCAGAGAGGCGTTTGGCAACGTGTTCAGGCGCCTGCTGAAGAGCGAGCGCTAAGAGTACAGTCCGTTTTTTCTCGGCAATGTCGGTGGATACTGGTTTGCCCAAAATCCCTGGCTTACCGAATACACCTAGAGCATCATCACGAAGTTGGAAAGCGATCCCAGCAGGTTCGAGGATCCTTTCCAGCATCTCTTGTGTCTGCTTTGAAGCTCCAACCGCTAGTGCACCGAGCACAGCGGGATGCATAACCGAATATCTGCCCGACTTGCTAGCGACGACAGCAAGGGTGTCTTCCACGACGTCGTTCCGGTCTGCAGCCGCTGCCAGTATGGGAGTGTAAGAAACTAGAGTCTCCGCCCACTGCCCCAAAGCAACCTCCCCCGTCATCAGTGAGAATCGGAGGGCCAAGTGGCCGGCTTGATCGCTTCCGTACTCAGCTAGTGTGGTCGCCAGAGCGAAGTCTGCAGCTGACATCAACAAGTCACCGAGGAGGACGGCACCATCACGTCCGTAGTCGGATGAATCACCCCACAGGCCCAGCTCTTTGTGCTGGTCTTCGAATAGGACATGTGGCGTAGCGCGCCCGCGCCTTGTATCAGAGTCGTCCAACAAGTCATCATGTACCAGTGCAGATGCTTGATAAAGTTCCAAGGCGGTAGCCAATCCAAGTACCCGCTGGTCATCTTTGACGCTGGCGAGTAGTTCAGAACCGCTCTCTTGTGCGCGGTTTTCTGCGATGCCGACTGCCGCACCGATGAGAGCGCATAATGCTCGGAAGCGTTTTCCACCTTGTACCGCATCTAGAAAGGGGCCTCTCGCCGACGCTGCTGGCTCAAGAGCCACAGACTCGTAAAAGTCCCGCGCAAGTTTTTCTACCTCACTGTCGACCTCTTGCCGAAACACTGCGAGTACTTCTTCGATGGATTGCCCTGGATGCATATCTGGATTCCCGTCTGTAGACGTCGACATCGTACGCTGTGCGCGTACTTGTAGGCGGCTCTCTCCGGCGCTGTTAGTATAATTGAACGAGTCTTGCGCCCAACGAGGCGTCCGTTCTACTCGTCCTTCAGAAAGGTTTCTGCGTGTCCGCACCCGCTGAAGAAAAATCCACAGCTGCTAGCAAGGCTTCTGCTAAGAAAGCTCCCGCTAAGAAAGCACCGGCCAAAAAGGCTCCGGCCACGAAAGCCGCCGCAAAAGAAACTACTGTCAATGTTGAAGAGGCAGTAGAAGTCGAAGACGCACCGGAAGAAGAGATTCTCGACGAAGAAGAAGTAGACGTCGAAGAAGAAGTAGACGTCGATGACGACGATGCAACCGACGACGACGAGAAGCCCGAAGAAGATGAGGATGAAGAGGAGAGCAAGAAGGCCAAGAAGCCTGCGGCTCCTGCTCGTGGCTTCGTTGTCTCAGATTCGGATGAGGCCGACGAGCCAGTCCAGCAAGTTACGGTAGCCGGTGCCACGGCAGACCCCGTCAAAGACTATCTGAAGCAGATTGGCAAGGTTTCACTTCTTAACGCTGAGCAAGAGGTCGATTTGGCTCGACGCATTGAAGCTGGACTTTACGCTGACTACAAGCTGAAGCAAGAAGGGGAGCTAATGAGCTCCCGCGAACGCCGAGAATTAACTCAGCTGTCCGCCGATGGTCAAAACGCGAAGAACCACCTGCTAGAGGCCAACCTGAGGCTTGTCGTTTCGCTGGCGAAGCGCTACACGGGCCGAGGCATGCAGTTCCTTGACCTTATCCAAGAGGGCAACTTGGGTTTGATTCGTGCGGTCGAGAAATTCGACTACATGAAGGGTTACAAGTTCTCGACGTATGCCACATGGTGGATCCGTCAAGCCATCACAAGAGCAATGGCTGACCAGGCTAGAACCATCCGTATCCCCGTCCACATGGTTGAGGTTATCAACAAGCTCGCCCGTGTCCAGCGACAAATGATGCAGGACTTGGGGCGCGAACCAACGCCTGAAGAGCTCGCAGTTGAACTAGATATGACTCCGGAGAAGGTCGTTGAGGTTCAGAAATACGGGCGCGAGCCAATTTCGTTACACACCCCTCTTGGTGAGGACGGTGACTCCGAATTTGGCGACCTCATCGAGGACTCAGAGGCGGTCGTCCCAGCCGACGCCGTGTCGTTCACTCTTCTCCAAGAGCAACTACACCAAGTCTTGGACACTCTGTCTGAGAGAGAAGCCGGCGTCGTTTCAATGCGTTTCGGTCTAGGCGACGGCCAACCGAAGACGCTAGACGAAATCGGAAAGGTCTACGGTGTCACGCGTGAGCGTATCCGTCAGATCGAATCAAAGACAATGAGCAAACTGCGCCATCCATCGAGATCGCAAGTTCTGCGCGACTACTTGGATTGATTCGTTAGGCGAACGCACGTAAACAAATGGGGTGGGACCTATCGGACCCACCCCACAAAACACTCAGTTTGCATTCGCTGCCCACGCTGGTGAACAGCGACCAATCCGCTTGATCTAGTCCATTTGATCACGGTCATCTTGGAGGAAGAGGGCTGATTCTGCGAGCGCAGGCAAGTGGCGTGCCGCGTGGTGAGCGCAGAACAGGAGCTCTGACGCCGGCATCACGGCGCGAACCCAGGCGCGTGCACCGCAGGCGTCACAGCGATCCAAGGCGTTTAGGTCGCGCCGCTCCAGCGAAGGTAGCACTTGGTCCACTGCGGGATCTAATGTTGAAACGTTCATGCATTAATCGAACCACGGACCAGCCAAGATTGGCAGTACCGTTCCAAGTCTTTCGCAGTTGGCACAACAGAATATGACTAACGCAGCACAGCGGTAAAGGAGCAGGGGGGTTTAGGCCTATGATTCCCAAGTGAGTGCCAAAGAAATCAAGTCCACAGGGGAAGGGTATTCCGCACGGCACCTTTCCGTTCTGGAGGGTTTAGAAGCCGTACGCAAACGCCCTGGAATGTATATCGGCTCTACCGATCAACGCGGTCTGATGCACTGCGTTTGGGAAATCGTCGACAACGCAGTTGATGAGGCGCTGCAGGGCGAGTGCTCTCGGATCGAAGTAACCCTCCATGCTGACAGGTCAGTATCTGTGGTTGACAACGGCCGCGGCATCCCCGTGGACACGGTGCCGGGGGTGGGCCTGTCCGGTGTAGAGGTCGTCTTCACTAAATTGCACGCTGGGGGCAAATTTGGGGGCTCGTCGTACGCTTCGTCCGGTGGCCTCCACGGTGTCGGAGCATCGGTCGTGAATGCTCTGTCTGCTCGTCTGGACGTAGAAGTTGACCGAGACGGTAAAACGCACCGAATGTCCTTCCAGCGCGGTGAACCCGGGACTTTCGCAGACAAGAGTTCTCCTAGCCCGAATGCTAAGTTTGCTCCCTTCGAAGAAGCTCAAGACATTGAGGTGACTGGGAAAAGTCGCACTAAAGCGACCGGGACCCGCGTGCGCTTCTGGCACGACTTCCAGATCTTCCCTGAAACCGAAGCTTTCTCGTGGGACCTCCTGGTGACGCGAGGGCGTCAAACCGCCTTCTTGGTCCCCGGTCTCACCATTGTCTTGCGTGACGAACGTGGGGAGGAGACCATAACGGAAGAGTTCTGCTACAAGGGCGGAATTTCTGACTATGTCGACTTCTTAGCGGCAGACCGGGCAGTTACTGACACTTGGAGAATCACTTCGTCAGGTGAATACGAAGAGACAGTTCAGCAACTGGACGAGGACGGTCACCTGCGGCCAGCCACCGTGCAGCGAGAATGCGAAGTGGACATTGCGCTGCGATGGGGGGTGGGTTACGAAACTGAACTGCGGTCCTTCGTGAATATCATTGCCACACCGAAGGGAGGCACCCACGTACAGGGGTTCGAACAGGCTCTCTTGCGCACTTTGAGGGCACAGGTGGAAAAGGCCTCACGGCGGTTGAAACTCACTGCTCGGGATGGACGGCTCGAAAAAGACGACATGCTCGCTGGATTGACTGCGGTCGTGACTGTTCGTCTGCCTGAGCCTCAATTCGAAGGGCAAACCAAAGAGACGCTGGGCACTCCTCAGGTGCGGGGGGTTGTGTCCCGCATTGTGTCGAAATGGATCGAGCAACAGTTCTCACGGACCAGCCGAACTGATAAGCAAGAGAATCAAGCCCTGCTTGACAAACTCGCTGGCGAAATGAAGGCTCGTGCGTCCGCGCGATTGCATAAGGAGATTTCGCGACGCAAGAACGCCCTCGAAACCTCGGCACTCCCGGCAAAACTGGCTGACTGTCGCACCAGTGACGTAGCCAAAAGTGAGCTGTTCATCGTCGAAGGAAACTCGGCGCTCGGCACTGCAAAGGCAGCGCGCTCGTCTGAGTTCCAAGCCCTGTTTCCAATCCGCGGAAAAATCCTCAACGTTCAGAAGGCTTCGACCAGTGACATGCTCGCCAACGTTGAATGCGCGAACCTGATTCAAGTGATCGGCGCCGGTTCGGGCCGGACTTTCGACCTGCCCGCGGCGCGTTACGGAAAAGTCATTTTGATGACGGACGCGGATGTCGACGGCGCACATATACGTACTTTGCTATTGACGTTGTTCTTCCGCTATATGCGTCCCTTGGTTGAGGCCGGACGAGTGTTTGCTGCGGTGCCCCCTCTGCATCGGATCGATGTTCCTGGGCGTGGGCGTGCGAAACCGGAAGTGATCTACACCTACTCTGAAGCCGGCTTGCACGAAGAGCTAGCGCGTCTGTCCAAGCAGCGCCGTAAATACAAGGAACCGATTCAACGGTATAAAGGCTTGGGGGAAATGGACGCTGACCAGTTGGCTGAAACCACGATGGATCCGGCGACCCGCCGGCTACGAAGAGTGACGCTAGAGGACGAAGAAGCGCTAAGAGAAGCCGAAGCAGTTTTCGAGCTGCTAATGGGTTCCACGGTAGCGCCTCGTAAGCAGTTTATTGTGGATGGTGCACATGACATCGCACGCGACCGAATCGACGCCTGACGTTTGGCCGCAGATCAGCACGGGCTTTAGCGCTTCTTTACTGCGAACTGGCGTAACCGTGATCAAGTCATGGGATATTCTGGGGCAGTGACTGTCGGTAAACGAACCATGCCGCTGGGGCAACCCGGTGTCGTCTGGGTACCCCTAGAGCCGTCTCACTCGGCGCAACTGGCTCGACTTCTGGCTGCAATCGAAGAGTCAGAAGGGGTGCCGTATCGAACTTCTCAAGCAGAGGTAGAGGGGATTTTCGCCCACGCCGACAAGTGGGTGGGTGTAGCCGGGTTAGACGAGACAGACCCAGAGCGCATGGTTGCGTTTGGATACGTCACGCTGTCAGCGGCTGGTGAAGATGAGGCAGTTTGTCAGGGCGGCGTGTGTCCATCCGCACGAAGCATCGGCATCGGTAGCAAACTGCTCGAGTGGCAAACCCGCGCCGGCGCAGATCTAGTCGCTTCACGTTACGGTCCTGAGCGGGGTCGATTGACCCATACGATCCACGAAAAAGACAAAGAATTTCGCGAAGTCCTCAATTGGCTGGGATACGTTCAAAGTGGCGGCGCGGCGGAGCTACGAACCCCGGTGCGCCGGTGGCGGACCGGACCGCCAACTCACTCATTCTTAGAGATTGTTCCTTGGGATGAGAACTGGGATGACCCGGCTCGGCGGGCTTTCAATCAGGCTAGCGCCGCATTGAAAGAGAAGAATCCCGCGACCAGAGAAGCCTGGTTGCACATGAACGCCGGAATGAACCGTGATTGGTCGTTCGTGGCGTTAGATCGTGGTGGGGACCGACCAAGGGTTGTGGGGCTGATTTCGGTAGGGGCCTACGAACAAGACTGGGAAGCCCTCGGGTGGCGTGAAGGTGTACTGCAGATCTTGGCTGCCTTCGATCCGCGACGTCGCGCCGGGATACTTTCAGCCTTGCTCGATGCCTCTTTTGAGGCACTCCAACGCGACGGGATGGATATGGTGAGCGTCACCGTAGATCCAGACGACAATCAGGAGACGTTCTCGCTCTACCGCGACAACGGCTTCGAAGTTTCGGCTTGGTATCACACCTATTCGCTGTCACTCGCAAATTCCTGAAGTGCCCCTAGGCGATGATCTCTACGATGCCGCGAAGCGGTTGTCCCGAGGCGTCACGCTTGGACATCTCTTCAGGTAGCGAAACCGGTTTGCCGTTATCCGTGATCGCCAAAGGCGGGAAACTTCCAGCCCAGGCTACCCGCAAGTGCTCCTCGTTCTTGAGGAAACGGTGGCAACGCACCCCCATGGTTGCTCTTCCCTTCGCTGGGTAGTCAAGGAACGAAGAGCGTTTAGCACTGCCTGGGGCTGTGCCCGGCATCCCGTCTTTCGGTTCCGTGACAGTTACCACTTCGGCGGTATCAGTTTCTTCCACAGCAGCGAAGAAGATGACTTCATCGCCATCGGCCAAACGAATTCCGGCTACCCCTCCACCAGCTGGACCTTGAGGACGCACCAGTGAAACTGGAAACTTGAGAAGTTGTCCGGCCTTGGTAATGAACGTGGAAAAGTCAGTCTCGTTACTATTACTGGATCCCACGACCTCATCCCCTTCTTCCAATGCGATCACTGCCCAGGAATCTCGGTTAGCCGGCCAGTCAGAACGCACGCGTTTCACGACTCCGAAGCGTGTGCCGAGAGCCAGGGTAGTCTGCTCATCCGCAGAGATAATGCCTATCGGACGCGATCCCTTTGATTCACCGGGAAGCAAATCCGAAACGGGGATGGTTCCGGCCAGGGACTGTGCTAGGTCAGATCGTGCTAAAGAGGGCAGCGTCTCCACGGGGACGCGATGCGCTAGACCATCAGAAGTGATGACCAGCGTCTGGCCTCGGGTCGTTGCCACTCCCCATGACCGCCAGGCGTCGCTTGAGCCCGCCTCGGGTTCCGCGGGCGCTTCAGCACCGGGAATGCGTGCTATTCCTCCGTTGGGGGTCAGCACCACGATGCAGGGCTCATCCGGGATCTCTAGATCTTTTCCAGTGGCAGCTTTGGTATCCAGCGAATCTTCCTCAAGAAGGACTGTGCGTCGAGCCGAGGCCACCTGTTGAGCGGTTTCTTCTAGATCGGAGGCGACTTTGGCTTCCAATAACTCGCGAGATTCGGCGATGGCACGCAAGGATTCTAGAGATTTTTCGAGGTCGTCGCGTTCTGCCTCTAATTCGATCCGCGAGAATTTGGTCAGTCGGCGTAGACGCAGTTCGAGAATGTATTGGGCTTGAACTTCGGATAGGTCAAACGCCTCTTGCAAGCGGCTCTGCGCTTCTCTTGCGTCAGCGGATGACCGGATGATCACGATCACGTCGTCGATGTCTAGAATCGCTCGGAGTAGGCCGTGAACTAGGTGGAGTCGTTCCTGTTTACGCTCAATCAGATACTTCGTTCTGCGCAGAGTCACGGAGAGACGGTGCCCAATGAATACCTGCAAGATATCCTTCAGTGGCATCGTCTTCGGCTGGCCCTCAACCAGGGCGACCGCGTTCGTGGCGAAAGACTCTTCGAGGGGAGTATGGCGATACAAGAGTGCTAGGACAGACTCCGGTTTGAATCCGTTCTTTACGGTTATCACTAAGCGTAAGCCATGCTCGCGATCCGTCAGGTTGGAAACAGCGGCGATACCCTTGATTTTTCCGGAGTTCACGCCATCCTTGATGCGCTCAATAACTCTTTCTGGGCCCACCATGTAGGGAAGCTCAGTTACCACTATTCCCATTCGGCGTGGGGATAGCCTCTCTATTTCTGCTTTGGCGCGGACTTTGAATATCCCCCGGCCACTTTCATACGCTTGACGCACGCCGTCTAACCCGGGAATGATCCCGCCGCCTGGGAAGTCAGGGCCGGGGATAAATCTCATCAAGTCTTCAGTGGTAGCTTGCGGGTTTTTCAAGAGGTGTAGCGCCCCGCGCAGGGTTTCCGCTGGGTTATGAGGGGGTATAGAGGTCGCCATTCCCACGGCAATCCCGGACGCACCATTTACCAATAGGGACGGAAAATCAGCCGGAAGCACGTCGGGCTGAAGAAATTGGTTGTCGTAATTGGGGACGAAGTCGACTGCGTCCTCATCCAAACCGTCGGTTAGTAAAGCCGCGGACGCGGCGAGTCTCGCCTCGGTATATCGGGCGGCCGCAGGACCGTCATCTAAAGACCCGAAGTTGCCGTGACCATCGACTAGAGGGAGCCGCAAATTGAAATCCTGTGCCAGCCGCACCAGAGCGTCGTAGATGGGAGCATCACCGTGCGGGTGGAGCTTACCCATGACTTCACCGACCACACGCTGCGATTTGACGTGGCCGCGATCGGGATACAGACCCATCTGCTGCATCTGATACAAGATGCGGCGTTGCACTGGTTTCAACCCGTCACGAGCATCCGGTAGTGCACGCGCATAAATGACCGAATAGGCATACTCTAAAAACGACTCACGCATCTCCACTGAGACGTCGATGTCGTCAATGCTGTCCTCTTCACCCGGTCCGACCACATTAATTGCCATAATGCACATTATTGTGGAGATTACTGACCCACCTGACCACCTACGCTAGCGGAGGACAAGAGAACTATGACTCACTTCGGCAAGGTACGGCAGCTAGGCTTCCACGCTGACCTGATCGAAGATCTCATCCGCCAAGTAAACGGGGGAGAGCTCCCGCAACATAATCTGTTCCAACTGGAAACGACTTTCGATGATGATTCCGTTTTCCGCCACTTCGACTACCTCGGACTGCGAGGCAAACTTCTCACGTCGATCCACCTCGATGAGTTGTCCGAGGGCGTCCGCTGGCATGTAAGCCTGCAGCCTGTGAGCCAGATGACGGGGATTGAAGTCGGGCGGTTCTCCCACGATGCCGCGCCAGAGCACCTTCAGGATCCTGCGGGGGAGTGGGAAGACGCTAGTGCGTACCTCACCGTGGCGCTGTCATTTACCACCAACCGCGCTATCGAATTGGAGTCGCTGCAGTGCGACAATCCTTCCTGCACCGTTGATCACGGCTTCGTCGGAAGTAGCAAGGACGAAGGGCTGCTGATGCATTTTGGTACTGGCGCCGAAGGTTCCTCTGAGGAGGATGCGATGGCGTTCGTTTCCGCCCTTGCTGCCGAGGTGAGCAACACATGAGTTTGTGGAATGCTCAGCCACTGCCAGAAGACGTCCTCCCCCCAGTGCCCCCTCCGGACTCTTGGATCGGCGACGTCGTAGGGGCGGCCGCTCACGTCGCCACGGAAGGGGCCTACAGTGGTACTCGTTCCACCGATCGGCTGGCCAACCGGTGTGACTTGGAGTGGGGACTACCGGTGATTCTCCTAGTTGTCGATGGTCTTGGCGCCAACCAGATCTCCAATCACCTGGCGCATGCTCCAACCCTTCGGCGTCTTAAATCCGAAATGGTCATCGGACAGACATGTGCGCCTTCAACCACAGCGGCCGCTTTGACAAGCCTGGCCACCGGTAAAGCACCGGGACAGACCCGGATGGTCGGCTATTCGGTACGCCAAGGCGACTCGGTGATGAACTTGCTGAACTTTGCTCCTGGCGTCGATGCTGAGTCGTGGCAGCCCGAGCCGACGCTCTTCGAATCACTGGCACTTGCTGAAATTCCTAGTTCAGTAGTTACCGACCGTCGCTTCTCTGGTAGTGGCCTCACAGTGGCCGCGATGAGAGGTGCCAAGTTTGTTGGTGTTAGCGGACTGCCGGAAAGGCTGGCTGCTGCGACCGCTCAAGCACGCAGCGGCGTTCCCCTCACATATGTGTACTGGGCCCAAGTTGACAAAGCTGGCCATCAATACGGTCCCAACTCCTCTGAATGGTCGCGCGCCTTAGAAGACTTCGACGCCGAGTTACCTGCCTTCTTGAAGAAGGCCGACGGAAAAGCTCAAGTGTTACTCACCGCAGACCACGGGATGGTAGAAGTGACGCAACGAATCGACGTCGCCGAAGTGCCAGAGCTACGCGCGGGCGTCGCCATCATCGCTGGGGAGGGGCGGGCCGCTCACGTTCATGCTGAGCCCGGAATGGCACAACAGGTTGAGAAACGTTGGCGTGAATACTGGGCTGACCAAGCCTGGATCTTCAATCGGAAGCAGATCCCGGAAGTTGTGGGCTCCGGGCCAGGTGCTGATCTCATCGGCGACTTGCTGGTTATGCCGCGCGGAACAGAAGTAGTTGTGGACTCAAGAACCCAAAGCGCAGCCTCTATAGCCATGCCGGGCGTACACGGATCGCTGACAGATAGTGAGATGCTTATCCCAATCTGGCGCTTGGTCTAATCCCCGCGGGAACCAAAAACAATTTCGTCCCATGAAGGAACGGGCGTTCGCCGCCGCTTCTTCGAGCTCTCAGAAACCGAAGTCGCCTCAACAACTTCTTCGACTTCAACCTCTACTTTCGCTTCGACTTTCTTCTTTTCCACAACCGTCTCGCGATCGGTGGCTTCCTCAACTGGTTCCGCCTCTTCATTTACCGATTCGCTTGAGTCCACGACTGCGGGTCTGGTTCGTTCTTCAGGCTGTAAGTTTCTCTTCCTGACCGTCAGGGGGACGGTATCCGGTTCTTCCTGACCCCCTTCAAAGCCCATCATGACCGGCTGGCGTCGGCCCCTAGCGGCGTTGAGGCGTCGAAGCAACTGTTCCTGACGATCCAAGAGGGCATCGTCTTCGACCTCAATCGTTTCCACGTTACCCGCGACGACAGGCGGGAAAAGGGCGCGAACCGGTTCGGGGGCGCGGGCGGATTCCGTGAGCTCGCGAGCAGCATCGTCCGCGGCAACCGCTAGTCCAGTCGACTCTCCAAGTGTCCACGTGGCGGAACGCTCGACCCCGTCTTCAACGAATACGGCCACCACTTCCCATGAAGAACCGCCCCGTTTACCTGCGTGCCAGTCGAGAGTCTCGATGTCAACCCCCCGCTCCGCGAGCCGGTCGACCACGAGATCACCGACTGTAGGAGCGTCTCGGTCGCTGCCGACGACGCTTTGCCGTGCCAAGTCGATCGCGTGGGCAATTTCTGCCCGCACAGGGCCCTCGAACCGACGAACTCTTTCCAGATCCGTACCGGTCTGCTGGGCTACCTGCTCAGCAGACATGCCTTCGCGCAGCATGGCCTGAATTTCGCGCGGGGAGAGCGGCTTTTGTGGTCTTTCCTCGACCACTTCAAGCGTGGAGCCGCGCAATACTGCAGCCACCAGAGCGTCGCTAAGTGCTGCCGTGTACTCGTTACCGCCCTCGTCCAGGAACAGCAGGGCGTCGCTGTCCGCGTCGCGTCCCACAAATTGAAGCACAATCATCTGGCCCACCTTTCTCTCTCAATGGTGCCAAACTCCGATCGCTGACGGCGGATGTTGGCGGGTGTGTTTGATTTGCCTGTGGAATCAGCCAGCCATAGGTGTTAGTATCCCCGCGATCACTTGTCTCGTCGATTGCCATTTTATGCGGCATATCGGCGGGGTACCACCGGCGTGAAAGGACCAGTATGGCCACCGACTACGATGCGCCCCGCAAGTCTGAGGAAGACATCTCTGAAGACTCTATTGAAGAACTTAAGTCGCGCAGAGCAGACATCGGCTCAAACGATGTTGACGAGGACGAAAACGAGGCGGCGGAAAGTTTTGAACTGCCTGGCGCGGATCTCTCGAAGGAAGAACTCACCGTCTTGGTGGTGCCGGCTCAGGACGACGAATTCACCTGCGTGTCATGTTTCTTGGTGAAGCACACATCGCAGCTATCTCCCGACAGCGAGCCGGGCGCGCCCCTGTGCCTCGACTGTGCAGGCTAGAGGTATTACGTGGCTCTTTTCCGGCGGCGCCGCCGCCCATTAGAAGAAGACATTGAACCCGAGGAAGCAGCACCGGCACTCGACGAGGCGGCTGCAGAGGATCAGCGGGGTCCGCGTGACTCGGAAGGTTTGCCTGCACCGGAAGGATACGTGGATCTTGGATCGGTGTACGTTCCAAGCATTACCGGGCTGCAACTGAGGGGCAAAGTCGGACCAGACAAAGTAACTTTGCCGCGCGTGATGTTGGTCTTGGGCGCCTCAGGGGTGACGGTCAGTGTCGCGGCCGCACCTAAATCTGGGGGTGCTTGGGAAGAGCTCTCTGAACAGATCGAGGCGTCTATCCGCTCCCAAGGAGGGTCAACGACTAGGGTTGATGGCCCTTACGGACAGGAAATCCAAGCAAAAGTAGGCACGACTTTGCCGGACGGCACCAAAGGGTTCACACCACTGAGGATTATCGGTGTTGAGGGTCCGCGCTGGGTTGCTCGTTTGGACATTGCCGGGGCTGCGGCCGCCGGGGATGCAGCGCAAATGGAGGCTTGCGAACAACTGATTGACCAGCTGATTGTTCACCGCGGGGACGCTCCGCAGATTCGTTTGGGACTACTGCCGTTGACGCTGCCTTCTGAAGCATCTGGTCTAGATGCGTCTCGGTGATCTCAGGCGGTTATTTTTCGCTGCGCCGCCCCAAGAAGTTGCGCGCATAGAGCGATCGGATCCGTTCGCCGCCTGTCTTCTCCTCGAAGGGGCCGTACCAATCGCCTTGGCTGAGCCTCGGACATCGGTAACTGTCGCCGGTTTGGTGTCGAAGTTGGAACGAGAGGAACGTGAAGGGCGTGGTTCTTTGCGCGTTACCTTGGAAGACGAAGCGCATGACACGCTTATAGCTATCTGGCACGGACGCTGTTCAATCGCCGGAATCTTCCCTGGCCGGGCACTGGCGTTAACTGGGACGGTCGGCACTAGTCGCGGTCAGCGCGTGATGTATGACCCTTCCTACACATTGATCTACGGAGAGTGAACATGGAAGACCGGTCCGAACCCCAGGTTGCCACGTCTAGTCGTGGGCCCGCTTGGGCCCGACAACTGGATGATTCGACGTTTTCCTTTGCTGAATCGATTGGTGGGTGGCGCGGGGCCCTGGAGTCGCTCCTACCCGGCCTCATATTTGTGGTCGCATACGTAGTGACGAAAGGGCTGTGGTGGCCACTGGTTCTTTCGGGCGGGACCGCGGCACTTTTCGTCCTCATAAGGATCTTGCAGAGGTCGACACTGACCCAGGCGTTTGCCGGCGTGTTCGGGGTTCTTATCGGCGTGGCATGGGCCGGGCTGTCTGGCAAAGCTGAAAATTATTTTGCTTGGGGCCTGCTCACAAACGCTTTCTTCCTCTTACTGATGCTCGTCTCTTTGTTAGTCCGCAGGCCGGCGATGCTCCTGCTCATGCAATTCGCCGTCGGTCTTCCAGATGGCTGGAAGGACCAGCCATGGGCGCCGCTGTTACGCAAACGCACTGCGTTAGCGACTTGGGTCTGGGTTGCCGTCTTTGGATTGCGCCTTGGTGTCCAGGCACCCCTCTACTTTGGCGGGCAGGTTGTCGGTTTAGGTGTGCTGAAACTACTGATGGGACTGCCGCTATTCGCCATCGGAGGTTGGCTGACTTGGGTGTTACTTCGACGAGTTGTCCCAGCCTCTGCAGAAGAGAACGACTAACGTTCTGACCGCATCTTTGAAACAGCCTGTTCCAAGGCCTCAAGTTCCGCCTCCGCCTGGCGGGGTGCCACTACGAGTAGCTCATCACCAGCTTTAAGGGACGGTACGCTCTCCACGGCTAGCGGGTGACCGGAACGGATCACAGCCGCCAAAATTAAGGGACTGTGCACCGGAACGTCGAAGGGGGAGAGACCGACCTGAGCAGATCCATGCGGAAGCTGAATCTTGTAGACCGACGTCGCAGAGCCGTCGAGAGCCAGAAGTTGAACCGCTTCTCCCACAGAGATGGCTTCCTCGACAAGATTAGTAATTGCCCTGGGTGTAGAAGCAAGTACATCCACACCCCACTCTTCGTTGTACATCCATTCATTCGCGGTGTGATTTGCTCGAGCAATGACCTGCGGAACAGCGAACTCTGTCTTTGCTAGCAGTGACACCACTAGGTTCACTTTGTCGTCGCCAGTCAGTGCCGCGACCGCATCAGCCTCTCGAGCGCCGGCTTCTTCGAGCTGAGACGGAGAACAGGCATCCGCCAGCACCCAGTCTGCTTCGGGCACTCGGCCGACTTTTATCGCGTCTGGGTCCTTATCGATAATCGTCACGTCGAGCCCATGTGAAGTTAGCTGTTGCGCCGTTGCGCAACCGACTGCACCAGCGCCGATAATCAGGATTTTCACGCTGCTCCTCCCGATGAGGTTTCTGCTGCTTGGGGAGGGGATGTGAGAATGTCTCGCAGGTCAGCGGCGCGGTTGGCTTCGATGCCGACGTAGAGTTCGTCGTTTTCTTGTACGGCCATGTGCCGCTGGGCAACTAGAACTCGCGATAGTCGGCCGATGAATGTGACCCTCCCGCCGGTTGTTTCTTCTACCTTGACGAGCGGGACTCCGTACCAATGCTTCGATGGGCGGACCGTCACTAGGGAAACAGCGCCGGTTGGACCATCCCAAACCACTTCCGCGTTCGGTGGGGTGATGCGCTTGAGGACGGCAGTGGCGGTGCGTCGGGTCGAGGCTATCGTGGGTATTCCCAGCCGCTCGTATAGTTCGGCGCGTTCAGGATCAGCGATGCGCGCGACGACTCGCTCAACATTGAACAGATGGCTCACTGTTCGGGTGGCGATAATATTGGAGTTATCGCCGTTAGAAACGGCGGCGAATCCATATGCTTCTTGTATTCGCGCTTTTTGCAAAGCGTCCCGATCAAAGCCGCTTCCGTGGATTCGCTGGCCAGAGTAATCCGGGCTTAGCCGAGCGAACGCAGCCGACTGCGTGTCTATAACCGCCACTGAGTGGCCTTGCGCGTCGAGTTCGTCGGCGAGCATCGCACCGACACGACCACAACCCATGATCACGAAATGCACAATTCAAAGCTACCACTCAACCGACGCGACCGATGAGCAAATGTAGTCTTGTAGTAGTGACCCAACTTCTCGTTGGCGACGAAAGTTGTAGAAAGCAGGAAAATGGCGCAGAAGCAGATGCACGAAGTGACCCTAAGCAAGCCTGTCCATGGGGGAGCCTGCCTATCACATCTACCGGACGGGAGAGCCGTGTTCGTCAGGGGCGGGCTGCCGGGAGAAGTCGTGCGTATCCGGCTGACTTCCGAACACAAGCGCTTCGCATGGGCAGAAGTTGTCGAAGTTCTAGAGGCTTCTCCGGATCGTATTCCTCATGTTTGGGACGAGGCTGCCGATGCGTTCGAGCTCGGCCATGTTTCGCCCTCTTTCCAACGTGTTTGGAAAGGGCAAGTGCTAGATGAGCAGCTGCGGCGCATCGGCGGAGACGCGGTAGTAGAGCAGATTCAAGGCACCGGCGCTGGCTCGGATTCCGTTTTGGTGCCGGTAGAAGCCGCTCCTGGCGATACAGATGATGAGAAGTTGTTTGGTCGGCGCACCCGCTTGCAACTGGTGATCGACAAAGAAGGAAGACCGGGCCTGCGTCGATACCGTTCGCACGATGTGACGCCGCTAACGGAACTGCCCTTGGCAGCTGCACCGATCGCCGACTTAGAGGTACTCACCGATGAGCGGTGGCGTCGACGGTGGAAAGTCGGGGAAAGAATCGCAGTGGAGGCTCCTACTGCTTCTGCACCGGTTGTTGTTACTCCTCGCGGCGTTTTCACTGACCCAAACACCACTGTGGATACTCCCTCTTGGTGGGAAGTCACAGCCGCGGATCGAACCCACCGTTTCCCGGTTCGGCCCGGGTCGTTTTGGCAAACGCACCAAGAAGCGCCCGCCGTCTTGGTTGAAGCGGTCCTCGAGGGCTGCGCATTGAGCCCAGACGATGTCGTCGCCGAACTCTATTCCGGATCGGGACTGTTTTCCCGATTTATTATGGACGAGTTGGGCGAGGGCGAGCTAGTCACCTTGGAAGGAAACCACGAAGCAGTTGCCAGTGCTGCTGAAGTTCTGCAGGAAGCAGTCAATAGCGGATCGGCCCAGCTCTTTGAAGGGCGTATCGACGGTGATGCTGTCAAAGAGCTGCTATCGATGACAGGCCGACCTGTTACGACCATAGTTTTGGACCCGCCCCGATCAGGCGCATCCAAAGAGGTTATTGAGGCGATTGTCGCTTCTACGGCTCAGCGAGTCGTTCTAGTTTCTTGTGATCCGGCGGCGGGTGCACGCGACCTTGCGGATTTGGTTGAGGGCGGGTTCATGATCGCCCAGATCACCGCCTGGGACCTGTTCCCGCATACGCACCATTTCGAGATCGTTTCCGTCCTCACCCGATGACAAACTTGGCATCCCCAATCTTGATTACATCTCGGGGGCTGCCTGCGATATGTTGGACATGTACCACGACCAAAGGAGGGCCTAGTGCCAGACTTGGATTCATTTGATTCTCTCGACACCCTCGAAGTAGATGGCAAGGACTACCAGTACTATCGGCTCGATGCTGTGCCTGGTACCCAGAAACTTCCCTACTCCCTCAAAGTTCTAGCCGAGAACTTGCTCCGTAACGAGGATGGCGAAAACATTACTGCCGACCACGTTCGGGCGATTGCCAACTGGGATCCGAAGGCGGAACCCAAGGACGAAATCCAGTTCACACCCGCTCGCGTGGTTTTGCAAGACTTCACCGGCGTTCCGTGCGTTGTTGACTTAGCCGTCATGCGCGAAGCGTATGAGGAAATGGGTGGGGACCCCGAAAAGATCAATCCTCAAGTGCCGGCCGAACTGGTCATCGACCACTCAGTCCAGATCGACGTCTTCGGGACGCACAACGCGGTCGCCCGGAACGTGGAGCGCGAGTATGAACGAAATGGGGAGCGCTACCAGTTCCTGAAGTGGGGCCAAGAAGCGTTCTCTGACTTCAAAGTCGTCCCTCCAGGCACCGGGATTGTTCACCAAGTGAACCTTGAGTATCTGTCGCGTGGGGTTTTCACCCAAGACAAGGACGGCAAGACAGTAGCCTACCCAGATACGTGCGTCGGCACTGACTCCCACACCACCATGGTGAACGGCATGGGTGTGCTGGGCTGGGGCGTCGGCGGAATTGAAGCAGAAGCCGCGATGCTCGGTCAGCCGATCTCGATGCTGATTCCCAAAGTCGTCGGATTCAAGCTAACGGGATCCATCCCGCCGGGGGCAACCGCCACGGACGTGGTTCTGACAATCACCGAAATGCTCCGAGAGCATGGCGTTGTAGGAAAGTTCGTCGAATTCTTTGGCGAGGGCGTATCCGAAGTTCCGCTTGCGAACCGTGCGACGATCGGAAACATGTCGCCCGAATTTGGGTCCACAGCCGCGATGTTCCCGATCGATCAGGTGACCTTGGATTACCTCTACCTCACCGGCCGCACCCAAGAACAGGTCAACCTCGTTGAGAAATATGCGAAAGCCCAGGGCATGTGGCATGACCCAAGCCGTGAGGTTGAGTATTCGGAGTACATCGAACTGGACCTGTCCACGGTAGTGCCGTCGATCGCTGGGCCTAAGCGACCTCAAGACCGTATTCCGCTGGATGACGCAAAGGAATCATTCCGCGCAGCTCTGCCGGCTTACGTGGATGACGAGAGGCTACTGCAACGAACCAGCCTAGATGACGCGCTAGTCGGTACATTCCCAGCATCTGATCCGATCGAACCAGACACTCCTGACGACGACGGTTCAAAGCCCCTGGCACCGGGCGATGCTTTGACCAGACCCCACCGACGTGTTCCAGTGACAATGGAAGATGGAACAGCAGTCGAACTAGACCACGGCAAAGTCGTCATCGCATCAATTACTTCGTGTACTAACACTTCGAACCCATCCGTGATGATGGCAGCCGGTCTGCTGGCTAGGAAGGCCAACGAACTCGGCCTCAAAGTAAAACCATGGGTCAAGACTTCACTGGCCCCCGGATCTCAAGTGGTTACCAACTACTTTGAGCGGGCTAACCTTTGGCCAGATCTGGAAGCACTGCAGTTTTACCTCGTCGGGTATGGCTGCACCACCTGTATTGGTAACTCTGGCCCACTGCCCGAAGCCGTTTCGCAAGCGGTCAACGAGCACGACCTGTCAGTCGCGTCTGTCCTGTCGGGTAACCGCAACTTCGAAGGGCGGATCAACCCAGATGTGAAGATGAACTATTTGGCCTCGCCACCTCTAGTCATCGCATACGCGCTGGCTGGAACCGTCGACTTTGATTTCGACGTGGAACCACTGGGGCAAGACCAAGACGGAAACGACGTCTTCTTGAAGGACATCTGGCCTTCACCTGAAGAAGTCCAATCGACGATCGACAACAACATCGATCGAGACATGTTCGTCGAAGACTATGCAGACGTCTTCGCCGGGGATGAGCACTGGCGGGATCTCGACGCCCCTGACGGCGCCACGTTCGAGTGGGAACCCGACTCTACCTATGTGAGGCGCGCACCTTTCTTTGAAGGCATGACCGCAGAGCCGGCACCGGTTGAAGACATTTCTGGCGCGCGAGTTCTTCTAAAGCTCGGCGACTCTGTCACCACCGACCACATCTCACCAGCGGGATCCTTTAGGGCAGATTCTCCTGCCGGCCAGTACCTCCTGGACAATGGGGTAGCCGTACGGGACTTCAACTCTTACGGCTCACGCCGCGGGAACCACGAAGTGATGATGCGCGGAACGTTCGCGAACATCCGGATCCGAAACGAAATCGTGCCGGGCGTCGAAGGTGGCTTCACCAAAGACTTCACGCAGGCTGACGAACCGGTCGTGTCCGTATACGAAGCGGCGCAGAATTACGTGAAAGACGGGGTACCACTCGTCGTCCTAGCCGGAAAAGAGTACGGCTCAGGATCATCTCGCGACTGGGCTGCAAAGGGCGTGGCACTACTGGGTGTACGCGCAGTCATCACCGAGTCATTCGAGCGCATCCACCGCTCGAATCTGCTGGGGATGGGCGTCCTGCCTCTCGAGTTTCCCGAGGGCGAAGACCGGAACTCATTAGGGCTGGATGGTACCGAAGTGTTCGATATCGTCGGCCTGGACGAGTTCAACGAAGGACGCACTCCTGACACAGTCAAGGTGACCGCGACGCGCGAAGACGGAACTGCGATCGAGTTCGACGCGGTCGTGCGAGTTGACACGCCGGCTGAGCGCGAATACTTCCGCAACGGAGGCATTCTACAGTACGTGCTCCGCAGTCTGAAGGCCAAGGAAGAGGCCGCCGCCTAGCTCCAGTCTTCCGCTGACCCACGAAGCAGAGAGGGTGGTGAGCCGATGAAGCTCACCACCCTCTCTGTCATCCGAACCTCAGTTTTCAGGCTTCCAATTGGCGATCTGTATGTCGACTGAAGACGACGTTGGGAACCCCCATACCTTCCCGTAGAAGGCTAGTTCCGCATCCCAAGAGAGTTTTATGGAGCGGTCGTGCACGAACCGGTGACCTTCCTCGTGGAACACTTCCAGAGCAACTGGCTTCCCATCTTCTGACAGCGTCTTGTACGCCTGCTCCACCACGTCCAACGGTGCCAGCGAATCTTGTGCTCCATGAAGGAACAAGACCGGTGCTTCGATGTCTTCCAGGTGCTCCATCGGATTGGCTCTAGACCACGCTTCATCGCCGATATCGTATGAACCGACCAGTCGGCCCGGATAGTTGCGCTCAAACTTATGAGCGTTACGGGCCAAGTCGCGGATGTCAGCTGCGCCCGCATAGCTCACACCTGCTGAGAAGACGCGCGTGGTTTCCAGTGCTCGCAGGACTGTCACTGATCCGAAAGACTCGGCTCTAATCGCCACCCTCTTTGCATCAACCAGCCCCTGCGCAACCAGGTGGTTTACCCCATCCACGCAATCTTGGACTTCGAGTTCACCCCAGCGTCCACACAGCTCTTCCCGATACTCGCGGCCAAAGCCAGTAGAGCCACGGGGATTAGGCTTCAGCACAGCGAAGCCCCGACTTGTCCAGAACTCGACCGCATAGTCGACCCCCGGATGAGCAGCCATCGTTGGCATGGGATTCACCGAGACTAACAGCGGCGGTTTTTCGCCCTCAGGTCCCCGCACATCTTCATTCTGCGGCATGAACAGCAGCCCACCACCCGCACTGCCGTCACTGTTTGTCCACAAAATCCGTTCAGATCTAGAAATGTAGTCAGCGTGTACCTCTATCTCCGAAGAGGGGCGAAGAACTGTCGGTTCGCCATCGATCACTTCGACGATCGTGGCCGGTTCAGTTGATGAATCGCCAAGGAACACAACCCGACCACTGTCGGCAGCAACGTTGCCCACCGGCCACCATCCAACCGGCCACTCTTCGAGTAAACCGTTGTCGAGCCGGATAGTGCCTAGGTGTTTTTCCCCGTTATCTGACCAAGTGCAGACCAAGTGGTTGTTATCTAGATTGTCGTAGGTGTGGGAGCCCAACTGCCAATGCGGTTGAGAGAAAGCCAAGCTGGCCGGGTGAAGGGCCCGCGTACGGAGGCGCGTCTCCCAAGCATCCGATGGTTCACCTTCGCGTTTCTCAAACCCTTCAGTTCGATAGAAATTCGCCCATCCGGTCGAGTCGTCGACGTGAATCAGGTCGCCATCGAGCGTCCAACGCGGCTCATACACGCACACGTCTTTGTGGTCCACGAGAACCACATCCGATAGGTAGTCGGCGTTTTTGCTTATCGCCCCAACGTGGAGCTGAGATTGCGTCCAAGGCATCTCTGGCAATTCCCAGGTGATCCAAGCGAGCTTCGCACCATCGTGTGACATCACTGGGGAGGAGACAAAATCCGTGCCCGAGAATATGGTGCGGATCCTCTTCGCATCTCCCGCGGCCGAACCATCCAGTGGGATGGAAACAAGAGAGAGCTCTGGGTCCTCACCATCTTCGTGCCCTTGGCGATCTTCCCTAACCGCATATACAACCCCGCGGGTGAGGTCGATTTCGAAGTCACCGTACAGGCATGCAGACGGGGGAGTCAGCGGGATTAGCTTGCGGTTGCGCGCCGCTACCCGAAACGCATAGACCCGGTTGTCATTGGCGTCCGAAACAACTAGGAGTCCCTCACGTACCGCATAGGCTCGGCCACCACGCCCGTGCACGCCGGTCGCCACGTTCACCAAACGGGCATCTTCCAGCATGGGGAGCACTTCCATAGTCTGCCCAAATGCGTCGCGCCGCAACAAAACAGAACGCCCTTCTCGTTGCGGGTTATCCTCTACCCAGTAAATGTCTGGTCCATCAAGGCGTAGCTGAGTTATCGCCACGTGCCGCTCTGTGAACAGCTCGGGTGTGACGGGCGATTCCCATGACCCGTAGGGAGCGGTTTGTCTGTCCATTCGTCCTCACTATCAGCGTGCCTTTAGCTTTAGCCCTATTCTAGCTGGCCAGTGCCTCAGCTAGACTGCATGAATGACCGTCGATGAGCCAAGTGGTGATTACATGAATCTGAAGGATTATCCGCTGCTGACGCGGGTAAACGGTCCAGCAGACCTGGCTTCTTTCACCACCGCTGAACTGGTGGGCCTAGCGGAAGAGATCCGGGCATTCTTGATCGCTTCGGTTTCGAAGACCGGCGGACACTTGGGGCCGAACCTAGGGATCATCGAGGTGGCGCTAGCGGTACATCGGGTTTTCGATTCCCCCAGAGACACCATCGTTTGGGATACGGGTCACCAGACCTACGTCCATAAGCTTCTCACCAGCCGCAAAGATTTCAGCCGCCTTCGTCAAGAAGGGGGACTGTCTGGCTACCCCTCTCGACAAGAGTCTGAGCACGATGTTGTGGAGAACTCCCATGCGACAACCGCGCTGTCGTGGGCCGAGGGCATCTCTTTAGAAAAAGCGCGAATGCGGGTTCCTGGGACCACTGTGGCGGTGATAGGTGACGGTGCGCTAACCGGCGGCATGGCGTGGGAGGCGCTAAACAACATCGCTCAGGGTCCGGACCGTCCACTAGTGATAGTCATAAACGATAACGGGCGCTCATACGACCCAACCGTTGGCGGTCTGGCGCAAGTATTGGACGCGCTGAGAACCTCGGAAGGCTATGAAGAAACGCTGCGCCGGGGGAAGTCGACCCTGCTGGGGTTGGGGCGACCAGGAAAAAGAACTTACGAGGCACTGCACGGCCTCAAAGCCGGCCTCAAAGACCTGTTCGTCCCGCATGCGCTGTTTGGCGACCTGAAACTTAAGTACATCGGGCCCGTTGACGGTCACGATGAAGTCGCCATGGAATTGGCTTTAGAGCGCGCAAAGGCATTCGGCGGACCCGTCCTCGTACACGCTATTACCCAAAAGGGACGCGGGTACACACCGGCAGAAGAAGACATCGCGGACCGCTTTCACGCCGTTGGCCAGATACATCCAGAAACAGGTTTGCCGGTCGCACCACAAAGATTCGGATGGACCGCCATCTTCGCTGAAGAGCTAGTGAAGCTTGCCCGGAAAGACCCGCGAATTGTAGGGGTAACCGCAGCGATGATGGCCCCGGTAGGTCTGCAGCCTCTAGCGAACCACTTCCCCAGCCGCGTGATCGACGTTGGCATCGCTGAGCAGCACGCGTTCACGATGGCAGCCGGAATGGCATTTGCTGGCGCACACCCAGTGGTTTGCGTGTATGCAACTTTCATGAATCGAGCGTTCGACCAACTTCTCATGGACGTAGCGTTGCATTCGGAACCGGTAACCATAGTCTTGGACCGTGCCGGAGTCACCGGGGATGACGGACCCTCCCATAATGGGGTGTGGGATCTGTCCTTAGCCGCAATGGTCCCAGGCTTACGCGTAGCAGCGCCTCGCGATGCAACTACCCTTCGCGAAGAGCTGCAGGAATCCGTCAATACCAAGACGGGTCCGACACTGGTGCGATATCCGAAAGGACAGCCGCCAGCTGATATACCCGCCCTCAAAACCGTGCACGGCATGGACATAGTCTTTGAACACACCGCACTGGACTTGCCCGAGGGCGAAGTGAAGCCAGATGTATTGCTTGTCGCGGTTGGCTCTCTGGTTCCGGAAGCGATTTCAGCTGCTAAGAAACTTGTTCGAGAGGGTTATCCCACCACGGTCGTCGATCCCAAGTGGATCCTTCCGGTTAGCGACGAACTTGTCGACTTCGCAAAGCAATTCCCAGTGGTAGTTTCTATTGAGGATGGCCTAGAAGTAGGGGGAGTGGGAAGCGAGCTCGCTAGGTTGAGTGCGGAAGCAGGCGGCCCACCGGTTCGCGTCATGGGCGTGCCCAGACAGTTCCTTCCACATAGTTCTCGGAAAACGATTTTGACTGAGATTGGTCTCGATGACGCCGGCATTTACCGGACTGCGAAAGAGGCTGCCAAAGCTGTCAGGACATCCCCAGAACCACACTATTCGCGCACGTCATTACCTAAGAATTAGGCGCAGAACCTGGGACTTACATCCCGGCTTTTCCTCGGGATCGCAAGGGTTGTGACGATTTACATCGGCGAATGTCAACGACATTTGTGGGGCAGGAGCCTAAGCTGGGTGGTGACAGCGGGAGACCCCCGCCAAGCGGTAACACCAGGAGCGATGCAGCATGGTAACAACCATCGGAGCTACCCAAACAGCGACAGAGAACGCGTGGAGGGGGTTTGCACCGGGTCTGTGGCAAGACTTTATCGATGTTCGGGACTTCGTCCAGCTCAATTACGAACCCTACGAGGGCGACGCGGCTTTCCTCTCGGGCCCTACACAGCGCACCACTCGCGTGTGGGAAACGCTGTCGGAGATGTTCCCGGAAGAACGTGCCAAGGGTGTTTATGACATCGACACCAAGACGCCCGGCCGGATTGACAGTCACGCACCTGGCTACATCAGCGAAGATGACAACGTCGTCGTCGGTTTGCAGACTGATAAGCCCCTAAAGCGCGCCATGATCCCCAACGGCGGTTGGAGAATGGTCGAAAACGCACTCAAAACCTACGGGTACGAGGTTGATCCCTTTATCAAAGAGATCTTCACTCACTACCGCAAGACGCACAACCAAGGCGTTTTCGACGTATACCCGGACTCCGTACGCAAAGCGCGCTCGTCCCATATCGTCACGGGACTGCCCGACGCCTACGGTCGCGGCCGAATCATCGGCGATTACCGCAGAGTAGCCCTCTACGGAGTGGACCGCCTGATCCAAGCCAAGAAGGTTGATAAAGCGGATCTAAACGCACGTTTCTCAGAAGAAAATGTCATTCAGCAGCGTGAAGAATTAGCAGAACAGATCCGTGCGCTCGAAGAGCTCAAAGTCATGGCCCGCTCTTACGGGTTTGATATCTCCGGTCCAGCCACAAATGCACGCGAAGCGGTGCAATGGCTCTACTTCGCCTATTTGGCGGCCGTTAAAGAGCAAAACGGCGCCGCTATGTCACTGGGCCGCACATCCACATTCTTGGATCCCTATTTCGAAAGGGACATTGCCGAAGGCACGCTGACCGAGTCAGAAGCTCAAGAGATCATCGACGATTTCGTTATTAAGCTGCGCATTGTTCGCTTCTTGCGTACACCCGAATACGACGCGCTCTTCTCGGGCGATCCGACGTGGGTTACAGAAACCATCGGCGGCATGGGCGCAGACGGACGCACAATGGTTACGAAGAACTCCTTCCGCATGCTCCAAACGCTAAATAACTTGGGGCCGGCTCCCGAACCAAACCTGACGGTACTCTGGTCAGAGAACCTGCCGGATGGGTTCAAAGACTTCTGTGCGAAAACCTCCATTGAAACTTCCGCGATCCAGTACGAATCTGACTCTCTGATTCGCGAATCCTGGGGTGACGATGCAGGTATCGCATGCTGTGTTTCCGCCATGGAAATCGGGAAGCAAATGCAGTTCTTCGGGGCTCGCGTCAACATGGCGAAAGCATTGCTCTACGCGATCAATGGCGGTAAAGACGAGATTACCGGCGCACAGGTAGCGCCCCCATCAAATCCGGTCGAAGGCGACGTCCTCGATTACGAGGACGTGATGAAAAAGTATGACGGGCTGCTCGACTGGCTGGCTCGCACATACGTCGACGCGTTGAACTGCATCCACTACATGCACGATAAGTACGCTTACGAGCGCATCGAAATGGCACTCCACGATACGGAAATCTTGCGGACCATGGCTTGCGGTATCGCCGGTCTTTCGGTGGCTGCCGACTCTTTGGCCGCCATCAAGTACGCCAAAGTTGTGCCCGTGCGTAACGAAGACGGAATCGTCGTTGACTACTTGGTGGAGGGCGACTTCCCTCACTTCGGTAACGACGATGATCGTGTGGATGACATTGCTGTGGAACTGGTCCAGTCCTTCATGGACAAGATCCGCAACTACCCAACTTACCGGGGAGCGACCCACACCCAGTCGGTCCTAACGATCACGTCGAATGTGGTGTACGGAAAACACACGGGTAACACCCCTGACGGAAGGCGCCAAGGCGAGCCGTTCGCACCGGGAGCCAACCCGATGAACGGCCGTGATACCCACGGGATGCTTGCCTCTGCGCTTTCCGTAGCGAAGCTGCCTTATGACGCGTCGCAGGACGGAATTTCACTGACAAACACGGTTGTCCCTTCTGGACTGGGGCGCACCCTTGATGAGCAAGTGAACAACCTAGTGGGGCTACTGGACGCGTACATGGGGGAGGGCGGATTCCACATGAACGTGAACGTCCTCAATCGCGATACGCTTGAAGACGCAATGGCGAATCCAGAAAACTATCCGCAGCTGACTGTGCGAGTTTCTGGTTACGCCGTGAACTTCGTCCGTCTGACGAAGGAGCAGCAGATGGACATTATTTCGCGCACGTTCCACGATCGCGTTTGAACCAAAGCGTCTATGTAACGTCAGGAACCGATGGGGTAACGGGTGAGTACGCGCCCGCCCCATCGGACCATCCATTCCTTCGCCCTTCTGGGAAAGGACTGGCTGGCCTAGACCCGGTAGAGGACGTGGAGCGTCGCCAACAGGCCGCCCTACTGCACGCCGGTGAGCTGGTTTCCGTTCACTCTTGGGAGCTGGTAACCGCAGTTGACGGACCTGGGACACGGATGACTACCTTCCTGTCGGGGTGCCCATTGGCGTGCCTGTATTGCCACAATCCAGACACAATGGATATGCGCCGGGGAACACTTGTTCCAACCCAGGAGCTATTCGATCGGATCTACCGCTACCGAAGAATATTTGCGCGCACCGGTGGGGGCATCACTCTCTCCGGTGGGGAGCCTCTGATGCAGCCACGCGCAGTGGCTCGCCTATTAGAGTTTGCTTCTGAGAACGGCATACACACGGCCATCGACACATCCGGGTTCTTAGGGTCTCGGTGCACCGATGAGATGCTGGAAAATTTGGATCTGGTTCTGTTGGATGTGAAGTCTGGGATCGAGCAGACTTACCGGCAGACCACCGGCAGTGAACTTGCTCCGACTCTCCAATTTGCCCAGCGGCTCGGAAAAGCCAATGTTCCGGTGTGGGTTAGGTTCGTCTTAGTTCCCGGGTTAACCGACGATGTTGAAAACATTGAGGCTGTCGCCAAGATAGCGGCAACGATCCCGTCGTTGGAGCGAGTTGAAGTGCTCCCCTTTCACCAGATGGGACGCGACAAGTGGGAAGCGCTTGGACTGCAATATCAGTTGGCTGAAACCAGCCCTCCCTCCGCAGAGCGCACCGAACAGGCCAGAGATATTTTCCGAAGCTTGGGCCTAGTCACCTACTAGCAGTCACCGAAGGTGTCCGCAGGATCTTCTCGACCTCTTTCGTGTATGCCGGCATGAGGTTGTCGATCTGCCACTGGCGAGCCCCGGCCGACCGTAAAGCGTCCTCTACGTCTGCGTCGAGTGCCCACCAAGCGACTTCGCGTTGGATGCGGGGGGTCAACAACACTTCGGGGGAGATCCCAAGGGGGCTGGCTGCCCGCTGCGCCCATCCGCGCATGGATTGCAGTCTGGACCAGGCGATCGGATCGTGCCGCTTCCATGTGGCCGCAGCAGGCACGCGATTCAAGTCGGGTTTCTCGCGAAGCTTTGGCAGATCCGCCTCCGGTAGGGCGCGGGCCCGGGCGATGGCCTGCCACCACAGGTCAGTGTGTTTACGTGCCCGCGGCCTGCGGAACGGTTCGATTGCACTCAATCGACGCTTGGTCATTGGGTTCAATACGCTGGCATCCACGATTGCCGAAGCGGCAAGCAACCTCCCGGGTGCGATATCGAGGCGTTCCCCCAGTTGCTCCCGGGTTGTCCACAACTCTCTGGCTATCGCTAATCCCTGGCGGGTGCGGATTCGTCCTAGTCCCTTGAGGTCCCGCCAACGCGGTACTTTCGGTTCCAATGGATGGGCGAGGGCGTAGGCGAACTCTTGCTCGGCCCATTCCCACCGGCCAGCATCTTTCAGACGTGCGGTGAGTTCTTTACGCAATTGAGGTAGCAGTTCGACATCGAGCGCCGCGTAACGCAACCAATCGATTGGAAGCGGACGCAGCGACCAGTCTTCGTTTTGGTGGCTTTTCTCGAGGGTCACTCCCAGTACTTGCTCAGTTAATGCGCCGAGGGAAAATCTTTCCAAACCAAGAAGACGCCCAGCAATTTCGGTGTCAAATAGCCCCGGCGCCACTAAACCCAAGTCGGTCATGCAACGTAGATCTTGGTCGGCAGCGTGGAGAATCCATGGTCCTTGCATCACATCGGCCAAGGAAGAAAGATCAGGCAGGGCGTGGGAGTCGATCAAGACTGTTGGTGCGCCTTCACGGCGCAATTGAACCAAGTACGCCCCGCCTCCATACCGGTATCCTTGCGCGCGCTCCGTATCTACAGCCACGGGACCTTCACCTGCAGCCAAAATCGAGTGGGCACGCCGAAGACCCGAACGGGTATCAATCAGTGGCGGTATCCCGCCGGCGGGTGAGCGGAGCAATACTTTCGCAGCATCACTATTCGATTGTTCAGCCACGGCGCTCCTCGATATCCGTAACGCCGTGGGGGAGCAGGCCGCAGTTTTCTCTTAACGCTTCGGCCCAACCGGTCAAGTCGGCCGACAGGTCACCGCTGCCGGCAGTCCAAGAGCAACGTAAGTCAGCGTGAAGCAAAGAACCTTGCAGCTCTAGGCCGCCGAAAGTTTGCGAGATCTCTCTAGTAACCGTCCCCACGCAATGGGATGGCTTCGCTCCGGCAGCCACAAGACTGTTGTTTAACGTAGCCCAAATAACTTCACCTAGGAGCGGGTCGGTACTTTGGTCTTCGTCGACCCCTATCCGAGCCTGTCCAACGAGGCGGATGGGACCACCCCAGATTTCGCTCTGGCTCGGATCAAACAAGATCACCAGTGTCGCCCTTCCCGACAGGTCAGGTGAGTCTTCTTCAGCAATCTCTAACTGCACTGCGGCGGCCCACGGGGCAAGGTGTCCTGGTGGCGGCACCTCCTGGATGTTCAGCCTTGGATCAACTTCCGCGCTGCGCAGACTAAGAAGGGCCGCTAAAAATGCTGGTGGGGCCGCTGTTTCGTTCACAACCCAACCTTACGTTTCGCCAAACGTGAAGCAGGCGAACCACGCCGAAGGCGCCCTACCACAGCTGCGGTAACGTTAGGTTTAAGGAGGCAGTATGGGTATTTCACAGGTGCAAATCCGCCCTATCACGGCACAGGAGATGCGCGATGCGGCTATATCGGCAGAAGTAAACGTCCCGATAGAGCAGACATGGGTGTGGGCAGAGTTTGAAGAAACATTTCCAGATCGGGACCTGATCGGATTCTTCGCTATATCTGCAGATGACCAGCCTGTTGCAATCTTCGGGCTCACGGAGTACGACTACCATGGCTTCACCTTCGTTTGGTGTAAGCATGGACCGGTTTGGCTGGTCGAACAGAACCGCGACTTAGAGCAATCTGCTGTCCAAGCCATGGTTCGTTGGATTAAGAAAAACCGCCCTCGTACCGCTTTCTTGCGCCTCCACCTCCTTTTCCCGCTTCCAGAAGCGAATCCACCCATGCAGATCACGACTTACGATCGCACCGTTGTGGTCGAGTTGGCTGACAATGAGGACGACCTCATGGCCGGATACAAGCCGCGGACAAGAACCCAGGTCCGCTCATCCCGCCGTAAGACTCCGGTGGAGTGCTCAGATGATACTGAGCAGGCGATCGAGGACATCACGGACTATTACGAGCTAATGGCTGAAACGGCGGAGCGACAAGGTTTCACTCCGTGGTCCGAAACCGTCTATTCCAATCTGCTCCGCACACTCAAGCGCGAACATGCTCGCCTCTACGCGGCCCGGGTCGATGGACGGCTAGTAGCCTTCACGATCTTCACGCTATCTGGCTCGGAAGTCGTTTATTACTACGCCGCAGCCAACGACGAGGGTCGAAGTAACCGAGCTCCCGCTCAACTACTTCATTACGCCCTGTCAGAACTTGGTACGGAGGGTTTTGCCACGGCAGATCTTATGGGAATCGGGTCAGACCGAGCACCGTCACTAGACGTGCTAACCCCGTTCAAGACTGGATTCGCTAAAGAAGTCACGGAAGTGGCCCCGGCGTACGACGTGCCAGTGAGCAAGAAGCGCTACAAGGCGCTAGAGATGCTCCGCGAGGGCAAAGCCAAGCTCGACACGCTCAAGACGAAGGTTCTCAGACGTGAAAAAGATGACTAGGTTCCGGTTTGGCGCCCCAACGCAGCGCTGGTAGAGTTACTTCTGCTTGACCGGCCACAAGCCGGAAAAGCAACGCGGACATAGCTCAGCTGGTAGAGCATCACCTTGCCAAGGTGAGGGTCGCGGGTTCGAATCCCGTCATCCGCTCGGGCCGTTGGCGCAGCGGTAGCGCGCTTCCCTGACACGGAAGAGGTCACTGGTTCGATCCCAGTACGGCCCACGATAATCTAAAAATGGGACGCCTATGTGCGTCCTTTTTTCGTGCCTAGTGTCTAGCCACGTCGCTGACCCTAACGGATGTTAAGACAGGCACGGGCCAAGCATTCAGCGTTTGCTGGCTTGACCCGTGTCCACGTCTGCTGAGATCGGTTACGAATTAGGAATGGATTCCTCTTTGCTCTTGGGCTCTGGCGACGGCCTTGACTGCCATGACTGTCGCTGCCTGCCTTAGGTTCAAATCATTGAACGCTGCGAAGTCATTAACCTGCTGCCAAGCGCGATTCATACGTTCTTTCAGCTTTTCGTTCAC
The DNA here is from genome assembly GCA_964346745.1 of uncultured Actinomyces sp. GTDB lineage: Bacteria > Actinomycetota > Actinomycetes > Actinomycetales > Actinomycetaceae > Scrofimicrobium. The sequence continues at coordinate 1,157 of CAYFWE010000003.1, read as the reverse complement.
TTCATCCTCGGTCCACCAGTAGGCGGCTTTGCCTTGGACCCACTCAAAGTAAGAAACGACCACCCCACCAGCGTTTGCGAGAATGTCCGGTACGACAAGGATTCCGCGCTCACCAAAAATTCTGTCAGCGTCAGGCGTCGTAGGTCCATTGGCACCCTCAACAATCATTTTGGCTTTGACGTCTTGCGCGTTCTCTGCGGTTAGGACGCCCTCGACTGCAGCGGGCACCAAAACGTCTGTCTCTACTGTCAGTACGTCTTCTGCCGCTAACGCTTCGGCGTTTTCGAACCCGACAACCTTCCCAGTTTCGTCAACAAGCTTTTCGATGGCGGGTATGTCTAGGCCGTCTTCGTTGTACAAACCGCCGTACACGTCCGCTACTGCGATGACCTTTACGCCGGCGTCATAGAGGAAGCGCGCCGCGCCCCGGCCCACTTTCCCGAAACCCTGGACAACAGCCGTGGACTGTGTGGGTTCCAGACCAACAGATTCCATCGCCGATAAGGCTGTGTAAACAACGCCTCGGGAAGTTGATTCAGCGCGGCCTAGGGATCCGCCCAGATCGATTGGTTTCCCAGTAACAGAGGCGAATGCGGTCTGACCTTCGGCGACCGATATGGTGTCCATCATCCATGCCATGTTCGACGCGTCGGTACCAACATCAGGCGCCGGTATATCGACTTCTGCACCCAATATGGGCAACAGGCCCGTCGTGTAGCGGCGGGTGATGCGCTCGAGTTCGTCTTTGGAGTAGTCGAGCGGGTTGACAGCCACCCCTCCTTTCGCACCGCCGTAGGGAAGCCCAAGCAGCGCTGACTTCCATGTCATCCACATGGATAGGGCCCGCACTTCGTCTAGGTCAACGTGGGTGCTGAAGCGGACCCCACCTTTGCCCGGTCCGCGAGCCGTATTGTGCTGGACGCGATGGCCGACAACGACATCGACACTGCCGTCATCACGTCGAAAAGGAACCGATACTGTCATCTCACGTTCAGGTGTCGCGAGCAGCTTATGCGTTCCTTCATCCAGCCCGAGAAACTCTACGGCTGCTGCAAGCTGGCTAAGGGCATCTTTTAACGGATGCGGTTTGGGTGATGCCATTGGTTAATCCCTCTTTTTCACGCGATATGAGACAGGACTAACGTTACCCGCGATTG
>CAYFWE010000002.1:0-100029 GCA_964346745.1 uncultured Actinomyces sp. | reverse complement strand
GTTTCCACGCCTCTAGGCAACCAAAAAGGGCGCAGCCCCAGTGGAGCCACGCCCTAATCAGAAAGGATCGCTTACTTGTCGTCCTTGGTGAAGACTTCCTTGATCTTCTCGCCGACTGCTTCTGCGCTGTCCTTCAGATCAGCGGCCGCATCCTTGACGGCACCTTGGGCCTTATCAAGTTTGCCTTCAGTCTTGAGCTTGGAGTCGTCAGATACTTTTCCAGCTAGCTCTTCAGCGGTGCCTTTAGCCTTATCAGCAAATCCTTCGTGAGCCATACCGCCTCCTCATAGCCATGTCACGTTAACCACTCGGTCACGCGGTGACGACAAGTTTGCCATAGCCCTAATCTCTTCACTACCCCTTTATTTTTTGTATTCATCGATGGTAAGCGGCGAATTTGCCGTTTGGACCATCGATTACTTTCACCGGGGTTCGGAAGACTGCCGAAAGAACTTCTTCCCGAATTATTTCGTCCGGAGTTCCATGAACGACGACTTTCCCTTCGTCCATTGCGACAATGTAATCACTGTATGCAGCAGCGAAGTTTATGTCATGTAGAACTACTATTATCGTGCGCCCAAGCTCATCGGCGGCGGCTCTGAGTTGGGCCATCATCTGCACCGAGTGTTGTGCGTCAAGATTATTCAAGGGCTCGTCGAGCAGTAGATAGTCTGTGTCTTGAGCCAAAACCATCGCCACATACGCCCGTTGTCGTTGTCCACCTGAGAGCTGGTCTAGAAAACGGTTCTCTAGGTCGGTGAGGTTGAGGAAGTCGATCGCCTTACTGATCTCGTCCTCATCCTTCTGCGTCAGGCGTCCGCCCGAATGTGGATAGCGGCCGAAGCCCACAAGCTGCCGTACGGTGAGGCGAGTGACGAAGTGGTTCTCTTGTCGCAAAACGGCCACTGTCTTGGCGACTTGTCCAGACGGGGCTCGGTGAACATCGATGCCGCCGATTGAAACGGCCCCTGAATCGGGTTGCATGAGGCGCCCCATTATCGTTAACAGGGTTGACTTGCCAGCTCCGTTTGGACCAACAAGAGCAACTATTCCACCCTCGGGAAGATCCAGAGACACCGGCCCGATCACCACGTCATGTGAATACTGCTTTGTGACGCCGTCAATGCGGATCACAGTCGCCCCCGCCGCAAGATTACAACTAGGAAAACTAATCCCCCGACCAGTTCTACCAAGATCATGACTGCATCGACCATTCCTAACACGTGCTTCAGTAGGAAATAAGCGGTTCCGAGGACGACGATACCGAGTAACCAGGCCACCGGAAGGATCCGTCGGTGATCGCCGGTGTCAGTAAGGCTGTAAGCCATTGCGGCGACTAGGAAGCCGAGGAACGTCATGGGACCAACGAGTGCGGTTGATATTGCTGTCAGCGCGGAAACGAGTGTCAGCATCAACATGGTCTGACGGCGGTAGTTAATGCCCAAATTCTTGGCAGTTTCTGGGCCCAGCGCCAAGACATTTAGTCGGCGAGCCATGAAGTAGACGGCGCCGCCTAAGGCCGCTGCTAGCGGGACAACGATGGGTAGCAGCTCCAAGTGGGCGCTTCCAACATTGGCGAACAGTCGCGCCCTCAGCACATCGAATTCGTTCGGGTCGAGCATTCTTTGCATGAAAGTGGAAATGGCCCCAAGCCCAGTACCGATCACGATTCCTACGAGCAGCATAATGTGCAGGTTGCCTAGGCGACCCGAAAGCAGCCAAGAGTAGAGGGCGACTGCGAAGCCGACCATCAGTGCGCACTGTAGGAAGAACTGTGCCCCTACACCGAGTCCGGCCAGTCCTCTACTTCCCAGGAAGTAGATAATCCCAGTTTGCACGAGGACGAATAGCGACTCAAAACCCATGATCGAAGGGGTAATAATCCGATTGTTAGTCACGGTTTGGAACGCTACGGTTGCCGTGGCTTGGCTGAAGGTAACCGTCGCTATTACCACTAGAGCAGACGCCCTCATCCCCGATATGCGCCACCACTTGTCAGTAAAGATCGGAAAATCGTTGCCCCACGTCAGGATCAGAAAAGCGATACTGATGGCTGCAATGGACAGTAATGTCACCGTCGCTATGTATCTGCGGCGGTGAGACACATCGGCATAGGCAGACGTCCTGCGCGGTAAAGCCAGTGCAGGGGTACGCGGAGGGCGCCCCAGGCGGATGGGCAAGGGCAGTGCGAGCACCGGAGTCTTAGCAGACACGGTTCCTCCTCGACAAAAGCAGCATGCCAACGAAAGCGACTGACCCCACGGCGCCCAGTACAAGCGATACGGGAATTTCGAATGGGGAGATGATGGTTCTTCCAATCAGATCGCATACGGTCACGATCCAAATTCCGGTGAGTACAACCCAAGGAACGTTGGAGCGCAGGTCGTCACCGCGCACCAAAGACACCAGGTTTGGTACGACAAGACCTAAGAAGGGAAGCATGCCGACCACCACCGTGACCACACCGGTGGTGATGGCAACCAACCCCACGCCGACTAAGACCACACGTTCGTAATTGAGGCCGACATTGGTGGCGATGTCTTTTCCTAGACCCGCGACCGTGAAGCGATCGGCTAGCAAAACCACGGCCGCACACGTAAACACCACTATCCAAAGCAGTTCGTAGCGGCCGACCTCAACGCCCGTAAATCGGCCCGCGAACCATGCGCCTAAGGTTTGGAGCAGGTCATACCGGACGGCAATGAATGTCGAGATGGCCCCGACCACTGCGCCGAACATGATCCCAACGATGGGAACAATGAGCGACGAGCGCAACTTAACCCGATTCAGGAAGGCGAAGAAAATCATGGTCCCGGCGAATGCAAAGATGATCGCCACCAACATCTTGATGAGGATTCCAGCTCCGGGCACAAAAACGTATACCAGCAGCATGCCTAAGCCAGCCCATTCGGCCGTGCCGACGGTCGTCGGCTCTACGAACCGATTTTGAGTCAGCAGCTGCATGACCAGTCCGGCAACTGCCATCGACGCCCCAGCCAACATGAGTGCTGCGGTCCGGGGGACCCGAGTGATCCACAGGAAAGCGCTGCCGCCACCTGCGGTATCAGTCACGTCTGCAAAACCGGTGAACACTGACAGAAGGAGAAGGGCGAAAGTCGCACCTATTGCGAGTACCAAGAGGAGGTGACTTCGTGCGGGCGCCGCACTGGGTGGAGCTGCCGCCAGAGTTCGCGCCGGACTAGCGGTTCGTGTCGAGTGGAGGGTCGTCATTTGACTTACGCCTTACTCGTGTTGCTCCGCAAAGGCGGCTCGCAGTCCATTCAGGACGTCGATGTAGGCGTAGATGTCTTCGGTCAGATAGTAATCAGCGGGCATGATGTAGATCGCCCCGTTTTGCACTGCTGGCACGTTCGCGAGCGCCGCAGATCCCTCAATAAGTTCCAGTGCTGGCGTGGTGTCGCCGTCGGTGGACACCGCGGCATCCCGGTCGAGGACGATGAAGAAGTCAGCGTCAGATTGCGCGATGGCTTCAATCGAAATGTCATCACCTTGATGGTTTGCCGAACCTTCGGCAGTTAGCGCCGGCGTCAGGTCGAGTAGTTCAAAGAAGATACTGGCTCCCCGGCCGTCTTGAGGGTTCGCGTACCGAATCTCGTTTGCACTGGTGATCAGACCCATGACGGTCATTGCCGGGTCATAGGCTTCTCGGGCTGCATCGACCGCTTCATCGAATTGTTCTAGCAGTTCCTGTGCTTCTGCTTGCCGGCAAAAAAGATCACCCAGCAAGACGACCTGTTGCCTGGTGTATTCCTGAGCGGACAGATCCGGATTGTCCATGTCGATCAGCGCGGCGCTCGGCGACGCCGCACGAATCTTCTCCGCGTGGTCCCCATAGCGATACCCATTCACCACGAGTGTCGGGTCTACTGCGATTACCTGTTCAAAGTCTGGTTCAGTATGACTTCCCAAGTCGGCAATACTTTCATCGCCAGCCCACGTATTCATCGGAGACATGAGGGTCCGGGGAGCAGCAGCCGGCTTGACGCCCCACGCATTCAAGATACCGAAGGCCCGGTTGTCGGTTACTACTACGGTGTCCGCTGATGCGACCTCAACCTTGTTGCCGGACATATCCGTCACGGTCATCGGGTAAGAGCATTCCTCATCGGCGGTTATAGCGATCGCCTCATCAATGGCAGCACTCTGCTCCGCTTCGCCAGTTGACGCTGGATTGGGCGACGTACATGCTCCAACGGTGAGCGCCAGCACAGCGAGGCACGGTCCGGCGATGATCAGGGAGCGGGTGGGAGCACGCACAAGCAGCCTCCTAAGAATCGGTAGGTTAGGTTTGCCTAACCTCACACAGATTACATGGAAGCCTGATTTACGCGCAATGAACGTTGTGTAAATCAATCGGATCTGCCCAGAAATGTGCTCAAGGGTGAATCTTGTTGGGCCATGCTGTGCAGATTGCGCAGATTAGGGGGATAATAAGTACCCAGGGCAGCTTTAGACCCTCCCATTTTTGCGAGCAGGCAACAACCGGTCTCACCGGTGCTCGGCCGATGGGACCGGTCGATCCCCCGTAGTCTGCTCTGGCGTGTGGGGGCCTTTACTCAGACCCCCACACGTTCACGAACTAAACGGTCCGTGCGCTTTGGGCTACCGGACTTGGACTACTTCGAATGAGTAGCGTGGTGCGACGAAAGCCTCTTGTGCCTCTATAAGGCGAAGTTCAGTTTGGCCGGCTTCGTAGGTTGTTTCGATTAGGTCGAATACAGAATCGGCTGTCCTCGCAAGCGCTTGCGGCACGGATCCGGTGTCTACGAGTGACGATGCAAAGATCGCCGCCGTGACGTCGCCACTGCCGGAAGGGTGAAAGTCAAGTCGAGGCGTTTGCACCAGCCAAGCGCCCTCGTCGCTCACGGCTAGCATCTCGATCACATCGTCGGACACGTCGGGTCGGTCCACCGACGTGACTAAGACTGTGGATGGCCCAGTTTTACGAACCATATCCACTGCTTCCAGCGTTTCTTCCAAAGACCGGGGGTCGGTGCCGGTGAGGAAACCTAACTCGAACTGGTTTGGCGTGATGACGTCAGCTTTGGGGACCACTCGATCGCGGATTAGGCTCTGCACCTCGGGTGATACGAAGCAACCCTTCACCGCGCTTCCCAGCACGGGGTCACAAGAGTACAAGGCGTTTGGGTTGCGCTCTTTTGTGAGCGCGACCGAATCTAGTATGGCTTGGCCTATATCGTCGCCACCTTGATACCCGGAAAGTATTAGGGCGGTGTCGCTCAGACCACCACGAACGTCAATAGCTTGGACGATCTCTCGGACGTCTTGGCCAGAAATCATCGGGCCCTTCCAGTGACCGTAACCGGTGTGGTTTGAGTAAACGACCGTGGGAACGGCCATAACTTCGTGCCCCATGCGCTGGAGCGGGAACACGGCCGCAGAGTTTCCGACATGGCCGTAGGCAACTGCAGACTGGATCGACAAGATTCTCATGGGTTAATGTTGCACCTAAACAACCCTGGGTGACAGTCTCGCCCAGATTTGTGACTATCTTCGGGTTTCCTGCGCGCATTCTTTTCCGCCAAATGCGTGACCAGAATCTCTGATTCTCAACGTGTGCCGGAATGTTTGCGCTAACATTGGGTTATGGGAGCCAAAGAACTTTTCACTGCCGTATCCACGGGTGCCTACGATGACACATTGATTAGATTGTACGGAGCCGATGAGCTCGCACTTAATGAGGCTCGTAACCGATTGGCCGCCTTAATCCAAGCCTTCTCAACGGACTTTCCTAAGCTTTCCCCGACGATCTTCACCGCCCCTGGGCGCACGGAAATGGGGGGCAACCACACGGATCACCAGCACGGTGCCGTATTGGCGGCCTCAGTCGACCTCGACATGCTGGCGTGCGCGGCGACGAACGATAGTGAAGAGGTGTTGATCCGCCAAGAAGGCTATCCGGACCTAACGATCAATGTTGCAGACTTGAAGAAACGCGATTCAGAAGAAGGCTCTTTTGTATCCCTAGTGCGTGGTGTACTGGCAGGCGTAGAGGCTCGCGGATATAAGGTGTCTGGCTTTAGCGCAATACTCGATTCGAAGGTGCCGACTGGATCAGGACTGTCTTCGTCAGCTGCATACGAAGTTCTTATCGGAAGCATCGCTAACACTTTCTTCTGCGCGGGCGCTCTAACACCGGTCGAGGTCGCCCAAATTGGTCAATTTGCTGAGAACGTCTACTTCGGTAAGCCATCTGGACTAATGGATCAGGTGGCCTGCTCCGTTGGGGGCGTGATCAGCGTGGACCTGGCAGATCCGGATCAGCCGCATGTGCAGCCAGTGAATTTTGATTTAGACGGAACGCAACACACGTTGTGCATAATCGACTCGGGTGCAGATCACAGCGACTTGACGGATGACTATACGCAAATCACCCAAGACATGTCCCAGGTAGCCGGCCACTTCGGCAAGACGCACCTAAGGGATGTGGACGTGGCGCAGTTCTGGAATAACTTGCCAAACTTGCGAGCCGATGTCAGTGACCGGTCCATATTGCGGGCGATCCACTTTTTCGAAGATAACGAGCGAGTGGCTCAGCAAGCTCAAGCATTGCGCGACGGGCGCTTCGATGACTTCTTAGAGTTAGTGTCTTACTCGGGCCTCTCATCGCAGACTCAACTGCAAAATATCTACTCGCTGAGCAGGCCAGAAGAACAAGACTTGGGCGTTGCTATCGCCCTCGCGCAAAATGTCCTAGACGGCAAGGGCGCGGTTCGCGTCCACGGCGGTGGGTTCGCCGGAACAATCCAAGCGTACGTTCCGACCGAGGACGTGCAGCAATTCAAGGAACGGGTTGAAACGGTTCTTGGACCTGACAGTTGTCACGTGTTGCGTATCCGCAGTGTGGGTGCAGGTCCCATCATTCTTGGGTAACAGTTGGAAAGAGGCTTACACTTTGTCCATGATTACTCTTATTGATGGGCTACCCGACGATGTCGTCGGCGCCCGCTACTCCGGAACTGTTTCTACCGACGACTACAAGAACGTGCTCGTTCCTGCGATCGAGACTCTGGTCAAAGCCGACAAGCCAATCAATCTACTTATCGTGATTGACGATGACTTCGATCATCTTGCCCTAGGTGCTCGTATGCGTGACTCGATGTTGGAACACAAGTACCGCAACCTCTACGGACGAATCGCTGTTGTCTGTGATGAAGAAGCGGTCGCAGAGAAAGTCCGCAAGTTCGCTGAGCACAAGGACAATCTTGTCCGTGTCTACCCCTCTTCTGAAGAAGAACAGGCGAAAAACTGGGCGACCGGGCTGGGAGATTGACCGCTACGCCTCAACGGCGCGGCAACGCTGGGCTGCCTGATTCCACAGCCCTTACTTCCGTAGCGCAGCAGATCGGCGAATCTAAACTCTCCGGATCGGAGATGGTCGAATTCGTCAGAGAGCTGCGCACGGATTTCACTCGCATGATGATGGAGTACCAGTTCGCAGTCGATGAAGTACTTACCAAAGTGACGATTCTGCGTGAAGAATTTCTGTATCTTCACCAGTACAATCCCATTGAACATGTGACCTCTAGAGTGAAGTCGGCCGAATCGATTCTAGGGAAGGTACGGCGGCGCAATATCGCACCGGAAGTTGAGGCAATCCGCGAGAATATCCTTGATATTGCGGGTGTGCGCATCACGTGCAGCTTCATAGCTGACACTTACAGAGTGCTGGATGCCTTGAGATCCCAGGACGACATTGTCGTACTTCAGATCAAGGACTATATAAAGTCTCCGAAGCCAAACGGCTACAAAAGCCTGCACGCGATAATAGAAATTCCCGTATTCCTCTCAACTGGGGCAGTGCGCGTGCCAGTGGAAGTCCAGATCCGAACGATTGCGATGGATTTTTGGGCCAGTCTCGAGCACAAGATTTTCTATAAGTTTGAGGGCGCGGTCCCGCCACATCTAGTCCAGGAACTTGCAGAGGCTGCTCGCGCTGCGGAAATACTGGATCATCGGATGGAACAATTGCATGCCCAAGTGCATGGCGGTTCGTCGAGCGCGGATAACCCTGACCCGATGTTGAGTGATCAGGTATTTGCCGACCTGTGGCAGCGCGCCCAACTGGCGTCCTCTTCTGAGTGATCAGACTCGGCTTCTTCTAACCGACCTCGCACATCTGTTCCAGAGTTTGGGCGTTGTAGGGCGCCCACCCGCCGGCGGTGTTGTCGAAGTAGAAATAGGTCTGCAAGCCGTCGTGCTTCCAAGCCAAAGCCTTATCGGCCCACTCTTGCAGAGCTTCGTCGCTGTACTTTGAGTAGTACATGCGGGGCGATCCGTGCAGCCGCACGTACACTAAAGAAGCCGTCACCTCGTCGAATTGCGGATAGCGTCCTCCCGTATCGGCCATCACCAGCGCGGTGTCGTATTTCTTGAAGATTTCCACGGCTTCAGCAGAACCGAATCCCTCGCTACGGGGCTCCACTGCATAGTGCAGAGGCATGGAACCGAGCGCGGCTTCATCTGTTGCGTCTAGATCAATGAGCGCAGGCTGGGCGCCTGGCTTGTCCGCATCCTTCTTCGCGGGCGGAGGTGCGGTCGCCCCAAGTTCCCGCGCCTCTCCATACGTCTTTGGTAGCGAGGCTAGAAAAGTGTCGAGGACGTCCGCATCGAATTTCAGTGACGGTGGAAGCTGCCAGAGGATGGGACCGAGTTGGCCTTTCAGAGCCATCATGCCCGAACTGAAAAACATGGCTAGGTCGTTGCCGACATTCTTGAGTCGGCGCATATGAGTGATGTTTTTCCATCCCTTGACCGCGTAGCTGAACGTTGGTGGCACTGCTGCGGCCCACTTTTCGAACGTCGAGGGCAACATCAGTCGGTAGAAAGAGCTGTTGATTTCTAGCGTGTCGAACTGTTCTGCCATGAACGCGAGCTCTTTGGTTTGGGGCAGACCCTTTGGGTAAAACTTTCCGCGCCACTCAGGGTAGTTCCATCCTGATGTGCCGATGTTGATCTTGCCGGAACCGGCGGCTGGTGTGGACTCAGTCATATCACCAGCCTTGCCCCTCCGGCGAAGAACCGCAACTGGGGGCGCTTATGCAGATAGGACCGGTGGTCTGGCTAAAGTGGGCTCATGCGTAGGACTATCGAAGAATGCCGCCGAGATCTTCATCGCCTAGTGGGTCGGGCGCAAGAGTTCGACTTTGGTTTGCCGACTATCGACCCGGATGGGAACGCGCGTGAAGCGGCAGTCCTAGTGTTGTTTGGATCTTTAGATCGTGTCAACGCAGATGCGGGCATGTCGACAGTCCCCGCAGAGCTGGATGTGCTGCTGTTGCGCCGAAGTGATGACCTAAGCCACCATCCCGGACAGGTGGCTTTTCCCGGTGGGGGACGTGACCCCGAAGATTCCGACGCTGCAGCAGCGGCTCTAAGGGAAGCTCAAGAAGAGACGAATCTGCTCCCTAGCGACGTCAGGGTTCTGGGTAACTTATCGAATGCACTCATCCCGCACAGCGGCAATCTGGTTACCCCAGTAGTTGCTTGGTGGGACACTTACCAACCGCTCCTAGCCGACGGTGAAGAGACGGTAGATGTGTTTCGCGTTCCGGTGGCTGAGATGTTGGATCCGCAGGCGCGTTACACGGCCGTCCTGAAGACAGACGACGATTTGCATGTCGGCCCGATGTTTCTCCTTGGCACCCAGTTTGGCTCTTACCCCGTGTGGGGCTTCACTGCGATGATTCTAGACAAGCTGTACTCCGAGCTCGGCTGGACGATTCCATGGAATGAAAAGAGGACGTGGCCGGTGTCTCGCACAGCTTCCGCATGATGAATCACATGTATCCCATCGTCGTCATCGGCGCCGGTCAGGCCGGCCTCTCCGCTGCATACCACTTGCAGCGCCGCGGCCTACTCCCCGGCAAGGACTTCGTGGTGCTAGACGCTAACGACCGACCCGGTGGCGCTTGGGCAGATCGCTGGGATTCTTTGACCTTGGGGGGAGCCCATCACATCCACCCACTTCCTGCCAGCGAAGTGCCTGGCGCCGACGAGAGTGAGCCGGCAAACCGTCTGGTGCCCCGCTATTTCAGTGAGTATGAGGACGCGCACGGACTGCAGGTAGTTCGCCCTAGCCACGTTGATTCAGTACATACAACCGGCCGCAGTTTTGAGCTGCGCACTTCAGTCGGAATCTTCCGTTCGTACACAATAATTAACGCCACCGGCACTTGGAATCGCCCATTCATTCCTCACTACTCGGGTTTACGTTCTTTTCAGGGAAAGCAAGTCCACACCCGGACCTATCGAAATGCTCAAGACTTTACGGGCTTGCGGGTGCTCGTAGTCGGGGGCGGAACATCGGCAGTACAGTTCATCCAAGAGTTGCACGCGGGTGGCGTCGACACTGTTTGGAGTACTCGGAGCTCTCCGAAGTGGACGGCGACCCCATTTGATGAAGAATGGGGCGCGCATGTAGAGGCTCGCGTCAACCGACGAACCAGCCGGGGGCAGCGGCCACTATCAGTGGTTGCCACGACCGGTATCCCGCTTGTAGACCGTTACGTCCCAGACATTTTGTCGGGACTGCTCATTGCCCGCGGTGGGATTGTTCAGTTTACGGAAGATTCGGTCATCCTGACGGGCCCCGGCCCAGACGGTCGCCACTTCCCATCCCAAGGTGAGGCCGACCTCCTAGTCACAACCGCGGTCCGCGATCGTGTGGCGCAACTTCCCGGAACTCCCACCGCGGCAGACCCGGCGGCTTGGCGGACACCCATAGAAGCAATCTTGTGGGCCACAGGGTTTCGACACGACCTCAATCACCTTTCTCCCTTACGGCTAAGAAGGTCAGGCGGCGGAATCCTGCTCGATGATGACGGGGTATCCGTAAACGGCCAGCCGGGCCTATTTCTCACCGGATACGGTGCGTCCGCATCAACTTTGGGTGCAACCCGTGCCGGGCGGCGCGCCGCCCTCAAGGCTTTGCGCTACGTTGACTCGTTCGAGTCCGCATCGGACGCGCGTCACAAGGAACGCTAGTCGACGTAGGACCTTTTCGGGATTTGCGCTGCTCAGGACCTCCTAGAGTTGAAGGAGGAGGCGAAATGGCAGCGCAAACAACGGTCCAAACAACACGGGCGAAACCCAAAGTGGGGAACTGGACACTAAAGGTCACGATGGCAGTGACCGGGTCCATCTGGGTGGCATTCGTGTTGATTCACCTGTACGGCAACCTGAAGGTTTTTCTGGGCCCAGATAGCTTCAACACGTATGCCTTTTGGCTGCGCAACGCCTTTTACCCACTGTTCCCTCCAGGGCTGATTTTGTGGGCGATGCGGATCATCCTGCTAGTGGCTCTCGTTGCGCATGTGTGGGCGGCAAGCCTGATCTGGTCTAGAGGCCGCAAATTCGGTGGCAAGCGTGCCCGGGTCAATCTTCGTGATCGTGCTCGGGGTGGCCGGGCCACGCTGAAATCGGTGTCGGCGAAACTAATGCCACTGACCGGTGTGGTAATCCTAGTCTTCCTGATTGTGCACGTCTTGGACCTGACGACTGGGACCCAACCGATCGCGACGGTTTCGTTCGAGGGTCACACGGACGTGGCATCGAGCGCTTATGCCAATTTGATTGCCTCTCTGGCGCGCCCATGGATGGGCTTCTTTTACCTTCTAGTCATGATCTTGCTGTCGATCCATGTGGCGCATGGTGTACAGACAGCCGCGCAGGACTTTGGGGCAATGGGGTATCGGTTACGTACTTTTATGGCCTGGGTGGCAGGCGTGTGTGCCGTAGCAATCTTGTTGGGGAACGGGTTCATCCCGGTCGCTGTGATGATGGGGTGGCTGTCATGAGTTTTGGAATTTCTTGGCAAAGACGAGGACGGGAACAGAGTCGGCCAGACACGTCGGCAGAAGTGGAGATCCCGTTTATTTCTCCGGCGACTTCGGTTCCGGGTGTCAAAGTGGGCAAGGTCGTCGATTCTGGGGTGCCTGAGGGCGATCCCGCAACCGCGTGGACTAGACGTAAGGACCAGTACCGTCTGGTCAGCCCATTGAACCGCGGACGATTCACAGTTGTTGTAGTTGGAACCGGCCTGGCCGGCGGGGGAGCCGCTGCAGCGCTTGGGGAACTTGGCTACGACGTCCATGCGGTCACCTATCACGATGCTCCCCGCCGGGCGCACTCGGTTGCAGCGCAAGGCGGCATCAATGCGGCTCGCGCTCGCAAAGTCGATGGGGACACCCTTGAACGGTTCGTGAAAGACACCGTTAAAGGCGGTGACTTCCGGGGTCGGGAAGCGGAAGCATTCCGGCTCGGCGAAGAGTCAGTGCGCGTTATCGACCATATGAACGCCATCGGAGCGCCGTTCGCCCGAGAATACGGCGGCACATTGGCGACACGCTCCTTTGGTGGGGTGCAGGTGTCCCGCACCTATTACACGCGTGGCCAATCCGGCCAGCAACTTCAGATCGCAGCTGCCCAGGCACTCTTGCGGCAGGTAAAGCGGGGACGCGTCACCCTTCACAAACGCACGGAGATGCTCGACCTCGTCGTCAAAGACGGCCGCGCAAAGGGCGTGGTGGTGCGCGACCTTGTCACCGGGGATATCGAATTTCTCCCCGCACATGCGGTGGTTCTCGCGACGGGCGGATACGGGTCGGTCTACTACTACTCGACTCTGGCGTTGAACTGCAACGCCACGGCAACTTGGCGGGCTCACATGAAGGGCGCTTGGATGTCCCATCCGAGCTTTGTCCAGTTTCACCCCACCGCTTTGCCGGTCAACTCACCCTGGCAGTCGAAGACCATCTTGATGAGTGAATCGCTTCGTAACGACGGGCGAATCTGGGTGCCGGTCGACCCTTCGGATAAGCGCGACCCAGCCCAGATTCCAGAATCGGAGCGCGACTACTACTTGGAGCGCAAGTATCCGGCGTTTGGCAACTTGGCGCCCCGCGACATATCTTCCCGGGCCGCAACCGAACAGATAAATCTAGGTAAGGGCGTTGGTCCGCTAAAGAACTCGGTGTACCTGGATTTCTCAGACGCCATCGCCAAGGTCGGGCAAAAAACCATTGCTGAACGCTATGGGAACCTGTTCCGCATGTACGAACACGCCACCGGGGAAGACCCCTATTCTGTCCCGATGCGGATCGCTCCGGGCGCCCACTTCACAATGGGTGGCCTGTGGACGGATTTTGATCTAATGAGCAACGTCCCCGGACTGTTCGTGGGTGGTGAGGCCGGCTGGGGCTACCACGGTGCGAACCGCCTTGGAGCCAACTCCCTGCTCAGCGCATGCGTGGATGGCTGGTTCACGCTGCCATTCTCAGTGCCCAACTACCTGTCCCCGTTGCTGGGGGAGAAGCTGCTCGACAGCAGTGACCCGGTAGTCCAAGACGCAATGCAGGGTGTGCAGAGCCGCATCGATGCCCTCTTAGCGGTCGGGGGAAACACCAGTCCCAATGCTTTCCACCGTGAGTTGGGAGAGATTCTGTATCGTGGCGCCGGAGTGGAACGGACACGCGAATCTCTGTTGAAAGCACGCGATGAAGTCATTGCGCTCCGGCGAAGGTTCTGGAAGGACGTTTCAGTACCCGGCACTGGCGCCCAGGTTAACCAGACATTAGAAAAGGCGGGGCGTGTAGCTGATTTCCTCGACCTCGCTGAGCTAATGATTGTTGATGCCCTCGATCGGGAAGAATCAGCTGGCGCTCACTTCAGAAGTGAGTATCAAGACGAGGGCGAGGCACGGCGCAACGACGAAAAATGGGCGTTCGCTTCAGCCTGGCAGACCGCTAAAGACGATAGGGGGCGCCTAACGTTTATCCGCAACGCCGAGCCCCTGACTTTCTCTGCCGTTCCCTTAGCAACGAGGAGCTACGCATGAAACTTAACCTTGAGATACTGCGCCAGCCCAACGGTGACGCGACACCACAGTGGGAGCGCCACGTTGAAGACGACTTAGAGCCGTCGATGTCGGTCTTGGAAGTGATTGACAGGATAAATGAAAAACTTGTGGCTGCCGGCCTAGAGGCAATCACTTTCGAATCGGATTGTCGGGAGGGCATCTGCGGCGCCTGCGGCATCACTGTCAACGGCTTCCCCCAAGGGCCCGAGTCTAATACGCCTGCTTGCCATCAAAGGCTCCGCTCTTTCCAAGACGGTCAGACGGTGCGGATCTCCCCGCTGGGGTCCAACGCATTCCCAGTGATCCGCGACCTGATGGTTGATCGATCAGGACTTGACGCGGTCATCGAAGCGGGCGGCCACGTTGCCGTAGATGCCGGCACTGCTCCCGATTCGGAAGCGGTGCCAGTGAACCACGATACGGTTGAGGACGCCCTCGATTTTGCAGCCTGCATTGGTTGCGGCGCGTGCGTGGCTGCGTGCCCCAACGGTTCGGCAAACCTGTTTGTGGGCGCAAAACTGACCCACCTGTCTCTGCTACCGCTACCCTCTGAAGAGCGTTCCAGACGGGCCCGAGCCATGGTCACTATCGCAGATGAGCACTTTGGGCCCTGTTCCAATTACGGGGAATGCGCGCAGGTTTGCCCAGCCTCAATCCCATTGTCAGCGGTGGCGGCGGTAAATCGCGAACGTATCCGCGCCGGGTGGGTGCGCAAGTTGTTCCCAGGCCGCGATGGCTAAATGACAAAGACCCCTAGGCCCTAGGCCTTGGTAGTATCGGTTCCTACTGAACGTCGGTAAACCCGTCGGGACGACCCGGCGGGCTAATCGCCATGTGGGGACGGCCCCGCGGACTGTGAGTGGAACCCTGCTCCGAATCTTTCGCTTGATCCTGGCCTGGTCGGTAGTTGCGGTTTTGGCCCTGTGGACGCCGCCGCTAGAGAGCTTTCCGCCGGGGATTGTCGGCCTGTTGTTTTTTGTTGTGCTGGCAACGATCCTTTACGCATCTTTCGGGGTGCTACAAGAAGCAAGCGCCCTTGCTAAGAGATTGGGTGAACCCTATGGTTCGCTGATCCTGACGCTTTCCGTGGTGATCATTGAGGTCGTTTTGATCTCCGCTGTACTTCTTGGACCTTCACCAACCCCGACTATCGCGCGGGACTCCATCTACTCGGTAATGATGATCATCTTGAACCTTGTAGTGGGGGCTGCCATCGTGATGGGCAGCGCTCGGCATGGACCGCAACGATACAGTCGCCCTGGTGCCCGTATCTACTTGGTGTTGATAACGGCTTTTGGAGGCGTAACGTTCTTAGGCCCACGATTATTTCCAAGCGGTGAAGGCGCATTCCCCCCTTGGGTGGGCGCGATCGTCGCGGTTATGATTGCTGGTTCATATGCGGCATTCTTGGTATTGCAGATGGGAACGTGGAAAAGGCTTTTTATTCAGCAGCCAACCTCAACCTCAAGGCCCGTTCCTTCGACGATCACGCCGAGGGAACGCAGATCGGAAGCGCTGGACGGGTCTTGGGTTCGATTCGCCATCCTCGTGGCGCTTCTAGTGGCGATCAGCCTGTTGGCTGAAGACCTTGCCCTCTTCATCGATTTTGGAATCGACTATTTGGGCCTGCCGGTGGCGCTGGGCGGGTTAACAATCGCGGCTATCGTCTTTACACCCGAAACCCTCACGACCTGGCGTGCGGCGTTGAGCAACGAAATGCAACGGGTCGTAAATCTCTGTTTGGGGGCATTCGTTTCGACAGTTGGCCTGACGGTGCCATCCGTCCTCGTCATTTCCGCACTCACTGGCCGCCAGGCGGTATTTGCTTTGTCGGCGATCGATACGTGGCTCTTCTTAGCCACTGTCGGCTTAACCTGGTTCACGTACACACGACGTTTCACCACCGGCGCGTTGGGTTGGCTGCATCTAGGGCTCTTCGCCGGGTTCGCGGTCATGACGCTCATTCAATAGGGCGGGCGGATAGACGGGGGTAAGCTGCAGATAGACACTCGCCCGAAGAAAGAGGACGCCGTGGGTTGGGTAGAAAATACGATCTGGTGGCATGTGTATCCCCTCGGGTTTACGGGAGCTCCTATTCGCGAACCGGATACAGAAGGCCCCGACGCACACCGTCTTCGCCATTTGATCGGGTGGCTCGACTACGCCGTGGAACTGGGCCTGTCAGGATTGCTCCTCGGCCCGATTTTTGTATCTTCAACGCACGGGTATGACAGTCTGGACCAATTCCAGATCGACCCGCGACTGGGAACGGAACAAGATTTCCTCGACCTGATCAGCGAATGTGAAGCGCGAGGTTTGCGCGTCCTTCTAGACGGGGTGTTCAGCCACGTCGGCTCGCAACACCCCGATGTCATCACCACGTTGGAAGAAGGTCGACATGCGGCAAAGGCAGCGTTGTTCGACATTGACTGGGACTCTCCACAGGGACCAGAGCCACGCGTCTTTGAAGGCCATGGGTCTCTAGTCCGGCTAGACCACAACACGCCCGAAACCAAAACATACGTTACCCAGATCATGAACCACTGGTTGGCTAGGGGGATCGACGGTTGGCGCTTGGATGCTGCCTATTCTGTCGATCCCGCATTTTGGCGGGCAGTCCTACCTCAAGTGCGGCAAGATCACCCCGACGCATGGTTCTTGGGGGAAGTGATCCATGGTGATTACACCAAGTTCATCCAAGAGTCGACAGTAGATTCGGTAACCCAGTACGAGTTGTGGAAGGCAATCTGGTCCAGTCTGGTGGACCAAAACTTCTTCGAACTGGACTGGAGCCTGAAGCGCCACAATGACTTTTTAGAAGAGTTCGTTCCAAACACGTTTATTGGCAACCACGATGTTACCCGCATCGCATCAACCGTTGGGGCGAACGGCGCAATCATTGCGTTCATCATCCTTATGACCGTGGGGGGTATCCCCTCTGTTTACTACGGTGACGAACAGGGTTTCACCGGGGTGAAAGAGGAAAATATCGCCGGGGATGACGCTGTGCGCCCACCGATGCCACCAACCCCAGCCGATCTTCTCCCTCTGGGTGAGGTCGCCTATGCCTGCCACCGCGACCTAATTGGATTACGCCGCCGCCACCCCTGGCTAGTCACCGCGCGGACCGAGACTGTATCCGTAGACCACACCCGCTACGTGTACCGCAGTGTTGCTGCAGATTCGTCAACTTACTTAGAAACTGAAATCGACCTTTCGGGAGAAACGCGGGCCGTGATCAAAGATCCAGACGGCCAGATCATCTGGGGGAAGCCCCAGATCTAGCTGCGGAAGCACATCTGAAGGTTTGTAGTTAAGGAACAAGGTGGAAAACAACGCCCCCGGACTGGAAGATTCCGCCCGATCGACGCGCTCTTCACTGGCCGAAGCGCATCGAATTGTTATCAAGGTGGGCTCATCATCTTTGACGCGCGCGGACGGCCATCTTTCGGTGAGTGCCATCGAGTCACTCGTGGAAGCCATCGTTCAATGTCGTCGTCGTGGACAGCAGGTCGTGTTGGTGTCTTCCGGCGCACAGGCCGCTGCACTGGGTCCGCTTGGCCTGTCTCATAAGCCGAAAACTCTTTCGGGAGCCCAAGCAGCCGCGAGTGTGGGCCAGGGTTTGTTGATTGCTGAATACACGCGCCAGTTCGCGCAACGAGGATACATTGTGGGGCAGGTGCTGCTCACGGCCGAGGACGCTCTGCGTCGCACCAATTACCGGAATGCCCGTCGCGCGCTTGAAGAACTGCTTACCCTTGGGGTCGTGCCAATTGTCAACGAAAATGACACCGTCGCCACCGATGAGATCCGCTTTGGCGACAACGATAAACTTGCCGCACTTACCGCGCACCTGATTCACGCCGATGGCCTCTTGCTTCTGACAGACGTGGATGGCCTCTACACCAAGAACCCGAAGTGCGCAGATGCACAGAAAATCGAAGTTGTCACCAGCTTTTCCCAAGCTGAAGGGCTGGACATAGGAACGCGCGGCTCCGAGTTTGGCACTGGCGGCATGATCACGAAGATAGAAGCAGCCGCAATGGCAACGTCATCAGGGGTTCCCGTTCTGCTCACTTCAGCGCGCCAAGCGTCTGCTGCTTTAGACGGTGAGCCGGTTGGCACTTGGTTTGCGGCCACAGCCAGCCGCCTGCCTGCGCGTCAGTTGTGGCTCGCGTACGCAGCGGATATTAGAGGTCAAGTTCTGGTAGACGAAGGGGCTGCACGTGCTGTGGCAGACCGAAATGCTTCTCTCTTACCCGCGGGCGTTGTCGGCTGCGAAGGGGACTTCCAGGCGGGGGACGCGGTTGAGATCGTTGCCCCCGATGGAACGGTAATAGCGCGCGGCCTGACAGGCTTCTCGGCTGGGAGAATACCCGAAGTGGCCGGCCTATCCATGGCCCAGATCAGTCACGAATTTGGGGGCCGTCACGCCCACGAAGTTGTCCATCGCGATGAGCTGGTGGTGATGGCTCGCCACCGCCGCAAGCGCTGATACGCCTGCGCTCGCGTCCAAAAGCCGGCCGCGACTAGCGACCTCGTACCGCGACCCATAAGTTATGAATATGACGACGAACCCTGAAACGACAACTGACGAAACACTCCAAACACCGAATGTAGAGCAAGAAGTCCTCAATCTGGCCCAGAGAGCGAAGAGTGCTTCTCGTGCCTTGGCAACCGCTTCAACCGACCTGAAAGACCGGGCTCTTCACGCCATGGCGGATGCCCTGTGGGCTGATGCCGACGCGATATTAGCGGCGAACACTACCGATATGGAGCGTGAGCGCGCCGCTGGACTGAGTGAGGGCCTACTTGATCGTCTAAAGCTGGATTCTGACCGGTTGAAAGGCATTTGCGACGCGCTACGTGATCTGGCAAGCCTCCCTGACCCGGTAGGCGACGTCGTGCGCGGATCCACCCTGCCCAATGGAATCCGACTACGGCAAGTACAGGTTCCCATGGGTGTGGTCGGCATGATTTACGAAGCTCGACCCAATGTGACCGTTGATGCGGCCGGCATCGCTCTGAAGAGTGGGAACGCCGTGTTACTGCGGGGCGGGAGCGCCGCCCTCGAAAGCAATACCGCATTGGTGAAAGCCATCTCGGCTGCCCTGGTAGAAGTGGGCCTACCCGCCGACTTGGTCCAGTCGATAGACCAATACGGACGCCAAGGTGCGGTTGCGCTTATGAGAGCACGCGGGCTGGTGGACGTCCTCGTCCCGCGGGGCGGAGCAAACCTTATTCAAACTGTCATCCGGGAAGCACAAGTACCGGTGATAGAGACCGGCGTAGGCAACTGCCACGTTTACGTCGACGGTCAAGTGGATGAGGAAGAAGCCCTGTCTTTGGTTATGAACTCAAAGACACACAGAGTCTCTGTGTGTAATGCTGCGGAGACGATTCTCGTTAGCGAACAAGTGGCCGGTACATTCTTGCCTCGTCTTCTTGAACGGCTCGATAGTGCCGGGGTTACGATCCACGGTGACACCGAAGTGCAGGCGCTAGCCCCTCGCGGCATGGTTGTGCACCCAGCAACCGACGAAGACTGGGCCCAAGAATACTTGGGAATGGAAGTGGCAATTGGCGTAGTGAAAAATGTCAGTGCCGCCATTGAGCACATCCGCAAATGGTCCTCTGGTCACACCGATGCGATCTTCACCTCGTCACTTCCCGCCAGTGAGAAATTCGTGGCCGAGGTCGATTCAGCAGTAGTAAATGTGAATGCCTCCACGAGGTTCACCGACGGTGGTGAATTTGGTTTGGGTGCCGAAATTGGGATTTCAACGCAGAAGCTGCATGCACGCGGACCCATGGGCCTAGCGGAGCTAACCACTACCAAGTGGATCGCAGTTGGCGACGCCCACATCCGCTCATAACTCGCACCGAATAGTCGATTCCGAGAATCTAACGACGAGGGCGACCCGGATCAACGTATTCTGGTCGCCCTCATCTTGTACCTATTTTGGCAAGCGGAAGATAACTTCAAATGTTTCTACGACGACCTTGTCACTGGGGTCTGCATCCGGCCACTCGGTTTGAACCTTAGTGTCCGAAATCAGTGCCACCGGCATGCCATTCCCGTCGCACACTATAGACATATCTCCCTCGGCGGGGATCGCCAGTCCTTGGTCGGTGAAATCACGCAGGGGGGTGCTAAACGTGGTACGCGTTCCGGCTAACACCTCTTGCGCCATCTTCTGCGCTTCCGCATAGTTATCGGAGAACTGGAATGCGGGTGGCATTAATCCGGCTTCGGTTTGTTCACCAAAAAGAGCACTGTCCGAATGTGCTTCGATCTGGTCTGCCGCCTGGGCCCAAAACTCGTTCACTGCCTGTAAGTTCGGCGGTGAAGCCTCGTGTGATTTGTTCATGGGTCCAGCATACCTAGGGTCGATAACACGTGACCTAGCGAGCGCGCTCCACGCATTGAACGACGCTTTGCAAGCGTCAGAACGCTGCGCAAAAATACCCCAGGGTGTAACGTGGAAGTAGACGTTGCTAAACCAATTAGCACAACGCCGCCGCAAATCATCAAGGGAGAGAATGCGCATGGCCAACGTGGTTGTGTTGGGAGCGGGCGTGGCGGGGCATACAGCAGCCCTGCATTTACGTCGCATGCTCAACAAAGAACACAGCGTGACCGTAGTTACGCCGAACAAAGACTGGAACTGGATTCCGTCCAACATTTGGGTAGGCGTGGGAACCATGCCCGAAAAGAAAGTGTTGTTCCCCCTGGCTCCGATCTACAAGAAAAAAGGGATCAACCTCATCCAAGCCAAGGCGACGCAGATCTGGCCCAACGGGGGAGAGGGCAGCGATAAAGGTTTTGTTGAGGTCGAAAGCACCCTGCCGGGCCGGGAGGGGTCCAAACTTCGTGTACCCTACGACTTCCTGATAAACGCCACGGGTCCCCAACTTCGTTTCAACGCAACACCTGGGCTAGGCCCAGACGAAGGACAGACAGTATCGGTATGCACAGCCGATCATGCCACCCATGCCGCCGCAGAACTTGATGCCCTCATCGCTCGCGCCCGAAGTGGTGAAAAACAAGTAGCGGTGGTGGGAACGGGACATGGAACATGTACGTGTGAAGGCGCCGCATTCGAATACGTGTTCAATGTCGACGATCGACTCAGAAAAGAGGGCGTGCGCGACAACGTTCGCCTCATCTACTTGACGAACGAAGCCAAACTAGGCGACTTTGGTGTCGACGGCATGACTTTCGTAGAACGTGGGTTCGAAACGACCTCAGAACTGTGGACTGCCTCGCTATTCCGTGAACGCGGCGTTGAAGCAATTCTGGGCGCTGCGGTGGAGAGCATCGAGGACAAGGTAATCACCTACGAAACGCTCGATGGGGAAAAGCATAAGCTCTCCTTTGATTTCGCAATGCTCTTGCCACCGTTTGGCGGCGTACCCCTGAAGGCTTTCAGTCCCAATGGCACGGACATTACGGAGTTGATGTTCGCTCCGTCCGGGTTTATGAAAGTCGACGCTGATTACACGCCCAAACCATACGAAGAGTGGCGCGCGGACGACTGGCCAAAGACATACGAGTGTCCCGGCTTCCCCAACGTTTTTGCTGTCGGGATCGCTTTTGCCCCACCGCATCAAATATCCAAACCGCGAAAAACCCCCAACGGGACCCTGATCGCCCCCGCCCCGCCGCGGACAGGAATGCCGTCGGGCGTTATGGGGAAGGCAGCGGCCGAAACGATTGCTCGGCGCATCAAGAACCCCAACGCACCGGCCGTATCGGCTTCGATGGCGAATATGGGCGCCGCCTGCGTCGCTTCTGCTGGCACCGGGATGACACAGGGTTCCGCTGCCGCTATGACAATGATGCCGGTCGTCCCCGACTACGTGAAGTACCCAACTGGGCGTGATATCCAAGACACCCGTGGCGACATTGGCTTATCGGGCCACTGGGTAAAGCTAATGCTGCACTACCTGTTTATCTACAAAGCGAAGGCAAAGCCCTTCTGGTTCCTGATTCCGGAGTGATCGCGATGTCGCAAACCAACGTTGCCAACACGAAAGACAAAAAAGTGTATGAGGGCGGGGCTGTCGCCAACCTAGACAACGCGCCCATGCCCACCAAACAGACGCTACGGGCCCGCAAGTCCATAATCCCGCAGCTATTCAAGTTCGTTGCCTTCGACCTGACAATCATGAGGATGGTCCTCAAAGGGCATTCACACGACTAGAGCGGAAAGCGAGATCAAACGGCCGGTCAGCCATGTAGCTGGCCGGCCTCAACTATTCAGAGAGGTTAGTTCCCTAACACGCGACGTCCAGAAGCAGAAAACAAGATACCCCCCACGGTATAGTTCTAGCGTTTGTAAAACCACGGAAGGAATCGTCCATGCGGACTATCGTCGTTGGGGGAGTCGCCACAGGGATGAGCGCCGCAGCGCGCTTGCGGCGACTAGATGAACACTCGGAGATCATCGTCCTCGAAAAGGGATCGTTTGTTAGCTACGCCAATTGCGGGCTCCCTTATTACGTGGGTGGCGAAATCCAAGATGAATCTTCCCTCTTGGTTCAAACACCAGAGAAACTACACGCAGCTCTGAATCTTGATGTTCGCGTCGGACACGAAGTTGTCGCTATAGACCCTGCGTCGAAAACGGTTACCGCCGAACATGACGGGAAGCAAGAGGTCCTTTCATATGACAACCTAGTGCTCGCGCCTGGGGCGACTGCGATAAAACCGAACGTGCCAGGCTGCGATACCCCAGCTGTGTGGCACCTGCGGACTGTACCGGACGCGGTCGAAATCCGGCGGCGGATTGAAGAAGGAACCGTCAAGAGAGCCGTGGTTCTAGGCGCCGGCTTCATCGGCTTGGAAGCAGCCGAAGCGCTCGCAGAACAAGACGTTGACGTCACCGTGGTTGAGAGGGCTGACAACGTTCTTCCAGCAGCAGATGCTGAGATCGCAGCGCATGTAACCATTGAGCTTCGCCGACTTGGGATTCATCCTGTTACGGGCGTGGCGGCAGCTAGAATTGACTCCACCCAAGACGGCACACAAGTGGTCCTGACCGACGGGCGGACCCTTCCCGCTGACCTAGTAATACTGTCCGTGGGCGTTCGGCCGGCGTCCGAACCGTTTGTGGCCGCAGGGGTAAAGGCCGAGCGGGGCGCTATTCTCGTCGATAAGCGTGGTCGCACCAATATAGAAAGCATCTGGGCGGGTGGTGACGTGGTGGCGTCAACCGATCCTTTAACCGGTGCTTTGCACCATGTGCCGTTGGCTGGTCCAGCGAACCGAGCCGGCCGACTCATCGCTGACGATATCGCTCGCAGCAATGGCATTAACGTAGACGATCGACGCATTGCCGAACCGCTCAGCACAGCGGTTGTTCGTGTCGGCACCATTACCGTTGCGATGACCGGCGCTTCACGGCGTGCTCTGGAAACTGCCGGTATTGACCATCACACCATCAATCTTCACCCGTTTTCTCACGCCACTTATTTCCCTGGCGCCACTCAAATTCACCTGGTTGTGCACTTCTCAAAGAAAGACGGCACTCTCCTCGGCGCGCAGGCAGTCGGTGAATCGGGGGCCGACAAGCGCATCGATGTGATTGCCACGGCGATGCGGGGCGGGTTGACCGTTGAGGATCTGATCGATCTTGACCTTGCCTACTCACCGCCTTATGGGAGTGCGAAGGACGCGGTCAATATGGTCGGTTACTACGGGCAAGACGTGATGGATGGCATCACCAATCTTTGGTACGCCCAAGAGATTGAAGAAGTCATGGAGTCCGCCCTCATCCTTGATGTTCGCAGCCCAGCAGAGTACGCCACCGGCCACTTCGAGGGTGCTCTGAACATTCCTCACACAGAGCTGCGGGACCGGTTGGAGGAGGTTCGTGAGGCCGCAGCAGGACGACCTCTGCGTGTTCAATGCCAGTCCGGAATGAGGTCGTACCTGGCCGAACGAATCCTGGTTCAAAATGGGTTCGAGGACGTTCGTAACCTGTCTGGTGGCATGCTCACGATGCGCGCCGCCATAGAAGGCGGGTTGGCGCCGAAGATAAGGATAGTGCGTTGACCAGTACCCAAACGAAGGTGGAGCACCCGGGCACCCGGCGCATTCAGCCGGCTTGCGCGACGTCGCGTTCCGATCGGATCTTCTTCGCAATCACGGCCGTGGTAGTCGGCGTGATAGCAGCCTCCATGCTTTCCGACCGTAACTTTCTGTGCGGGATTCCCGCCACGATATGCACGACGTTCCTTGTGATCGGCGCTATCACTGGGTGGTGCCCAACGCAGCTGTTCATGAGAAGTAAGCCGGCATCGGGCGCGCAAGACGAATTTCCTACCCCGCAAGCCTATGGCTTCATTAGTATTGACCGTAAAGATTCTTAGTTTCAAACCCAACAGTTATGGAGTGTGAAGAGTATGTGCTCACCGGTTAAGTGCTCAACATGTGGAAAAACGACGTGGAGCGGCTGCGGACGACACGTGGATCAAGTTAAACAAGGTGTCCCTAAAGACCAGTGGTGTGACGGACATCCGAAGCAACCACGCACCAAAGGTGGCTTTTTCGGTTTCGGACGGAAGTAGTACCGCCTAGTCGTCTTTGACTTCTAGTTCCACTTTCATCGCCCGTGAGGCCATTGCTGCTCGGTAGACTTGCGCCCCACCCAGCACGACCAGTGCGATGCCAACGAACCACCGGAGCGCCCCGGCTCCCCACAGTGGAGTTAGCAGCAACACCACGCCAATCGCGATCGCGATGACCGCGTAAGCCGTGGCGACCGGCCTTTGCTCCAAGCGGCCCTTGAGCAGGATGAATGATGAAACGCCCTCGGCAATCCAGAGGGCACCCAGGACGATGCTCAAGACATTCGCTAAGACCGCCGCAGAAGTCCCCAAGAAGGACAGCATGACGATGCCGGCGGTTATGAACGCTATACCCGCAACAGTCCGGGCAACCCGAATGATGAACTTCGTCGCAGTGGCCCGAACGGAGGCCACAACGTAAAACAGCCCGGTTGCCACAGCGTAGATGCCAACGAGTAATGCCGCTATCCAGATCACCTCATGGGGCCAAACGAGGACGAAAATGCCTAGGACGACAGCGACTAGGCCAGTTATGGCAAAACCCCATCTGTAAGTTGTGATCGTGAGCTGAATTCGTTCGCTAACACTCGCCTCTTTAGACACTGGAACTCTCCTCTTGTCTTGGTCCACGTGTATCGGCCAGCAAATATGCCCGTCGCCGTCACTACTCGCTAATCTTATGACTTAGACCGCAGTCGTGCTTAATCTCGGGCGATATTTTGCGGAAAACTCGGGACGAAACCGGGATAGGCAATCCTAACCTTCGTTGAAAAAACCGTCAGTTTTGGTGACGCTTGAAGCATGGCGAAGTTGAAGAAAGCATTGGTGTCCTACCCTCTTGTGGGAGCCACCATAATCGTAGGCCTTGGGGTCTTAGCCCTGTATTTCGGAGGGCTGTCCCAAATCGCGCAGATTTTGGCAACACTGTACGTTTCGGGCATCGTGATCTGGACGATGGTCGACATGGTGAAAGACGTGTTGGCTGGGAATTTCGGGCTCGATATTTTGGCTGTGATCGCAATGATCGCGACGCTCGCGGTGGGTGAGTACGGCGCGTCAATCATCATCGTTCTAATGCTTACCGGTGGTGAAGCACTGGAAGATTACGCAGCCAGTCGTGCGCGAAGCGCGCTGACCAGTCTCTTAGACCAAACCCCACAGACTGCCCACCTCATAACTATCGATGAGGATTCGCAAAAAGAACACATCCAAGACGTACCCGTTAGTCAGGTTCAAGTGGGTGACTTGTTGCTAGTGCGCCCCTCTGAAGTTGTTCCAGTTGACGGGACGCTGCAGTCGGAGAAGGGAACTTTTGATGAGGCAGCGATTACGGGCGAGTCGCTCCCCATTGACTTGACGCATGGGGAAGAAGTGTTATCGGGGGCGCTGAACGGCGATGAAGCCGTGAAAATACGAGCAACCCAGACCGCGGAAAACTCGCAGTATCAGCAGATTGTGTCTTTAGTTCAGGACGCGGAAGAACAGAAGGCACCGGTGGTAAGGGTTGCGGACCGTTTCGCTGTTCCTTTCACCGTTCTTTCGTTGACGATTGCTGGGATCGCATGGGCAGTTTCTGGTAACCCGGTAAGGTTCGCGGAGGTGCTTGTCCTGGCCACTCCGTGCCCGTTGCTCATCGCAGCTCCGGTCGCATTCATGGGCGGCCTATCCCGTTCTGCGAAGAATGGCGTGATCTTCAAGGGCGGTGCGGTCATCGAAGAGATGTCGCGGGTGCGAAGCGTGGCTTTTGATAAGACTGGGACTATCACGGCCGGTCGTCCCGAAGTAGTCAGAGTGGAACCCACGGGCGGGTTCTCCGCCGAAGAGGTCTTGGCATTGGCTGCCGCGGCTGAGCAGTATTCCGCGCACGTCTTGGCGACCAGCATCGTGAGTGCAGCGCAGGCGCGCGGTGTTTCTCTCCCCCGGGTGTCTCACGCGGAAGAGGTCACTGGATCCGGTGTGAAAGCAAGTATTGCGGGACAATCTGTGTTGGTGGGGCGCCGAGCTTTCGTGTCTCCCAATAATGAAAGCGAGAGTGTCAGTACCAGTCAGACACTTCGTGCTGGAGAGGTCGCCACCTACCTATCGGTAGATGGTGAAGTGGCCGGGGTAATCGTATTGTCCGACGAAATTCGGCCGGAAGCGCCCGCCCTCATCAACTATCTGGGCGATCACGACGTCCGGAATATCCAGATGCTTACCGGGGACAGCGTAGAAACTGCCCGCGCTATTGCCTCTCAAGCAGGAATCACCGCTGTACACGCCTCTTTGCGGCCACAAGAGAAAGTCGAGCAGGTCGCCAAGTTGGAGCCGCGTCCGGCGATGATGGTTGGTGACGGTGTCAATGATGCCCCAGCATTGGCTGCAGCTAATGTTGGGGTCGCGATGGGTGCCCGTGGTGCCACGGCAGCGGGCGAAGCGGCTGACGCGGTGATCGTAGCGGACAGCATTTGGAAAGTCGCCGATGCAGTGGCAATCTCGCGTCACACGATGCGCGTCGCCCTCACGGCGATCTGGATAGGCATTGTCCTGAGTGTCGGGTTGATGCTGGTTGCTACGACCGGCGCCATCCCGGCGATGGCGGGTGCCCTGACCCAAGAGTTCGTTGACCTAGCGGCGATCTTGTACGCGCTCCGCGCACTGACCGGGAAGCTTCCGAATATCAAGGATTACGCGTCTAGCCGCTCAACGAGCGCGACGCCAGCCCTGGCCAAGCCGAACAGTCAATGAGACTATAGACCTATGACAGAAATAACTCTCGCAGGTGAACAGATTGAAACCGTCGGATCTCTTCCCGAAAAGGGGAGCGATGCGCCAGACTTCGTCCTAGTCAAGAATGACCTGACGGAAGTCACCAAGGAAGATTTTGCGGGCAAGAGGCTGATCCTCAACATTTTCCCGTCTGTAGACACAGGAATTTGTGCCATGTCAGTCCGCCGCTTCAACCAGATCGCAGCCGAACTGCCCAATACGGCGGTGCTGTGTGTGTCAAAGGACCTACCGTTTGCATTCGAACGCTTTTGTGGGGCTGACGGTATCGAGAACGCGGTGACCGCCTCGGCATTCCGATCCTCTTTTGGTGACGACTATGGCGTGGCCATGAAGACGGGCGCCCTCAATGGCCTCTTGTCGAGGGCGGTGGTGGTCGTCGAACCCGATGGCACGGTTAGCTACACGCAGCAAGTGCCAGAGATCAAGGAAGAACCCGACTACGACCTCGTTCTCGAAGCGCTCGAACTCGACTAACCGAACTGGACTGACTAGCTAGACTGGGGCGCCCTAGATTGCCAGTGCGATTATCCCAATCGCCAACGCAGTCAGGGCGACCACAGTCCCCGATACCGCTACAGAAAAAGCAGCTATTCCCCAAGCGCGGGCCGTCTTATCGGCCCCACCCAGGTGGGACGCAGTGTTGGCCACGAGCTCTCGGGCCACACTGCCCAGTGCTGGTTGGCCGAAAATCTCCTCATCCTCAGCTGTCATCTCCCTGGTGGAATAAGGGATTTGCCCATCCAGAGAATCCACGAAATCGGCCGCTGCCCGTGGACTATCGAACTTGAAGGTGCCGGTGCGGTCAGTCATCGACAGCTCACCGGGGAAGTCACCCAACAGTTCCACTAGGTCTTCGTCGGTAAGAGTCATCGTCGCTGGCACAGCATCCAAACGAAATTCGCGGGGCACGTTAATCTGCACTGTTCCTCCAAAGCTCAACGGCGTAAGTCTACCGGCCCGCGACTTCCAAGGACGTTCCGCACTTTGGTCGCCTCACTTGCATGGATTCTTACGCTCGTACGCTGTGGAAGGCGTGAACGCACAGATAGGAAATAAAATGGCTCCTCAACGTAAAGGACTCAACGTTGCACTGGTCGGAGCGACTGGGCAAGTTGGGGGAGTAATGCTGGACCTGCTCGCCCAGCGTGACTATCCGGTAGAGACCCTTCGACTCTTCTCATCACCTCGCTCGGCGGGGACGAACATTCGCTGGAAAGACGAAGACATCACGGTGGAAGACGTCTCTACTGTGAAGCCGGATGACCTCAAAGGCATAGATGTGGCTCTCTTCAGTGCCGGGGGCGCCGCTTCGTCAAAATATGCGCCCCTCTTCGCTCAAGCAGGAGCGGTAGTAATCGACAACTCCTCAGCTTGGCGTAAAAACCCCTCCGTTCCTCTCGTTGTTTCGGAAGTGAACCCAAAAGATGCCTTAGAGCGTCCGCTGGGAATCATCGCCAACCCGAACTGCACCACGATGGCTGCGATGCCCTCCCTGAAAGCCTTGGATGAGGCAGCCGGACTTCAAGCGCTTCGTGTAACAACCTTTCAGGCAGTTTCTGGAAGCGGGGTTGCCGGCGTTGACGAACTCGGTCAGCAAACCCGAACCATCGTTGCGGCAGAAGCTCCGATTGAAGGTTTGGCGCGTGATGGGGGTGCGGTGGAACACCCAGAACCCAATGTCTATGCCGCCCCCATCGCATTCAACGTCGTGGCTCAGGCCGGGAACTTTGTGGACGACGGCAGTGGCGAAACAGACGAAGAGCAGAAGCTTCGTGACGAATCTCGTCGTATCTTGGGGCTGCCAGACTTGGCTGTTTCAGCAACCTGCGTTCGCGTGCCAGTCTTTTCGGGACACTCCCTCGCGGTTCACGCAGAGCTCGCTGAACCTCTTACCGCCGAACAGGCCGCATCCGCCCTCATGCAAATGGATGGCGTGCACCTGTCCGCGCTGCCCAACCCGCTAGAAGCCACAGGTAAGGACGGCACATTCGTTGGCCGAATCCGGCAAGACCAGTCGGTGCCTGGGGGACGCGGGATCGTCTACTTCATTTCTTCTGACAACCTGCGCAAGGGCGCGGCACTCAACGCTGTTGAGCTTGCCGAGTTAGTCGCGAAGGAGCACGGGTTCGAACCAGGTGGGCGCGGAGAATAGCGCGTACCTCTAGCCGATGATTTGCAGCCCATTGCCAATGTTGTGGCGATGGGCTGCAAAACCGACCGAGGCGGGATTGCGTGCGGAGACTTGCTCAAGTGTCACATCTACTAAGGCACTTTGGCTTCTGGAGTGCAACACCAAAATTGTCGGTCCTGCCCCAGAGATGCAGGCGGCCAGGCCCTCGTCACGCAGATCTTGGACCAGAGCCAAAGACCGAGGATAAAGGTCCGCACGATATTGCTGGTGCAGGCGGTCCTCAGTTGCGGGCAGTAGCAACTCCGGGCTGTGTTGAAGAGCATGAACTAGTAGAGCTGCGTGGGCCGAGTTCTCAACTGCATCAGAAAAAGGAATATTGCCCGGCATCGCTGCGCGCGCCGAAGTAGTTTCGAGAACTTGTTCAGGAACCAATGCGGTAGCCACAATGTCGTCATGGACTGGGGACGGAACCGCCCTCCAAACCCCGCCCGGCGTTTGCCATCCGATGTTGAAACCCCCGTAAACTGCCGGGGCGACGTTGTCTGGGTGACCCTCGATGTTAACGGCGACATCGAAAACCCAGTCCCGATCCAATGCGACGTTCGGGTAGGCCAGCCCCCAGGCGAGACCCAGCCCGGCAGTTATTGCCGCGGATGATGATCCTAATCCGCGGGCCAAAGGGATGGTGTTGTGGGATTTGAAGCGGATCCCAGGCACAGACAACCCGAGCCGGGACAACCCATCCAAGAGAGTCGAGACGACGAGGTGGCGCCCATCCGTAGGCAAGTCACCTTCGCCCTGCCCTGTCACACTAACGTCGACGCCCCCGTCGGTGATCTCTGCTTCCGCTTCGTCGTACCAGTCCAGGGAAATGCCCAGTGCGTCGAAGCCAGGCCCTAAATTCGCGCTAGTGGCGCAAGTACGCACGCGGCAACGGCGGCCGACCGGAACAGTCTGGGTCACAATCCCAAACTATCCGCAACTTGGGCGACATCTGCGGGCAGAACTTCCGTGATCACTTCACGACCCAGCAGCGCCGCGTCAATATCCTTAAGCCCGTTTCCGGTTACCGTAATGGTGATTGTCTTACCGGTTGGTAAACTTCCATCCTCTGAGGCGGCCAACAAACCTGCCACGCCCGCAGCGGAAGCGGGTTCGACAAACACCCCTTCTTTGCTGGCCAGAAGCGCTTGAGCGGCAAGGATCTGCTCGTCCGTGACGGCTTCAATCCTTCCCCCAGAATTATCTCGCGCGGCAACGGCCTGATTCCAAGATGCAGGGTTACCAATCCTAATCGCCGTCGCGATCGTTTCGGGGTCAGTCACGGGATGGCCGAGGACGAATGGGGCAGCCCCGGCTGCTTGAAACCCCCAAATTTGCGGCAGCCTCGTTGCTTTCCCCGCGTCCCGATATTCTTGAAATCCCTTCCAATACGCGGTGATGTTCCCAGCATTACCCACGGGGAGCATATGAATGTCAGGAGAGTCGCCGAGGCGATCGATAATCTCGAACGCAGCGGTTTTCTGGCCTTCAATCCGATCAGGATTCACCGAATTAACCAGCGCAATCGGGTAGTCTTCGTCCAGTTTACGAGCCACTTCTAAACAGTCGTCGAAATTACCGTCGATCTGTACGATCCGTGCCCCGTAAACGATCGACTGTGCAAGCTTTCCTTTAGCGATCTTTCCCGCCGGTAACAGAACCACCGGTGTCATTCCTGCCTGAACCGCGTAAGCCGCGGCCGAAGCAGAAGTATTGCCCGTCGAAGCGCAAACAACTGCCTTCGCTCCGCGAGCTGCCGCCATGGACACGGCAACCGTCATCCCACGGTCTTTGAAAGAGCCCGTGGGGTTGGCCCCTTCAACTTTCACCCACACTTCGTTTCCCACCATCCGAGAGATCTCTCGGCAGTAGACAAGCGGAGTTCCGCCTTCACCAAGACTAATAACTGGATCGTTATCGGCGATGGGAAGCCACTGGCGGTAGTGATGAATCAGGCCGAAAGTCTGCGGTGTGGGCAAGACATCCCCCTAGGAATGAAGCGAAGAATAGAGATTCAATGGTGGTCAGTGTGTCAAAGTGCAGGAAGGCTCAGGATGGGCGCCAATATGCGGACGCCTAACCATCCATCCATGGGTCAAAAGGCGTGAGCAGTGGGCGCTTCGCAATGCGCCCATCACCGGAAGAACGCCCAGTGAGCCGGCGTCCAACCCACGGCGCCACGTGCGTTCGCAGATATTCTCTGGACCCATAGTCTTTAGGGTCTGGCTCAGGATCACGAGGGTCCGGCCACCAGGAAGGATAGGGGACTCCCAACGCATCTAAGCAGTTGGCCGCGACGCGCAGGTGTCCGGCTGTCGATAAGTGCAGCCCATCGGGTGACCAGTAGGTGGAATCTTCAAATGCCCGGTCGTGGTAGTTGTCGACAAATGTGATGCCATCGGTCTTGGCAGCACGCTCAGCTGCGAGCTCCGTATACATTCGGCCCCGCTCAGAAATCATCTTGCCCAACGGCAGGTTATTCACCGGGTCAGGGCCGGCAAGGACGAGCACGTGGATACCAGATTCACGAATCCGGTCCACCGCACGGAAACTCTCATCAACCGACGCGGCCGCCTCGAAGTGTGGCCGCAGCATGTTGTTGCCACCGCCGTTAAAAGAAATCAGATCGGGCTGCTGGGAGATTGCCGGCGGCAGCTGTTCCAAGACAATCGGCTCCAATTTCCGGCCCCGAATCGCTAGGTTTGCGTAACGGAATTGCTTTTCGTCCTCCGCAGTGGTGGCATCGAGGGCCTGGTTCGCCAATCCAGCGGCAACCCGGTCAGCCCAGCCGCGAAGTGTGCCGTCTGGCCGTTCATCGCCCAGACCCTCGGTGAAGCTGTCACCCACCGCGATATAGCTGTGGTACATCTACTTGCGTCCTCGCCGTTCTCGCACGCGAACCGATAGTTGGATCGGACTTCCTTCGAAACCGAACTCTTCGCGAAGTCGACGTTGAATGAAGCGCCGATATGAAGCCTCCAGGAATCCGGTGGTGAAGAGCACGAATCGCGGTGGGCAGGTAGCAACCTGGGTCGCGAAGAGGATGCGTGGCTGTTTTCCACCGCGCAGAGGGTGCGGATGGGCAGATACGAGGCGACCGAAGAATGCGTTGAGCTTCCCGGTCGGAACGCGCGTTTCCCAACCCTGCAGTGCTGTGTCCAGAGCGCGTGTAATGCGATTCAGGTGCCAGGTCGTTTTTGCTGACAGGTTGATGCGTGGCGCCCAATCCACCTGAGCCAAGTCTTTTGACTCTTGGCGCAACAGGCTGACCCGTTGCTCGTCGTCTACCAAGTCCCACTTGTTGTTGACAATGACTAACGCGCGTCCGGCTTCCACCGCTTGTTGCACGACCCGAACGTCTTGCTCCGATAAGGCGACCGAAGCGTCAATCAGGACGAGCGCGACCTCTGCCCGCTCCAACGCGGCTTGGGTGCGTAGCGACGCGTAATAATCCGCGCCGGTCGTGCGGTGCAGGCGACGTTTGATTCCAGCCGTGTCAACGAACTCCCATTCCTGACCATCGATTTCAACAATCTCATCGATGGGGTCGCGGGTCGTACCAGCCATGTTGTGTACAACCGCGCGATCTTCTTTGGCGAGGGCATTGAGAAGTGATGACTTACCAACGTTGGGGCGGCCTACCAATGCGACGCGGCGAATGGACGACGGCCGCACTTTGGTTGGGTGGGCGGGCTCTTCTGGCATGGCTTCTAGGACGGCATCTAGCATGTCGCCCACCCCGCGTCCGTGGAGGGCAGAAATCGGGAATGGTTCACCAAGACCTAAGGACCATAGGTAAGCGGCATCCGTTTCTTGCTGGGCCGAATCGGTTTTGTTAGCGGCCAGAACCACCGGCTTCCCTGCTTTGCGAAGCAGGGGCACAACGCGTTCGTCGGTTGAGGTGGCCCCGACGTTGCTGTCGACTACAAAAATGACTACGTCAGCCAGTTCAATTGCCAATTCCGCCTGTTGCGCGATTTGGCGGTCTAGACCCTTAACGTCAACTTCCCAGCCCCCGGTATCAACGAGAACAAAGTCTTGTCCAGCCCACTCGGCGTC
The DNA here is from genome assembly GCA_964346745.1 of uncultured Actinomyces sp. GTDB lineage: Bacteria > Actinomycetota > Actinomycetes > Actinomycetales > Actinomycetaceae > Scrofimicrobium. The sequence goes on along the minus strand of CAYFWE010000002.1, from coordinate 66,553 downwards.
GTACAAAACTCGGTCTCGCGTCACCCCTGGAGTATCTTGGACGACCGCTTCACGTCGGCCGATAATGCGATTCACCAACGTGGATTTACCAACATTTGGTCTTCCGATTACGGCTACGACTGGTCGGTCGGAATCTAGCCGCTCAAATTCTGCGTCCGAGAGGTCCATTTCGAGGAGTGCGAGATCCTCTTCGTCCAGCTCGTATTGGTCTAGGTCCGCCCGCATTGCTTCTAGGCGCAGAGCATCGTCTTCGACAGGTTTTAACTCTTCATCATTTGGAAGCTCGGTCATCTGGTAACTCTCCTCACTTATTGAGTGTGGGGTAGGCAGCAAGTACTTCACTGGCGATTGCAGAATCGAGCTGCGCATGCTTAACACCGCGTATCTCTTGGTAAGGCTCAGCCCCTTTACCCGCAATGATTACGATGTCGGAGGGCGAAGCAGCCAAGATCGCTTCTCTGATCGCGTCGCGTCTACTCGTTGTAATTTCGGTGACCCGCTCTAGACCCGGTCTCACCTGGGTGATCCCCTCTAACAGCTCTGCCCGCATATTGGGCGCAGGTTCCCAGCGCGGATTCTCATCAGTAACCCAAATCTCGTCCGCCAAACTCCCGGCCACCTGTCCCAAAGGGACACGCTTCGTAGCATCACGATCGCCGTCGGTTCCAAACACCAACACCAGATCCCCATCGGACAGCGGCCGAATGTCTAGAAGTAAACGCTCCAACGCCTCTGGTGTGTGAGCGTAGTCAATGAGCACAGTGGGTCGATCAGGACTGATACTTGCCCATTCCATACGTCCAGGAACAGGAGGAGCCGTTTCGACGCCGCCAATGGCATCTTCTAAGGGGACGCCCAAGGCATGCGCACCCACGATCGCAAGCGCCGCATCTTGGATATTTACCAGTCCAGGAATGGGGCAGGCTGCTTTCCAGACTTGTTCGTCCGGCGCAACGAGGTCGAACCGGTTTCCCCCCAATTTTGGATCTGCCGTCACATTTCGAACTTTCCACAGGGGCACATCCCCTAGGTCGGGAGCATCGTCAGTCAGTACCTGCACTGCTTGGACAGGAATTGCAGCTTGCTGAACAAGACGGCGCCCATACTCGTCGTCGACGGCTACAACTCCCTGTTGGGAGCGTCCTTCTTCAAACAGCATGGCCTTCGCGTCGAAATAAAGGTCCATGCTGTCTTCGTAAAAGTCCAGATGATCATGCTGCAGGTTGGTGAAGACCGCCAGATCGAATTCGACGCCCTCAACCCGCCCCAGGGACATCGCATGCGATGACACTTCGACCACCGCACCCCGCAAGCCGGCAGCCGCGGTCGCAGAAAGGGCTCGGTGCACAACGGGAGCCTCATGCGTAGTCCGCTCCGCGGTGATGCACACGTCCCCGGTGTCGACCTCGAGAGTGCCGAATAAACCCATCCGGCCAAGGAACGGAGCTAGAGCAGCCCTCATGAAGTAGGTGGTGGTTGTCTTCCCGTTAGTCCCGGTCACCCCGACGATGACCAGAGGATCGTGGCTAGCGGCGTAAATATTGGTCGCCATGATCGCGGCGGTAGCGCGCGGATCTTCCACCACTGCTATTGGCAAGCCAGCCATTTGGGCTAACTCAGCGCCCTCTTCATCCGTGACGATCACAGCGGCACCACTCAAGCGAGCAACCTCTGCCAAAGAGGCACCGTGTCTTTGCGCTCCCGGAACCCCTACGAACGCCCAGTCAACATCAAGATCCCCAGTATTAACCGAAACTCCACTGACCGGTAGGTCTTTCATTGTCTTGGACGGTTCGATCAGACCGTCCTCCGATGTCCATATTCGCCATTTACCGGCACCGCGGAGTGCCTGTTCCAAGCCGATAGCAGTAGTCTGAGGACGGATCTGGGAAATAGAAGCCATACGCCCATCTTAGGCTGGGTAGGCCATGGCGACACACACACAGAATTGGGGGTGCTGCATTGGTAGAAGAGAAGCCACCGACCGATAGCGCCCCGCCAACCACGGGTGTCGCCGCTGTCAAGGCCGCTCACGGCGACCCAGCCGCGTCCATGCTTCTACTGCGCAATATCGACCGGTACGCGCTGGACCCGGCATACGCTGATGCCGCGCAGGCACCTCGCCCATCCCCTTCAGTTCCACGGCGCCTCTTTGTACTACTCGCCACGATAATTCTGGCTTTCGCGTCCACTGCAGCGGTCATCGGCATGCGCACTTGGCGCGCCGCCGAAGAAATGAGTCCACGAGCAGTATTGGCGACCCAGGTACGCGACGGACAAATGCGTGTAGACCACCTAACAGAACAAACCGAGTCGTTGGAAGCGCAAATCCGTGCCCTAGAAGTACTCGAAGGTGCCAGCGTCGATCGAGATTCTGGCTGGGCACTGAGCGCAGGGACAACCAGAGTCAGCGGTCCCGGCGTCGTACTGTCAGTGTCGGAATCTTCAGGTCTGGCCACAGCCACTCGACCTGCCACATTCCGCGACACCGATTTGCGCGCCCTAAAAAATCTACTGTGGGAAGGCGGAGCCGAAGCAATGTCGATTAACGGAAATCGGGTCGGACCCGCCACGTCCGTGCGCTACGCAGGAGACGCAATTCTGGTGAACTTAGTCGCCGTTTCGCCCCCCTATGTCTTGGAAGCCATCGGCGATCCGCCAGCGCTAATGGCCTCCCTAAAGGAGGGGAGCGGCGCAGAGCAAATTCGTCAGATTGAGCGAGCCACCGGGGTATCTATCAGCGCTACCCGAGCAAATGACCTAATAATGCCCGCACTAGCGCTGCGTGCCTCAACCGTTCTACCTGCACAAACGGGGTAAAGTCCACACAGAGAGGAGCCCACGATGATCGCTATGCTCGGCCTAATCATCGGTATCGTTGCCGGACTGCTTTTCGAGCCTTCTATCCCATCCTCTCTACAGCCATACCTACCAGTCGCAGTGGTCGCTGCTCTAGATGCTCTCTTCGGTGCTTTTCGGGCATGGCTGGAAGGAATCTTCTCGGACCGAGTCTTCATTGCCTCATTCTTCTGGAACGTGCTCATCGCCTGTTTCTTAGTTTTCCTCGGAATCCAGCTAGGCGTGGGAGGAGCTATGACGACCGCTGTGATTGTCGTCTTAGGTATACGTATCTTCAGTAACTCGGCTTCTATCCGGCGCTTGATATTCAAGGCGTAGGTGGGGCGGATGGCTAACCACAGCAAAGAAGGGCGGCACAGGAAACGCGCGCAGCGCGCCACGGACGAACAGCCGGCTCCATTTTCACCAACACCGCCGGCGGCCGGCATTTTCGGCGCCCTCGAACAAGACAATCCCTCTGCCAAGGGACGGGTTCCGAATGACCGCCAGCGCACACTGACCCTACGTACGTTCCTGAACTCGCTCTCTTCCCGACCCCGCGGGCTACACATTCTTCTCTTCGTTATGTTCCTAGTCTTGGGTTTTGCTGTCACTACGACAGTACGTACGCAGGCCGCAGACCCACTATCGGGCCTCAATGAAGACCAACTGGTCGCACTCCTCGCAGATCTAGATCAGACCGAACGATCGCTACGCGACGAACGTACAAACCTGCAAAATCAGCTCGCCGACCTCAAAGAAGCATCGGATGCGCAAGAGGCTGCGAAAGAAGCGGTGGCGCAGGCCACTGAACAGGCACAAATTGCGGCCGGCACAGTTCCGGTCGAAGGGCCGGGCGCGGTAATGCGTGTCTCATCACCGACCGCGCCCATCCCTGTTTCTGTGTTTACGACCACGCTCGCGGAGCTCAGAAATGCTGGAGCAGAGAGCATCTCCATCAACGACGTACGACTGAATGCCAGATCATGGTTTGCGTCGGAACCGGATGGTACGGTCGTGGCCGATGGGGTCCCGCTTACATCACCCTATGTCTGGCGAGCAATTGGGGAGAGCAACACACTTGCAGTAGCACTGGAAATCCGTGGGGGAGCGGTGGCACAATTCAGAGCCTATGGCGCGACGGTCACTACAGAGGCTCGTGATCATCTTGAAATTACTGCTGTCGCACCCGACTTCGTTCCGCAGTGGGCAAGACCGGCAGTCGACTGAGTGCGTCGCATCCTGCCGTAATTCAATGCCCTAATGTGTCGCTCAACCGAAAAATGTCGATAGGATGATAAGAGCTTAGTGTCCCGGCGAAAGCGTCGGGCGGCGGAGGAGGACGACAAAGTGGCTGACAACGCAACTTTTGACCCGACAAGCACTGCGTTTTTCGGGGCCGCTGAAGAGGTGGAGCCTTCGGATTCGCCGCGCCTGCCACTTTCGGCGCGTGATCAAAGCGCGGTGGATGCGCTTCCCAAGGGTAGTGCGCTACTGATTGTGCAGCGCGGACCCAACTCGGGAGCTCGCTTCTTGCTTGATCAAGAAATCACCAATGCGGGCCGGTCACCATCTTCCGACATCTTCCTAGACGATGTAACTGTCTCGCGCAAACACTGCCAGTTTGTGGCTAAAGATGGCAAACACATGGTGCGCGACTCAGGTGCGCTGAACGGCACTTATGTAAACCGTGAGCGCGTGGACCAGGCGGATCTGAACGCCGGGGATGAAGTGCAGATCGGCAAGTACCGTCTCACCTACCACCCCTCACCAGCACAGTAGTGGCGCGCGCTTTCAACGGTGGCGCCGCCGCCCATAAACGCCAAGCACGCGAACCAGAGGAAGCCCAACCGTGGCCACGCGGGGTGTCCCGCGAGCCGATCATGGCTATCGGGCAAGTCGTCAAAGTTCTTGAGAAAGAATTCCCAGCTACGACCGTATCCAAGGTCCGCTTTTTGGAAGACAAAGGGCTGGTTAGTCCACACCGGACAGCAGCCGGCTACCGCAAGTATTCCCAGGCTGATGTGGAACGCATCCGTTTCATATTGGCCAAGCAGCGGGACTCTTATGCACCGCTGCGAGTGATAGGCGAAGAGTTACAGGCACTAGATGCCGGGCACGATCTGGCCCCGACGCCTAGGGCCCGTCTCGTGTCTTCCGATGGCGTTTCCGTGGCGCCCAGCCACGGCCGGACTGTCACGGTGCGTGAACTAGGGGAGCTAACAGGAAGTAGTCGGGACCAGATCGAGCTGTATGTGAAGCTCGGTTTGATTTCCCCGGACTTGGGCGGGCACTTTCCAGGGGGAGCCGTGCGTGCGGTTCGACTCATAAACGATCTGGTGGCTTCCGGCCTGCCAGCCCGCAACCTCCGGGCTATCCGGTCGGGAGCAGAGCGCGCAGCGGACATTATTGATCAGGCTGTCTCATCTTCAACACGCCGAGATCGGCCCGGTGATCGGGAAAGGGCACGTGCCCAGGCGGAGGAGCTGGCCGAGCATTCGGCAGCACTGCACGCCGCATTTCTGCAGATAGCGGTCGAATCGCTGGGGGAGTAGCACCTCAGATAGGTCTTCCGACACGCCCAAGCCCTAAACCTCAGCTTGAGGCTTAGATGGCAAAAAGGGGACTATCGTTAAGACAGTTGCTGCGCGCCAGCACCCGAGATGACTATTGTGGGATCTGAGGTCCCGCTGACGACGAGGTAGGAGACACCGTGAGTTCAGAGGTTTCTGCGAATGCCGGCCAGGCGCGCCAACCCATGCTTTTCGGTGATCCCTTAGCCGATATCGGTGCCGCTGCCGGCTACCGTGGACCCGTTGCTTGCGAGGCTGCGGGGATCACGTACAGGCAACTCGATTACTGGGCGCGCACAGGTTTGGTCGAACCAAGCCTCAGGGTGGCTTCGGGATCGGGAAGTCAAAGACTCTATTCGTTCAAAGACATCTTGGTTCTCAAGGTGGTAAAGAAACTACTCGACACGGGGATCTCGCTGCAGCAGGTGCGGATCGCAGTAAAGCGGCTTGCCGAACGTGGCATCGACGATTTGTCTTCCATAACTTTGATGAGCGACGGCGCTTCCGTTTACGAGTGCTCTTCACCAGATGAGATTGTCGACCTGCTCCAAGGCGGACAAGGTGTCTTCGGCATTGCAGTTGGACGGGTGTGGCGCGAAATCGAGGGGACTCTGGCCGAGTTCCCGGTAGAGCACAACCGTGACGTTATTGGCCTTGATGAATTAGCTCGTCGCCGCGCGAAGAAAGCCGCGTCCTGATGGTTGCGGGGCAACACCTAAAAGCAGTGAAGGCCACGGTGCATGGACACGTTCAGGACGTGGGCTTCAGGTACAGGGCACTGTGGGCTGCCGACGAACAGGGTCTTGCCGGATGGGTTCGCAATGAAGCGGACGGCACAGTTCGGCTTCACGCCGAGGGGCCGGAGCGTCGCGTCGACCATTTCCTGACAGTTGTGCGCGGTGGATTCCCAGGTACACGCGTCACCAGAGTTGATGTCACTATGTCTACGCCGCAGGGCTACAAGGAATTCCGAATCACGTCGTAGTAGGGGATGCCGGCCCGCTTTCGCACACATACGACGGCGGGGACACTCTCGACGGTAAATCTGACATAATATACATTATCGGGTTGTGGTGTGTGTTGAGATGCAGTGTTTGGGTTGAGGTACAGCCGTCGCGTTCGCCGATGGCTGTTCTCGTAGGATTCTGCGCATCGTGTCGGTAGACTTAAGGACTGCACGTGCAGGATTGACGTGTTCCGCTTTATCTAAGGAGTTGCTGTGGCAGACCGCGCACTACGAGGCATGCAGATTGGTTCGAAGTCGCTAGAGACGGAAGAAGGCGTTGTTTTCGCCGACCGATTTGAAGCCAAGTACCGCTGCCCACAGGGCCACGAATTCGTGATCGCCATGGCAGCTGAAGCCGATCCACCAGCAACTTGGGAATGCCGCTGCGGTGAAGTTGGCGAAATCGTCAGCGAAGTGGTTGAGGAAGAAGACACCAAGGCTGTGAAGCCTCAACGTACGCACTGGGACATGTTGCTGGAACGTCGCAGCCTCGAACAGCTCGACCAACTCCTCCAAGAACAGCTGGAAGCCTACAGAAGCGGCGACCTGATAATCGACACCGACTACCGCCGCGGCTGAGTTCCCCGGACAATCGGCACGGCCACCGCGAGGATCGAGAACACCAACCCAATAGCCATCGTTATTCCCGGCAAATAAGCTGATACGTGCGCAAACGGTGTCAAAGACGTACGCAACGGCAGTTCTCCCACAAGATGGGCTGCCTCTTGGGTACCGGTAACTTGGGAGACCGACCCGTCGGGGCGAACTATTCCAGACACTCCGTTAGTGGACACTTGGACAGCTGCTCGAGAGAACTCCGCTGCTCGGAACTGAGCCATCTGAAGCTGTTGATCAGATTCAGCAGAGTTCTGAAAGTGAGCGTTATTCGTGGGAATGATGATGGCTTCCCCACCCATCCTGACGCCCTCGGCAATGAGTGGTTCATAGGCGACCTCGAAGCAGATTCCCACGCCCAACGGAAGAATCCGTCCGTCATTGAGTTCGATTTCCATAAATCCGGGGTTCTCGACGCTGGCCATATCGACACTAATCTGCGCGGATGCCGTCGCCAAAAACTCTGAAATGCCGCGCATGGGCACGTACTCCCCCCACGGGACCGGGTGCTGCTTCCCATACATTTCCTCTAGAAGGCCTTCGCGTGGATCCCAGACAGCCATCCAATTGAAACGCTCATCGGCCGTATATTCCATAACACCAATGAGCATGGGGACGTCGGCTTCTTCGGCCACTTCTGCGACCATCTGTGCGGTTTCCAAATCGGCTCGAGGATCGATATCAGTGGCATTTTCACCCCACAGAATCAGATCGACATCATGGCCCTCTCGCAGCATGGCAGTCGTCTGCCGAACGTGATTACCGGTGACTTTACGAGGTATCGCGAACGTGGTGGCCATGGGAATTTCCACATTCCCCTGAATGACTGCCACCTCCACTTCACCTGCTTGAGCCGATGTCGGAAGGGCATAAAGACCTGGAATAAAGAACAACCCTGCGGCCAGCGCCCCCATCACCGCCCGGGTGCGCAAAGTGGTGGGGTGGAAAGAACTTCGCGACACGACTTGCCAGAGCAGCGCGGCAATGGTCATGACAGCGAAGCTTGTAAGAACCTCTCCCCCGATGGGCGCCAATCCGACCAAAGGTCCATTCACCTGCGGGTACGAAACGTTTCCCCACGGAAACCCACCAAATGGTACGCGCGAGCGAAGCTGTTCGAACGTGACCCACAAAAGTGCTGCCACCAGTGGTTGACCCCAAAGAGACCGCGCCCAATTCCAACTCTTGGTCGCGGCGAACGCAACGCCCCAAAGCGCAACGAAAAACGCCTGTGCCCCGGCAAGAGCAAACCAGGCTATCCAGGTGTTATCCGTAGCGATCTGCATCCAAGATATGTGCGGCAGGAAAAACACCATGGCCCACACCGCCGAATAGGCGGCTGCACGCCCTTTATTCACCGTGCTGACCGCACCCACCAGCAACGCCAGCGAGACCACCGTCAGAGGCCAAAGGTTCCAGAATGGGAACGCCGCCCACATCAATGCGCCGGATAGGACTATCTGTGCCCAGGCGATCCCGTGGCGCAGCTTGGGCCTTCTGGGTGGTCGTAGGCCGCCTGTTACGCGAACTCGGTCCACGCGACCACTCCGTGAAGCAGATGCTGGCGAGCGGCACTAGCGATTCGTCGCAACTGAGGATCATCCCCTCGACGAAGCTGGTCGAGCATGTCCAAAACTTGGCGCACCAATCGCACGAAGTCTCCCCCCGACATCTCTGTCTCTTCCAAGATGGACGCAAGCGAGGCGCCTTTGGCCCAGTCGTACATGGCTGTCATCAATGCGCCCGCCGGTGGTTGCGTGACTTCGTGATTGGCAGCTAGTTCCGCGCGGTGGACTCTGTCGAAGGCCTGCGCAGTTGCCTCCCACGCTTCCCGTAGATTTTCGGTTGGAAAATGGGTCGGGGCCGGCGCGAGCGCATCTTCTCCGCGCGGCTCGTAAACCACTGTGCAAACTATTGCGGCGAGCTCCTCTGGTTTCAAGTTCGCCCAGGCATCGTCGGCAATCGATTCGGTGATAAGCAGGTCCCGCTCGCCATAGATGCGGCGCAGGCGCTGACCGCGCTTAGTCACTGTGTCCCCATCTAAGAACCCAAGTCTTTGGAGGACGGCTCTGACACGGTCAAACTCGTCGACGATCTTGGCGCTGCGGTCACTGATATTGCGTGAAAGTAGGTTTCGTTCACGGTTCAGGCGCGCGTACTCGTGCCCTAGAGCCGCGTGGCTTTCTCGGTCTGGACACGAATGTACGGGGTGGTTGCGGACCTCCTTCTCCAAGTGGGCGATCTTGCCTTCCAACGCGGCAAGCTCTCCATCTTCATGCGCTCGGCGCCGTTTAGAAGCGCGGACGAAATCTCCGTTTCGAACTGCCCGCGCTAGGTCCGCGCGGTCTCGTGGGCGACGGGCCCCCTGGTGTGGGACGGGCATGCGTCCTAAGAGCTCCAAGCCCTCTTCGGCTTCTCTGGGTCCCAGGGAGCCGGGTTTCGCATCTTCGCCCACGATGCGCGCGATCGGGGCGGCAAAACCTTCCGAAGGCGCTTGGACGACCACGGCTTTTCGTAGCCTGCGTCCCCGTCGGAATCTAACGACGTCACCAACTTTCAGTTTGCGGAGCATGGCCGCATCTTGCTGGGTGCGCACCTCCCGAGCCAGTTTGGACGCCTGTTTCTGCAGTGAGGAGACTTGCTCACGCAACTCGAAGTACTCCGGCGCATCACCGAGTTCGCAGGATAGTTTGGAGCGAACTTCATCGAGACGCCCGTTTACGCGCCGCAGTTTCTGCGCCTCTTTGACAACGGATGCATCAGCTTGGAACTGGGCAAACGAAGATTCGAGAATCTCGCGGGCCTGCGCGGCATCAAGGCGAGAAAGAAGATTCACCGCCATGTTGTAGTTGGGCAAAAATGCACTGTGCAGTGGGTACGAACGACCAGAGGATAGTTCCACCACTTCCTCTGCCGTGACGACTCCGCGCTCTAGAACGACAGCGTGTCCTTCTACATCGATGCCCCGGCGACCTGCTCGGCCAGTCAGTTGCGTGTATTCGCGTGGTGATAGGCGTACATGCTCGCTGCCATCCCATTTCTCCAGTGACTCAAGTACAACGGTCCGAGCCGGCATATTGATACCGAGGGCGAGCGTTTCGGTTGCGAAAACAACTTTGATTAGACCCGCTGCAAACAGGCGTTCAATCGCCTCTTTTTGTTGAGGGAGCAGCCCAGCATGGTGGGCAGCCACCCCGTCTTCCAGCATTAGCGACCATTCGTGAAGTCGCAGCGCACCGTGATCCTCAGCCGGCACTGATGCCAGTGCAATGTCCACTTCGGCGCGAATCTGCATACGTTCTTCAGAGGTCGTCAAACCCAAACCGTACGTGGCTGCGTCTTGGGCGGCCTCATCGCAGCCGGCTCTGGAGAAGATGAAGACAATTGCTGGCAACAGGTTCTTGCGGCGCAGGTTATCCAGCACCCGATAGCGCGGCACCGGGGCTGGTCGACCACCGCGGCGAGGTCTGCGTCCTCTTCCGCCGGCCGTGTCACGCGAATAGCGTCCCCCAAAACGGGCTTCTTCGATGGCGTCCTGAAGATCCGGGTTTATGCGGCGACTGCCTTTTCCTGTTGATGCTCTTCGCGGCTGAGCGTAGAGGTCATAAAGACGAGAACCGACCATCATGTGCTGGTAGAGCGGGACTGGCCGGTGGTCTGAGGTAACAACGTCGCAGTCCCCGCGCACACTTTCCACCCAGCGCCCGAATTCGCCCGTGTTTGACAACGTCGCAGATAGGGCAACGACTTTTACATGTTCTGGAAGTTGGATCAACACCTCTTCCCACACTGGACCGCGGAACCGGTCGGACAGGTAGTGGACTTCGTCCATGACAACAACGCCGAGTTCCGAGAGGTCTTTGCCCGCATAAATCATGTTGCGCAGCACCTCAGTCGTCATCACAACTATGGGCGCATCCGGGTTGATTGACGTGTCACCCGTCAAAAGGCCCACTTCAGCATCGCCAAAGCGGTCGCGAAAATCACGCAGTTTCTGGTTCGATAACGCCTTGATCGGGGTGGTGTAGAAGACGCGTTTGCCTTGTTTTCGGGCTAAATACGCCGCCCCCTCCCCCACGACCGTCTTCCCGGCTCCCGTTGGAGCAGAGACCAAGACGGAGCTACCCAGAGCCAAGTGCTCAAGTGCTTCTTCTTGGTAGGGGTCGGGAGCGAAATGAAGGTCAGACAGGTAATGGCCCAGCCCTGATTCTTCGATGCGCATGTGTCTGCGGAAGTCATCCATGCGTTCGGCAGCGCTAGTGGGTTCTGGCGTCATGACTTTTGATTCCAATCGGTTTGTGCCCAGCCAGGTGCAGAGGATGCAACTGTCGTTGAGCGGCGTTCTAGTGCGTGTCGGGCAAACGTGGCGGCGGTTTCAAAATAGTGGGCTGGTTCAGTAGCGATCACGTGTGGAGCGAGACTGAGTAACTCGGTGCGAAACCAGAGTGGATCCCAAACTTGGTAGGTTGCGACGATAGTGCCATCAGGGTTGTCTTGGATTCGTTTAGCCGCTGAGTCGGCCAGTGCCCAGCTAGCCCCGGGGCGTAAGAGCACCTCGACCTGCTGGCCATCATTCCTGCTTCTTCTGCGCGATCTAGCCGGGCGATCACCCTGAGGTTTTTCCGCGATGCTGAGCCGTATGACGCGGTCGAGACGGAAACTGCGGTGTGCCTTTGCTTTGTAGCACCAGCCGCTCATCACCCACCCGTCAACTTCGCAGGTCAGTGTTTCAGGATTTACCACTCGCTGGGATGGTACTCCGGCGGCATCCACGTACTCTAATGCGATCGCCGTACCAGTCTCTAATGCTTCTTGGATCTGTCCGATCTTTTGAACGGTCGCTGGTGGCATTGTTGGAAGGACTTCCGCCGCTGCACTTTCAAACTCACCTTCATGTCCTGATATGAGTGCCGACAGGGCTCCGGGCAAGATTTCGAGTTCGTCCTCATCCAAAGTGGGTGCGATGACACCCAGGGCGACAGTGAGTGCAGAAATCTCACTCTTCGTCAGTGGCAAGGGTCCGTTCAGAGCCAATGGGACTCTTAGTGCTACTCGATCTTCACGCGTAAACAGCTCGTAGTCGATATCGAATGTTTCACCCGGAAGCAGCTCCCCAACCCCGGCTTGGTCTAAGAGATTTACATCCATACGGATTGACGAGGGCGCGCGTCCGAAGTGTTTCGCTAGCTCCGACACACTCACCCCCGGGTGCGCGTCGATCAGGCGGACCATGGACACCAACCTGCTCAGGGCCGCTGCTCTATCCTCAGCCATCGTGAGTCCCGATCCACTGTGCGGCAGCAACCAGTTTTTCCTCGACGGTGCGCGCCAGCCACTGCGGTTCAATCACCACTACCCCATCGGCTTCTTGCAGGCACCGCTCTTCCCACACCTGGGCGTCCTCTTCGCAGCCGCGCATCAACTGGGCGTTCGACAAAGGAGGTGGCGACGCTCTATCGGCGTCGGTAAGACCAGCAGGTCGGGCGTGGGCAGCAGTTAGCTGGGCTTTTTCAGCATCGACCCACATGAGAGGCGCCACCAGAAAATGGGACGGATCGAAGGGTCCGACAGCGCGCCCTTGGATGGACGCGGGTGTCTCGCCGCCGGGCAGCAGTTGTGGCTCGCCGCGGAAGCGCGAAAGACGGAACAGTCGGGGTTCGTTGGCTTCCAGGTCCAAGCCCCACACGTATAACGCACGCCCTCGAACAACAATTTGGGAAGGCAGTACCCGACGAGCAGTGGTGCCACGCCGTGACTGGTACTCGAATGAAATGGGCTGCTGGTCCTGTATTGCGCCCCGAATAGTGTCTATACCGCGCAGGGTTTCCAACGCGAATTGGGGGGATGCACCCAACGGTTGTAACGGCTTGGTCGCGTAACCCTTGAGTTTGTTTGCCAGCGCCGCCACGCCTGAATTCGGGTGCCGCCATGCTTCGACTGCTCGCAGCAGCAGCGCGAGTTCACGGGTGGTCAACGCTGCTTTTTCGGATGGGAAAGTGGACAGGCAAATCGAATAGGTAGCGTCGGTGAACTTGTCGGTGACCTGCACCAGCAACCCTGCTTTGCGGAGTTGCTCGATGTCGCGCTCGAATGCTCTGCGGGCGGTGGCTGGGTTTTCATGGTCGTAACCGGCTACTTTGCCCATCAATTCGGCGCGAGTGCGTCCCGCTGGGGCGTTTATAAGGTTGAGCGCCAAGTTGAGGACGCGCAGTGACGCCTGAACCCTTGGTCTGCTCACCCTACCTCCAGTCCACCTGACGAAACGAAAGGCTCACTCTAGCGTAGTCGAGAGGCGATAAGCTCCGTAACGATTATTCCCTGTGCTCCCACGTCTAGAAGAGCGTCCATCACCTGGTTCACCTGTTGGCGGCGGACGACAACCCGGACCGCTTTCCAATCGTCCTCGGCCAATGCGGAGACGGTTGGGGATTCCAAGCCCGGGGCGATTTTTGTCGCTTCCGGCAAGTTAGCGGCAAGGATGTTGTAGTCGACTAGCACATGGTCGCGAGCAACTATCACGCCGCGCAGCCGCTGTTCCAAAACCCGCAGGGCCGGGTCCCCCAGATGTTGCGGGGCGGTAACCAATACGGCTTCCGACCTCAAGATGGTGGGGCCAAACGTTTCCAGCCCGGCTGCGCGCAGCGTACTACCAGTCTCAACCACATCCGCGATTGCATCGGCTACACCCAGTTGGACGGAGGATTCCACGGCCCCATCCAGGTGGATAACGTCGGCCTGAATGCCTTGAGACTCCAGGTAGCCGGACACCAAGTGGTCGTAGGACGCCGCGATTCGCTTGCCAGCCAGATCCTGCAGATTGGTCATGGTTCCAACCGGTGCGGCGAAGCGGAATTGGGAGCGGCCAAAGCCTAGGCCCAGTAGTTCCGTGGCGTCAGTACGCGAATCCAAGAGCAGGTCCCTACCGGTAATTCCAGCCTGGATTCGTCCCTGACCCACATAAACAGCAATGTCCCTTGGCCGCAGGAAGAAGATTTCTGTCTGGTTGGCGGCGTCTTGGAGCACTAACTCTCGGCCCCGGCGGCGGGTACGGTAACCAGCTTCCGCCAAGAGGTCGACAGCTGAATCGGATAGAGAGCCCTTGTTGGGTAATGCAACGCGCAGCATAGGTTTCATAGGTACTTGTAGACGTCTTCCAGGGTCAGTCCCTTGGCCAGCATCATTACCTGTAAGTGGTAGAGGAGCTGGGATATTTCAAGGGCGAGGTCATCGGTAGTTTCATATTCTGCCGCCATCCAAACCTCGGCGGCTTCTTCAACGATCTTTTTACCGATGAAGTGCACGCCTGCATCGAGTTCCTGTACGGTTCGCGAAGCGGGGGGTCGACTCACCGCTTTTTCCTGTAATTCGGCAAAGAGATCTTCGAAAGCAGTCATAAGAAGACCCTAACGGGCTGACAGATAGACAGTCGGCGAGTGTCCGTATCCGCGGTGTCAGTGGGCAAACTCATTAGTTACTGCCTTATCAACTTCCGTGGCTGGGATTTCCTCACCGAGCACTTCGCTGAGGAAACGTCCCATTTCTTCCCAAGTTTGCAGGTCTTGCATCGCCGACGCGCGGCCTTCACTGTCACGCCAAAGAGGCAGGGTCGCCTCAAGTATGGCGAGGGCGCCCGCACGGGTTTCCGGGTCACTCAGCGCGGGGTCCCATAGGGTCGTGATTTCCAAGGCATGCTGGGGATTCTTGAGGACGCGTTCAGTGCCGGCAGTGATGGCGCCAACGACCCCCGCAGCCAGATCTGGGTTTTCCTCTGCCCACTTAGTGGTTGTAACGATGGTGGCAGCGACCAGGGGTGGATTTCCATCGGTTAGCGGAATGACGTTGATTGGCACGCCAAGTCGCTCTAGTTGAACCACATCTGAGTTAATGAACCCGACGATTGCATCCACTTGGTCCGCTGCTAGCGAGGCAGCCTGGGTGAAACCAATGGACACAATATTCACGTCATTGGTGGTCATGTCGGCTTCTTTGAGGGCTGCTAACAGGCCGAACCAATTGGATCCGAACTCTCCGGGAAGGCCCACGTTCTTGCCTTTTAGATCGGTGATCGAGTTGATGCCTGAATCCTCTTTGGCAACGACCACAACCGGGTATTCATGGTAATACGCGCCTATAGACGTAAGGTCCATACCTGCGGTCCTTGCTTGGAGGACCTCGTCCCCGGTAGCGACGGTCACGTCCTCTTCCCCTGACATCAGGGCCGTGAAAAGCCCCTCATCAGGGCCGTGATGACGAATGGACACCCCTATGCCGGCTGCCCGGAAAATCTCGTCCGTTCCAGCGACATACACGGGTGCGAACTGGACGTTAGGCACATAGGTTAGACCAACAGTCACTGCCTCTCCCCCGACACCCAAGTCCACGGTTTCACCGGCAAGGGAAGACTGCTGTCCCGTTGAAGCGGAGGACTCGGGAGCAGGCGCGGTCCCAGAACAAGCGGCGAGGCCAAGTGCGGACAGAGCCGTAATCAATGCGATGAAGGGCCGACGGGTCGAGCGAGTAATGCGGCTCATATTTGCCTGCTTTCAGTTCTGGTTCGGTGCTTGCTTTGAGAAGTTAGGTCGCGCCTAGTTCGCCGCTCTACTCGGTAGATGAGCCCATATAGACTCATCGCTAGAGCGGCGAGGACGAAGACGGTTACGAACATGCCCGCTGTGTCAAGGTTGTGCCGCTGCTGGGTCAAGACTTGCCCAAGGCCTGCGCCGCCCATCACCATTTCCCCGACGATGGCGCCAGTGACTGAAAGAGCAAATCCGTTTCGAATACCTGCGAGCATGGCGGGGGCAGCTAACGGCGCTTCAATGTAACGCAACATTGCCCACCCAGACGCCCCGTCCAACGCTGCCGCATCCAATACGTCAGGGTCCATTTGTCGCAGTCCAACCGTTGTGGACACGAGGACGGGAAAAAAGGTTATGAGGGCGCATAGCGTTACGATCGGCGTGAAGCCGTTGCCCATCCATAAGACAAGCAACGGAGCGATCGCGATCGCTGGGATCGCCTGCGTAGCGCCCAGGAAGGGTTCCACGGCCGCCCGCACGAACTCACTGTAAAAAATTCCCCACGCCAGTGGCAGTGCTACCAGTGTTCCCAACACTGCCCCAACTAGTGCTTCCCCTGCTGTTACCGCGATGCGCTCCCACATCCACTGCTGGCCTAAGAGTTGTAGAAGTCGAGTGAAGAAGGCGTGAGGGGTAGGAAATACCCAGGCTTCAACGGGTCGCACTGCGGTGCCTATCCACCAGAGCGCAAGAATGGCCACTGCCAACGATAGTGGAGCGACCCAAACTAGCCGGCGTGAGGTTGCAGTGCGATCGCGTGCCACCGAAGCCTTTCCGCCACGGGGCGCTGGGCGCCAAGCAGCCTGACACCCATGCTCCTCCCATCCGGACTTTAACCGTCGGCACTGGAATCACACCAGTTCAACCGCCGTTTGGCGGGTCGCGGGCTTTCACCGCCGGTTCGGACTTTCACCGACCCCGGAGCTATGCGAGCAATTATGCCACTCGTTTAGTAAACGTGTTGCAATGTTCGCTTATCGGGAATCGGCCGGATCGTTACGAGGCTTCGTGGGGAAGTCGAGCCTCGGAAAGGATGCGTTGCGCCTTGGCACGTAGCGCGTCTATCTGTGCGTTCGGATCGGGGGCCCCGAAAACCGATGAGCCAGCCACGAAGACATCTGCGCCAGCCTCAGCTGCAGGAATAATCGTGGCCGGGTCGATACCCCCGTCAACCTCTAACAGTATGTCTGCTCCGGAGCGTTCAATAGCGTCACGAACCTTGCGGATTTTTGGCAGGGTACCTTCCAGGAATTTCTGCCCACCAAAACCTGGCTCAACAGTCATAACCAAAATCATGTCGAATTCTTCGATGAAGTCCAGGTAGGAGCCAAGCCCGCTGCTAGGACGAAAAGCTACTGCAGCCTTGGCACCTGCGTCGCGTATCCGGCGCGCCAATGTGATCGGTGCGGTGACGGCTTCAGAGTGGAAGGTGACCGACGCTGCGCCGGCTTTCGCATAGTCAACTGCCCAGCGGTCAGGGTCCTCTATCATCAGGTGCGTGTCAACCGGTAGGCCGCCGTGGGCGACGGCAGCCTCGACCACGGGGAGACCCCAGGTTAGGTTCGGTACAAAATGTCCGTCCATCACGTCCACGTGGACCAGGTCTGCATTCGAAATCCGGTCCAGTTCAGCATTTAGGCAGCCTATGTCGCTGGAAAGAATCGAGGGCGCAATCTTTATCTTCATACCTCCACCTTATCGGGCCGAATGTTCACTTTCGGCGCATCAGCGCAATGAACATTGCGTCTGTGCCGTGGCGGTGCGGCCAGAGTTGGACGGTGCGGGACGCTATCTCGTCCCCGCCACCGAGCCCGAGATCTTCCGGGGTCATCCCCTGCGCCAATGCAGGTGCGTCCAAAAGTTCAACCATGCCCGAATCCAGGGCTTTCCTGACCTGCTCAAGCGTTTCATCATTGTGCGGGGAACAGGTGACCCACGCTATGACCCCACCCGGTCTAGTTGACTTGATTCCAGATGCCAAGAGTTCCGACTGAAGTGGGATTAGGTCTTGTAGGTCAGCCCGCAAGTGCCGCCACCGGGACTCTGGGCGGCGGCGCAGGGAGCCGAGTCCAAGACAGGGCGCATCAACTAGGACTCGGTCGAACGTTTCGCCTAAGTCTAGAGTCGTCCCATCCTGGGTAATGACTTCGACATTGTCCAATGCCTGCACTGACCGCTCCACTAGGCGGGCGCGTCTCGGGTTCACTTCATTGGCTACGAGAGTCACGCCTCTGTCAGCACCGATAGCGCCAAGCAATGCCGATTTCCCACCTGGACCGGCACAAAGGTCAAGCCAACGCTTATCTGGTCCAGACAGTGGCGCTTCGGCGAGCAGCAGTGCGGCCAACTGTGAACCTTCATCCTGTACAGCTGCCTCCCCCGAGCGCACAGAAGGCAAAGCTCCCGGATCGCCCTCTTCCATAATCACCGCATATTCGCTCAGCAGTCCCTGGCGGGTGGGCGATGCAAGCACGTCCTCAACCTCTTGGGCAAGATCGGCGGCTGTGATCAACCCTGGGCGCGCCACCAAAGTCACTGTGGGAGCAACGTTGTTCGCTTCAAGAGCGTCTGGAAGTTCTTCTTGGTCGATTCCGCGGGTCGACAGCGCGTCCGCCACATCGTTCACAATCCAAGCGGGATGTGAATGCTGGACAGCCAGTCGGTCACGAGCCCCCCGAACTGCTTCAACGCGGGCTTTCACCCCGGCTTTACCTTCTCTTTGCACGGAGCGAAGAACCGCGTTGACGAATCGAGCCGGACCGGCGCCCGCCAGTTCGCGTGCCACGTCTACAGTTTCGGAAATCGCTGCGTGATCTGCGACGCGCAAGAAAAACAGTTGATAGACACCCAGGCGCAGGCAAACTAGTACCGGGGCGTCTAGGTCATCCAAGGGGGACGAAACGTGTTCGGCCAAGGTGAAGTCGAGGAATCCTTGTTGACGGATGCTGCCGTAGACGAGCTCAGAGGCGAACGCGGCATCACGGTCGCTGAAGCGGCGGTTCCTCGTCTGCTCTTCTCGCAGCGCTCGCGGTAGAGCCAAGTTCGCAAAGCGCCCGTCACTGTGCACCTGTAAGAGCACCTGTGCGGCTAGTAGGCGGGCTGGGTCGACTCGCACATGGTTTCGGCTCATAGGAACTCCTCTTTGGGTTGGCGCATTAGTCCTGGGCGTCAGAACCTAGCGTATCGCCCTCACCCAACCGAGCACCCCGCCACCAGTCGGTGGCTTTCATCCACGACTTGCCCGCAGGCGCAACGTGGCTGATGGCAACCGGAGCATCTTGGCACCACACCAGCAACGCATCTTTAGTTGGAGTGACCAACCCGGGCACGCCGGGGCTGGGTGCACTCTCTGTAGCGACAACGGAAACGCCGCGCACTTTCATGGGATTACCATTGGGCAGGACTGTCCACGCGCCTGGGTCTGGGTTGACTGCCCTTGCTCGGTTTGCCGTGTTTACAGCGGTGTCACGGAAAGAAATGTATGCGTCGGCTCGCGTTAGTTTGGGCGCATAAGTAATCGCTTCGCCGTCCTCCCCCACTTTTTGCGGGTGAGAGACCGCGCTGCCTTGTTGAAGCTGGTCGACTGTTTGGACTACGAGTTGACTGCCTTCCGTAGAGAGCATTTCCAGCACTTCCCCTGAGGTCGCTTGCGGCCCGACTTCAAACTGGTCTTCGACAAAGATGGGTCCGGTGTCCATCCCTGACTCGAGCTGGAAAACAGAGCAACCAATACGTGTGTCGCCGCGTAGCAGTGCCCGTTGTACCGGGGCGGCGCCGCGCAGGTCAGGCAGGGAAGAGAAATGGAGATTGACCCATCCCAGCGGAAGCAAATCCAGTAAGCGTTGGGACAAGAGCGCACCGTAAGCAACCACAACGCCCAGATCAGCCGATAGCGAGGAGATCCATTCCATGGTTGCCTCGTCCCCCGGCCGGTCCACCTCCCGCAGAGGAATATTGTGGTCGAGGGCGTAGGCGGCAACTTCGCTTGGGATCAGCCGTTTCGACCTGCCCCGCCTCTTCGGAGGACGAGTGATCACACCGACCACTTCGTGTTGGCTGTCCACCAACGCGGCAAGGGTATCCACAGCAACGGTCGGCGTGCCTGCGAAGACGATCCGTAAGCCCATATTTTCTGGCTCCTAACTGACACTTGGGAGGTTGTCGGAATCTATCAAAGACTTGGGGTTTATCGAGAAGCTGGGTAAAGCCTTGTTTTGAAGGCTAAGTTTCCGTCTTGTTTCGGTGAGCGAAGCCATCAAAGCGTGGATGTTGCGCGGCCCGACGGAGATTATCGCCTTCACCTTGTCTTCTTCGATCGGCGCGATCGGTGTCGGGCTTTGGATGAGGGCGAGGGTGGGGAACGGCAGGCCGGGGAAGAACGGCGTGGCTTCCCCAAGGGTTTCTTCGGCGGCACCCAGCAGAGCCTGGACAGTTGGTGGAGTGCCTTCCATCGCCACCACCCACCTAGCGGGAGGAAACCCGATTTCTTGGCGGCGTCGCAGCTCGTTGCCGGTGAGTATTCCTGGCTCCCAGTAGACCAGCGAATCCAAAAGAGGCTCAGGTACGTCCCCGATCAACATGGCCGGGCTGCGCGGCGCCGCTAGCGATAGTGCATTCATCCAGCGGCGCAGTGCTTCAACTGTCGCATCCAAACTGTCTCGATACGCGACCTGGCTGGCTCCGGCGATTATTGTCGCGGCATACCCCCCGGCTACTGTCGGCTCTGCCCCACTGGTGGCGACAACGATGCGAGGCCCTGCAGGGACAGTGGTGAGGATTTCACTAGACGATGAGGAGACTACCGTTTCCACTTTGGGAAACGCTTTGGAGAGCTCCGCGCGAATCCGGTCTGAACCAATGCGCACGCGACCGTCTTCCAGCTCTGTAGTGTCACCGGCCGCTGTGACGTGAATGAGGACGGCCCCTGAGTCGAGCCCTTTTCGGATTAGTCGGTAGGCAGCCTCTGGAAGACGGGTAAAGCCGGTTGGGCCTTCTCTTTGGGCGGCGTAGGCATCAAAGACGGTGGTACGTGGCACCACGGCGATGGCCTGCTCGCGGCTCGGCGAGACAGAGCGTGCCCAACCTGAAACTATGAGGGCTTGGGCTTTAATCGAGCGGGCATAACCTAGGCAAATTAGGTCTAACCCCTCAATGTGACTGCGAGCCACGGCTACGTCGAGGGCTTCTAGGTGTGGGGAGCGTTGTTCGCGTAAGCGGTCATCGCCCTCGTCCCAAATGATTATGGAGCCAAGGTTGGGCAGCGGCACCCAGGTGGCCGATCGCGTGCCAATCAGTACGTCGTACTCTGCGAGTAGGGCCTTCAAGTAGGTGCGGTAGCGTCGGTCGGCGCTCTGTTCGGCATCGATCAGTCCGACCCTCAAATCTGGATTCTGTTCGACCTCTTCCGCTAGGACGCGCGCTTCGGGAGCGCTCGCAGCGATCAGCAGTGTTGCTTCGTTTTTGTGTTTCGCTTGGGTGAGAATGTCGTGGAGGGCGAGCGGGCGTTGGCCGGGTAATACGGTCTGGACTAGGCGCACTCTCGCAGCGGCGCTTCGGCTGGTATCCCTGGTTGCGGTAGGGGCGAAGATCCCTTTCTTAGTTTCCCGGGCAGCGGTGATTGTTTCAACTAGGCTTTTTTCAACCCGAGCGCGGCGAGCAGGGACAACGAATGATAGAAGTTGGCTGCGGTTTGATGCGTAACGTAGAGCTAAGTAGTCGATGGTTTTGAGTAGAGACGAGCTCACCACTGGCATGGGTGTGATGACTTTCAGTAGGGGGGAAGTTTTGCCCTTGTACTGCGTGGTGTCATCCAAGCCAACGATGTAGCCGTTAAGTCGGCGCGGCCCGAACCTGACTTGCACCAAACTGCCGACTTCCGCGGCGTCCGCCAGGTCTGGTGGTACCTGATAGTCGAAGGGTGCGTCGAGATTAGGTACGTCCAGATCAACTAAGACTTTGGCGTAACAGGGTCGATTGTCAGAACCTGTCTGCAAGGCTATGCCTGGGCTGCCGCCCGGAGCTCCTTGGTGCGGTCAAGGTTCTCCCAGGTGAATCCGGGACGCCCGAAATGTCCGTACGCGGCGGTATCCCGGTAATGGACCATGTCCGTGTCCAGCAGCTGAAGGTCTTCGATGATCCCCAGGGGGCGCAGGTCGAATACTTTTTCGATGACGGCCGCTAATTCATGGTCAGGGAGTACACCGGTCCCGTACGTCTCTACCGTTATTGAGACCGGTCGGGATGAGCCAATCGCGTAGGCAAGCTGGATTTTGCACCGCTTCGCCAGCCCTGCGGCAACAACGTTCTTGCTTATCCAGCGGGCGGCGTACGACGCGGATCGATCGACTTTTGAGGGGTCTTTTCCAGAGAAGGCGCCCCCGCCGTGGGAGGCACTGCCACCATAGGTATCGACGATAATTTTGCGTCCTGTTAGCCCGGCATCTGCAGCAGGTCCCCCGACGACGAACCGTCCGGACGGGTTAACCATGCGGCGCGCATTGCGCACGTCTAGGTCGAGGCCGCTTTCGGCTAGGACCGGGTCGACGATGTGCTTATTTACGGCGTCTTCTAGCCGGCGACCATCAAGGGATTCCAAGTGCTGGGTAGACACGACGATATTGTCGACTGCGACTGGGCGGTCGCCCTCGTACAACAGGGTCACCTGGGTTTTCCCGTCGGGTAAGAGACCCTCGACTATGCCCGCTTTACGGGCTTCCGCGAGGCGCATAGCCAGGCGCTGCGCCAACCAAATGGGGGCTGGCATCAGGTCGGGTGTCTCGTCAGAGGCGTAGCCGAACATGATCCCTTGGTCACCCGCCCCTTGCACGTCGCGGGGATCAACGTCTTCGACTGAGTCGCGCACCTCTAGGGAGCGGGTCACCCCCTGGGCGATATCGGGGCTTTGCTGGCCGATTGAAACGGAGACTCCGCAAGAGTTCCCATCGAAACCCGCATCTTGGTGGTCGTACCCAATATTGACGATTTCTTCGCGGACTACGTTCGGTATTTCGACATATGCGGAGGTAGTTATTTCCCCCACCACGTGTACGAGGCCCTTGGTGGCAATGACCTCTACCGCAACTCTGGCTGCGCGGTCCTGAAGCAGGATTTCATCAAGAATCGCGTCTGAAACGCGGTCACATAACTTGTCCGGGTGGCCTTCAGTCACGGACTCTGATGTGAAGGGACGGTACGATTTACTCGACAAGGTTAATCCTTCTGTTGCAACAGCTCTGCGACTCGCCTCATGAGGTCGCGGGCTACCTCACTCTTGGATCCGCTCGTTTCACCAACGATTTGTCCCGCGGCATCAAAGTACACCAATTTGTTGGGAACGTTGCCGAACCCCGTGTTCGCGCCCACCCGATTCACAGCCAGCAGGTCTGCTGCCTTTGAGCGGGCCTTCGCGGCGCCGAGTTCCAATACTCGATCCCATGAGCCTGTCTCAGCACCGAAACCGACGACCACTTGTGGTCGGTGGGAACCGTGAGTAACCGACGCCAAAATGTCGGTTGTCCGGCTTAGTTCGACCGTTAGGCTCTCCATGTCGGCGGTCTTCTTGATTTTCTCTTGCGCTGGCGTCACAGGGGTGAAGTCAGCGACGGCTGCCGCCATTATCAGCGCGTCCGAATTGAGCAACTGGTCGTCGACCACGCTGAGCATTTCCGCAGCAGACTCGGCGGATATGAGGCGAAGCCTCTCATGTTCGGGGGCTGCCACTTCCATAGACGCTGCTACTAGGTTGACCTGAGCCCCCAAGTCTAGGGCCGCTTCCGCTAGCGCCACGCCCTGGTGGCCTGATGAGCGGTTGCCAATATAGCGAACGGGATCGATGGGCTCTTTGGTGCCTCCAGCAGTGATGGTGATCGTCTTACCGTCAAGGGGCTGCTCGCCCTCTGCTGTGCTTGCGTGCCAAACCTTCAGGGCCTGTTCAGCAATCCAGACGGGGTCGGGCAAGCGACCAAGTCCCGAATCACCAGAAGACAGATCCCCAGCGTCTGGTTCTAGGATCGTGACTCCCCACGAGCGCAGTGTTGCCACGTTTTCCTGCGTTGCCGGGTTTAACCACATTTGTGTGTGCATCGCTGGGGCGAGGACGAGTGGAGCTGGCGAAGCGAGCACCGTTGCCGTGAGCAGATTATCGACGATGCCGCTGCGGAACTTCGCGAGCAGGTTTGCCGTTGTTGGCGCAACGACTATGAGGTCGGCGCGGCGCGCTAATCTGACGTGGCCTGGCCCAACGTCGGCAAATACCTTGGAATCTACGGGATTCTCCGAGAGTTCTTCCCAGGTTGCTTTCCCCACGAACTCTAGAGCCGAGGCGGTGGGAACAACATGCACGTCCCATCCCTGTTTGCGGAAGTGGCGGACTAGGTAGGCGGTCTTGTATGCCGCTATCCCGCCGCCGACCCCAACTACGACGGTGGCAGCGGACTCAGGCTTCCTCGTGGTGTCCAAGTTCGAGCTTGTCATCAACGATTTCCCGCAGCGCAATAGCCAAAGCCTTATCGTCGGCCTCAAAAGGAACGACTGGGCCTACGAACTGAACCATATTTGACTCTAGTTGTTGGCGATAAGAGTTGATCTGGCGGGCACGCTTGGCCGCTAGGATTACTAGGGCGTACTTGGAATCGGTGCGCTCTAGTAACTCATCGATGGGCGGATAGGTAATGCCTTCTGGTTGGGCGACGATTCCCGACATGCGGTTCCCCTCTTTTCCACTGAGCAGCACCAGTGTGTTGGGCCGTTCAAGCAGATTGGTATTTGGTCGTGATCAGTACGGGTGTCAGCCCGCACTCTAAAGCCAGCTTAGTTCAGGCCTATGATGGCGGCTAGTTCCTTGGCTGTGCGATCCACGTCATCATTTGTTATGACGTGCCTGAATTCGTGGGCGGCGGCTAGCTCCTCGCGAGCAGTTCGCAGGCGCCGAGCCTGATCTTCCAGGCTCTCCGTACCCCGGCTCATCAGGCGGCGCTGCAATTCCTCCCAAGAAGGTGGCTCGATAAATACTGACACGCAGTCGGGCATGAGTCGACGCACCTGGCGGGCTCCTTCCAGATCGACCTCTAGGAGGACGGGCCGACCAGCCTCACGCTGTTCTTCTACCCACGCCAGCGGTGTGCCGTAGCGGTCTTTACCATGTACGACGGCCCACTCTAGAAGTTCACCAGCGTCGATCATGCGATCGAATTGGGTGTCATCAATGAACGAGTAGTCCACACCGTCTATTTCGCCCGGGCGCGGCGCGCGGGTGGTTACGGATACAGATAGAGGCAGGTCGGGGAATTGTTCCCGAAGAGCCTTTACTACCGTACCTTTCCCCACGGCTGTGGGGCCTGCAACAACATAGACGGGTGCTGGTTCCATGAGACTACGATGACACAAAAAATCCGGGGTGCGAAACCAGTGCGACGCCTCTCACCCGTTTCTCAAGAAAAGCGTTGAACGAGTGCTTCCCGCTGGACTCTGCCTAGGCCACGTACTCTTCTTGTGCTGGAGATCCCAACTTCCTCCATGAGTTGACCCGCGCGGTGGATGCCAACGCGAGGTAGTGACTCTAGGAGTGCCTGTGCACGCATCTTTGCGAGTGCGTCGTCATCGTCCGCCATCTCAAAAAATTCTGACAGGCTAAGTTCCCGGTTTTTCAGGGCCGCCTTGACCTCTGCACGACGACGACGAGCAGCCGTAGCTTTCGCCAAAGCCTCTTCACGTTCTTCTCTTGTAAGTTCTGGAAGCGCCATTGCTTTCCCCTCTTGCCGACGGTTTCCAACCTTCGGTACTTTAGGCCAAATTCATTCGCCTTTACACCCCTAAAAGGGGTATCGAACACTGTGATACATAATAACTAGTATTCGTCGAGCAGCTCATCTAATTCGATTGCATCATCGTCAATAACATCGATTTTTCGCTCCAATTCTTCTTCAAGGACGTCCGTCACATCTTCGGTGACAAGCGACTTCCGGATCGCGTCCAGCACTGCGTTCACATACGCGGGTGATGAGTCCGTTGAGATCTGTTTCACCACGGCAACTGCTTCGTCAATCGCGGTGATGGGGGGCACTTCGTCCTGATTGAAGAGCAGCTCCCAGACGCCGACCCGCAACACTGCTAGATCAACTGCTGGGAGCCGGTCGATTCCCGCTCCGCGAGCATGCTTGTCTAAGAGCCGGTCAATTTGGGGCAGGTTTTGGGCAGCGCCCTCGACGATCTGCACCGAATAGTCAGGCAAGGACGATTGGGATGCACTGACCTCTTTGCGTTCTTGTAGTAACGCAAGCATCTTGTCGGATGAAGTGCTGATCCCTTTCTGGTCAGCCTCAAAGAGAATTTCTGCGGCACGTTTACGTGCCCGAGTCCTGGAGGTGAACCGATGCTTCTCTTGCGCCACGGCGGTGTCCCTTCGTTGCTTTGCGGTGCCAAGGCCCGCCGGGATGCGGCGGGCCAGTCTTGTATTTGGAGTTGCGGAGCTACCTACTCGTTGTCGCGGCCAGCGAATTCGCCGGTGCGAGTGTCAACTTTAATCAGCGTGTCTTCGTCCATATAGAGAGGAACCTGCAGTTCGTAGCCAGTTTCGACGATGGCCGGCTTCGTTCCTGCCGAAGAACGATCCCCTTGCAGACCCGGTTCGGTGTGAGTGATGCGCAGGGAGACAGTGGCCGGAAGTTCCACTGACAGGACCTGGTCACCATGGAACGCCACAACGGCCCGCTGGTTTTCGATTAGGTAGTTCGACGTGTCGCCCAGGATTTCTGGCGTAAGTGGGATCTGGTCGTACGTACTGTCATCCATGAATACGTAGTCTTCCCCATCGTGATACAGATAGGTCATGTCCCGCCGGTCCACTGTTGCCGTCTCTACCTTTACCCCGGCGTTAAACGTTTTGTCGACAGTCTTGCCCGAAAGGACGTTGCGGATCTTCGTACGCACGAAGGCCGGGCCTTTCCCCGGCTTTACATGCTGGAATTCGACAACCTGCCATAGGTTGCCGTCGATGACCAGGATCATGCCGTTCTTCAAGTCGTTTGTCGTTGCCACAAAATCTGCTTTCTAGTCCGTGAAGCTTGACCCACCCGTTCGGAGAGCCAATTCTTCTTTGATTAGTCTTGCGGTCATTTCCGCATCGCCAGTGCCAGTATCGCACCAAAGATCCACCAGGTCCGAATACGCCCCTTCGAGCTCGGCAACTTGAGCGCGAAACCAAGCGCGGGGAGCCCCTAATGGAACCGGTTGGGGCGCATTGAGCCCGGTGCGTCTAACTAGGGTTTGGAGAGGCGCCCGCAAACCAACGACGAGTGCGCCCCGTTTCTTTGCACTTAGCAGTTTCTCCCGGACCTCAGGGTTCAGAACTGCGGATGGACTGAGCACCAGAACGTGACTTTCCAGCGAATTGGCTAACAATTCTGATGCTGCCACTGCTAACGCTTCTAAGGCACGCTCTGGATCATCGGTCATCATCTCGCTAAGTGGGGCCCCGAGGTTTTCTTCGGCGAGCGTCGTGTTCTCGATACAGGTGGCGTCCAACGCATCGGACAACGCCTGCGCGACCTCGGTCTTGCCGCTCCCGGACACACCTAAAATGATGATCGAGGGGGAAGAGTGCTCAGTCATTGTGGCTCTGTCTTGATGATTTGGGAGGCGACTTTGCGGACCATTTCGGGATCTACGGTACGGACGAATGGGTTACCGACCTCGCTTAGAAGGACGAAGCGAAGTTGGCCTTGTCGAACTTTCTTATCGGTGGCCATCCCCTCCAGTAGAACATCTACGTCACCGCTGTAGCGTGTGGGCAGTCCTAGGGAGGTGAAAGCCTCTTCGTGCTGGGCTGGTAGTTCCGGTGGGGCAATACCCAACTGGACTGCCAAGTGGGCCGCGAAGACAGCCCCGATCGCCACGGCCTCACCGTGGCGCATCGTGTAGTTTTCGGCGCGTTCGATGGCGTGTGCCAGAGTGTGGCCATAGTTCAAGACTTCGCGTAGGCCACCTTCAAGGCGATCTGCACTGACGATGCGAGCTTTGACGTCTATGGAACGGCGCACGATATCAGTTGCAATGTCACGGCCATCGCTGCTGGCCCACGCTACACGTCTGATTTCCGGGTGGGCCTGAATCTGATTCAAGATCTGCGCGTCCTCAATCAAACCAGTTTTGACGGCTTCGGCCATTCCCGCGGCATATTCTTCTTGGGGCAGGCTGGTCAGAAAATCGATGTCGACTAAGACGGCAAGCGGATCGTGAAAGGCCCCGACGAGGTTCTTCCCAGCTGGAATATCAATACCCGTCTTGCCGCCGACTGCGGCGTCAACCATCGCCAATAGCGTGGTGGGTAGGTGGATTACCGGGATGCCGCGCAACCAGGTTGCAGCGATGAATCCCCCCAAGTCGGTAGTCACTCCCCCACCCAACGTGATCACTAGATCACGGCGCCCCACGCGAGCCTCTCCCAGCGTGTCCCAGGCGTCAGCGACAACGGAGATGTCCTTGGCTTGCTCCCCGTTCGGGTGTAGGAACGTGGTTGTGGCCAAACCGCACTCTTCAATCGTGGCCGCTATCTTTTCGGCCTCTTCCGCTAGAGCTGCGGGTGCAACTAAGAATGCTTTAGTGGCGTCAGATGGAAGATAGTTCCCAAGAATGTGGCGCGTTCCCGGGCCTGTCACAACGAAATATGGTTTCGTTCCGCGCACGGCGGCGTAGTCCCAGCCAGTTAGACCATTGAAGATGGCCCTGGCTGTTACTTGGGCCGGCTTAGAACTTGATTCAACTCGGACCGAGGCCAATGACTTGAAAATCGGATCCCGACGTTCTTTCAGTTTTGTTAGCACTGAGCGGGGATCGTTCCGTAAGAGTGGTCGGTTATTGTTCCGACTTACGCGAACCAAGAGCAGGTCTAGCGGCGCGTCAATCCACACTACCGTTCTGTTTTCCAAGAAGCGTGCGACCGCCGGGGTTTCCACTGCTCCCCCACCTAAAGAAACGACAGCGGGGCTCTTAGCTGTGGCCAGGACCGCCTCGGCTTCTAAACGGCGGAACGTCTGTTCTCCATCCTCTTCGAAAATGGCGTTGATCGTTCGGCCAGTTTCCGCTTCGATTTGCGCATCGATGTCGATGTGGGGCACGTTGAGGATACCGGCGAGGATCTTGCCGACCTTAGATTTGCCGCTTCCAGGGAGGCCCACTAGGTACCAGGGCAGGTTGAGTGGGTCGGTTGTCACTTTACCTTCCCTTCCATGTTCGGCTGGAGCCGGGCCGATACATAACGCTCCTGTAGTCGTACTTGATCGGTGACTTCCTCTACCGACGCGCCGCCGTAGCGCTTGGTAAGCATTTGGGCGAGGACGAGGGCGACCATGGCTTCGCCGATGACGGCCCCAGGGACGACCTGACAGGTGTCTGAGCGCTGATGGAATGCGGATGTGGCTTCCCCTGTGGAAAGGTCCACTGAGGCCAGGGCCCGAGGTACGGTGGAAATCGGTTTGAACGCGACGCGCGCGATAATTGGCTGCCCGTTAGAGGTGCCACCTTCGATTCCGCCGGCACGATTGCTGGCACGGGTCACAGTCCCGTCCTCGAGCAGAATTTCATCATGGGCTGCCGAACCAAATGTTGCAGCAGTTTGGAAGCCCTCTCCGATTTCGATGGCCTTAGCCGATTGGATGCTCATGAGTGCCCACGCTAACGCGGCGTCCAATTTGTCTTCGGCGGACACGTGGGAGCCAAGGCCCAGCGGCACGTTGTACGCGATGATTTCGGCTACTCCACCAACGGTTTCCTGCTCTTTGCTTGCCGTATCGACTGTTTGAATGAAGGAAGCTTCGTCCTCTTCACTCAGGGTGCGCATCGGACTGTTACGCAAGAGTCCGCGCTGACTGGGCGTTGGTTTCGCAGATGAGGACCCTACAGTGGGGCCAACTTGGACTACGTGGGACACAACTTCAGCGCCGCAGGTTTGCAGCAGGAGCTGTTTGGCGATCGCACCCAATGCCACACGCGCAGCCGTTTCGCGTGCGGAGGCTCGCTCGAGAATATTGCGGGCGTCCTCGTGGCGGTAAGAAAGCGCGCCGGCAAGGTCGGCGTGACCGGGACGGGGCCGCGTGAGCGAGCGGTTACGGGCCATTTCGCGTTTGTCGCCTTTTCCAGCGTCGACAAGTAGGTCTTCCGGTGGCACTGGGTCGGCACTCATCACGGTTCGCCATTTTGGCCATTCAGAGTTGTGGATGAGGATAGTGATGGGGGCTCCGGTGCTTTTCCCATGGCGGACGCCGGTGAGGATCTCTACTTTGTCTTTCTCAAACTTTTGTCTAGCTCCCCGCCCGTATCCAAGGCGGCGCTCGGCGAGCGCATCGTTGATGAGTGCGGTGTCCACATGCACGCCGGCAGGGACGCCTTCCAGGGTTGCTACTAGGGCTGGACCATGAGACTCTCCAGCGGTTGTCCATTTCAACATGGTTCAAGCTTTCCACAGTCACGCGAAGACTGGGTTAGCAGTTCCAAGGCCCGCTAGACACCACGACAACAGGGCACCGCCGATTAGGAAGGGTCCCAATGCGATTCGGGAACTACTCCGCCTGCTTGATTTGGGTACGAGGGCGTAAATTGCGGCTGCGACGAATGCTGCTGACAGACCCAAAACAGCGACGCGGAAGGAACTCGTGCCTAGGGCGGCGCCCAGCACCGCTGCGATCTTCACGTCGCCCAAACCCACCTGTCTCAAAGTGCGGCCCAGCGCGAGAGGAAAAACCCAAACAGCCGTGGCGGCAAAAATAGCTGGATACCAAGCTTGAGAAGTCACCGTGAGCAGCGGGGTAATGAGAATGGCGATGAACACTTCGATGCCCATGAAGGCCGTCAGCAAATCGGGCAGGCGTTGGCTGCGACTATCTATAGCAGCGGCCAGCGGGCCCAAGGTTGCTAATGTCATGCCTATTGGCAAAGCCAGTCCAGCGCCAACCGTGGTGGCGGGCGCGCTGGAACCAATCGGCCACCCCCAACCACCGGGCGCCCCCCTAGGTGCGACAACGCCGATGAGGAAGACGAGCATCCCTAGGATCAGCGGCCAGACAACCAGGTATTTCTCTTTTGGTGGCGGCCCAGGGACGTAGTCGACCCAGAGCTGTGCTCCTCGGGACCAGATCCAACCCATGTTTGCCAGCGCGAAGGTAACGGCGAGGACGGTTTCTAGAGCCGGCAAGCTCATCGCCGGTTGGCGGCGCGCAAGACTGCGTCGTAAACCGGGTCGAAGGGAACATCCTGCGAGGTCCAGATTTTTACCTGAGCAATTCCTTGTATCGTGAGCATCTCGAGTGGGGAAGTTACTTTGGCTCCAGTAGTCGCAAAGGCTTTCTCCAGGGGGGTATGCCCAGCCGAATAGGTGACGTCTAAGAGAACAGCACCCGAGTCAGGCTTCAACCGCGATGCCAGATCGGCCGTCACGGCTGGAGGCACCGTCGAAATGACCAAAGGTGCCCGTTCGAAGACATCAAGGTAACGGTCTGTTACCCGCCACAATACGGTGTGCAGGTCCAACCCAATTTCGTTGGCGATAACGAATGGGTTGTGTGTACCTGAGAAGTTTCGGCCCACCACGTACGCCTTTGTTGCCCCGAGCGACTTCACCGCAGCCAAGGCCGATGCAGCCGTCGCGCCGGTACCCAAAATCACGGGTGCATCCAAGCCCGCCAATGGTCCAACCTGACTGGGAGTGTCTTGAAGGACCGCTAAGGTGCGCGCCATCCGATCCGCTAACGGAACTATGTGCGGCTGAACCGTTTCAACAATGCCGTGTACGTCCGTATTGAAAACCGTTTTCATGCCGGCTGCAACTGCAAGCGTATTGCCGGCTTCTGTTAGTCGGGCCATCCCGTCGACAGCATCGGCTAGCGCCAACAAGTCTCGTTTCAAAGGGGCGGTGACACTTAGGCCGACACACTCGCCATCTAAGTCTTGGACAAAAGACGTCAGCTCATCAGGAGTGACCTCAATTTTTTGGTACTCCCAATCTAGACCGAGCAGTTCGAATGCTTTGCGATGAAGAGCCGGCGATAGTGAGTGGTCTATCGGGGAGCCGATGACGGCGGCCCACTTAGTCACAGGACTAGCACCTACCCTCATTTGCTTCACACCATTGGCGCAGCAGTTCGATGTTTTCAGTCTGCTTGTCTAGGTCTGACGTGAAAAGAGTTTCTCCGGTATCCAAGTTCACTGTTACGAAATACAGCCAATCACCTTCGGCCGGATGCAGCGTCGCCTCAATCGCGGCGGTAGAGGGCGAAGCAATTGGAGTCGGTGGTAAGCCTTTCACCTTGTAGGTGTTGTAGGGGGTGTCCGACTCCAGATCTTCCGAAGTGGGTAGGCCGCCACGTTTACCGACTCCGTAGAGCACCGTCGAGTCCATCTGCAGCAACCCGTGCGTTTCGGCGTCTGGTTGTGCCAAACGGTTCGAAATGACTCGCGCAACCTTCGGCATATCTTCTTCTAATCCCGCTTCACGTTCCAAAATGGACGCTTTGATCAGGATCTCTTGCCATTGATCTTCGGGCGCATCCAGATCCTTGAGCTTTGCCTTAGTGGCATCGATCATCGCGGTTAGCGCATCGCTGGCAGTAGCGTCTGTACCGAGTTCGTAGGAGCCCGTACCCAACCAACCTTCTACATTACCATCGGCTTCAGCGGGTAAACCGAGAGCATCTGGATCGCTCAAGGCTTCTTCGATTTGCGCATCAGTGAACCCACCTACGGTCACGAGCTTTTCAAATACCTGTTCCGCTGTCTGCCCGGCGTTCACAGTGATCGCATTGTCGCGTCGGTTCGCTTCGTCCAAGAGAGCCGCAAGTGCAGCGGCTGAAGTCATGCCCAGTTTTAGGGTATATGTGCCCGGCTTGATGGTTGCTGCCGCCGAGTTGCCTTCAAACGCCCTAGTGAAGCCTTGAACTGTCTTTACTACCCCGGCGTCCACCAACGTCCGACCGATTTCAGAACCCACTTCACCACTGGTGATCGTCACCTCTACGCTGCCTTCACCCGGGCCGGGGAAGTCTAACTCTTCCTGTGCGGTCGTTGATGTGCGTCCCAAGGTATTCAGCGCCAGATAAACGGCTCCTCCAACGAGGGCCACAAGAATGATGAGTACGAGCGCTACGCGCCATTTGGGCGCGCGCTTCGCTTTTACTTGAGCCGGTTTTTTTACTGTCGCTACCGGAGCGGTTTTTCGAATCGCAGGCTGGGGGGCCCCTGCTTTGGCTCGCTTCTTCGATACCGGCAGGGCCCCTGTCTCAGTCAAATGTTGTCGACGGGTGGGAAAGGCCGGCTTGGTTTCTGAGGTTGGTGGAGATGCTGGTTCCACCGGTTTCGCTGCATCTACGCGACGGGTGGGCGAAGCCACGGGCGGCGAGGTTTCTGGAGTGCGGGTGGGTCTTGGGGTTCGTGGGACGGATGAGGTCGGTGGTCCTCCCTTGCGTGAGGGGATGCGTGACCCGTGGATTTCTCGTCGGGACGGGAACGGGGGTGGTGACGGATCACGCTCGGTGCCTTTTGGTGAGTCGTTAGCCATTGACATCCTCTCCGCGTGCATCTTCGCCCTTCACGGTTTCACCCGGTGGCGCCCCAGTAAACCGTTCGAGCTCCAGTGCTTGTTCCAGTATCACTTGTGCAGCCACTGAGTCCACCATTTTTCGCTGGTCACGCTCCGCAACGCCCCTTTCATGCAGAAGCGCCTTCGCAGACAAGGTTGATCGTCGCTCGTCAACGAGGCAAACCCGTATCTTGGGCAAGAGCGTAGCAAGGGACTCGGCGAACTGACGAGCTGCCTGAGCGGAGGCGCCTTCTTGGCCGCTCAGGTGACGAGGAAGGCCGACGACGATCTCAACTGCTCGCTTGTCTTCTGTCAGTTTGGCGATCTGCCGCAGCGCGCGTGCAAGTGGTTTGGCGCGAATGGTTTCTAGAGGGATTGCAATAGCAGCATCACCAGGTGAATAAGCAACCCCGATACGCGTCTGTCCATAGTCCAAACCGACGCGTGGGCCCCGACTCAGGATCTCTCCTTGCTCAGATGTGCAGATATTGCTTCGAGGGCTTCCTGCACCGCGTTAGCGTCTGTGCCCCCGCCTTGAGCGAAGTCAGGCTTTCCACCGCCCCCACCTCCAAGAGCTTTCGCTCCTATGCGCACCAGGTCGCCTGCCTTTACCCCCAGATCGCGTGCTGTTTGGTTTGTCGCGACCACAATCACCGGTTTGAGGCCGACGACACCGGCTGCGGCGACAACTGCCGCTTCACCTTCTGTCAAACGCGAGCGGACATCCAGCACGACGTCTCTGATTGCGTCTGCCGACGAGACTGTTCCCAGATCGGCCCGTGCCAGTAAGACGTCGCCTTGCCGTGCTGCACCGGCAGCAATCTGTGCTGCTTGAGCGAGCAGCACTTGACTCTGGAGTGAAGCAAGCTGTTTTTCGGCGAGTTTCATCTTGTCAAGAAGTCCCGAAACTTTTTGAGGTAGTTCCTCTGGCTTCCCATGCAACATGGCTGAGAGCTGAGAGACTAGGGCGTGTTCGGCGGCTTGGAACTGGTATGAAGAGTCGGAGACAAGAGCTTCGATCCGGCGTACACCCGATCCGATTGAAGATTCGGAAAGAACATTTAGCCGCCCAATGCGCCCGGTTGACGGAACGTGCGTGCCCAAACAGATTTCGCGCGACCAGTCGCCACCAATGGACACAACGCGAACATCTTTGCCGTATTTCTCCCCGAAGAGCGCCATGGCGCCGGATGCTTTCGCCTCTTCAAGGCTCATCACGGTTTCGACGATTTCGAGGTCGTCCATGAGTTTGTCGTTGACGAGCGCCTCTATATCGCTGACTTGCGTGTCGCTCAAAGCCTTGCTGTGGCGGAAGTCCAGGCGCATGCGTGAGGGCGAGTTTTCTGAACCGGCTTGAGTTGCTTGGTCAGAGATGACCTCGTGCAGTGCCTTGTGCACCATGTGAGTGGATGTGTGTGCTCGGGCTATGGCTAAGCGTCGGTCCGCATCGATTTGCGCGAATGTTTTGTCGCCCACGGCAACCGTGCCCGCTGGCAGTTGCGTGCGGTGTACGGACAGGCCCTTAATCGGGCTTTGCACATCGAAGACTTCTAGTTCAGCCCCGGTGTCAGTTCGGATCGTCCCGTGGTCAGCGAGTTGCCCGCCAGCTTCCGCATAGAAAGGCGTCCGTGTCAGGATTACGTCCACTTGGGCAGGGCCCTCGACAACCGGTTGCGACACACCGTCAACGAGGAGTCCAGCAATCTGACCTTCACCAGTTGATTGGTCGTAACCAATGAATTCTGTCGTCCCCGCGTTAGCGATTACATCGTGGAAGACTTTTGCGTCAACGTGGCCAACTTTCTTGGCCTGCGCGTCTGCTCGAGCCCGCGCACGCTGTTCTTCCATTAGCTTCCGGAACTCGGCCTCATCGACGCGAATACCCTTTTCCGAAGCCATTTCCAGGGTGAGGTCGATCGGGAAACCATAGGTGTCATGCAGTGCGAATGCGTCCTCGCCCGACAGGGATGCTGGCTCACTACCCGCGGATGTCTTGGCTTTTTGGGCGGCGAGATCAAAGATTGTGGTCCCCGCGTCGAGAGTGCGTCGGAACGACAGTTCTTCCCCGTACGCTACATCGCTGATGGTTTCCCAGTTCGTCAGCAAATCGGGGTATGAGGGCGCCATCGCATCACGCGAAACGGGGAATAGTTCCGGCAGCGTAACTTCGTCCACGCCCAGCAAGCGCACTGATCGGACTGAACGGCGCATCAAGCGTCGAAGCACGTATCCCGCCCCATCGTTGCCTGGGCGCACCCCGTCGTTGATCAGCATCATGGATGAGCGCACGTGATCTGCGATGACTCGCATCCGCACGTCATCTTGCTGATTGGCGCCGTACCGTTTACCGGTAATCTCTTCGACCTTGGTGATCACCGGACGCACCTGGTCGGTTTCAAACATATTGGGCTTGTCTTGCAGGACGAATGCTAGACGTTCCAAACCGGCACCGGTGTCGATAGCTTTACGCTCAAGCTCGTGAAGCAGCTCGTAATCTTGGCCCTCACCCGGGCCTCTCATGTACTGGTCGAAAACGAGGTTCCATAGCTCTAAGTAGCGGTCCCCTCCGGGGTCGACATTGCCACCTTCAGCTTCCGGCCCGTAGGCCGGCCCGCGGTCGTAGTGCCATTCGCAGCAGGGACCCGCAGGTCCGGGCTGGCCGGTGGACCAAAAGTTTTCTTCCCTTGGCAGGGCAATGATGTGTTTTGGGTCCATCCCGATCTGTTTGGTCAGAATGTCGATCGTCTCGGCGTCACCTTCCCAAACTGTGACCCAGAGGCGATCCCCATCCAAACCGTATTTTCCATCTGCCAACGAACCCGTGAGTAGCTCGTGTGCGAAATGGATGGCACCCTCTTTGAAGTAGTCGCCGAAAGAGAAGTTACCGTTCATCTGAAAGAAGGTTCCATGCCGCGACGTGTGGCCGACATTGTCGATGTCGTTTGTACGGATGCACTTCTGCACTGACGCCGCGCGTGGCCAAGGCGCCTCTTCTTCGCCTGTTATATAAGGAATGAACGGCACCATACCCGCGATGGTGAAGAGGATTGATGGTTCCGGGGAAAGCAACGGGACCGAAGGGCGAATCTCATGCTGGTTCGCCTCGAAGTAGTTCAGCCACCGCTGGGCTATTTCGTGTGTGCGCATGTCTCTCTCTTCACGGGATAGTGACACTTAGACGACATTTGTTGAGGATAGCAAGGAGGACGGCTGCGCATGGCCGCCGTCCTCTGAACACTAGTCTGTACCAAATTCGGCGTCAGACACGGTCCGTGCTTTAGCGTGAGTAGTACTCAACAACCATTTGAACGTCGCATTCAACAGGGACGTCGGCACGCTGCGGAACTTCTTTCAGCGTTGCTTTCAGGTTGGCGATTTCTACATCCAAGTATCCGGGAACTTTAGGGAGC
Source organism: uncultured Actinomyces sp. (assembly GCA_964346745.1). Lineage (GTDB taxonomy): Bacteria > Actinomycetota > Actinomycetes > Actinomycetales > Actinomycetaceae > Scrofimicrobium. The sequence continues at coordinate 29,969 of CAYFWE010000002.1, read as the reverse complement.
ACTTCCTGGTGTGCTCCTGCGGCGGCAACCTCGAAAGGAACGGTCGTTTGGGACTTGGGCTTGACCTGGATGACCTGTCCGGGGCGAACCCGGTAAGAAGGACGGTCAACGATGCGCCCGTCTACGAGGATGTGACGGTGTACCACTGCCTGGCGTGCTTGAGCCATCGTACGGGCGAATCCCGCGCGCAGAACCAAAGCGTCAAGTCGGCTCTCCAAGAGCGACACTAGGTTTTCACCCGCCATACCTGGCATGCGGCGAGCCTCGGCGAAGGTGTTGGCCATCTGCGCTTCACGGATGCCGTATTGGGCACGAAGGCGCTGCTTTTCCTTCAGACGGACTGCATAGTCAGATTCTTGACGGCGACGCGTACGTCCGTGTTCACCTGGACCATAGGGGCGCTTTTCGAAATAGCGTACGGCTTTGGGGGTTAGGGGTAGACCTAGTGCACGCGACTGGCGTACTTGCTTGCGGCCGCGGTTTGCTGCCATGTTCTCTCCTGTTTCAATGCGTCATGGTGTGGGAAGTTCCCAGACCATGGGGCCAACTCTGGGATCGGATGATCCAACTGGCTAAGGCCCCAGGCGGGTCGACGATACGACCACAGGTAATGTTAGCGGACCAAGCGGTGATGATCGGTCGCCGCGGAGCAAATCGCCTGAGGGTTTCCTCACTGTCGCTTGGCGGCATGTAGACGTTCGATGGCTTCCAAGCGCCGTCCGATCTTCGCTTCTTCCCCTCTGGTTGTAGGTTCGTAGTAAACGGCGTGAGCGAGGTCGTCAGGCAGGTAGGTCTGGCCAGCAGCGATCGCGTGCGGCTGACTGTGTGAGTACACGTAGCCGTCGCCGTGACCCAGTCCCTGCGCGCCATGGTAGTGGGCATCACGCAAATGGAGAGGTACGGGACCCCCGCGCCCAGCTTTCAGGTCGGCATTTGCTTTCTCGATAGCCACTACCGCCGTGTTCGACTTTGGGGCCGTAGCAATTGCAATAACTGCTTGAGACAGGATGATCTGTGCTTCTGGCATACCAACGAGTGCGACTGCTTGGGCTGCCGCCACCGCCGTCTGCAGTGCCGTTGGGTCTGCCATACCCACATCTTCCGAAGCACAAATCATGATTCGGCGAGCTACAAATCGAGGGTCTTCGCCAGCCTCGAGCATCCGCGCAAGATAGTGGATAGCCGCGTTGACATCTGAGCCGCGCATCGACTTAATGAACGCACTGGCCACGTCGTAGTGCTGGTCCTGATCCCAACGAACAAGTGCGCTAGCAGCGGCCGTGGAAACATCTTCCACTTCCACACCCTCGGCACCCCGATCCTGTGTCGCTGCAGCGGCAGCCTCTAAAAGGGTGAGCGCTTTGCGCGCATCCCCACCGGCAAGCCGCACTAGGGCGTCTTCGCTGCCTTCCCCAAGCGTGACGCGTCCCGCCAAACCACGTTCACTGGTGAGTGCCCGCTGAATGGCTGCGCGAATATCTGCATCGCTCAAAGGTTGCAGCACTAACAGAAGTGATCTGGACAGCAGCGGAGATATGACTGAAAAGCTCGGATTCTCAGTGGTAGCTGCAACGAGTGTCACCCACCGGTTCTCTACGGCCGGCAGCAAAGCATCTTGCTGGGACTTCGAAAAACGATGAACCTCATCAATGAACAAAACGGTTTCTTCACCGGTTGTGGCAAGACGTTGCTTCGCAGCGGAGATCACTGCGCGCACTTCTTTAACGCCGGCACTCACCGCGGAAATTTCGGCGAAACGCCGACCCGACTGCCGCGCTATCAAATAAGCCAACGTGGTTTTTCCAGTGCCCGGGGGACCCCACAGAATTACTGAAGGAACTGCGGCGGCCTCAGGAGTGAGGAGTCGTGACAATGGAGAGCCTGGCGACAGCAAGTGCGTCTGTCCCAAGACCTCTTCCGCGCTGGCGGGTCGCATTCGAACAGCTAGCGGCCCGGAAGGTCGAGCTTCAGGTAGGCCGCTGCTGTCGATTCCCAGCGCGTCGAACAGATCCATGAATAGCGCGAAGGACCCTAGTCAAACAGGGAGGTGTCGCCTGCGCCTTCACGGACAACCTCCGGGTATCCCGAGGTGAAGTCAACAACCGTCGTCGCACCTTCCAACCCGACCGGCGCATCGACGATCACATCGACTGCAGAACCCACCTGCTCGACGACGTCGTCGGACTGGATTAGTGGTTCGTCCTGTCCAGGCATGATCAGGGTCGAACACAGAAGTGGCTCGCCCAACTCTTCCACGATTGCCTGAGTAACTTTGTGGTCGGGCAACCTGACACCCACCGTCTTCTTCTTTCGATTCAACGTCATGCGCGGAACTTCCTTGGTGCCGGGCAGGATGAACGTGTAAGCACCAGGTGTCAGTGCCTTAATGGTGCGGAATGCGCGGTTGTTGACAACGACAAGCTCCCCAAGTTGGCCAAAAGACTGGCAAAGCAGAGAAAAGTTGTGGTTACTGTCGAGATCACGAATAGCGCGAATCGTGTCCATACCAGACTTGTTCCCAAGTTTGCAGGCCACCGCATAACCAGAATCCGTAGGCAAGGCGATTGTTCCGCCCTCGTTCAAGACTTCGACAATCTGGCGGACGGATCGGGGCTGAGGGTTATCTGGGTGTAACTCTATGATCTTCATGCACCTAGCTTAACCGGCACGATGACTCTCGTCGAAGGGTATTGAACCGGTGGGCCGAGGCAGCGTGGCTGTTCGGCCCACCGAAGCGAAGAATCAGGCGTCTTGCTCTGCCGGTGTTTCGTCGTCTTCCGGCTCGGGCTCGTAGTCCACGCCGGTTTCTTCACGCTGCTTAGGATCAATCGGGGCTGGCGCCTGGGTCAGTGGATCAAAACCACCGCCCGACTTCGGGAAGGCAATGACGTCTCGGATAGATTCGCTACCGGTGATGAGGGCGGCAATCCGATCCCAACCGAGGGCGATCCCGCCGTGCGGTGGGGCACCGTACTGGAACGCATCCAAGAGGAAGCCGAATTTCTCCTGCGCTTCTTCGGGACCGATACCCATTACTTCGAAGACTCGCTCTTGCACGTCGCGACGGTGGATACGGATTGAGCCACCACCGATTTCGTTGCCATTGCAAACGATGTCGTACGCATTGGCGAGCGCCGAACCCGGATCTTTGTCGAAGGTCTCCAAATATTCAGGTTTCGGGCCGGTGAATGCGTGGTGAACAGCTGTCCATGCGCTGGCCCCCAACGCTACGTCCCCCTCGGCTTTCGCGGCGGCCGAAGGCTTGAACATGGGTGCGTCAACGATCCACACGAAAGACCACTCTTCATCGTCCAGCAGCCCGAGGCGATGTCCAATTTCGAGTCGGGTTGCACCCAAGAGGGCGCGCGCTGAATCGGGATCTCCTGCGCCGAAGAAGATGCAGTCCCCTGGCTTGGCGCCAACGGCGTCCGCCAGTCCGGCTCTCTCGTCAGCGGAGATATTCTTCGCCACCGGGCCGCCCAGGGTGCCGTCCTCGGCGATTGTCACGTAGGCCAATCCCTTACCGCCGCGGGACTTAGCCCACTCTTGCCACTTGTCGAAAGCGCGCCGTGGCTGTGAGCCGCCCCCCGGCATAACGACTGCACCAACAAACGGTGCATTGCTAAAGAGTCGGAACGGTGTGTCAGCGAAGAATTCGGTCAAATCAACCAGCTTCAAACCGAAGCGCAAGTCAGGCTTGTCTGTGCCGTAGTCGCGCATCGCGTCGTGATACGTCATCCGCTCGATCGGGGTGGGCAGATCGTAGTCGATCAGGGCCCAAATCTTCTTCAAGACTTTTTCAGTTTCCGCCAAGATGTCTTCTTGGTCGACGAAGCTCATCTCCACGTCGAGCTGAGTGAATTCTGGCTGACGGTCCGCCCGGAAGTCCTCATCCCGATAGCAACGGGCAATCTGGAAGTAGCGCTCCATTCCGCCAACCATTAGGAGCTGTTTGAATAGCTGTGGCGACTGGGGCAGCGCGTACCAGGAACCGGGTGCTAGTCGCGCTGGCACCAGGAAGTCGCGCGCTCCCTCTGGCGTAGAGCGAGTCAGCGTCGGTGTTTCAATCTCTACAAATCCGTCATCCAAAAGAGTTTCTCGCGTTACGCGGGACATGGCCGAGCGCAAGCGAAGGGCACGCTGTGCCTTGGGCCGGCGCAGATCGAGATAGCGGTGGCGAAGGCGCACCTCTTCGCCGGCGTCACTTTCATCAGAGTGGGTGGAAACCTGGAATGGCAAGGGAGCCGAAGTGTTTAGAATCTCTACATCGTCGCTGAGGATTTCGATTTCACCAGACGAAAGGTTCGGGTTCTCATTACCTTCCGGTCGTTTAGAGACGGTGCCGGTGACCTTCAGAACATATTCTGGGCGCAGTTGGTGGCCGACTTCTTCATCACGGACCACCACTTGGGCGATCCCTGAGGCATCCCGCAGGTCGATGAAGATAACACCCCCGTGGTCGCGACGTCTGTCGACCCATCCTGTGAGCGTCACTGTCTGTCCTTCAAGGTCCAGACCTAATTCATCCATCGTGTGAGTGCGCAGCACGTGGCTTCCTTCCCAACGTAATTGGCCCAATGTCTTTAGAACGCGAAATGAAATATATGCATCGATCCTACTGGTCACCAGCGCCCACCTACTGATCTGGCGGCGAAAAGAGTCGATTATTGAGGGTGGAGGTCGTCACATGTTTGGCGCCATGCCAGCCGACGCGTAGGGTTGTCACTGCGGCGCAAGGGGCGCTGAAAGGCCCGGCAAGAGGTGCGCTGGCCGTCGGAGAGGGAATGATGACCGAAGAAACCAGCGACACGACTTTTGCTGACTTGGGGCTGCCAGGCCACCAGTTGATGACTTTGGAAGAACTCGGGTTCCAAGAGCCGACCCCGATCCAAGAAGCGGCTATACCACCCTTGCTAGCCGGGCAAGACGTGGTGGGTATCGCTCAAACCGGCACCGGAAAGACCGCGGCTTTTGGTCTACCCCTACTGGGGCGAGTGAATAGCAACCAGCCGGGTGTGGCCGCCCTCGTCCTTGCACCCACACGTGAACTCGCTCTGCAAACCACGGAAGCACTGCAAAAGTTGGCTGGACCGTCCTCGAAAATAAGGATGGTCACCGTCTACGGGGGATCTTCGTATGGTCCTCAACTTCGGGCTCTGCGCGAAGGAGCACAGGTCGTGGTCGGTACGCCAGGACGGCTTATGGACCTCATCAATCGGGGCGCCCTCGACCTGAGCTCTGTGAACACTGTCGTCCTTGATGAGGCCGACGAAATGCTTCGCATGGGATTCGCGGAGGACGTAGAGACAATCCTGACGGACGTTCCCAAGGAACGCCTGACCGCACTCTTCTCCGCAACGATGCCGCGTGCCATTGAAAAGGTAGCTGCCCAACACCTACGCGACGCTCAACGAGTGGAAGTAACGTCCGCGGCCTCCACCGTAAAAACGATTTTCCAAACCTATTCGGTTGTCCCCCCGAACCTGCGTACCGAAGCGCTTGCCCGCGTGCTAGAGATGCGCGGAAACTACGAGGGGCGTGAGGGAGGAGCGGCCATTGTGTTTGTCCGCACTCGCCGCGACGCCGAAGAAGTGCCCACTGCCCTGTTGGCACGAGGGATACGCGCATCCGGGATATCAGGTGACATTGCACAGCGGGAACGGGAAAGGCTCGTACAAGGCCTGCGCACAGGTGAACTCGATGTTCTGGTTGCCACCGACGTAGCCGCCCGAGGATTGGATGTGGAACGGATCGGCTTGGTCGTGAACTACGAAGTTCCGATGGAGCCAGACACTTATGTGCACCGGATTGGACGCACTGGCCGAGCAGGCCGAGATGGGCGATCCCTCACGTTCTTCACGGAGCGGGAGAGACGTCGTCTTCACCAGATCGAGCGGCTAACCGGTAGCAAGCTTCACTTCGTGCCGATTCCCACCAGTGAAGAGATTATCAACGCACGGGCGCGCCGCGTATTAGAGGGACTAGTAGCGCACAGCGAAGACGACACAGTAGTCGATACTTCTGCAATCGAACGTGCGCTAGCCGGCGCACGTGACAACGGCTTGCGGTACCGGGATATCGCCGCTCAGCTCCTCTATCAAGTCGCAGTCCCCCCAGCGTTGCAGAACGTTTCGGACGCTGCCCGCGAACGTATGGACGCGAACTTCGCGCGATTTGAGTCGTTCGCCGAGCAGCCCCGCACGAAACGCCCTCGCGGTGGAAAACGGAATCGATACCGCCTCGAAGTTGGCAAGCGCGACGGGGTATCCCCGAAAGCAATCGTCGGTGCCTTCACCGGAGAAGCTGGTCTGCGCGGAGCTGACCTAGGCAAGATCAACATTTACCCGTCGTTTAGCGTCGTCGAAGTTTCTGAAGAGCTAACCGAACAGCAGTTGTCCAAGCTTTCAAAAGCGCAAGTATCAGGACGGAAGCTGCGCGTGTCAGTGGACGAGTGGCCCCCAGCCGGTAAGGGCGGCGGTCGCCCTCGACGTGACTTTGATCGCTCGCGCGGGAATAAGCGTTTCGCTAAGCGGCGCTAGCCAAGTGGCGGTGTCCAAGTTAGCGCGTCCGCGGGGGCTTGGACACCTTCCTGAATATCGCGCACCGAATCGGGTTCGTCCTCGCCTAGGAACCACACAAACCGAATGCCTCGACGCTCGGCCAAGCGAATCTGCTTCCCGTACTTTTGCGCGTTCGGCGATACTTCGGCCGGAATGCCACGTCTGCGCAATTCTCTAGCGACGTTTACAGCCAGCGGTCGCTGGTCCTCACTCGGAACGGCCACGAAAACCACCGATGGGCTGGCCGGACCCGGTTTGATGAGTCCGGCTGACAGAAGCAGGGCAACTAGCCGGGTTACACCGATCGAAAGGCCAACCCCGGGGTAGGTGCGTCTTCCGTCCGAGACCAGTTGGTCATAGCGGCCACCCGAACAGACGGACCCGTAATTTTCATGTCCGGGGATGACCGTTTCATAGACGGTACCCGTGTAGTAGTCGAGGCCGCGTGCAATCCGCAGAGAGGCTCTAACCTGCCCGGGAGCATAAGCATGTAGAGCGTCAAGAACGCGCGACAGTTCCTCTAGTCCTTCTTCGAGAAGCTCACCTTCGAGGTGGAGGCTCTTGACCTGTTCTTCAAGTTCGCCTCCAGTTGTGGCTGTAATGGATGCGAGCGTGATGATCGTGTTGATTTGGGCAGGGGTTAGGTCCAGCGCTTCCAGTGCTTTGCTTACCCCTTCTGCGCCGATCTTGTCGAACTTATCAAGTGCCCGTAGCGTTCCTTCAAAGTCGACAATTCCAGCGGCAGCGGTGATTCCTTGAAGCAGCTTGCGGTTGTTGATTTCCATTAGGACCGGCCCGATCCCAAGTGAAGTGAAAGCGTCCAGCATTACTTCGGCCGCTTCGATTTCGTGGTGAAGACGCAAGTCGCCTTGTCCAACGATATCGATATCGGCCTGCGTGAATTCTCGAAACCGACCCTCTTGCGGTCTCTCCCCCCGCCAGACTTTCTGGATCTGGTAGCGCTTGAACGGGAATGTTAGTCGGGAACTGTTCTGAAGAACGTAGCGTGCTAAGGGTACGGTAAGGTCGAAATGCAGGCCCAGGGTGTCGGCTGTGACCGACTGTCCGCCATCGCCTCTAGCAGCCTGAAGGCGTTGCAGTACGTAGACCTCTTTGGAGGTTTCACCTTTAGCTTCCAAGGCAGAGAGCGGTTCGACCGCGCGGGTCTGTACCCCTGCGAAGCCATGCAGCTCAAATGTGCGGCGGAGCTTGTCTTCCACCCATACTTCCGCAGCACGCTCTTCAGGAAGCAGTTCCGGAAACCCGGAGATAGCCCTTTTACTCACGATGAACCTCTCTAGGAATTCCTAAAGCCTCAAACTTTTGTTTGTGTAACAGGGACGGGTTAACGCCGTCGCTTGGCCCTCAAGACGAATGGGTTCGACTGCACTTCGTTTCCCCACCGGGTCTGTGGGCCGTGACCGGGGAGCAACACGGTGGCAGGATCAAGCACATCGACCAAAGTCCGTAGGGTCTCACGCATAACGTCTTCGTCCCCACCTGGAAGATCCGACCGACCGACCGAACCGGCGAAGACCACGTCCCCGGAAAGTGCCATTGGCCCACCTGTCGGCGTGGGTTCGAACAGGAAAATCGAAGATCCTGGCGAATGTCCGGGCGCTGGAACAAGTCTCACCGTCAAACCGGGGATGGGCGTGAACGTCTCAGACCCAAGCGGACGTAGCTCTTTGGGGTGGACCCAGGGCCCTAAACCGAGGGCAGAAGGACGCATCTCAAGGGCAGCAAGAGGGTCTGCAATCAGTTCTGCATCCGGTTCTGGGATGAACACGGGCGCCCCTTGCGCCACGGCTTCAGCATCCCAAACATGGTCCACATGACCATGCGTCAACAGTACGGATCCAACCGTCAGACCTTCCCGCTCCAGAACGGCCCGCACTTGGTCATTCGTGCTGGGCCCAGGGTCAACCACTAGGGCTTCGTCTGAGCCTGGCAGCCACATCACATAGCAATTTGCATCAAATAGTGATGCTTGAAGGACTTCGATTTCCATGACGCTTAGTCGATAGAGGACTGAATCTGCTGTAGCCACAACACCTTAACCTTCAAGGCGTTATCAGTTTCTTCGGCTAGTTTCTGATCCCCTGCCGCCTCAGCAGCAGCTTTCTCAGCCTCAAGTTGCGCGATTGATGCTTTCAGTTGTGCGAGCATACCCTCAGCGCGGGCGCGCGTCTCTGGATCGGTGCGTTGCCACTCGCGGTTCTCAGCTTCGCGCAGTTCACGCTCAACTGCGCGAAGGCGACCTTCGATCCGGGAAACATCGCGAGAAGGCACTTGACCAATGTCCTCCCATTGATCCTGGATTTTGCGAAGAGCTTTCTTGGTGGCTTCGATGTCTTCAATCGGAAGCAGTGCCTCTGCTTTTGCTGCCAACTCTTCTTTCTGAACCAAGTTCGCAGCGAATGCTTCGTCTATCGCAGCCTCGTGACTGCGTCGCTGGTCAAAGAAGACCTGTTGTGCGGCTCGGAAGCGAGCCCACAGCGCATCGTCTTCACGGCGTGAGGCTCTACCAGCGGCCTTCCAACGATCCATGAGCGCCCGATACTTCGCGGCAGTATCGCGCCAGTCAGTGGACGTCTGCAGCTCTTCAGCCTCTTTGATAAGCCGTTCTTTGGTCTGCTTAGCCTCGGTCTGGCGTGCATCTAAGGCAGAAAAGTACTGGCGACGTCCACGGTCGAACGTGGTGCGAGCGGCTGAAAAACGCTTCCACAATGCGTCCTCATCGGCCTTATCGAGGCGTGGGCCCTGCCGTTGTAGTGCCTTCCATTGATCGAGCAGCTCGCGTAGCTGGGCGCCAGAGTTTTTCCATTGCGTCCGCTCTGCAGGCTGGCTAGCAATTTCTTCGGCGGCGACAACGACGGCCGTGCGGTTCGCGAGCGCAGCTTCCTTGGCCGCTTTACGTTCAGCGCGAAGAGCCACTTTTCGGTCAGCAACGCGCTGCTCTAAATCGGCAACCCGTTGACGCAGGAGGGGCAGGTCGCCAATGGCCGATGGTTCTTCTACCTGCTTCTGTAACGATTTCAGGGTCGAATCAAGATCGCGCGCAGAAAGTTGCGGAAAGCGGGCTTCGAAAAGGTTCACCGTGGCGACTAAGTCTTCATAGCGGCGCGTGTAGAGGGCGAAAGGGTCCTCTGGAAGACCGTCGGGATACGCACCCACAATGCGCGCGGTCTCCCCGTCTTGCGCCCACACGTTCCCTTCGGTGTCGGTGTACCCGAACTCGATTTTCATGGGCTCATGCACCACGGGCGTCGTGGCTGCTGGAGGCTGCGGTTTAGGTGCCTGGGGCTTTGCTTTGTCAGTCAAAGGAATCCTCGAGGGTCAGGCCAACTTGTGGCGATTGTTTGCGCGGTGTCGATTCGGGCTCTCCGATCTCGATCCTGACCATCTTAGCCCCTGCACCAATGTCTGGCAGAACCCGAACCGGCCTTTGGTCTTGTCCCACGCTAACGAGTGTTTGGTGTTTCCTTCTTCACTGCACCGAGGACGCGGGATGCTTCAAATACGCCGTCTACCCTCCGCAAGGCGGATAAGACGGCCTCCAAGTACCCAACGCCGGGCAGGCCGAAAGTGAATCGTGCAGTGGCGACTTGATCGCCTGAAGCTTGCATTGATCCGGAGGTAATGTCCACGCGATGATCTGAGAAGACGCGCGACAGTTCATTGAGCAGCCCGGGACGGTTGAGAGCCTTGATTTCTACTTCCACCAGATATTGACTGCCACTTTGGTCGGCATCCCACTCGACATCTATCATCCGCTCCGGACTAGTCGCCTCAAGATGGTGGGCGTTGGCGCAGTCCTTCTGGTGGATGGACACGCCCTCCCCCCTGGTGATGAAGCCGATTATGTCGTCCCCGGGGACAGGTTTACAACAACGAGCGAGTTTCACCCACACTTCATTGGAGCTCATCCCAGATACGATTACTGCCGCCTCACCGCGTACCGTGCGTGGCGGGGTAGCCACGGTGCTGGGCGTCATCGCTTCCGAAAGCGTTTCTTCAGTACCCGCATCTCCGCCGAGAATATCGACTAGTCGATTCACGACGTTCTGGGCGGACACATGGTTTTCCCCAACCGCCGCGTACAAGGCGGTAATGTCGCGCAAACCCATGGCGTTAGCAACCGATAAGACCGCATCGTGAGTCATGAGGCGTTGCAGCGGCAGGTTCTGCTTCTTCATTGCCTTAGCGATGTGGCTTCGGCCCAGGTCGATCATCTCTTCACGACGCTCACGCTGGAACCACGACTTGATCTTTGACTTCGCTCGTGACGAGGCAACAAATTTCAGCCAGTCTTGCGACGGGGCACCCTTACCCTGCTGGGCGGTGATGATTTCTACCAGGTCGCCAGATTCGAGCTTCGTGTCGAAGGCAACTAGTCGCCCATTCACACGCGCCCCGACAGTTCGATGTCCCACTTCAGTGTGTACTGAATACGCGAAGTCAACAGGCGTAGAATCTGGCGGCAGTACGATCACCTGGCCCCTGGGTGTGAACACGTAGACCTCGTCGCCGGCGATTTCGAAGCGTAGCGAGTCAAGGAACTCTTCGGGATCCCCCGTCTCTCGCTCCATCTCTACCAGCAGGCGGACCCAATCCATCTGTTCTTTGGGTGACATCCGATCTGCATCTGGTTTTGAAGTGGCGGGCGCCTGCTTATACCTCCAGTGTGCCGCCACCCCGAATTCGGCTCTTTCGTGCATCTCGCGAGTGCGGATTTGGAGCTCTACCGGACGCCCACCCGGCCCCACGACGGTGGTGTGTAGAGACTGGTACAGATTGAACTTCGGCATGGCGATGTAGTCTTTGAAGCGCCCCGGGATCGGGTTCCACCTGGCGTGGGCGGCCCCAAGCACCGCATAGCAATCCTTCACCGAATCGACGAGTACGCGGACCGCAACCAGGTCGTAAATCTCATCGAATTGTTTTCCCCGAAGGATCATCTTTTGATAAATGGAGTAGTGATGTTTGGGGCGGCCGGTGACTGTCCCCTTGATGCGAGCGTGGCGCAGGTCTTCTTCGAGCTGGCCAATCACGTCGTTGAGGTACTTCTCCCGTTCGGGTGTCCGCTCCCCTACAAGACGATCAATCTCTTCGTACATATCGGGATAGAGAGTTTGAAATGAGAGCTCTTCAAGTTCCCATTTGATTGTGTTCATCCCGAGTCGGTGGGCCAGGGGGGCATATATTTCCAGTGTCTCGCGGGCCTTATTTTCGGCCGAGGACGACGAAACGTACTTCCATGTTCGTGCGTTATGCAGGCGGTCACCGAGCTTTATGAGGAGGACGCGGATATCGCGGCTCATTGCCACGATCATCTTGCGCAGCGTCTCAGATTGGGCGGCTTCGCCATACCTGATTCGGTCCAGCTTGGTGACGCCGTCGACCATCGCAGCGATTTCAGGCCCGAAATCATCGGACAGCTCTTCGAGGGTATAGCCGGTGTCTTCCACCGTGTCATGCAGTAGGGCAGCCACTAGTGTCGGCGGTGTCATCCCGATTTCCGCCAGGATGGTGGCCACGGCTACGGGGTGGGTGACGTACGGCTCCCCCGACTTACGGGTCTGGCCTTCATGCCACTTTTCTGCCGTACGATAGGCGCGCTCTATGTCCGCAGTATTGACTCTTGGATGATGAGCCTTAACCGCCCTGATGAGCGGTTCTATTTCTGGTATGGCTGAGCGGCCCCGCGACGAAAACCAAGCCAGCCCGGAACGGACCAGGGAGCCAGATGGGGGTGCCTTAGGTCCCTCGATTACCTCAATGTCCTCCATCTGGCCATGATAGTCCTACTCGGCCGGCTCCATCTCGTAGTCTTCAGTCACTTCGAGAAGAACGTCGATTTCTTCGTCTTCTATGCGCTCTCGACCCTTGAGGTCAACGAGTTCCATCAAGAAGAACAATCCCGTAACTTCCGCGCCAGATTCTTCCAGCAGTGTTACTGCGGCGGCAGCGGTACCGCCGGTTGCCAAGACGTCATCGACTATGAGGACGCGCGCACCCATAGGGACCGTCTCTGGCCGCACCTCTAAGCGAGCAGTGCCGTATTCGAGGGCGTAATCGATACCAACTACCGGTGGCGGAAGCTTTCCCGCTTTACGGAGCGTGATCATTCCGATTCCCAGTTCGGCAGCCACCGGGGCTGCCAGGATGAATCCGCGCGACTCTAGCCCGGCCACATAGTCAATCTTGCCGCGGTAATGGTCCGCTAAGTAAGCGATGAGTTCAGAAAACACCGGCCCGTTCGCGATGAGTGGCGTGATGTCACGGAACAACACCCCTTCTTCGGGGAAGCCGGGGATCAGCCCGATAGCCCCTTCGACCCGTTCAGCAATTTCCCGACGCGACTGCATCATTTCCCCTTACGTTTGCGTTTTGGCTGTGCTGCTTGCCCCAGGTGCCGCCCGGGGGTTGGACGAGAGCCGACCACAACCGCATCGTCAGCGTGAGGCTCTGAGCCCGCCACGGTCTCGCGGCGCTCCAGAATAGCCGCATCCACTTTGCTGGTCTTTTGGCGAGCACCCTGAATGAGCGCTAGTGTCGGTGCGGCAATGAATATCGAAGAGAAGGTACCGATGATGATACCTACGAACAGAGCCAAAGAAATGTCTGTAAGTGTTCCTGCCCCCAGCAGCAGAGAACCGATGAACAGGATCGCTCCGACAGGCAACAGCGCCACCACAGACGTGTTGATGGATCGTACCAGCGTTTGATTAACACCCAGGTTTACTAGCTGGCCATACGTGTACTTTCGCTGATCTGTGAAGTTGGCCGTCAACTCGCGGACCTTGTCGAAGACCACGACGGTGTCGTAGAGCGAGTACCCAAGAATCGTGAGTAGCCCAATCACTGTCGCCGGGGACACCTCAACTTGGGTCAGAGCGAAGAATCCGATGGTGATTATGAGGTCGTGAGCCAAAGCAAAAAGAGCTGACGCAGACATTGCCCAGGAGCGGAAGTACACCGTCAGCAGCGCCGCCACGAGCACTAGGAAGATAACTACTGACTGCAGCGCTTTCTTGGTTACATCTTGGGACCAAGTTGCCCCCACGGAGTTCGTCTGAACATCTTCCGCGGACACTCCGTAGGCTTCCGCAAGGTCGGTACGTAGCTCACCGGTTTGTGCGGTGCTAAGGCTCTGGGTCTGAATACGAACCGAATCGGTACCCAAGGCCGACACGCGGACGTTCTCTCTGATTCCGTCCTCGGCCAGAACGTCGTAGGCGATTTGCTGGCTGGCACCGGGGGTTCCAGTAACAATGAACTGCGTACCCCCAGAGAACTCGATCGATGGGTTGAGTCCACGGACCGCCAACAGAATGATTGAGAGAAGCATCAGGGCTGCTCCCACACCCAAGAATGTCTTGGCACGCCCAACGATCTTGTAAGACCGCTTGCCGGAGTAAAGCTCGTTACCCCACTGGGAAAAACTAATCATTGTTCTTCTCCCCTACTTGGGTTGACGTTGCAGCTGATTCCTGCAGTCGGCGCTCAGCTAGCGACAGCTTTTGTCCCGACCGTGTTGGTGTGGGATCGCCATCCAGGATTGTTGCGACAGTCTCGCCGCCCGATGCGTCGACCGCCACAGGTTCGCGGCGTCGCGCTGGCTTGCTTCGGTCGGCTCCCAAGTTCAGTCGTCCTTGATAAACGAAGGCACTTGTAGCCCCTAGGTGTTCTGGATCCAACCCGGACAGTTTGTGTCCACCGCCCCAGAACCGAGTACGGACCATCAGGGACATCATTGGGTGAGTGAAGAGGAATACAACGATCAGGTCGACAACTGTCGTGACTCCCAAGGTGAACGCAAAGCCTTGAACCCCACCGACTGCCAGCACATAGAGCACGATCGCCGCAACTAAGTTCACCGCGTCAGATATGACCAGGGTTCTCTTTGCGCGCGACCAGCCTTCTTCCACCGCCACCGCGAGCGGACGGCCATCACGCACCTCATCACGGACCCTCTCAAAGTAGACGATGAAGGAGTCAGCCGTGATACCGACCGCGATTATCAACCCGGCCACACCTGGTAGTGACAGGCGGTAGCCCATGGTCCACGACAATATCGTGATGATTAGATACGTCAGCACGGTGGCGACCAGCAGAGAGCCAGCCGATAGCAAGGCCAAACCGCGGTACTGCCATGCCATGTATCCAACTACGAGGATCAGCCCGATTAGGCCGGCCCAAAGCCCCTTTTGTAGATGATCGACACCGAGAGTTGCCGAAATCTGCTGTTCTGACTGCACCTCGAAGTTTAGAGGCAGGGAACCGAACTGCAGTTGGTTAGCAAGTTCTTGCGCTTCTTTGGCCGTGAAGTTGCCGGTTATGTTGGCTCGCCCATCTGAGATGGGAACATTCATAGAAGGCGCGACGATGACATTGCCGTCGAGAACCACCGCAAACCGGTTGCGGGTCGCGTCTGTAGAAGCGAAGTCGTAGAGGCGCTGCGAGGCTTCGCTGAAGGCTTTGGTTCCTTCGGAGTCCAGCTCCAGGGAGACGGCGTAATTACCAGTTGGCTGGCCGGTAGCCGTGAAGTCCATTCCCGCTGACGCGTTCTTGAGGTGCGTCCCCTCAATATCGACTGGACCCAAGATGTACTTCGCATCCCCATCCACTCCGCAGCTAACCGTTGCCAACGAGATGTCGGCAGGCGTTTCGCCGGTCCGGTTTGCCGGGTCGGTGCAGTCGAGAAGAAGGAAGTCTCTATACACAGCTTCGGTAATCCAAGCTGTGTCCGAGTTATTTTCTGGGGTGCCGACAACCTCTTCAGAGATGACCCCATCCCCGTCCGTGTCAGCCAGCGAATCGGCAAGTTCTTCGGCTGACATTGCTGCCAGTTCCGTTTCGCTTTGTGGAATCTGAGAAGTATCCAAAGGCTGCGGTCCGCCGACCTCTAGGACCGGCCTGAAGTTCATTGTTGCCGACGTGCGTACTAAGTTGAGGATCGACTCGTCAGTTTCGCCTGGGATTGCAACAACGATGTTGTTTGTCCCCAAAGTTGAGATTTCGGCCTCGGACACACCGGAAGCATCCACACGCTGTCGAATGATGGCGATGGCCTCATTCATATCTTCGGTGGTCACAGAACGGGAGTCGGCACCCTCTTCAAGTTTCGGGGTGAGGATGACCTGAGTCCCGCCCTCAAGGTCGAGGGCGAGTTTTGGAGTGAACGTAGCCCCTTGCGTGAAGTGACCGATGACGAGTGCGCCGACAGCAACGGCTGTGGCGATTAGAAGCGCCAGCAGCGTACGGCCGGGGCGGTTTTTCTTGGTTGCCAAGTTATTTCGACCTAAATATAGAAAGGTGTGGTTCTAGTCTTGGGACTGGTCAGGAGAGTCCGTGTCGACGTCGTCTTCGATGATGGTTTCGACTTCCGCATCCACACCGTCAGGGGTATCAGAAATTATCAGGTCCTCTGTTGAGGACAGTGCTTCGAAAGGAGGGTCCGTAACCGCGCGAATAGCTTGGCGCAGCCAATACGTCTCTTCGCCGCCGGGCGTTTCGAGAATGACAATGTCGCCGTCAACATCGACGAAGCGCCCGAAGAAACCCGAATAGGTCTGTACCCACGCGCCGGGAACCATTTGTTCCCGCATGGTTCTTTCTTGTTCTTCCTGTCGCTTCTTCTGCGATTTCTTGGCGAAGGAATTCATCACGAACATGCCGACAACCAGCACGCCCATAAAGAGGAGCAACTCAGGACCCACGGGAGACCTTCTTTCGACGCTTTTCAATGCCCCCAGAAGTCTAGGGGACGAACGGATGATTATGTAGCGTAAGTGCCCAGCTATGCAAGAGATAACTACGCGGGTGGGACACAGGTCCTACTATTCAGATTTAAAGTATGGGCCCGGTTAACTGAAGAGGTTTCCTTCAGTGGGCGATTGAAGACCTAGGTGGTGCCAGGCTTTGTCTGTTGCCATGCGTCCACGGGAGGTCCGGATGATGAATCCGTGTCGGACCAAGTACGGCTCGGCCACCGTCTCGAGCGTCTCCGCCTCTTCCCCAACTGTCTGGGCGAGAGTGGACAAGCCGACGGGACCGCCGCCATAGTTGCGGCACATGGCCTCTAAGACTGCCCGGTCTAAACGATCTAACCCAAGGGCATCAACTTCGAAAAGTTCGAGGGCGTGCCTGGTGTTTTCATGAGAAACTCTGTCTTCACCAACGACCTGTGCGTAGTCGGTGACTCGACGAAGAAGCCGGTTGGCAATACGGGGGGTACCGCGAGAACGGCCTGCGATCTCTTCCGCTGAGCCAGGATCTAACTTCGCCCCAATCAAGTGCGCACTGCGCGAAACAACTGCGCGAAGTTCATCAGGCGAGTAGAACTCTAGATGCGCCGTGTAGCCAAAGCGGTCCCGCAAAGGGGCAGGGAGCATACCCGAACGCGTCGTTGCGCCCACCACTGTGAAACGCGGCAACGTTAGTGGAATCGACGTGGCGCCGGGCCCCTTGCCAACAATGATGTCCACTCGAAAGTCTTCCATCGCCATATAGAGCATTTCCTGGGCGGTCCGAGCAAGACGGTGAATCTCGTCGATGAAGAGAACATCCCCTGGTTGCAGAGCGGATAAAATCGACGCCAAATCCCCTGCATGTTGGATTGCTGGGCCGGACGTAAGCCGCAGTGATGCGCCCATTTCACCGGCAATTATCATCGCCAGAGTCGTTTTTCCCAGTCCCGGAGGTCCCGCTAAGAGAACATGGTCCGCCGGTTCGCCGCGCCCGCGAGCTGCATCCAGAACGACACTCAGTTGGCGTCGGACGGCGAGCTGACCGACGAACTCATTGAGCGACCGTGGCCTCAAGGCTGCTTCCGCAGCCCGTTCTATTTCATCGGCGTCAGGGGCGACAATGCGACTTGTTTCCGGAGGCGTGCCATCTAAGAAGCCGTCCTCAATCACCGCGCACCCCCAAGGTTCAGCAGGGCGGCCCGGAGTAGCTCTTCAGATGTGTGTGGGCCGCCGTCCACATCGGCGATGGCTCGCTCAGCCGTTGCTTTTGGCCAGCCGAGTTGTTCGAGGGCGGCCTGGACGAAGTGATGGTCAGCGCTTGGGTGGGTGTCCAGATTGACGTCTGCAGACGCTGGCGGGGTTGGTGGTCCAAGTTTTTCGCCGATCTCTAACACCATGCGTTGGGCTGTTTTCTTCCCCACCCCAGGAATGCGCTGCAGAGTCTTGAGTTGTTCACCCGCAATGGCTTCACGCAACGTTTCCACTCCCAAAGTGTCGATTGCTGCTAGCGCCAGTCGCGGGCCGATCCCAGTTACCCCCATCAAGACGTCAAATGCATCGCGATCAGCGGGGTTAGCAAATCCGAAAAGGGTCAGAGAATCTTCTCTAACCACCAAAGCGGTGTGCAATGTGAGCTCTTCCATGGCAGGCATTGTCGCGGAAGTGGGTATATCTACTCGAAACCCCACACCATTGACGATGAGTTGGACCCACCCGGTGCCCTGGGCACCAACCGTGCCCGTCAGTGATGAGATCAATTCCGCCCCCTTCGAACATATGTACGATACCAGTGCCGGCTCAGTTTAGGGGCGCCGAGTTTGGCGGCGCGGATCAACCGCCCCTGTCCGTTTCTGCGCTGCTTGCGCATCAGCCCAAATTCGCTGCGCAGGCGTGAGTTCTGACTTAGCACTCACCTTTCCCGACAGTGATACCTGCAGCGTGTTGTCGCTGGTGGCACCCAACAGGCCGGTCCCGCGCCAAGCGTGGCAGATGCAGATCGCGAGAGCGTCCGCCGCGTCGGCCGGCCTTGGGGGGCCGGGCAGTCGAAGTATGCGTGCGATCATGTGCTGCACCTGAGCTTTGCCTGCCCTACCCGAGCCGGTCACCGCAGCCTTCACTTCCGACGGGGTGTAGACCGCCATCGCCAATCCGGCCCTTCCAACTTCGACCATCGCCGCGCCCATTACCTGGGTTGTGGGTGTGACAGACTGCAGGTTGTCTTGCGTAAAAACGCGCTCGATGGCCACCACTTCGGGGCGGTATTCCGAGATTGCCGCTCCGATAGCGTCAGCAATATCGCGGAGGCGGAAGTGGGTGGCTAGAGCAGGATTGCTTCGCGCCACTTCCACCGCCACCAGGGTTGCTTCACGTCGAGAGTTGACATCAACAACTCCCAGCCCGCACCTGGTGAGGCCGGGGTCTATTCCCAGGATCCTCACTTGCTGTATCTACTCGTCTTCCTCGAGGGCTGCGCCGACCTCGTCCGAAATATCCACGTTAGAAAACACGTTCTGGACGTCATCGGAATCCTCGAGCGCCTCGATGAGTCGCAACACTTTTCGAGCGCCATCTACATCCACGGGAACTTCGACCGATGCTTGGAATTCCGTTTCGGCGGAGTTGTAATCGACTCCGGCGTCTTGCAGTGCGGTTCGGACATCTACCAGATCGGAAGGGTCGCATGTCACGACGTAAACATCGCCTTCGGCGTGAATATCTTCAGCCCCGGCTTCCAAAGCGAGTTCGAATAGGGAGTCCTCTTCC
The DNA here is from genome assembly GCA_964346745.1 of uncultured Actinomyces sp. GTDB lineage: Bacteria > Actinomycetota > Actinomycetes > Actinomycetales > Actinomycetaceae > Scrofimicrobium. The sequence continues at coordinate 10,891 of CAYFWE010000002.1, read as the reverse complement.
ACACCTTCGGCCGGAACTTCAATGATTCCGACGCGACTGAAAAGATAGGACACAGAGCCGGGGTCGGCGAGAGCCCCGCCGTTGCGGCTGAGGGCGACGCGAACTTCAGATGCAGCCCTATTTCGGTTGTCCGTGAGGCATTCGATGAGGATCGCTACGCCGCCGGGGCCATACCCCTCGTACATGATGCTTTGCCAGTCGGCACCGCCACTTTCCGCCCCGGAACCTCTCTTCACAGCGCGGTCGATATTGTCGGCTGGAACCGAATTCTTCTTCGCTTTTTGGATCGCATCGTACAGTGCGGGGTTGCCAGCTGGATCGCCACCCCCGGTGCGAGCAGCGACCTCGACGTTCTTCACGAGGCGGGCAAACAACTTGCCCCGCTTCGCGTCGATTACTGCTTTCTTGTGCTTTGTTGTGGCCCACTTTGAGTGACCAGCCATCAGTTCCTCCTGTTTCAGATCCGGAGGTGATTGTACCGCGACTACATTGGGTCCGGATCGCGCACCCAACCGTCCTCATCCGAATTTGCGTCGGCCAGATCAACCACCACACCGTCCCACCCGTGGGACCAAGCGTTCACATGGGCAGGCAGCGACACTGGGTAAACCGTTTCCACCTGCGAAATGGACGTTAACTCTTCGGGAGACAACCACCGGAATTCGTCGAGCGTCTCGTTTTCTATCGTAGTCAAGGCCTGTGGCCCCAGCGCGGGGCGAATGCCAGGGATGCGCGCGATGAAAAACTGTTCATCTTGGCGCGCCAAAACGTTGCGAAAGCGAAACTCAGCGCGCCGATACATCACTGGCCCTTCGACTAGATCCCGGTCGATTACGAACCCGGTTTCTTCTCTGGTCTCACGGATGGCCCCATCGAGGGGACTTTCTCCTGGCTCCAACCCGCCACCTACCGTGAACCACCAGTTGTGCTCCAGATCGTGCGTATCGTGGCCGCGAATCAACAAGATGTTGCCGACCTCATCGAAGATCAGCATACGCGCGCCACTCCGACGGGGAACACCCTGCGCATCCGGCTGCCAATCAGGGCCCAAGTTCGTCATTGTCCGATCCTTCCCTCTGCCGCTGCGAGCTCGCCTTGTTCGAGGTAGATTTCGCGATTGCTAAGCATCCGAGACAGGGACTCTTGCGCGATTATTACCCGGCCGCGTACCAGGTCGCGACGTTCAATCTGAACCTGTTCCAAGCCTAAGCGCCCAGCATCTTTTAGGTATTCGCGTACTGAACGGCGCGCTATCTTTCCGACCTTGCGACCCCACTTCAACGCGTAGCGACGCCCCCGCGGGTTGCTGACCATCTCGAGCTCGTCATTTGAGATCCAGCCAGTGGCAACGTAGGGCAGCAGCCCTTGGCGTAGGAGCGGTAGCTGTTTGGCTGGACGCCGCAGAATCCAAACTAGCCAGATGATGAAAATGGGAAGCTCGAGTAACAGGTACCACGCCAACCACGCAACGCCGAGTGAAGCCAAACCATTCCAAGCTGCATGCACCGCCATCGCTGCTATCCAACCTAGCCCGATCCGCCAGGTCCGAGCCCACCACCCGCGTGGCACGAGGATGGCGGTGGCGACGCCCATTCCAATGAATGATGTCGCCAGAGGGTGGACGAAAGGGCTCATCACCGCACGCGCAAAAATGGTTACCCCAAGTGAAGCGCTCCCCTCGGCATGCGCCTGTGCGAAGTAGAGTATGTTCTCGGTGAAGGCGAAGCCCGCGCCAGTGAGGCCCCCGATGGTCACTCCACTCGAAACCGAAACTACGTATTGGCGGGCGGCGATTAGGATGACGACGGCCCCAACTCCCTTTAGCAGTTCTTCCGTAACCGGAGCGACGAGCACGGCCGCGGATACCTCCGCCGCATTGACTTCACCCAAATACATGAGCAAGTCGTTCATCAAAGCAGAGTTGACTACACCCGCCACAGCGGTCGCGACGCCCGCCCCCCAAATGACAGCAAAGACCGGAAAGCGTTTGGGTGTCGGAGCGATTCGGTCTGAGCGAGCAATAATCCAAGCAACAAACGCCAGTGGAATTAGAGCGACGAGGGCGAAACTGGCCGTCGGGGTGGCACCCACTCCCCCGAACAGCAAAACAGACGCAGCCGCGATTCCGGCCGTAGCGACACCCACGATGGCAGCCTCGGCGGTAGAAAAGCTCTGTTTGGCCCACCAAGTGCCGATGCGAGTCTTCTTGCGCGGCGTTACAGGCGGGTCAAACGGAGAGGCGGCTTTGAGCCGATGTCCTTCCGTCTGCCGCTCCGCCGTTTGGGCGGACAGCCGATAGCGGTCCCAAGGGCGCCCAGTGCTATTCGTCATCGAGGTCGACGTAGTGCGGCAATGGTGCGCGCCCACTCAGATGGAAGAATCTTGCCAGTGGTCTTTCCCGTAGCCGGCGCACATTTCCCACATCGACGTTGTGTAAGTTACGGGCAACCCGCGCGCGATAAGTGGCATTGTCGATGATCTCCAGTTGGCTAGCAGCGAGGGGATCTCGGCCTATTTTTGCGCGGGTTGAGGGCGTCAAACACTCACGTAATGCTTGGCTCAGACGGGATTCGGCCAACAACCTTTCTTGGTAGCCGGCCTCTTTACCTCGTCCTTGTCTAGAGAGCCCGCCGAGTGCGTCTGATGCGAGCGGGTATTCGGCAGCCGCAAGCGCTTCAGAGGCGGCGGCTCGGAGTCTGTTCGCGTCTTCGTCCGCAAGAAGGCCGCCTTCGGCCAGACGGGCTGCTTCGGAAGAGCGTTTCACAAGATGACGGTCCAAACTCAGACGCGTGGAGCCAATCCGGCGATGCAGTCGGTCTATTCTCGCTGCCGACCTCCAAGTTCTAGCTAGCACGAGGACCACCGCAACTCCAAGGGCGATTCCGAGCCAGACCCATGGCGTCACTGCTCCTGTCCCCCTGGGATTTTCGATCGGACGGCTTCATATGCTGTTCCTGTCTTGGGTTTTGCTCCCCAGTCGACGACTTCTTCATAGACAGCCATGATCTGGTCAGTCACCGTTCCCCAATCGTAGAGTGCCGATCGGTGTTGTCCAGCCTGCGCGAGTTCTTCGAGTGCTCTTGGGTCTTCCAGTAACCCTACGACTTGGTCGGCTAAAGACTGTGAGTCACCATTCTTGAAGAGGACGCCCGCCGCTCCATCATCAAGAACAGCTGCGAATGCGGGAATGTCAGAGGCGACCACGGCTGTCCCGGCTGCCATCGCTTCAACCAATACGATGCCAAACGACTCCCCACCAGTTTGGGGCGCAACGTAGATTGTGGCTCCCGCAAGTAGCGATGCCTTTTCTTCGTCGGTGATTTCCCCCAGTAGCTCTACGTTATCGGGATGCTGGGCGAGTGCCTGTGCCAAAGACGGAGCTTCACCTCTGCCAGCGACCAAGAAGCGTGCTTGGGGGAACTGCTTGAGAATCGGATCTATCGCTCCAGCAAAGATGGGCAGTCCTTTGCGGGACTCGTCGAGCCGGCCAAGGAAGACAATTACGGGGGAATCGGGGGTAGCAGCCCACGCGGTGATTGGCTCCGCAGTCTTGAAAGTCGCCGTTTCGACCCCGTTGGGGATGATGACGGCGTCACCGCCATGGTGCTCAACCAAGGTTCGGCGCGCTTCCCGGGAGACGGCGATTCGGGCGGCAATCCGTTCAAAGCGCGAGCGCATTAACGGGGCGGTCCACGATCGGGCTCTGGATCGGTCCATCGCCGCATGGAAGGTGGCGACTACAGGAACTCGGGCTGCTTTCAGTGCGTGCATGCCGAGGGAGGGCGAACCTGGTTCGTGGATATGAACCACGTCGAAATCGCCCTCTTCCAACCAATCCTTAGTCTTGGAGGCTGAACGCGGCCCGTATGACAATCTCGCGACTGAGCCATTGAACCGAATAGGGATCGCGCCACCGGCCGGCACCAACCAGTCAGGGTTATCTTCCCCTTCTGCAGGGGCAAGGACGGAGACCTGATGTCCTCGGCGCACCAATTCATTCGCCAGATCGGAAATGTGGATTTGCACTCCGCCAGGAGCGTCGAATGAGTACGGACTGACGATGCCAATTCTCACGATTCGCCTTCTTCCTTGAGACGCTGGCGAGCACGCTCTAGACGCTTTGCATCCAGATCCTTTACGAAGACCTTCTGCATCATGTGCCAATCAACCAGGTACTTCTTCATAATCGGTCCCACTTCTTTCACCCAAGCTTCGGTCCAAGCCTCCACAAGGGTTTGCCCACCTTTAGGCTCGGGCTTGGGAATGGGAGGGGTGAAGTGGGCGTGCGCCACCCAGTTTGAGCCACGTTTCTGATATGAAATGTGGCCCGCGATCAGTGGTCGGTCTAGGGCCACCGCTAGAGCGGCTGGCCCTGCTGCGACGAGGGCTGGTGACTCCCCGAGCTTGACTTCGATGCCGCGTCCAGAAATATCCCTGTCTGCTAGCAAAGGAACCAGTATTGAGCGATCGCGTGCCTTTTCGACGAGTTCGCCAAAAATGTGATCGCCGGGCCCTACCCCGATGATTTCCATCCCTAAAGACTCTCGGAACTGCACGAATTGATCGAATAACTCAGCCGGTTCCAACTTTTCGGCGACCGTGAGTATGGGACCGTAGTTCTGGCAGAACCAAGCGCCAGCCAAATCCCAATTCCCAGAGTGAGTTAGAGCGAGCACGACCGGCCCACTTTCCATCAATTGCTTCGTCTGCTCTGCTCGCGGATAGACGACGGATGAACGCAGTTGTTTGGCTGACCATCCTGGCAGCGCGAACTGTTGCGCGAAGCAACGGAAGTAAGAGCGAACACCCAATCTGACATCGCGCCTGCTGACTGCACTTCCAACTAGTGATTCGTAGTTAGCATGCATTTGTCGCACAGAAGCCCCATTGGCAGCCCAGACCACATCGGCAGCCGCATTGCTCACTGCGTAAAGCAATCTCATGGGCAGGCGTGGAATGATGCGCCAAGCAAGCGAGTAAAGAGATCCGGTGTTCACGAGTGTGCCTGTTCGGTCAATAAGGCGCGGTGTGTGAAAACCATTCGCTGCACCACGGTGACGGTGGATGCCGCTGCGACCCACACCATCCCGATGGGGAAGAGCACTTCGGGCAACCCAAAGTCGGGAAGCCCCGCTCCGGCCAAACCAATAATTAGCCGATCGGTCCGCTCAGCGATACCTAATTTTGCGATCACGCCAAAATTTTCGGCGCGAGCTCGAGCATATGGGACCACTCCGATTGCAACCAATGCGACGATGCCAGAGATGATCGTGGTGGTGCGAAGACCCCCGTCCGGCAGTCCGATGATTGCCCACCACAAGAGACATCCAAACACCATCCCGTCGGTTATGCGGTCCATAGTCGAATCTAGGAATGCACCGTAGTTCGAGGACGTGTTGGTTATCCGTGACAGAATCCCATCGACAGAATCCGCAAAGAGGACGACGCCGAGCAGGACCCCACCTAGCCCCAAGTAGCCCCGCGCCAACAAGCCAAAGGAAAGGCCGGCAACGAGAATGGCTGACCCGTAGGTCACCATGTTCGGCGTTACGCCGATGCGCGCTAGCAGCTTCGCGAAGGGCGTGAAGATCACTGCAGCGACTGAGCGTCCGTGATTACCGAGCACTACTCTTCTTTCTTTCCACTAGGTTCACCGGCGGCCCACTGGCGGGCAAGCTTGGCTCGGGCGTCGGCAAGTAGCTCTGGGATTGCTTTGGTTTTGGCAATGATCGGGAAAAAGTTCGCGTCACCAGCCCACCGGGGAACGACATGTTGGTGCAGGTGAGCCGCGATTCCGGCACCTGCGACCGCCCCTTGGTTCATGCCGAGATTGAAACCGTCCGGGTGGGCAACTTGGCGTGACACCCGCATTGCTTGTGCTGTTAGCACCCCGACCTCTTCCCTCTCTTCTTCAGTCAGCTCTGTGTAATCGGCGACATGTCTGTAGGGACACACAAGCATGTGCCCAGAGTTGTAGGGGAAAAGATTCAGGATTACGTACGCATGCTGACCGCGGTAGACGATGAGGGCGTCCTCGTCCGCTAGTGTCGGCGCCACACAGAACGGACATTCGGCATCGCGCTTGCGGTCCTCATTGTCAATGTAGGCCATCCGATATGGGGTCCAAAGGCGCTGGAATGCATCGGGAACCCCCGCGAAGTCTTCTGCGCGTTCTGTGGGCGGTTGAAAATCAGGCGGCATCTATTTCCGGGGTTCCTAGCTCTTCGTTGCGCCGTAAACGCGCATGCTCAACAATTCGTCGTATTGCTTCTTCACGAGGAACACCGTTGATCTGTTTGCCATCACGCAGACGGAATGAGACGGCATCGGCCGCTTCGTCCTCGCCCCCAGCAATCAAGACTACGGGAATCTTTTCTTTGGACGCGTTCCTGATCTTCTTGCCAAACCGATCAGCCGAGGTATCGACATGGGCCCGAATCCCCTGCGCTTTCAGTTCTTTGGCGATTTCCTCCAGATAGTCGTCGAAAGCGTCCGCAACGGGGATGAGTCGAACTTGCTCAGGAGCGAGCCAAAGTGGGAATGCGCCGGCGTAGTGTTCAAGCAGGATGGCGAAAAAGCGTTCGATAGATCCGAAAAGTGCTCGGTGGATCATCACGGGGCGTTGGCGCGAGCCGTCCGCTTCCGTGTACTCCAAGTCGAGCCGTTCCGGGGTGTTGAAATCTAATTGGATGGTGGACATCTGCCAAGTCCGGCCAAGTGCATCACGGGCTTGGACGGAAATCTTCGGCCCGTAGAAGGCCGCGCCGCCTGGATCTTCTACCAGCTCTAAACCAGATTCCTCTGCAACTTCTCGCAGCGTTTCAGTCGCTTCATCCCAGATTTCGTCGCTGCCGAAGTACTTTTCCGGGTCTTTCGTGGAGATCTCCAAGTAGAAGTCGTCCAGTCCGTAGTCTCGGAGTAGCTGCAGGATGAATTCGAGGACCTCGCGGATCTCGTCCTTCATCTGACTGCGAGTGGTATAGATGTGGGCGTCATCCTGGGTGAAGCCGCGCGCCCTGGTTAGCCCGTGTACCACACCCGACTTCTCGTACCGGTAGACGGTGCCAAACTCAAACAGGCGCATTGGCAGGTCGCGGTAGGACCGGCCTCGAGAACTGAAGATGAGCGAGTGCATCGGGCAGTTCATCGGCTTCAGGTAGTAGTCTTGGCCCGGTTTGATTACCTCCCCGGTCTCCTCATCGGTAACTTCATCGACGTGGAGGGGTGGGAACATGCCGTCCTTGTACCACTCCAAATGGCCGGAACGCTCGAAGAGCTCCCCCTTTGTTATATGAGGGGTGGAAACGAAATCGTAGCCGCCAGCCAAATGTTGGCGACGGGTGTGTTCTTCCATTTCCATACGGATTGCCGCGCCCTTGGTGTGGAACACCGGAAGGCCGGAGCCAATCTCTTCTGGGAACGAGAAGAGGTCCAGTTCGCTACCCAGCCGACGGTGGTCACGTCGCTGCGCTTCGGCAAGACGCTCTTGGTAGGCACGCAAATCATCCTTAGTCGACCACGCAGTCCCATAGATGCGCTGTAGTTGGGGGTTCTTCTCGCTCCCACGCCAGTATGCTGCCGCGGAGCGCATGAGCGCATAGCTGTTCCCCAAGTACTTCGTCGAAGGAACATGGGGCCCACGACAAAGGTCCTTCCACGCCACGTCCCCGTTTCGGCGCACGTTGTCATAAACAGTGAGCTCCTCGCCACCGACCTCAACAGAAGACCCGTCGTCATCACTCGCGTCCGACTTATCCGCTATTAGCTCTAGCTTGTAAGGCTCTGAAACCAGTTCGGTGACCGCTTCTTCTTCAGACACCACTCGCCGCTGGAATGTCTGATTCTCTTTGACGATACGCCCCATCGCCTTTTCGAGAGCCTTCAAGTCTTCTGGGGTGAACGGTTCAGCAACGTCGAAATCGTAGTAGAAGCCGTCCTCAATCGGCGGACCGATCCCTAGTTTCGCATCCGGATTTACATCCTGAACCGCTTGGGCCAGCACGTGGGCTGCACTGTGGCGCAGAATCGCCAAGCCCTCTGGGGAATCCTTCGTGATCGCGGTAACGGTATCCCCGGCCTCGAAAGTAGTGGCCAGATCCACTTCCTTGCCGTTCACTGTCATGGCGACGACGTCGCGATTTTTCCCATAAAGATCCAGTCCGGAGGCCTCACCTGCCAGTTCCTGGTCCACTCCATCAACGTTCACCATGATCGGTGCCACTTTTACCCCGATGATTTCGATCTTGCGGCGAGATTCGCCCTGACTTACATATGATAGTCGGCGCTGCCTATCAGGCTTAATGCCCGCCTATACCGACGACAAGGGCGCTCGACGGGCCCAGTCGAAAACCTCCTCCACTGCCTTAGCAAATCGCAGCAGCGTCGCTTCGTCTCCGGGCCTTCCAATTGCCTGCACTCCGAGCGGCAGTCCAGCCTCCGCCGAGCCAGTAGGGCGACTCATAGCCACGGGCATAGAAATTGCCGGTAGACCAGCCACGTTGAGATAGCTGGTGAACGGCGTGAACTGGCACTGTTGGATGAAGTTCTGTTCCCCGTCCCCTTCATCGAACCAATCCCAGGGGCGAGGCGTCATCGCGAGGGATGGCGTGAGGATGATGTCGTATGGCGCATAATCAGCGATGATTTGAGCCTCAAAGCTCTTGAGCTGTGCCAAGGCTCGCGGCAGGTTGGCCGCTGGGCGCTTGCGCCCCGTTCGCACCAGCCAGGAGGTGAGAGGCTCGACTGCGGGAAGCATCTCTTCAGGAAGTGGGAGTGCCGCCGCACTAGCCATCCAGATCTCACGGAACGCGTCCACATACTGCGGTGCTTCCGAAGGTTCGACCCGCGTGACAGTGTGCCCCATCGCGGCTGCTGCCTCTAGGGTGGCTTGTAGTGCTTCACTTGCTTGGGGGTCAACCGCGATATCGTAATGCGTGGCCCACGGACTCCATTCGTTCCAGCCGATATTGAGGGGTCCCGTTGGTGTGTCGAGGGCGTCAACGAAAGAGCCAGAAGAAGGCATATTTGCGGCTTGAGGGGCTCGGAGCGCGTATCGGTTCGGTCCGTGCACCATTCCGTCGAGCAATAGTGCGGCGTCCGCAACGCTTCGAGCGAGAGGTCCCCCAACCGGTAGCCCAGCCAGGGCGTTCAGTCCGGATTCTCCTGGAATGCGTCCTCGGGACGTTTTCAACCCGACTAGCCCGCACGCCCCTGCCGGAATGCGTACCGACCCTCCCGCGTCGTTACCAGGGGCAAAAGGTAACATTCGTGCGGCGACCGCTGCGGCCGCTCCCGATGAGCTCCCACCCGGATCACGGGTCAAGTCCCATGGGTTGCGCGCAAAACCTTGGCTAAGACGGTTTCGAGCGTAAGCGGGAAATCCAAATTCGGGCACATTGGTTTTCCCCAGCGAGACACCGCCGGCGGAATCCATATCGGTGACGATCGGAGATGATGCGTCGGGGACATAGTCTTCGAACACGGCTGAACCGTAGGTCGTCACCACACCGGCTCTATCATTCAGATCTTTGTCCGCAAAGGGCAGACCCCAAAGTGGTTCGTCGTGTCGTGTAGGTACTTCGCGAGCGCTGTCGATCGCTGCAGACTTCTCTAATGCTGCAGCCGCACTGACCGTCGTAAATGCTCGGATCGTCGGGTTGAGTTGTTCAATGCGTTCTAAGTAGTGCTCCGTTAGCTCGGTGGCGGATAGGTCACGCGAGCGGAGCAGCTCACTTTGTTCGAGGGCGGAGAGATTGTGCAGTTCAGCCATACCTACATCATCGCGCACTGGAAGAGAATTGTTCGCCCTCAAACCACCTTCGTCTTTAGCGTGAAGGAATCCCCCGGCCCAATAAACGCTAACTTCCACATGTCTTCGGGGATGACATAGCCGAGGACGTTCACGCGAGAATCAGATGGGAGGTCGCTGGTGATAACTTGCAGCTCCCCACTGTAGCGCTGGTAGTTTGCGTTATCTATTGTCACGGAACCACGCTCACGCGGAACAGTGTTGCGTGGTTCAACGGGTTCCCCTGGGCTTGCCATCTGGCGTGATGTGGATGACCGGATCGACCATATGGCACGATCGGTACGTGCCTTGTGCGGGGACGAAAACGCGATCCTCTCCTCTTGAGGGGTAAGAGGATGCACAACTTTGACTCTCAAGACTGTTGGTTTGCCGCCGCAAACAGCGGCCACGCTCTCCAGGTGTGCAACACTCGCGTATGGATCGGCGATCAACACATCTGAGACCACGCCGGTTGCGAGTAGTTCAGCAGCCGCGTGGGCAGGCTCCATATATCGGTGTGTTTCAACCGTTGGTAGGCCCGCGCGCAGCGGAAGCCTTGGGTCCGTTTGCGACGCGACAGAAGCCGTGACGGGCACCTCATGAGAAACCCACTGCTCGGAACGCTCGACCATGAAGTCCATCGAAAGGCCAGTTTCAGGTCGTGGATAGTAGTTATGGTGAGCCCGAAGCCTCACCCAAGGGGCTTCCCGCTGCAATCTCGGCACCAGGTGATCCACGTTCTCCTGTGAAAGAAGGGAGGCATTAAGCATCAGCCCGGGTACGCTTAACTTCTTCGCGACTTCGCAGGTTTCGTTCGGCGTTACGCCATAGTCCAGCCGTAGCCAGGTCAGAGGTCCATTTGCTGAGGTCGGCCACACGTGCTAGTGAGTCCCTGTAATCAAGCTCTGGCAGATGCAAGGAGCTGAACACTTCGCTGCATCCCAATGCCGCGGCTTCACGTACGTAGGCGCGGGCTTTTTGCACATCACTGGGATCCATGTAGTCCGGATAGACCCCGATACCCCAACTGTTCATGCACCTGCCTAAGAGTGGGCCATACTGGGATCGAACCAGTGACCTCTTCCGTGTGAAGGAAGCGCGCTA
>CAYFWE010000001.1:28981-132682 GCA_964346745.1 uncultured Actinomyces sp. | reverse complement strand
GAGGTGACGTGTCGGGGCGGCTTATCTCTGATGGTTGTTGTGTCCAGAACGTGGTTGAATTTCGCTTCAACGTCTAACCTCATCTACCTTGGCGGCACGACCTCTACTGGAGGATGCTGGGCGCGAAAATCATTCACGGGTGAGTCGGACGGGTAACCAAGCGCTAGACCGGTTATCAATTTGTAGTGTTTCGGCACCTCAAACTCTTGATCGACAGGGTGACGCCAAGCAGACAGGATCCCCAGAGGGCAGCTGCCCAAGCCGTTCGCCCTTGCGCTGAGCATGACCGTCTGAAGGACTATGCCCGCGTCCATCGCGGAAAATGGAAGCAACGATTGATGGACGAAGAGCCACATCACGGTCGGGGCGCCGAAGAACATTAGGTTCTGGCGTGCGAATTCCTCTCGGGCATTTCTATCAGCGCGCGCAATACCTAAATGTTTGTACAGGCCTCTACCGACGGCTTGACTTCGAGGAAACAAGTCGGGATGGTAGCGCTTCCACGGTCTGAAGTCGCCGGTAGGCAGAGCGCCCGTGAACAAGGCTTTTACGAAGGCTACTGGCTCTCGGCGGCGTAAGCCGCGAGAGCGATCGAACGCATCCGTGTAGGAAATGGCCAGCCGTTGCAGACGCTCACCGGATGCCAAAGCGATGCAATACGGGCGTGTGTTGCTCCAGCTTGCGCATTCGCGAGCGTCCTCGAGGATTTGGGCGAGGACATTTTCCGGAATAGGGCGGTCTTCAAAGCTTCGAACCGATCTACGCGATTTAAGTAGTCCCGTGAAAGCGTACGATTCCACAGCTGTAGCCTACGACTGGTCGGTGATACGTCTGGGACGATGTGCCCAGTGAGGCGAATAACCGCACATGGGTCAAGTTCCAGTGGATCACTCCTTTCAGGCCGTATACTCTTTACCTTTGTGAAACAGTCAGAAGGAGGTGCACACAGATGAAAAAGACGATCGCAGTTGCCGCAGCTAGCCTGTTGGCGGTAGCCGGTATGGCTGCCTGCTCAAGCGGCGAGAAGGTTGTTGAAGAAGAACCCGTAGACGTTGTAGAAGAGGTCACCGACGGTGACGAAACAGTAGTCGAAGAGGGCGAAGGCGAGCTCGAAGTTGAAGAGGAAGAGTAACCTCTACTAGTAGGCTTGTTTAGGGGTGAGGGCGTTGCCCTCACCCCTTCTCTACGCCCCGCGCGCGGGATACTAGCAACGCGCACAAATGTTGGTGACCATGTTGAGGAGGCACTATGCGCACCGGACTTAGGTTCAGACGGAACGCGGCGTCTGCTACCAGACGCTGGTCACCAATTCGCTCTATAGCGGGGATGGTGCTGCTCGTTGCAGGTGTGCTGGGGCTTGTTTCTGGCCCAGCGATCGCTGCGCCCGCAAATGACCGCGATGAGACACGCGAAGTGGCCCAAGAAGCTGACACTCCTGGTGGTGACAGGAACGATCTTTCGCCCCAAAGCGGAGATGAAGACTCCCAAGTCATAGAGGAGATTCCCGCGGTCGACGCCCTCACTTTGCCCTTAGAGTTCTCCTTCACCGTGACGGGAGGGTCCGTCTATTCCGTCTCGTTCCCATTGCCAGCCGGGCTCAAGCCCGTTGCGTTCAGAGCTTCGCTTGAGGGGACGGTCAGCACCGAGCTGCGCGTTACTACGCCACTTCGCAGTGTGGGCATTGTTCCAACCACGCAGTCGAAGATCAGTTTGGCTTTGGAACCCAGAGACTTGGATGCACAGGGGCGGGTGGTCCTCCGGTTTGCACTGCCCCCAGGCACCTGGTGCGATGTAGATGGGACTGAGGACGGGTTTGGCTACGCGGTCACCATAAGCGACGCGGAGATTGACTTGGTGGGAACTGCACAGCCGCCCTCCAGCGTGGGTGATTTCTTTGGTCCTGAGACTCTAGAAACGACGGTGGACATCCCCAAAGGTTCGGAAGAAATCCTGGCGGAAGCAAGTTTGAATATGGTTTCCGCAGCCACTGTCGCGACCGGAGGTAAGCCGGTTCACCTGACCGTCGGTGGTTATGCGCCCTCGCCTGTGGTGTCTCCAGACGCTCCCGCTCCGCTTGATTTGCCGACTTTCTCCAAGCGACGTGTTGAACTCGTTGCCGCTGAATCTGATGTGACCGCCTCAATCAAAGTGGGCGAGGGCGGAATCCCGACACTCGTTCTCACCGGTGAACCGGAGCAATTGGCATCGGCCGCTAACGCATTCGCCCAGCAGGGCATTCAAGCTGCCGCAGGGGATGAGGTCGATCGGATAAGTAGTGGGCAAAGCGCTACTTCGAGCAAAGACTTGACCCACCCCAATACGCTAACGTTTTCAGAACTGGGAGCCACCGAAGTGTATTTGGAGGGCTATGGGCGCCAAGACGAGTTTGTCTCTATCGCGCAAGGTTCCTTCGGACGCTCAGTGAGAGGCATGGAAGTCACCGTCAACGGCACTGTTAGTGCCACCGACATGACCGTGGGCACCGTGCAGTTCCTCTGGAACAGTGAAATGGTGGACTCATTCGTTCTGGATCCAGCGGAACCGACATTCTCTCGCACTTTCACGGTGACTCAGCCAGCTCTGCATTCGGGGAACTACTTTGTGATGAGATTGCAGGCGGTCAGCGCGGACAACAAGTGCATTGACGAAAGTCTCTTACCGCCCGTCCGAGTGGATTTGAGTACAGACACCAGTACGGTCACGGTTAAGGGCGATGCGATCAAGCAGCCTTCCTTCCAAGCGTTTCCCCAAAGTTTTGGGGTAGAAACCCCCGTTGGTTTCGGCGAAGAGATTTCCGGCGGGCAGCTCTCAGCAACGGCGGAACTGGTTGCGGCACTCCAAAGAGCTACGCCGCGCGCCATGGCGCTAAAAGTAGTTCCAGCAGATACCTTGATTGGCGGTAAAGTTGCGGGAATCCTGGTTTCGCCCACTGAAGCACAGGCGGCGAAATTTGGGACTTCCATCTACTTCACGGATCCGATGCTCATCAACGATCGCATCGCCGAAGTGACCGTCGGAATGCGTGAGCCCTACGCGGCCCTCCAAGCAGTGCGGCACAAAAACCATCCGGTACTGATTCTGGCTTCAAATCCGGGAACCATAGATGGAAATGAGGATCAGGTCCTCATGACTGTCGTCAGCGGACTCCCCGATACGTCCTGGTGGCAGCTGGAAAACGACCTGCGGATCGCAACGCAAGACAACGTGCCGGTCCTTTTGGACACCAATCCTGCTCGAGATCCGGACGGTGTGCCGATCTTCTTGCTCTGGCTGGCTGGCGGATCCGTGGTGGCATTGCTAATCCTTGGCTTCACCGTCAGCACGATGCGAGCCCGTAAGAAAGCGGCCGAGCGTAGTGATGAGGACCTGACGCCTGATGCCTGTGGGTTCTAGCGCATACGGCTAGCGCCCCGCGGCTTTAGCGAACCTCTCAACCATGATCGGTGCCATCGTGTCGGCATAGCTTTGCGTCACGTGGTTTGCGTCTAAGTACACGTGCACGTTGCCGGCGATGGTGGGGCACACGGTGTCGGTGCAGTAAAGATCCATGATGTTTACGTACTCGAATCCAGGTAGATCCAATAACGGATCCAGTAGGGAATCGGATGCGAAAAATTCGCTGCGCTCTAGCAGGCACCCGCCGAAGCCTTCGTCTGACGATTGGGCATTGGCGCACTCATAGAGGTTACTTAGGGAGCGTAAGTTGTCGCGAACGCCGATGACCGTCGCGCCGGTTTCAGTGAGTTCACTAATAAGGGTTTCAACGCCGTAGCCAAGCGTTTCTCCTGGATTGTCCGCTTTGGTGGCGGTGACGATCAGGAACACGTAGTCGAACGACTCTTCTTGGGCGTAACGCAGTATGTTTTCATTGTGCGCGCCGCAGTTTGCGCTTTCGCCCGGATTTGGCATCGACCACGGACAACCGGCCATGAGAACCGACTCTACGTAGAGATCTCTAGCCTCAGCGAACAGTCGCACAGCGGGCATTAGTACCTGCTCCGCGTGCGAACTACCAGCAACCAGCACACGACCCTTGGCGGTCTCTGGGTCGCCGACGGAAGTGCATCCAGTCTGCGGATAGATAAAGAACAGCTCCCTTGCCCGCGGCCCGCAACTTCCCGGATAAGTAACCCATTCGTGATCCAAGGTGAGCGGGCCGGGGATAGGAGGGGAATCGAAAGCGAATCCGCCCTCGTACACCATGGCAGCTGCGCCTGGGAAACCGGTTAGTGCGGGGAGAGGGGCACGATGGCGTGGCGTTAGATCTGGGGGAGTGGGCTCCACGGCCGGTGCTGCTTTGGCGGCCTCCTCGAATTGTCGTTGTGCCGCCTGGGCTGTTTGGGCGACGCCAATTTGGGTGGTGAATACGAATGTCATTGCCAACCACAAAGTGAAGGCAATGATCTGTGCTTTCCGTTGCGTAGTGTTCGCCCAGGGAAGGCGCCGGATCGGGTCATCCACATACTTGGTAAGCAGATATGCCAAAGCTACAGAAACCTCTATAAGTATGATTCCGCTTTCTACTCCAAGCCTTTCCTGGCCGGTAACCACCAGATAAAAAACGAAGATGGGCCAGTGGATTAGGTAGACCGCATACGACATATTGCCGAGGACGACCAGGGGCCGCCAAGCAAGAAGGCGGGAGATTCCAGCAGATCCTTCCGGCGTTGGAAACATGAGTAACGCGCTGGTTGCCAGTAGAGGTACAGCAGCCATGGGGCCGGGATACGTGCCGATAGAAACCAGTGAAAACACGAGCAGAGTTGCAAGCGCGATGGTGCTGACAAGTTGTCGGGCCCACCCGGGCAATGACAAGCGGGGCGCGACCGCTGCCAATGCTGAGCCGAGGGCGAACTCCCAAATCCGCGCCCGAGTATCAAAATAAATGGCGGTAGTCATTTCTTCGCGCGCGACTAGCCAGCCGAGTGAAAGAGCTGTGATGGCCGTGAAACCAATGAAAATTGTGGCTCGGATCGACCACTTCATTTTCTTGGCAACTATTACCAAGACTGCCATCAGCACCGGCCACAGCAGGAACACTTGGCCCTGCATGGACATTGACCACAGGTGCTGCAGCGGACTGGAAAGCGCATGATCTTGCGCGAAGTAGTCGGTGGCTATCGAAGCCAGCAGCCAGTTCTGCCAATACGTTAAGCTCGCATACGCCTGATCTATCATGCTGGACCACCTGGTTTGCGGTAGCCAGAGCAGTGAACCGAAGAGCGTCAGGACAACGACCAGTGCCAAAGGGGGTAAAAGCCGCTTGAAGGTGGTCGCCCAGCGGTCAAGTACTGATGGTGTGGAACCGGATTCGGCGCGGCGAATGAAAGACGCAGTCATCAGATAGGCGGAAATCATGATGAACGCGTCTACCCCGATAGGCGAGCCAATGAACCAGGCGTGGAATAGCAACACTTGAACCATCAAAATGGCTCTGAGGCCCTGGATGTCACCGCGCAGCTTTTTCTGGATACGCGGTGGTTTCTGCATCACTTGGCCCAGAGTTGACACAGATTCCACCTTCCGGGGCATTTGATTAATAGAGGCGCATAACAACGGTGTTTGCGATCAACAAAGGTCAACTATAGATGCAATCTCGCGCTCGAGTGCCACCGAACTTGGCGGTGGGATACTGGGGTTATGGAAAACACTTCTGACTTGTTAGTGGACCGAAAATCCTTCGCACGAAACGTTAAGGTGAGCAGCCCGGCGATTGAGACGATGCTCACCCACCGATCGGTCCGCCGTTACACAGACCAACCGGTGTCCCCTGAAATTGTGGACTCAATCCTGGTCGCAGCTCAGTCTGCGCCGACATCGTCCTCCCAGAATGCTTGGAGCGTGGTGGTGGTGAGAGACGAATCTAAGAAGCGGCACTTGCAGGAGCTAACCGGCGCTAACCGTTTCATCAACTACGCGCCAGTATTCCTAGTCTTCATAGCGGACTTGAGCAGGCAGGTGGTGATGGCGAAAGACCTGGATCTTCCTCACGCCGGCTTGCAGTACCAAGAAGCGCTACTGGTCGCGACCATGGATGCAACCCTGGCGGCTCAAAATGCGGTTGTCGCTGCTGAGTCGTTAGGCCTGGGCACCTGTTTTGTTGGAGGAGTCCGAAACAGCATCAGCGAGATTTCGGCTGCTCTGGACTTGCCGGACTTTGCCTATCCGGTAGTGGGACTGGCACTCGGCTATCCAGCGCCCGATGCGCCTGGCGGGGTTCGTCCTCGACTGCCGTTAAACGCAGTTCGGCACTACGAAACCTACGACACAGAAAAATCCGAAGCTGGGATTCCCGTTATGGAGCAGCGAAACCGCGAATACATGGCCCAGTGGGGTGTTGAAGGTGCGTCTTGGGTAGGCAAAGCCGCTCAACGTTGGTCGGGGGCGGAGGCTCTTGACGGGCGTGCTGCCAACAGCAGTCGATTAGCCGAGCGTGGCTTTACGGCGAAGTGAGCGTCTTTTCCATGATGGTGCCGCCGTTGGGTGCGATCGCATCGGTGCGGCGCCATCCCAGATGCTCCCAGAAGTCGAGGACGTTCTCTTCTGTAGTCAAATAGGCTTCCGCGGCTCCTGACTGGCGCATAGCCTCTACCGCTACTTGGACGAGGGCGGTGCCAATCCCTTGGTTTCGCCATTGTGTATCGACGTGCAATTCTCGGATCATGCCCCAACCGGGTCGCTCGTTCCAGTTGCTCTTGTCCGAGTCGATCTGAAAGTTTATGAAACCGACTATCTGCTGGTCGTGGATCGCGAGCAGTATGGGCGCGATCCCTCTGGTCGACAAATCGGTGTATTTGGGCACGATTTCATCCCGGATCATCTGTTCCGGTAGCGGTGCATTGAGGTCGCCTACGAAGTAGTTGACGAAACTGTCTTGAAAGTTTTGGTTGTCCGAGTCGTCGTATAGTCGCATCTCCATGCTTCTACTTTGCCATGGTGAAACGTTTCGGGCAGTGGACTTTTTCAACATTGAGGGAGTCTGCGTGCTAATTTCAGGCCATGCGCGTGACAGAAATCATAAAGGTAAAGGGTGACGAGGTTGTCTCGTTACCACCAACAGCAACAGTGGCGGAACTGGTCGAATTGCTAGCGAAGCGGGGCATCGGTGCCGTGGTCGTAATGGATGGCGATTCATTAGCCGGGATCGTGTCTGAGCGCGACGTGGTGCGCCACGTGGCTGATACGGGACTTCTGGATGTTCCGGTATCTCAAATCATGACTACGACCGTGACTACCTGTTCTCCAGACGATGATCTTCCTGATCTAGCCAATGTCGTCACTCAACAGAGGGTGCGCCACCTTCCGGTGGTGGAAGACGACAGAGTGGTGGCCCTCGTTTCCATCGGTGACATCGTGAAGGCTCGCTTGGATGACTTGGAAGCGGAACGCGACCACCTAGCCGGGTACGTTCACGGCTAACCGCAATATTAGGCACTGCAAAACCGATCGGGGTCTCCCATGCGTGTGGGGATTGTAGGTACCAACTTCATCAGTGACTGGTTTGTTGAGGCTGCAAGACGGGTGCCCGATCAAGTGGAACCGTGGGCTGTCTACTCGCGGTCTTTGCAAACTGGCACAGCCTTTGCTGAGAAGAACGAAATACCTGAAGTTACCGATGACTACGGTGCTCTTTTGGACTTGGTAGATGCTGTGTACATAGCCAGTCCGACGGGTATTCACTTCTCGCAAGCGCGGGATGCCCTGAAGAAGGGCAAGCACGTTCTGGTTGAAAAGACGATGACGTCCAATGTCGAACAAGCTCAAGAACTGTTCGACTTGGCGCAGCAGCGTGATCTTGTGCTCATGGAAGCCACTCGCAACTTGCATGCACCCGCACATGCTCTCGTGGGTGAAGCTTTGTCGTTGATAGGGCCGATTCGATACGCTGCTTTGACCAACCTGCAGTACTCCTCTCGATACGGTCGGCACCTAGCGGGTGAAGATGTCAACGCTTTCAACCCAGAACTTGGCAACAGTGCCATGGCTGACATAGGCGTTTATTGTTTAGAACCTGCCTTAGATTGGTTTGGCGTGCCCCTGTCTCACACGGGTACCAGCGTACGTTTGCAAAATGGTTTTGAGGCGCTGGGAAGTCTGCAATTGGACTACGAATCACACCTGGTTGACCTGGCATACTCGAAGGTAGTTGACGGGGCTACAGATTCGCAGATAGTCGGGGAAGGTGGGGCTATAACTATCGACAATATTGCCCAGCCATCCAAGATAGCCCTCATAAAGAGGGGGGAGTCGCCGCAGGTTCTGTTGGAAGACACCGACGTTACGCCGACTAGCAACATGCATTTCGAGATAATGGAATTTTCCAAGCAAGTAGAAGCCGGTCACACGGATGATCGGTGGCGCGCAGTGTCTCTAGAGGCACGTCGCATCATGGACGAGCACTTGGCACGCTCCTAGTGTCACCCGTGTCATTACCATAGTTGACGGATGCGCATATCTGCAGGTCACGTGCGTTTTGCTTGGAAAGAAAATAGCTATTGGATTAGATCTGTCCATAAAAGTAGCCTCATAAAGTAGGTCGCATTTACATGACTGATAGGTCACGGTAGTTCCATGGCACGACAAGTCGATCCTGAGCAATGGGCGGCATATGTACGAGAAATGGGTGACCACCTTTTCCGGATCCGCAGCGAACGAGGAATGTCCCAAGAAAACGTCGCGTCTACCGCGGGTTTGACGCGCTACACCTACCAACGCTTAGAAAAGGGATTGGGCACCACGCAGGTCGCGGCCAACCCCACCCTGTTGACTCTTACGCTGGTGGCAAGAGCGCTGGACGTTGGGCTAGAAGATTTCCTTCCCACGAAGGAGCTGGGCGGACCTAACGATGGGAGCAGCGAAAACCGCGGCTCCCAATAGCGGTGTGGCAAGTGCGGTGAAGGGAACCGCACCATCGATCCTCAAGACATGAGAACGGTGCCCAGTTGGCGGTAAAGACGTTCAGCACTCTCTCTTGTGACGGTGAGAGAGCTCTCATCGGTCCCGATGAACACCCATTCTTCCCGAGTCGTCTCCACGCTCACCGCAGAAGAGGGGAACTGGTATTGGAAGAGGACCACGTCCAAGTCTTGTCCGTCCATCAACACCGTGCCATCCGGTAACCGTCCCAGGGACACCACGGGGATCGCTAGCGGCTCCGTGGAGTGAATGAAGTCGTCGGTTTCGTAGCCACTAGTCGCTGCGGCACCCAGCGACCAAGATTCGTGTTCTCCGGCACACCAGTCGGGACAATCAGGTGCCTGCAAGTCGACCTCCAAAGTAGATTTTTTCCAGTGTCTGACATTCGAGGGACCGTCGCCGCGCCCCAGGCTTCTAGCGTGGGACACGCCCGTGCAACTGCATTGTGGATAAGTAGACTTTGATGCACTCACCTCGACTGGGACGTCACCGGCTAATCTAGGCCCATGACACCTGAAGAACTCGGCTTGCTTATACGCGCATCATTGGTGAAGTTATCCGGCCAAGGCGCCGTTTCCTTACCTATAACTGACATTCCAGAACAGATCGTTGTGGAACGCCCCCGAGTGCGTGAACATGGTGACTGGTCGACAAACATAGCCATGCAGTTAGGGAAGAAAGCGGGAACCAACCCGAGGACACTGGCCCAACTGCTGGCAGAAGACCTGCAGAACCACGCCGGGATTGCCGCTGCGGAGGTCGCCGGTCCGGGATTCTTGAACTTCCGACTAGATGCCGGTTCTGCTGGGGAGCTAGCACGGACGATTGTGGAAGCGGGGTCGAGCTACGGAAACAACTCGTCGCTGGCAGGACAAACTATCAACTTGGAGTTCGTGTCGGCGAACCCGACTGGCCCGATTCACTTGGGCGGCGCGCGATGGGCCGCAGTGGGCGACGCACTCGCCCGGCTATTGGAAGCATCTGGGGCGAGCGTCGTGCGGGAGTACTACTTCAACGACCACGGTAGCCAGATTGATCGATTTTCGTCCTCCCTGCTGGCACGGGCCCGAGGCGAAGCGCCCCCCGAAGACGGCTATGGGGGCGTTTACATCACCGAAATATCCGACAGGGTTCGGAAAGAACAAACCGCCCTTGGAAACCCAGACCCGGCTGACCTACCAGATGAAGAAGCGCTCGAAGTCTTTCGGCGTGAAGGGGTGGGGGCCATGTTCGAAGAGATCAAGAGTGCCTTAGAGGACTTTCGAGTGCGCTTCGACGTGTTCTTCCACGAAGATTCGCTGCATGCTTCCGGTGCTGTTGACCGGGCACTGGACGCATTGCGAGAAAGGGGCGTCCTCTACGAGGAAGACGGAGCCCTCTGGCTGCGATCTACCGATTTCGGGGATGACAAAGACCGAGTTCTCATAAAGTCCAACGGGGAACCGGCATACCTATCCGGTGACGTGGCGTACTACTTGGACAAGAGGGAACGCGGCGCCGATACGGCAATCTATCTCTTAGGTGCAGACCACCACGGGTATGTCGGCAGAATGATGGCCGTCAGTGCTGCGTTCGGCGACACCCCCGGTGAAAATATGCAGATAATCATCGGTCAGCTGGTCGACCTCGTCAAAAATGGCGAGCAGGTGCGGATGTCGAAGCGTGCGGGCAACGTAGTAACGCAGGAAGATCTCGTCGATGCGGTCGGGGTCGACGCATCGCGCTATGCGATGGTACGCGTGTCTGCCGATACGAAGCTGGTCATCGACTTGGATTTGCTGAGCAAGAACACGAATGACAACCCCGTCTATTACGTGCAATACGCGCATGCTCGGACCCGTTCGGTGGCTCGCAACGCAGCCGAACACGGAGTGACAACGGAAGCAGGATTCAAACCGGAGCTTCTCTCTCACGAAGCCGACGCCGAACTACTGGGGGCACTGGCACGTTTCCCATCGCTAGTCGCCCAAGCAGCATCACTGCGCGAGGCACATCGGGTTGCTCGCTATCTAGAATCTCTGGCCGCGACGTACCACGCATGGTATTCCCAATGCCGCGTGACTCCGCGAGCGGATGAAGAAGTGACCGATGCGCATGTTGCTCGTCTGTGGCTAAACAACGCGGTGGCGCAGGTGCTTGAAAACGGCCTTGGACTACTGGGCGTTTCCGCACCAGAAAGGATGTAGATCTAGCCGGGGCGGTTCTGCCCGAAGCCAGTCTCGAAGTGTGGCCCTGAACTGGGCAGACCGGCCAGATACTCGGCCGCCCAGTTGGAATAGGGGTTGTTCACCAGCTCGTCATTGGAAAATCGCGGATCTCCAGTTATCTCTGTGGTTACGAAGGACGGAATCTCTAGATCAACCACCGGTGATATCCGTTCGCATTCGGCGACAATCAGTGGCCGGTTTTCGCCGGAAAAGACATCGATTACCCAGCCGTCCACGCCCAGCCACAGGCCATGGCGACGTTTGGCGAGTGTGAGCCCCCCGCGCAATGACAATTCGACCCCCACATTAATATCGATGGGTCGCTCTGCCTCATAGCGGGTCCCCCCAATATTGGGGCCCTTGACCGTCAACATGCACAAATCGAAATAGGGAGCAAATGTTTCGACTGCAGCCTTTCCCTCTAGGCTTAGAGGAAGAACCACATCGGGCTGGGTGGCTTGAAGGCGTACCCGCAGCCCGTAGCCGCCACTGGCAAGAAAATAAGTTTGGACGATAATATCGGGGACGTCGTTGATAAGAAGCTCTTGCGGGGCATCAGTGACTAAGAAGCGGCGTTCAAACTCAAAGTCGCTGTCTCCAATGTGCATGTAATCACCGTACTGCAGAACCTTCGTCGATGAGCCAATCCCGCTGCCACTTCGCGCAATGGGCAGCGCAACGATACCTATATCAGCAAGGAGCAGCGTGACAAAGCCAACTTCAGACCTGCGGAGCCAAAGGTTCCCATTCGGCATCGTCCTTGCGGCTGGGTTCATGACCTTGCTTGACGTGTCGATCGTAAACGTGGCTTTACCGTCGATCGAAGCAGATCTGCAGGCGGGCCCCCAAGAGATTCAGTGGATCGTCGCGGGATATGCGCTCACATTCGGTTTGACACTGGTCGCCGCTGGCAGAGCTGGGGATATTTTTGGTCGAAGGAAGCTGTTCTTGATCGGCTTAGCCGGCTTTGTGCTGGCATCCGCTGGCTGTGGGTTCGCCACTGGTGATGCAATGCTCGCCGTGATGCGCCTAGTGCAAGGCCTCTTCGCCGGTATTTTGAATCCGCAGATTCTCGGAATGATGCAGGACATGTTCCGCGGCCCCGCTCGAGCCCGCGCTTTCGGGATATTCGGAATCGTAGTTGGCGTATCCACTGCCATTGGCCCGGCACTGGGGGGCGCCCTCATTTCGACGGCACCACAGTGGGGTTGGCGGTTAGTCTTCCTAATCAACCTGCCTATTGGCCTGGTGGTAATTCCCCTGGCTGCGCGCTTCTTGCCGAAATCGGCGCCGACCTTGGTACCGGGACGTAGCATTTTGCGTCAATTCGATATTGCCGGGGTTTTTCTCGTCGGAATTACGGTTCTGCTGGTGATGTTCCCCTTCCTTGATTCGTCCGAGGGCTCTGGGGGCACCACCCGGGCGGGCCTATTGGGCGGGAGCCCCTATTGGTTGCTTGGGGTTGCGGTCATCTTCATGATCCTCACTTACCTGTGGGAAAAATACGCGTACAACCGCGGCGGGGAAGTGCTGCTGGACCCCCGTTTGGTTCACAACCCATCGTTCATGTATGGGGTCGCCACCTCTTTCTTCTATTTTGCTGGCTTCACGTCGATCTTCATCACAACCACGCTCTACCTGCAGCAGGGCAACCACTGGTCCCCGTGGCATGCAGGCCTCGCAGCCGTCCCATTCGCACTGGTATCTGGCACAAGTTCGGGCGTTTCTGGGCGGCTAGTCAACCGCTATGGTCGGGCAGTCCCGATAATCGGTGCCCTCATCGTTTCCTTGGGCAGTCTCGCATTGGCAGCGTGCGCACTGTGGGTGCCGATGCCCTCTCAGCCTTTCGCTGTGATTGCTGCCATGACTGTGGCGGGGATCGGCTCTGGCCTTCTTATTTCTCCGAATCAAGCGTTGACTTTGGAACATGTTCCAAGGGAAGCAGCGGGAACAGCCGCGGCACTACTCCAAACGTTCCAACGCTTGGGCGCTGCTATCGGTCTGGCAGTAGTCACGTCGATATTCTTTCGCGCCGTCAAAGGAACCGGCGACCACGCTGGGTACAGCTGGGCGATGGCCATGGCCGGTATTACCATTGCGGCAGTCGTCTTCTTAGCCTTCTTATCGTCACTGGCAGATGCGCTTAGACGCCGCCACGAACACGCAAATCCGGAAGGAATGGATGCGGCATGAGGCTGCGTACAGATCGGTTAAAAGTCACGATTCCCGGCACTATTAGTGGCTTTGGGCTCCTTGGCGACGCACTGGCGCTGTCCGTTGGGCCACGCGACGAAGTCACTTTGCGAGGTGTTGCCGGTGCCAGCCAAGTGCGCATAATCGACCAGACTCCACGACGACTTCCGGAGTACTGGCTCAAAGAGGAAGACGTCGAGAACCACCCGACCATCGTGGCGGTTCGCCGCGTTTTAGACGAGGTCGGTTCCCCCCAAATCGGAATCCACTTGACCTACCGCCAAGGTATCCCTCGCGACGCTGGGTTGGGAGAGTTCGAAGCAGAAGTCTTGGCCGGCATTCTCGGTGCTTGGACGCTTCTGGGTAAACCAGTGTCCCTAACACCGGACATACTGTTCGCCCTGTCTGGTGACCAAGGTCTGTCACCCTCGCGCGCTAGAGCCAGCCTGGAAGGCGGACTGGTCCTGACGGTGGCCGGTGCTGCTGAAAACGACCCCGACACGTTCGAGGGCGTCCTTCAAACTTGGCTGCGTTTGACACCTGGAATGTCGATCAAGCCGGTGGCATTCATTCCTAATGCGGCTTATCCCCCGGAACCGGCCGGTAACGCCAGGCTGGATTCCGCTGCGACACAGTCAGACTTCAGCCGCGTAGCCGCGCTGCTCACCCTATTGACCCAATCTCTTGAAGAATTCGAAGAAGCAGCTGATACCGATGAGGGTGCTTCTAGGTGGAAATCACTGATGGCACTGTCGACAGTAGATCATCCACGTGTCGACGAAACCCAAGAGGATCCTTCAAGAGCTCTGACGAACTGGCTGCATGAACGGGGCGACGCCGCGTTCTTGTCGGGGGCCGGCCCCGCAGTAGTGACCCTGTGGCATCCCGGTGGAACCGTGCGCGAGGACGCGAAACGAGCGGGGTGGACCGTGCTTGATCTTCCCGTCGATCTTGACGGGCTGCTGCTCGACGTGTGAGTTTTGCCGCATCCAGACGAGTATTTTGCTACCAGTGAAAGACCAGATGCTGTCAGTGTGGGTAGTATTGGGCAGCAGGCGTGGGTGGACGTCGCACAGCGGTCCGCCAACCAAATCTCATTTCGCGCCAACCTTCGCAGAAACCACCAAAATGATTTGTGAACTGCGATACCCAAAGTTAGGAATCGTCTTCCCTTATGGAACAGAACTCGGACGCGAGCGCAGCTCCGCTCGGAAAAATGAAGCTCACCGAACTTCAGGCTTTGGCCTCTCAGCGTGGGTTGCGAGGAATTTCGCGTATGCGCAAAGCCGAACTGGTCGCGGCACTATCTGGAGCCGACACGGGTCAGACCCGTCCTCGTACAGAGAAGTCCGGCACCGAAGAAAAACCGACTGCTGATTCTCAACCGCAGCGAGACTCCCAAAAAGAAGAGCGTCCAGCACGCAAATCCGACGAACAGGACCGCGGACCAGTCGACGCCAAAGCAGCAATCGCCGAAGACCTTGCCGAAGTACGCGGCAGACGCGAAGGCGGTCGTCAGGATAAGCGTGACTCCGATTCAGAACGCACCGCAAAAAGCAAAGATAAGGCGAGCGAAAAGGGTGGGGACAAACCTGCCGTGGCGCTCGACGAAATCTCGCTTCCTGAAGGGGGCGAATCAGGACGATCACGTAACCGGCGCGATCGTGGTTCCCGACGCCGCGGTCGGGGCGGACAGGGCGGCCAGCCCCAAGGGCAGCGCGGGGGCAGGAACCAGAATCAAAGAGAAGCGGACAATGAGCCCATTGACGAATCACAACTGATTCCCATTGCCGGCATCGTTGATATCCAGTCCAATCACGCGTTTGTGCGAACTTCAGGGTACTTGCCCGGCAACAACGACGTTTACGTGACGCTGGGGAATGTCCGACGCTGGGGACTGCGTCGTGGTGACGCAGTGGTCGGCGCTGTGCGCCCCGCACGCGAAGGGGAGCGCGGCGGCAGAGGACAGCAGAAATACAACGCTCTTATCCGCGTTGACTCAGTCAACGGCATGTCGGTCGAGGACGCCATGAAGCGGCGTGACTTCGGGAAGCTAACGCCGGAATATCCGCGCGAACAGCTCCGGATGGAAACCACGCCCAAAGCGCTGACTTCCCGGATGATCGACCTGGTTGCCCCAGTTGGTAAGGGGCAGCGCGGACTGATTGTTTCGCCTCCAAAGGCGGGCAAGACCATGATTATTCAACAGATGGCCAAAGCGATTGAAATCAACAATCCGAACGTCCATCTAATGGTGGTCCTCGTCGACGAACGTCCAGAGGAAGTCACCGATATGCGCTCCATCGTCAAAGGTGAGGTCATCGCCTCTACGTTTGACCGCCCAGCTGGCGACCACACAACGGTTGCAGAACTTGCAATCGAACGGGCGAAGCGACTGGTTGAACTGGGGCAGGACGTAGTCGTACTGCTAGATTCGATCACTCGCCTCTCGCGTGCGTACAACTTGGCGGCACCGGCCTCAGGGCGAATTCTTTCCGGCGGTGTTGACGCTGCGGCCCTCTATCCACCCAAGAAGTTCTTCGGTGCGGCTAGGAATCTGCGTGAGGGCGGATCGTTGACCATCATCGCTTCGGCTTTGGTAGAAACAGGGTCGAAGATGGACGAAGTGATCTTCGAAGAATTCAAGGGCACTGGAAACATGGAGTTGCGCCTGTCGCGATCCTTGGCTGATCGTCGCATCTTCCCGGCTATCGATATCAATGCATCGGGGACTCGCCGCGAAGAGCTTCTCCTCAAACCAGAAGAGCTGGCGATCATGTGGAAGCTTCGTCGCGCACTTGGAAACCTCGACCAGTACCAAGCACTCGAATCGGTCTTGGGTAAACTGCGTGAAACCCAGTCGAATGCGGAGTTTTTGATGCTGGTGTCCCGCACAACATCCGGGGACTGATCTTGGGGACAGCCGCTGCAGGCATCGCGTGCGTGATCTCACGGAGCGGAGCCAAAATGCGGCTAGACCTGGGGACCAAAAAAATGGCACACTTACATGCTGGTTCCGGTTCACCAACACGATCCTGATAATGCGTTGGACCCGGAACACGACGACTTGAGGAGAAAAAATGAAACAGGGCATTCATCCCGAATACGTGGAAACCACTGTGACCTGCACCTGCGGTAACGAGTTTAAGACCGGGTCCACGGTCCCCAGCGGCGTCATGCGTGTTGACGTCTGCTCCGAATGCCACCCGTTCTACACGGGCAAGCAGAAGATCCTAGACTCCGGTGGTCGTGTTGCGCGCTTCGAAGCTCGATACGGCAAGAAGGCTGGCAATAAGTAGCGACTTTGACGAGCGCCGGCGATTCATTTCGTCGGCGCTCAACCATACCTACTTGCATCCACGCCAAAGGCGTTCCTACCGATGGAGAAATCAGTGTCAGCACATCCCAGTCGTGAAGCCGTAGCACCTCTACTCGAGGAGTACGAAGACCTTGAGCGTCAGCTTGCCGATCCTGCGCTTCATGCTGACCAAAACCGAGCGCGTCGTGTAGGGCGCCGATACGCAGAGCTAGGCCGCGTGGTCAAACTTGTAAACCAGTTGGAAACGGTAGAAGACGACCTGACTGCCGCCGAAGAACTAGCGACGGAAGATCCCGATTTCGCCGCAGAACTCGAGGAGCTTCGCGAGCAGAGAGAGGACGTAGTCAAACAACTGGTGTCTGTTTTGGCTCCGCGTGATCCCGATGATGCATGCGATGTCATTGTTGAGATCAAAGCGGGCGAAGGCGGGGATGAATCCGCTCTCTTCGCAGCCGATTTGGCCCGCATGTATATGCGTTATGCCGACAATAAAGGGTGGACAGTCACCGAGTTATCCACGACGCACACCGGTTTGGGTGGCTTCAAGGAAATAACCCTGGCCATCCGCGCCAAAGGAAACCCGGCTCCAGAAGAAGGGGTGTGGACACATCTCAAATACGAAGGTGGCGTTCACCGCGTCCAGAGAATCCCAGTCACCGAATCACAGGGTCGCATACACACCTCAGCCGTCGGAGTCATGGTCATGCCCGAAGTTGAAGTGGACGACACCATCGAACTCGATATGAATGACTTGCGAATCGATGTGTACCGCTCATCCGGGCCCGGCGGGCAATCGGTGAACACAACCGACTCAGCGGTCCGAATCACCCACGTGCCCACGGGGATTGTTGTCTCAATGCAGAACGAGAAGTCGCAACTACAAAACAAAGAAGCGGCCCTGCGGGTCCTTCGCGCTCGACTGATAGCAGAGCAGCGAGCACAACGCGAAGCCGAAGCATCGGAGAAGAGACTTTCGCAAGTCAGAACCGTAGACCGTTCTGAGAGGATCCGCACTTACAATTTCCCAGAAAATCGGATCGCCGATCACCGAACGGGATTCAAGGCTTACAACTTGGATCATGTCCTTGAAGGCAATCTAGATGACGTGATTGCTTCTGCAATTGAAGCGGATGAGGCGGCGCGCCTAGAAGCGGCTGGACAGTAAAACCTTTGAAACTTGAGCCAACGCATTCCGAACAGCCTCTGACTGTTGCCAGATCTCGACCGGGAATCGGCGCGACCGTGCCTGTGCGGACGCTACTGGCGTGGGGAACAGAACAGCTGGAGCGAATTGGAGCACCTGAGATTGAGGCGCGTTGGCTGCTCGAATGGGCCTTGGGCGAGTCGAGTTTGGCGCTTGCAGGCCCGGATGCAGGAATCAGATCGGCAGAGAAGTACCGCAGTGCAATTGCCCAAAGACGATCCCGGATACCTCTACAACACATAACGGGCCGAATGGCTTTCCGCTACCTGTCACTGAAAGCGGGCAGAGGCGTCTTCACTGTTCGACCGGAAACAGAAATGCTCGTCGACCTCGCCCTAGAAGCACTCGCACCAGGGCCTGCTGAAGTTGTAGATCTGTGCGCAGGATCCGGAGCGGTAGGGCTGGCCCTGGCGTCAGAACGACCGAATACACACGTAGTCGCCGTTGAATTGGACGAGGCGGCCAGTAAGTACCTATTCGCAAACGTTCGCGAAACGCAGCCGCTCGCCCCCAGTTCCACCATTACCGTTCGCGTCGAAGACGCTACGCGTGCGCTGCCGCACAAAAGCGACTCTTTCGATCTGGTCGTCTCAAACCCGCCGTATGTGGGGGCATTCGACGCTCCCATTCAGGCAGAAGCAAAGGCCGACCCACCGATAGCGCTTTACGGTGGGGGAGAAGACGGATTGGTGACCCCGCGCGGCATTGTGAACCGAGCGCACGGTCTTCTTCGCTCCGGTGGCACACTGATCATGGAACATGGAGAAAAACAGGGTTTACCGCTTCGTCAACACGCGGAGAATCTCGGTTTCGTTGATTGCCGAACGGTCAACGACTTAGCGGGCCGCCCTCGCTTCCTGCAGGCACGTAAGAGTTGAAGGGTAACTTATGTCTGTGTATCGAGAGATATCGCCAGCAACCGATACGGGCGATGCGGAACTCCCAGAAGATGCGCAAGCCAGCGTCCTCCACGCCGTAGAAGACGGAAACCTCATAGTCGTGCCTACAGACACTGTCTACGGGATCGCGGCAAACCCCTTTTCGCGCTCCGCCATCGGCAAGCTGCTGGGGGCAAAAGGCCGCGATGAATCAATGCCTCCGCCCGTCCTCGGGGGCATCGTGGAAGAACTGCTGTCTTTGGCTTCCTTCACGTCTTTACGTCAGCGCGATGACGTGTTCGCGCTTGCCGAAGCCTTCTGGCCGGGCCCCCTGACGATAGTCGTCCCAACGGAAAAAACATTCGGATGGAGCACCGATGATGTTGGACGAACCGTAGCGTTGCGAATGCCTGACCACGACCTAACCCTTTCCGTCTTGCGTACAGCCGGTCCGTTAGCAGTAACCTCAGCGAACCGAACCGGGATGCCCCCGGCGACCTCGATCGAGGAAGCCAGACACTACTTTGGGGACGAAGTGGACGTATACATCGACGGTGGGCCCGCTTCCGTCGGACAGGTATCAACTATCGTTAGCTGCGCCACCCCGACCGTGCACGTCTTGCGACAAGGGCCAATCTCCGCTTCACGGATCGAAGAGCTACTAGGGTCCTACTAAAGTCAGGGAGAGCGTGGCCACGTTTTCGTACGATCTTCGAATCTGTTAGGGGGGTAGATGCGCGTATATATGTTGCTGCTGCTCACCTCTTTAGCGGTGACGATCGTCCTCACCCCGATTGTCCGGCGCTTAGCGCTGAGCTTCAACATTTTGACCCCCCTTCGCAGTCGTGATGTTCATGCTCACCCGATCCCACGGCTGGGCGGCATCGCCATGACTGGCGGAATCTTAGTTGCCTTCCTGCTTGGCTATGCAATTCCGTACTTGAGGCCAATCTACGATTCATCACCCACCCTCTTGTCAGTAGCCGCAGGTACCGTCGCTATTTCTCTGCTGGGAGCACTCGACGACGTTTGGGAGCTGGACTGGTTCACGAAACTAACGGGACAGGTGCTGATCTGCGGAGGCATGTCCCTTGGGGGAGTGCAACTAATTAGCGTGCCCATCTTTGGCGTCACCGTTGGCTCTGCCTGGATGTCCGTCCTCGTTTCCACCTTGGTTTTGGTGGCGATTATCAACGCGGTCAATTTCGTTGACGGTCTAGACGGATTGGCAGCCGGGGTAATCGCCATCGGTTCGCTGTCGTTCTTTGCTTATTCATATGTCCTAACGCGCCTTATGGGCGCGACATCTTATGCGACGGCCGCGGCCGTGGTGACGGTGGCTCTTGCGGGTGCATGCATGGGTTTCTTGTGGTTCAACTTCCACCCGGCTTCCATTTTTATGGGTGACTCTGGTGCTATGGTGCTCGGCTTGGTGCTGGGGTCCGCCACCTTGATTGTGACGGGACAGGCAAATCCCGCCCTCTTGACTGAACAGTCAGCTGTCACGCCGTGGGTTCCCGTAATCCTGCCTCTCGCTGTCTTGCTGATTCCCATTGCGGATCTGGTGATTACTCCTGCGCTGCGTATGGCGCACGGGAAGAGCCCGGTTGTTGCTGATAGGACACACTTGCATGACCGGCTCTTGCTGTCTGGCCACTCCCATCGCGGGGTAGTTCTCATCATGTACGCATGGACCCTTTGGGCCTGTGCGGTAGCGGTATCGCTAGTCCTTCTCGCCCCCGCGAGAGTGTGGGCGTGGGCGCTGCCCAGTGCGAGTCTGGTCATCCTAGCCACCCTCTTCCAATTCCCGAACGTAACCGGAAGCAGGCGCAAGCGCAGTCGCGGCTTCGGTGTGCCTGGGGGGCCGGTGGCCCGAGACGACGGACAGACAGTAATCTCGCGTCCTCAACTCGATCGCCAGTGGGCACCACCAGTGCACGGAAGATCAACGCATGAACGCATTAGGAAGCCGAAGACGGCTGGGGCGTCCAACCAGTCACAGTATTTCTCCAAGCTTTCCGAGCATGGTTCCCAGAAAGGCAGCGATGGTTAGGTCACTGGCGGCTAGGCGTGGACTTAAACGTTTGCGCTCCGCATCGATATACGGTTGCATCGGCTACGTTGTGCTCGGGATGCTGCTCGCTTCCCTTTGGCCGGCACTTACACTGCCGTCTTTGCTATTGGGCCTGCCGATCGGTGCAGCGATGTTTGCTGTTTCTTGGTGGACGACCAGCCTGACATTGAACTCAGGGGAGCCGTCAGTCATCTGGGTTGCGGCCGATTACGGTATAAAAGTTGCTCTCACCCTGGTGGCTTTGCTTGTGGCTAAGAAAGTGGACGTGTTTGAGGTCGGGCCAGTTGCCGTATTGATCGTCGTTGCCATAGCAGCCAGTACCGCTGCACAGGTGATCGCCTTTATACCCGAAAGAAGACGGGCTGTCCCCAACGAATTAGCCGAATAGGGTCTAGACGTTCAGTTCATCACGGTGCGGCTGACCACATCGTCATCAGGAATAATTAGTATGTTCCGGTCTTCCGTCATGATCTTTAAGAATCCCGGATTGGTGTCGAGGACGTAGCCAAAGATCGTCTGTTCGTCGGTGACGATCCTCTCCCTGTCTAACCAGGGGGTGTCCAAGGTAGAAGCCAAGACGACTAGGGCCAATCCGAATAGAAGGCCGATATGGGCTCCTATTCGCGCAACGCTTCTGCTCCAGCCTCGGCGTTTTGCGCGAACCGAAATAAGAAGGAGCACGGCAGTAATTACCCCTGCCGACGGAAACAGCCACCACAGGCCTAGTGCTCTTGTCAAAACGTAGCCGGTTGCGACTAGAGCGACGATCAAGAACCAGTTGTTCGCTCGGGTTTCTATCACCTTGGATGACGCCAGCCAATAGTCACGGAAGATCGCCAATGGTAGCGCCACTATGATCAGCAATCCTGAGATCGAAGGCCTTTCAAAAAGGGTGCCCAACAGGATTGAGATGGCATCGTCAAAGTTGAGGGCCTCCGCTAGTGAGGCCGCCGTGTCCCATTGCCAGCGCGCCACGGCGAAGATCCTGAGAAAGAGAAGAAGAGAGACGAGACCAACTGTGATCCCCGCCTCACCAGCTTGTCGAAACAGCGGGTCCTTTTCAACCACTTCAAGCGCTTGAGCCGTAGCCTTCTTTGCGATGTCATCTGGGCTTTTCCCTGGAGCGGCTGTGTTAGGAACTTCTTCGTCTCTTAGGTTGGATCTCGTACTCTCCTGCGGGTCGGTCACCGTACCTCCAAACGGTAGGGACGTGTAGAGAAAGGCGGAAACCGGTCTTCGCCGCCATTTGCTTAGGGCAACCTACACATGTCACACGAACTTCAGTCGCCTGCTAATATAGTCACCGTTGCACCGCTGGGTGCGATGTAATGATCCCTCAGATTTCGCCGATGAAATCGCGAGCCGATGGAGGTGCGCATTGACCACCGCGCAAGTGGCAACGCGGACGCAGGCGGAAGTTCCTGCAGGTGCCGACGGCACCGGCTCCTCCAAACGCAACGGCCGCCCCGTATGGTGGTGGGTTGGTTTAGTTCTAATCCTGGGCGCACTCGCCATTAGCTTTTACCCGGGCATCGTTCAGGGACTGCTGCATCCCGAGGCGGAAGTACATAGCCCAGGAATGGCTGACTTCTTCCCAGAGGCGGTCGTCTGGGAAGACACCACCTTCGAACTGAACCGCCTGATCCTGGCGCGGATTATCGCGGCTGTCGTCCTAGCCCTCATTTTCGCAGTCACCAGCGCCAAGCTGAAGTTACGCCCTTCTCGTGGGCAGGCCGTAATCGAAATGATTGCGGAGTTCATCCGCCAGAACATCGGCATCGAACTTCTGGGTACGCGCAGGGGGAAGCGTTACGCCCGACTTCTAGCGTTCATATTCTTCGGCACTCTAGCGATGAACTTGACCGGGGTAATCCCGGGGATAAACATTGCCGCCTCTTCGGTGATGTCGGTTCCGCTGGTTTTCGCCATCATCGCCTATGTGTCGTTTATATTTGCGGGCATTCAGGCTCGCGGTGGTTGGCGGTTCTTCAAAGAGCAGCTATTCCCGCCCGGCATACCCTGGCCGGTCTACTTCCTCTTGACCCCAATCGAAGCGATCTCGACGTTTCTGGTTCGCCCCGCCACATTGGCCATTCGTCTCTTGGCCAATATGATCGCCGGACACATGCTCTTGGCGTTGACCTACTTTGGGACACAGGTGCTTCTGATCGGGGTCATGGCGATGAAGCCAGTCTTCGTCTTGACTCTCGGAGCATCCGTAGTCGTGACCCTCTTTGAACTTTTCGTAGCCGTACTCCAGGCCTATGTATTCGCCATTTTGACGGGCGTTTACATCAAGATGTCAGTGGAAGCCCACTAACAGAACCAAAGACTAAACAGCCAATCCGACAACAAAAAAAGAAGGAAATAACGATGAGCGGTTCTATCACCATCATAGGTTACGGTCTGGCCACCCTCGGGCCAGCCCTAGGCATCGGTAACCTAGTTGCCCGCACGCAGGAAGCGACCGCCCGCCAACCTGAGGTGGCTGGACGTTTGTTCACAAACATGATCATCGGTGCGTCGCTCATTGAAGCGCTCGCCCTGATCGGCTTTGTGCTGGCATTCATTGTCTGATGTTCTTCTCCACTCCCTTTCCCACCGAAACCGGTGTGGATGTCGGGGGCGCTGACGTACTCCTTCCCCCGTTTCATGAGATTTTCTGGTCGGCACTTATCATGCTGGGCTTATGGCTCGTCTTGGGTAAAGCCCTGCCGAAGATCTACGCGATGCTGGATGAACGGCAAGAGAAGATCGATGCTGGGCTGAATGCTGCTGACAAAGCCCGCGAAGATGCAGCGCTGGCTAAGCGCGAACGGGAAGAGACACTTCGTCAAGCCCAAGAAGAGGCTAAGGAGATCCGCGACGGCGCCCATCAGGACGCCGGGCGTATCGTTGCGCAAGCACATCACGAAGCTCAGCTAGAGGCACAGCGGATCGCGGAAGCAGCCAACCGCCAGATCGAAGCTGAGCGGATGAGCGCGGAGATCTCACTACGTCGAGATGTTGGTTCCATGGCTACTGATCTCGCCGAACGTATCATCGGTGAGCAGCTCAAGGACCAAGAACTCTCTCGTCGAGTTGTCGACCGTTTTATGGACGAGGTCGAAAATGAGCTCGAGCAAGCACCTGTAGGGGCCGATGTCTAATGGGTGCTGAGCAGCGATCAAACCTCAAGGCCGCCGAAACTCTCCTCCATCAAAACATTCGTGATGGAGCCGAAGGTGAAGAGGCGGGCGGCGACCTCATTGGTATCTACGATGTACTTGTAGACAACGTTCGCCTAGCCCGTGCGTTGACCGATGCTGGTCGTGAACCTGAGGAACGTAAGGCGCTGGCAGTCAGCCTGTTCGGCCCGCGCGTTGGTGAGGTGGCGCTAAAGGTCATCGGACTTGCAGCCACTCAGCATTGGTCGCATTCCCACCAGTTAACCGACGCGATGCGCGAACTGGCTTTGGATTCAATCGTCTTGGCAGAGTCGCTAGAAGGCGAACCTGATCTAAGCCAACAACTAGTGGACGCATACGCTCTCATTGCGAGCAACCGTGAGCTAAGAATCCAGCTTTCTGACCTAGGGGAAGGCGATCCGAAGCAACGCGCCGAACTCGCTGGCAAGGTCTTTGAAGGCCATGTGAGCCCAATCGCTCTGCGCCTCATCAAACGTGCCGCTCACGATGCTCGATACGGTCACTTAGTTCAGTTCTTGCGCAGAGTAGCCACCCATGCTGCTCAGATGAACGGTCGGATGTTGGTTATCTGCACAACGGCACGCCCTCTCACTGAGGAGCAGGCCAAACGAATGGCCGAACTGGCTGAAAGAAAGTGGGGTCGCCCAGTTGATATGGCGCAGCTGGTGGACCCATCGATCTTGGGCGGTTTCCGTCTCGACGCTGGCGAGGAAGCCATTGATACCTCTGTCCGCACGGACCTCAGCTTGGCCCGCCTGGCCCTGGTGAAGTGACTTTAGGCAATTTTCACGGTTTGAACTTAGAAGCGAGTAGGAACGATCAATGACTGATCTGGGGATTAGCCCGGAAGCGATTCGGGCGGCATTAGATTCGTACATCGAGTCTTTCACTCCCGTTGACGCGGCCTCGGAAGAAATAGGCCACGTAATGGAAACCGCTGACGGCATCGCCCAGGTTGAGGGCCTGCCGGGCGCGATGGCCAACGAACTTCTCAAGTTCGAAGACGGAACTTTGGGTCTGGCGATGAACTTGGAGCCTTCCAAGATCGGCACCGTTATCCTCGGTGATTTTTCGGGGATCGAGGAAGGGCAGGAAGTTCGCCGCACGGGTGAGGTGCTGTCCGTACCGGTAGGGGATGGCTATCTTGGTCGGGTCGTCAACCCAATGGGGGAGCCCATCGACGGACTGGGTGAAATAACGGATCTCGACGGGCGCCGTGCCCTAGAACTACAGGCACCCGGGGTGATGGATCGTAAGTCAGTGCACGAGCCACTGCAGACCGGGCTGAAAGCAATCGACTCGATGATTCCGATCGGGCGCGGCCAGCGACAGCTCATCATCGGCGACAGGCAAACCGGTAAAACCGCTATCGCGATCGACACGATCCTGAACCAGCGTGAAGCTTGGGAATCAGGGGATGTCAACAAGCAGGTGCGATGCATTTATGTGGCTATCGGCCAAAAAGCTTCGACAATCGCCGGCGTACGTAAAACACTTGCCGATTCCGGGGCATTGGAATACACCACCATCGTTGCTTCGCCTGCCTCAGATCCAGCCGGGTTCAAATACTTAGCCCCATACACCGGTTCGGCAATCGGACAGCACTGGATGTACGCGGGGAAGCACTGCCTAATCGTTTTTGATGATCTGTCTAAGCAAGCTGAAGCGTACCGAGCGGTATCCCTACTACTGCGTCGGCCCCCTGGGCGCGAGGCATACCCCGGGGACATTTTCTATACCCACTCGCGTCTGCTAGAACGCTGCGCAAAGCTTTCGGACAAGCTCGGCGGCGGGTCTTTAACGGGACTGCCGATCATCGAAACCAAGGCCAACGACGTTTCCGCGTACATTCCGACCAACGTCATCTCTATTACGGACGGGCAGATTTTCCTACAGTCAGACTTGTTCAACGCTGATCAACGCCCGGCCGTGGACGTGGGTGTATCCGTCTCTCGTGTTGGCGGTGACGCACAGATTAAGGCGATGAAGAAGGTCGCCGGAACGCTGAAGCTCGCGTTGGCGCAGTATCGTGCGATGGCTTCTTTCGCCATGTTTGCTTCGGACCTTGATTCAACGACTCGCCAGCAGCTAACGCGCGGTGAGCGCATGATGGAGCTTCTAAAACAGTCGCAGAGTTCCCCTATGAAGGTAGAGGATCAAGTAGCGGTCATCTGGGCCGGAACGCACGGGTACCTTGATGACTTGCAGCTTAAGGAAGTGCTGCCCTTCCAAGATCGGCTGCTTGACCATCTGCGCTCTCACACAGACATTCTTAAGCGCATTGCTGACACTGGCGAATTAGACAAAAACCTAGAGCAGGACTTGGAATCTGCGGTCAAGGCTTTCCACGAGCAATTTGTAGTGTCAACTCAAGATGCTGAAGACACCCATGTGGAAGCACAGCGCACCCAAGAGGAAATCGTTCGTCAGCGCGGCGGGGCTAAGAAAGACTGACGATGAGCGGATTACAGAGGATCTATAAGCAGAAAATCCGTGCCACGGAAACCTTGGAGAAGGTCTTCCGTGCGATGGAGATGATTGCTGCTTCTCGTATCGGCGCCGCTCGGGTTCGAGCCGTCGAAGCGGATCCCTACACGCACGCTCTGACTAAAGCTGTGGGTGCGGTGGCGGTCCACTCTGACATCAAGCATCCTCTGACACAAGAGCGGCTGGACACGGACAGAGTCGCCGTTTTTGCTATATCTTCTGATCGTGGCCTAGCAGGCGCCTATTCCGCCACGATTTTGCGGGAGACGGCGCGACTAATGCAAGAGCTTCGCGATGATGGGAAAGAACCGGTCCTATTCACTTCTGGGAAAAGGGCCGCGCAGTATTTCCGTTTCCGCAACATTCCAATCGAACAGGCGTGGGAGGGCGACTCTGATCGCCCCACAGAAGAGCGCATGTACGAAATCGCAGACACGTTACTGCGGTACTTCCTAGATCCAGACCCCGAAACTGGTGTTGGCGCAGTCGAGGTTGTCTTCACCAGATTCGTTTCCATGGTGAAACAAAACCCAGAGATACGCCGGATCATTCCACTGCGCGTAGTGGACGTTCCAGACGGTGAAGAGCGCGAAACTGAGCTCGGTTTCGGCCCCGACGGCACCGGTTTTCCGGAATATGAGTTCATTCCGGGTCTTGAAACAGTACTGAACAAACTGCTACCGCTGTACGTTACCAACCGCATCGCAACAGCCATGGTCCAATCCGCCGCATCAGAGCTAGCGGCAAGACAACAGGCAATGCACACTGCTACAGAGAACGCGCAGGACCTAATTACTGACTACACTCGCTTGGCGAATGCTGCTCGCCAAAGTGAGATAACGCAAGAAATCAGCGAAATCGTCTCGGGTGCAGACGCCCTTTCGCAGGCCAACTAAACAATACGGCCCGGTGGCCACGGAAAGAGAAAAAGATGGCAGACGAAAAGACCAAGCCCTCCCTAGGACGTGTGGCGCGCGTGGTGGGGCCGGTTGTCGACGTTGAATTCCCCCCAGACGCTATTCCTCTTCTCCATAACGCCCTCCTCGTCGACCTTGATCTACGGGGCCAGGGCGAAGGCGAAGGGACGATGACCCTGACCCTCGAAGTGGCCCAGCACTTGGGTGACAACATGGTCCGGGCGATCGCACTGAAGCCAACCGATGGGCTTGTCCGCGGATCCAAGGTTATTGATACTGGCGGTCCGATCATCGTCCCGGTAGGGGAAGTGACTAAAGGGCACGTCTTTAACGTCACGGGTGAGTGTCTCAATCTTGAAGAGGGCGAAACGCTCGACGTGAAGGAGCGCTGGCCGATCCACCGGCCCGCCCCGGCCTTCGATCAAATCGAGGGTCAAGAAAAGATGTTCGAAACGGGCATCAAGGTTATTGACCTGCTCACCCCTTACGTTCAAGGCGGGAAGATCGGGCTGTTTGGTGGCGCAGGTGTTGGAAAGACCGTCCTCATCCAAGAAATGATCCAGCGCGTTGCCCTCGACCACGGCGGTGTTTCCGTCTTCGCCGGAGTTGGCGAGAGGACGCGTGAAGGTAACGACCTGATCCACGAAATGGAAGAAGCGGGCGTCATGGATAAGACGGCGCTTGTCTTTGGGCAAATGGATGAGCCCCCAGGCACTCGTCTTCGGGTCGCTTTGACCGGGTTGACGATTGCCGAATACTTCCGGGATGTACAGAACCAAGACGTACTCCTCTTCATCGACAATATCTTCCGCTTCACCCAGGCCGGTTCAGAAGTTTCTACCCTGCTGGGTCGCATGCCCTCCGCCGTTGGGTACCAACCGAACCTGGCCGACGAAATGGGTGCTCTCCAAGAACGGATTACGTCGGCAGGCGGCCACTCGATCACGTCGCTGCAGGCCATTTACGTTCCGGCTGATGACTACACCGACCCAGCACCAGCCACCACTTTTGCCCACCTGGATGCGACCACTGAGTTGTCACGCGAAATTGCTTCCCGTGGGCTGTATCCAGCTGTGGATCCGCTGGCCTCCACGTCCCGACTTCTCGACCCCCAGCATGTTGGTCGCGAACACTACGATGTGGCAACCCAGGTGAAATCGATCCTGCAGAAGAACAAGGAACTCCAAGACATCATTGCCATTTTGGGTGTGGATGAACTATCTGAAGAGGACAAGGTCACCGTCGCGCGGGCTCGTCGTATCCAACAGTTCCTCTCTCAGAACACCTACATGGCAGAGAAGTTCACGGGTGTTCCCGGGTCTACGGTTCCATTGTCGGAAACGATCGAAGCGTTCAAGAGGATCGCGAACGGCTATTACGATCAAGTGCCAGAACAGGCATTCTTCAATATTGGCGGTATAGAGGACCTCGAACGCCGTTGGAAGGAACTCCAAGACGGTGAGTGAGGCAAGCCTGCAAGTTGAGGTCGTCTCACGGGTTGCGATTTTGTGGGAAGGCAAAGCCAAATACGTTTCCGTCCCGGCAGTTGACGGTCGACTCGGGATCCTCAAAGGGCGCCAACCGATCTTGACAATCCTTGAGGCAGGAGATGTCGAGATCCAGCAGGCTGACGGAAGTACGATTTCCGTAGCGATTGATGGTGGTTTCGCTTCGGTAGATTCCGATCATGTGACTATCGTTGCTGAAGGGGGAGCTGCTTCTTCTAAGTAGTCGACGCCGTGGCTAGCAGGAGGTGGATGGTGGGGATCTTCTTTGTCAGTGCTCTGGCATTCATTCTGAGCGTCATCCTTCTGCTGGTCGGCTACGTCGCGGTTCGAGCGGCGATTCTCCTTGGACGTAAAGCATCCTTCTCCGCTTGGATAGTTGATCCGGCGGGCCAGCGGTGGATTCGAGGGGTAGCGCTGTACGGTGCGGTTAACCTCGCCTGGTACCGCCTAGCCGACTTTCGAACGAGGGCGGATCTGCTGCTTCCCCGTACTCGGCTCGAGGTTCTCGGAGGTCCGGTGCGTAGTCAAGATGGTGCGTACACGATCGTGCGTTTGCGTTCACCGGAAGGACTGTATACCTTTGCCGTCGCCCCAGGAGATGCGGCCGGCTTGATATCTTGGGTTAACTCTGCGCCACCTGGGATAAACCAGGTCTGACTTCGAATACGCCGCGACTTCGAATATGAATCGACAGACTGGAGGAACTCAATGCGATTGGTAATCGCGGACTGTTCCGTCGACTATTCCGGCCGTTTGGACGCGCACCTCCCGCGGGCGCGCCGACTGCTGATGCTGAAATCTGATGGTTCCGTCCTCGTTCATTCCGATGGAGGGTCTTATAAACCCCTCAATTGGATGACCTCACCCTGCACCCTGACGGAGCGACCCCCGACCGATGAAGAATCTGCCGCCGGTGTGGAGAGTGTCTGGCTCGTCGAGCCAACCAAGAGCGAAGGCCAGCTCCTGATCCGGATTTTTGAAACGATCGCTGAGGTCGAAGAGGAGTTGGGGGAAGACCCAGGGCTGTTAAAAGATGGGGTTGAAGACCATCTGCAGGCACTGTTGGCTGAGCAGCTCGCGGCTGTGCTGGGTGAGGGATGGACGCTGTTACGCCGCGAGCACCCTACGCCGATTGGACCGGTTGATCTGCTCGTATACGATCCGGACGGAATCCCCGTGGCGATAGAAGTAAAGAGGCGGGGTGGCATAGATGGCGTTGAGCAACTCACCCGCTACTTGACGTTGCTTGCGCGCGAAGAGCGCTACAAGAACATTCGAGGTCTCTTTGCAGGACAGGAAATAACGCGACAGGCGCGCACCTTGGCCGAAGACCGAGGAATCGATTGGCTGGTCCTTGACTATGCCGCTATGCGCGGCCTTGAACCAGCAGAAGGGCGCCTCTTCTAGAGGCTGGTTACGACAACAGCTAGGAATCGGATCGAAATGGCACCAACACAAGTACTCAAGGGAAACGTAGTTCTTTCGCACAGAGTGTTAGAGGGTGGCGCGGTCGTCCTCGAACAGGGTCGCATCAGTTGGATCGGTGAAAGGTCAGCATTACCCGATCAATACTCAGACGCAGAGGCTACCGACGCAGAGGGCGGATACATTACCCCCGGATTCGTGGATGTCCACTGTCATGGGGGCGGTGGGGCATCCTTCCCAGACGCGACAACCGTCGATGAGGTGCGCACCGCCGCCAACGAGCACCTGAATCACGGGACAACTACATTAATCGCCTCCTTGGTTACGGCTGCAATTCCAGTGCTGGAAGAGCGGGCCAACCTATTAGCCGATGCGGTCGAAGAGGGGATCGTCGCCGGTATCCACTACGAAGGCCCGTTCTTATCAGAAGCTCGCTGTGGTGCACAGAACCCCGCTTACCTTGTTCCTGCGACAACCGCGGATGCCCGACGGTTGGTCGACGCCGCCCGTGGGAAGGCTGTTTCGATCACTTTGGCGCCGGAGCACTGCCTAGACGATGAGGGGCAACGAGCGGTTAAGACGCTAGTGGAGGGCGATATTCTGCCGTCGTGGGGCCACTCCGATTGCACCGTATCGCAAGCGGCTGAAGCTGTTGACCTGGGGGTGGATTTGATTGCAGCGGCAGACCAGCGCGTTCGAGGTGGCCGGGCCAGCGTCACCCACCTGTTTAACGGCATGCCACCCATGCATCACCGCTCACCCGGACCGATTCCTGCCCTGCTAACGGCTGCCCAGGAAGGACGCCTAGTTGCGGAGTTAATCTGCGACGGAGTGCACGTCGATCCGCTCCTCGTTGCTGAGATGGTACAGCTCGTTGGGCGAGACAACGTAGTGTTCGTCACCGATGCGATGGCAGCGGCTGGAATGGCAGACGGCGAGTATGTTTTAGGCCCCAATGAGGTGACGGTCTCCGATGGTGTTGCCCGCCTAACTCATGGTGGCAATCTCGCTGGGGGAACCTCGCGCTTAGTGGACCAAGTCCGCATCGC
This sequence comes from uncultured Actinomyces sp., assembly GCA_964346745.1. Classification (GTDB taxonomy): domain Bacteria; phylum Actinomycetota; class Actinomycetes; order Actinomycetales; family Actinomycetaceae; genus Scrofimicrobium. The sequence continues at coordinate 101,317 of CAYFWE010000001.1, read as the reverse complement.
CGTCACTCAAGGTGGCCTAAGCGTAGAAGATGCGGTGCATCTTGCCTCGAAACAAGGCGCGAAGTTCCTAGGGTTGGAGGACCGAGGTGAGCTCAAAGTTGGTCTGCGGGCAGACGTTGTGGTCATGACCGAAGATTTCCGGACGGAGAAGGTCTTCCGTGAAGGGCAGCTGCTGGACATCGAAGGTGACAAATAAGGTTCCATGGGTAAGTCACGGGGATCTCGACGCGCACACAGGGCGCGTGAGCATCGACCTTTGAACATGTCATCCTTGCGCGGGGTGCCAATGTCTGAAGTTCGTTCGAACGGGGACCGTTATCAAGTGCAAGAGGTAGGCCCCAGTCAGCGCACTTACACCTGCCCGGGGTGTGCCCGCCCGATTCCCCCGGGCGTGGATCATATTGTGGCGTGGCCGGAAGAAGGCCGATTCGGCACCCCGTACGGAGTCGACGCGAGAAGACACTGGCACACCGCATGCTGGCGACGCGGGTTAAACCCCATATAGCCGTTTATACGCATAATGCGGTGTTTGCAATGTTGATTAGGTTACCAACTGCGGGTAACTGCTAGCGGATAGGTGGGCTAAATAGTTTAGTCTTGAAACGTAATCGTTTTCGGGAGGTTGTGGCAGTGAGCAAAGTGAAGCGTTATTCACTCCCTATAGTGCTGGGGGTGGTTGCGGTCGCCCTCATTGCCGTGGGCGTGCTTGCTATGACCATCTGGCGGCCGGCCCAGCAAATCGTCGCTAGCCGCGACGGGGATCAACCATTTGCAATGACCCGCGTCGGTGTCTTTCCACTTTACGGTGACACGGTGAACGTTAAGGCAACGGCGGACGGCGACCAGATGGTTTGGGTCGCCGTCGGCTCTCCAGAGGATGTGGCGGCTTGGCTGCAAGATGAGCCATATGACGAAATCGTCGGGTTGTCGAGCTTAGAGACGCTCAAAGCAATCTCTCATGGAGTGGACGCCGAGCCTCAGTCGGGTCAGACGCAAAGTGGCGAGAAAGAGCCAGAGACAGCCGAGGGAGCTCGCGGAGAGAATCCGCTTGCTTCCGATATGTGGGTAGCACAAAAGTACGGTCGTGGGTCTGTCAGTGTGACGCTGTCAGGCGATGAGATGAACACCTCTATTCTGGCGGCAACGGACGGTGTCGGTCCTGCTCCGACGATTACGCTGACGTGGGACACGCCTCGCTCGAATCTCTTAGCGGTCGTGGCATTCTTGGCTGGCGGCGTGGTGCTGTTGATCGCTCTAGTGGTAGGGGTTTCTCTCTCACGCGCACACAAGCGGCGCTTGGCACGTTCGGAACATATCCGCAGCCGAGAAGAGCGTGCGGGGGTAGAAACCACTCAGATAGCCATCGCTGAAGCGATGCAAGCACCGGCTGAAGTTAAACGTGGTGACAAGCCTGCTCCGGTCGAGGACCCTGTCCACAGCCAAGCCGTAGAGGAGCAGCCCGCTACACCGGCGAGCCACGATGTACCGCGGACCCAGGACACCACGCCAAGTCACGATACAGCGAAGCACGACAGCAAATTCCAGCCCGAGCCCGAAGAAGAGAGCGCAACCGAAGAACCAGTCGTGTCGGAGCCTTCTAAGCCCGCTCCATCCCCGACCGCGCCTAGCGTTGAAACGGTGACCACCGATTCAGGGATGATGAACCTGACCGCTCTTCAAGGTGGCGGGGCTTTCCCAACGAGAAGCGCACTCCGCGATGCAAGGAAACGGGGCGTGTCACGGCTCGTTGTTGATGGGCGGACATTTACTACCGGCACGGGTGACAAGCAGCAGTCGTCGGATGTTGGCGATGTGCTGGAGCAACGCTCAATGCGCCCAGAAAGATGGAGTGAAGCAATGGGGGAGACAGAGTGACTTTGAAAAAAACCATCACCGCGACTATCTCTTCTGCACTGGTAGGGGCGGTCGTGTTGGCTGGGTGCAGTCAACCAGTCCTAGAAGTTGAAGCTCCCCAATCGGATGTACAAAGCGGGGCTCAGTCAGGGCCGGCCGATGAGGAAGTTGTTCTCTCTCAAGAGCAAGTCGACCGGATCGTCGCCGACGTCCAAGCAGTACTTGATGAGGCTGAAAAAGCCAAGGATGCGGCTCTGCTCACCAGCCGGGTGAAAGAGCCCGCTCTCGACCTGCGCTCTAGCCAGTTTGAACGCGCTGAGAAGACCAGTACTGATATCCCGCCCCTAGTCATTAACCCTGAACTATTTTCCGCGACCGCTGGGACGTCTTGGCCCCGCGTGCTGCTAGTGGCTTCGAACGCGTCGGGTGATCAACCAGCTGAAGTGTTCTTTATGACGCAGCAGGCAGCCAAAGAGGACTACCAGCTCGAAAACTGGACCAGGCTGGTCGGTGGCACTTCTGTGAAGGGCGTGGGGATTCGGGATGGTTCCACAGTATTAGAAGCAGATGCCGCCGGGTTGGTCATGACACCAAAAGAAGTGTTAACCACCTACGTCAACCACCTCAACAGCCCGGATAACGAAGAGTATGCCCTGTTCGAAGATAAGGTTTTCGCGCCCCGATACCGGCAGGAACTCGAAGAAGTTAACGAGGCAGTTGCCGTGGCCGGAAATGTTAAGGCGACGGCTTCAGAGAAAGACTTTCCCATCATCGGGGTGTCTCTAGAGACCGGGGAAGCTCTGATTTCCACCGCGTTTACCTATGACACCGTATACACGCGCACAGTGCCAGGCTCTACGTTTGAGATGGCCGGAACGCCCGCCGACTACCTAGAAGACAAGAACGTCATCGGTTCCGTAACCGTGACGTACTTGGTGACCATGTTCTTCCTAGTACCACCAGCAGATTCTGACGCGGAGGTGGCTGTCGTCGGATCCGAGCGGGTCATCACCGGTGTGAGCCGGGACGACACCGAACCCACTGAAGAAGAAGACTAGGTATGTCGCTGAAGTGCGACAACGGTAGCTCAGTGAGAGACTGCCGATAGTTAGTATGCGACAGAGGAGGAATTGGTGAGCGAAACCAGTCCGAGCAGTGCTGGGGCCTTCGACCTTTCACACATGGTGCCCCAAGGCCAAGCTCAATCTAGCGATCCACAAACAGCGCCGCAGGCACATCCAGCGTTAGGAGCGCCAGCCAGTTCCGCGGCGATTAGCGCTCCACTGATAGTCGATGTCACCGAGGCGAACTTACAAGAAACGATGGCACTGTCCCAGACGGTCCCTATCGTCCTCGTCCTCTATTCGAAGAAGTCGTTAGCGTCCAAACAGGCAGTTGACGTGCTCGAATCCGTGGCGCGGGCGGACGCGGGCTCTTTCCAGCTCGGTAAAGTGGACGTGGACGTCAGCCCTAACGTTGCAGCTGCGTTCCAAGTTCAGACGGTCCCCGCTTCATTCGCGCTTGTGGCAGGCCGCCCAGTTCCACTATTTGAGGGCGCTCCCACAGCGACGCAAGTGACCGAAGTGCTGAACGAGCTACTACAGGTGGCTCCCCAGATGGGTGTTACGGGACGCCTACAGGTTTCCGAAGCTGACCTAGAGAAGCCCATGCCCGAAGAACACCGTGCTGCTCGCACCGCCGAAGAGGAAGGCGACTGGGACAAAGCAGTGAAGGCATGGAAGAAAGTACTGGCGAACAACCCTTCCGATAGTGAAGCGAAGACCGCCTTGGCTCGCGCTCGTTTTGAGCGCCGGTATGAGGCCGAGACAGCCGAGGCCGCTTCTGAGGATGAGCCGGTAGGGGACCTGTCGACGAGCGCCTTGGCTGACTCTATGTTTGCTAAAGGTGATGAAGAAGGCGCGTTCAATGTGCTTCTCGACGCTCTGACCGCATCATTCGATGCGGAGGAAAAAGAGAAGCTGCGTCAACAGCTGGTGGGACTATTCCCGATTGCAACGGATTCAGCGGCCGTAAAGTCTGCGCGCACGCGTCTGGCGACTCACTTGATGGTCTAAGTCCAACGTAGTGATGGCCCGGACCCTCCTTTGGGAGGACCGGGCCATCTTAGTCTACCTGTCGGTTAGTTCACGACCTCTTCATTCGGGTCGATCACTTCAGTTTTTGCAGCTTTCACAGGTCGCAGGAAGGTCGCCCCTAGGGGTGGAACGCGCAGGGATACCGAGTTGTCGCGGTTGTTCCAGTGGATTTCTTCGGAGCGAAGGACACCCTGATTCACGACGCCGGAACCGCCGTAAGCGAGGTCATCAGAGTTCAAGACCTCTTCCCACTCGCCTCCAAATGGAAGGCCGACGCGATAGTGTTCGTGCGGGTTACCAGCGAAGTTGATGACGCACACGATCCGTTCCAGTTCGCCATCTTCGCCTGGGCCTTGACGCACGTAAGAGATCACGTTGTGGTCAGCATCGCCGGCGTCGATCCACTCAAAGCCCGTGTAGTCGTCGTCCCAGAAGGCAGGGGTCGATGTGTACAGGCGGTTCAGGTCGCGCACCAAGCGGGCGACTCCCTGGTGTTCTGGGTTATCCAGCAACCACCAGTCGAGGCTGTAGGATTCGCTCCATTCACCTTCCTGGGCGAACTCTTGTCCCATAAAGAGGAGCTGCTTGCCAGGGTGTGACCACTGGTAAGAGTAGAGCGCGCGTGTATTGGCTAGCTTTTGCCATTTATCGCCCGGCATCTTGGCAATAATCGAGCCTTTGCCGTGCACAACTTCGTCGTGCGACAGAGGGAGGACGAAGTTCTCAGAGAATGCGTAGACCAATGAGAACGTGAGTTCCCCGTGATGCCAGCGCCGGTTCACCGGATCTTCTGCCATGTAGCGCAGCGTGTCGTTCATCCAGCCCATGTTCCACTTGAAGCCATAGCCTAAACCGCCCCCTGTGGTGGGTGCTGTCACGCCTGGCCAGGCGGTGGATTCTTCCGCGATCATCGTTACGCCGGGGTAGCGGCGGTACACGGTGGCGTTAGTTTCTTGGATGAACTGGATCGCCTCGAGGTTCTCACGGCCACCGAATTGGTTCGGCCGCCACTGGCCTTCTTGCCGGGAGTAGTCCAGGTACAGCATGGATGCCACTGCGTCCACGCGGAGGCCATCAATGTGGAATTCTTCGAACCAGTAGTTGGCATTGGCTACGAGGAAGTTGCGAACTTCATTGCGGCCGAAATTGAACACTAAGGTTCCCCAGTCAGGCTGCTCGCCACGCATTGGGTCCCCGTCCTCGTACAGAGGGGTTCCATCGAAGCGCGCTAGAGCCCAAGCATCCTTCGGGAAGTGCGCGGGCACCCAGTCGAGGATGACTCCGATTCCAGCGGCGTGCAGCTGATCGACCAAGTAGCGGAAGTCGTCCGGACTGCCGAAACGAGCAGTGGGTGCGTAGTAGGACGTCACCTGGTAGCCCCATGAGCCACCGAAGGGGTGTTCCATTACCGGCATGAACTCGACGTGGGTGTAGCCCATTTCGAGTAGGTAGGGGACCATTTCATCAGCGAGTTCACGATAGGACAGACCTTGTTTCCAGGAGCCGATATGGCACTCATAGATCGACACCGGTCCGGAGTGAAGGTCCGTATTGGCGCGCTTTTCCATCCAGTCTGCATCGGTCCACTCGAAGTTGGATTCGGTGACCACGGATGCGGTAGCCGGGGGAACTTCCGTTCCTCTTGCCATCGGGTCGGCCTTTTGGAACCAGTTCCCTTCGGGGCCTTGGATTTCAAATTTGTAGCGGGCTCCAATTTGAACATCGGGGATGAACAGTTCCCAAATTCCGGATGAGCCGAGTGAGCGCATAGCGGAGCCGGAGCCATCCCAATAATTGAAGTCACCCACCACGCGGATTGCGCGCGCATTTGGAGCCCACACGGTAAACGCAACCCCGTCGACGTCCCCCATTGGGCCGGTGAGGTGCTTGCGGTGCGCACCCATGGTTCGCCAGAGTTCTTCGAGTCGACCTTCGGAGAACAGGTGCTGGTCAAGTTCGCCTACAAAGGGAAGGAAACGGTACGGGTCATCCACTGTAGTTTCAGTGTCGCCATATCGAACGCGCAGGCGATAGTCAGGCACGGTGTCACCGGGCAGGGTAGCCACCCACACACCATTGTGTTCGTGGACAGCGGGGTACTCTTCATCAGCGGTTACAACCGTCACCTCATCGGCGAGGTGACGAACAGTGCGGATAGTGACGGTCCCATCTTCGGGGTGGCCACCAAGCACAGAGTGGGGCGAATGATATTCGCCCCTGGCAACCGCATCCAGGACATCAGGGGAAACGGAAACAGGCTGGTTAGTCATGGTTAGAGTCTCTCACGTTGAGGGTGGGAAATGGGTCATTGTGCGAGGAGTTCGAGGGCAGAAAGTGGCACTCGGAGGTAATCGGGGCGGAAGCGGGCTTCATAGTCCACTTCGTAAAGGGCCTTCTCAATCTGAAGGGCCTGTAGGACATTCTGATCGGTATCATTCAAGGTAATTTCGCGGTTGTAGCCTTCTAAGAAAGCCTCCCTTGCTTGCTGGGTCCAAGAGTTCGTATCTGGATCGTCTTGGGCTCGCCGCCAGGCGTAATCAAAAGAACGCAACATTCCCGCAACATCGCGGAGTGCCACGTCTGGCTCACTGCGTTCTTCGATTTCTTTCAGAGGTTCGCCCTCGAAATCAATTATGAACCAAGAACCATCCTCAGTGCGCAGAGTCTGACCTAAGTGCAGGTCTCCATGAATGCGTTGGCGCGGCAGTTCGGATTCAGATTCAACGGATATTTGCGTGAGCCGGCTACGGAGACTCTGTTTGAGCTCTTCGGGGATCGCAAGCGAAAGGCCTGGTTTTGTGGTCGCGTCCCCATTAAGTCCTTTCTGCACCCTCTCAAGTAGGGAGCCCACGGTCAGTCCACTGTCGGTGCCGAGCGCGAGCGCGAGCTGCCGGTGCATCTGGCCAGTGAGCGAGCCAAGAAGGCGCGCCTGTTCGGACGGGTCGGCTTTTCGACGTGCAAGCTCAACAAAATAGTCGAAGCCGTCGGTCGCATTTGGTACCGCTTCGGAGACGACGGCTGAACACATGGGCTTTTCCGAGTCTTGGACTTTGCTGCCATCGTCCGCGCATACCGGGAGGAAGCTTGTGGCGTAGAGGGCCGGTACGCCGGGCCACTGTGCGTCCGTGAGGGCTTTGGGCAGCTCAACTTCTGGGTGGACGCCCCCATGAAGAACCCGGTAGACCTTGGCGATCAACCGGGGGGACGACCCAGTCAAGAGCACAGAAGTATTTGATTGCTCCATACCGAGTCGATCCACAGCCGCGGCAGATTGCATCAGGTCGGCTCGGCTTCCCTTGATGACCGTGGCTTGCCCGGCCCATGCCATCCAAAACTGCGGCTGAAGCGTCCCATCCCAAAGGTTGTAGTCGCTCACCTGCGCGACCTTTTCCCCTCTCACATCGGCTTCGCGCGCCTGAGGTCTGCCGTCTAGCCGGGAGGGACACGCTAGGAGCGGTATCTGCAGCAGGCTTCCCCCGCTCAGACGGAGGACCAATATCCATGCCAAACAACCTGCAGCCCCCTTTGATAATCGGGGCTGGGGGAGTTCCCACAGCACCAGCGCTTCGGCGGGAGTGGGGTCATTGCTAACCGTAGGACACCAGCGTTGCTGCAATACCCACGGCCACACCGCTTTGGATACCTCCCCCGCAAGGGAAGTATCCAAAGCTTGTAGAGCATCTGGTGCTTGGTGCATTTGTGTTTACTCGGGTTTGCTCACGGATTTCACTGAGAAAACATGTCCCGTGCGGGTCCAAGGTGAAAGTTGCACGTAGTTTTCCCGTCCCCAGTGGTAAGGCTGTCCCCCAAGTTCATCCACAAGTTCCAGCGAGATTGGGGTGCCGCGGTCCACGTGGCCATCAGGCTCTCCCAAGCGAGCTCTTGTTTCTGGTTCAAAGAGAGCCTCAGCATCGATGTAAACGGTCGATTCGACCTCGTTGTGGGGATCCAGGCTAACAACAACGATGACCGTGTCTGCTTCACCCGTGGGCGAGAACTTCGCGGGTACGTGCTTGGAGAAACACAGAACCTGATCATTTGTCGTGTGGTGAATCGTAATCTGGTGCAGCTGCTGAAGGGCGGGATGGTTCGCTCGGGCAGCGTTGAGTTGGCGGATGAGTTGCGTCAGCCCCATACTTTCGATGGTCTCCCAGTCCCGGGGCCGATACTCATACTTCTCGTTGTCGATCTGTTCTTCGAAGCCTGGGCGCTGAACGTTCTCAACCAATTCGTAGCCAGAGTAGATTCCCCACGTGGGCGCACCCGTGGCTGCCAGGATCGCTCTGATGGCAAAGATTGCCGTTCCGCCGGTAGTCATCTGATTGGTAAGAATGTCATGCGTGGTCGGCCAGAACGTGGGGCGCATGACATAGGACGTGTCGCGCGCCACTTCCGTGAAGTAGTCGATCAGTTCCTTCTTCGTCTGGCGCCACGTGAAGTACGTGTACGACTGCTGGAAGCCCACCATCCCCAGCGTGCGCATCATCGCCGGCTTCGTGAAAGCCTCAGCCAAGAAGATGACGTCCGGGTGATGGATGTGCATATAGGTGAGGAAACGCTGCCAAAACGGGATCGGCTTCGTGTGTGGATTGTCGACTCGGAAAATGCTGACACCGTGACTAATCCAAACCTCTACGACATCGATGATCGCCTGGTAGATCCCTTCCGGATCGTTATCGAAGTTCAGAGGGTAGATGTCTTGGTACTTCTTAGGTGGATTCTCCGCATAGGCGATGGAGCCATCTGCGCGCGTCGTGAACCACTCGGGGTGCTCCTTGACCCACGGGTGGTCCGGGGAAGCCTGTAGTGCGAGGTCGAGGGCGACTTCCATCCCTTGCTTCTTAGCTTCGGCGACTAGATTGTCGAAATCTTCGAACGTACCCAGATCGGAGTGCAGGGCGTCATGCCCACCTTCGGGTGAGCCGATACCGTACGGTGAGCCCGGGTCGCCCTCACGCGCTTCAAGAGAGTTGTTTCGTCCTTTTCGGTATGTCGTTCCGATCGGGTGAATTGGCGTTAGGTAGAGCACGGTGAAGCCCATGTCCGCAATGTTCTTCACGCTCTTGGTCAGGTGGGCCAGCGTTCCCGACTTCCATGTGCCATCCGCGGCTTGTACTGCGCCAAAAGAGCGCGGGAAAACCTCATACCAGGACCCGTATAGAGCCGCCTTTCGGTCCACGCGGAGGGGGTACTTGACGGTGCATTCAATGAGGTCGCGCAGCGGGTATTTGTCCATCGCTGCCTCGACCCGCGACGAAATCGCAGACGCGTAACGGGTAATGGCTGGCACCGATGTGTCACGCAGTGTTTTTGCAGCCAAGAGCATCTGTTCGGCAGCTTCGGCATCCGGCTTCACTTTCCGGTATGCGGGTACCGCCGGTGGTCTCTGGGCGCGTTTGAAATCACCTGTGGCGGCACGCTCAAGGATGCGAGCCCCTTCTTCACACATCAAATCGGCATCCACACCAGCCTGGATCTTGATGGAAGCATCATGCAGCCAGGTAGCCCACGGGTCAGACCAGGTGTCGATTCGGTAGGACCAATCGCCAGGAGCATCGGGCATCACCCACGCTTCCATCCGGTCCAAGCCCGGGGCGACCAGATACATCCGGGTGCGCGAGAACTCTCTGCGGTCGTTGGTAACTAGCACAACATCAGCGCCGAACTGGTCGTGCCCCTCACGGAATACCGTTGCCCTGACGGGGAAGGCTTCTCCCTCAGTTGCTTTCGCAGGCAGGGTCGAGTCGGCGACAACGGGAAATACTTCTATTGCTGGGATACGGCTCAAAAGACGAGCATTGTTCGTGTTCACTTTCACAGCTTACAAAGAAGCATGCCAGTTTCAGGAAACTGCGCCGCACTACGGCTAAATGTGCGCTTCATAGCTGAATGCGATAGTTGGCATCAATGTCAAGTGTTCGGCCTGCTTCCAGCCGAAAGTGTGAGGTGTGACCTAAGCTAGCCGGTGTGAAAGCAATACGTAGATTTACTGTCCGTACGGTACTGCCACCCGAGCTCAGTGTTTTAGATTCGCTAGCCCGCAACCTCTATTGGTGCTGGCACCACCCAACAGTGCAGTTTTTCGCATCCTTGGATCCGCACGCTTGGGAAGAAGTGGGTCACGACCCAGTGGCTCTACTCGGAGAGATAACCCCCGAGCGCTACCGGCAGTTGTCGGCAGACGCCGGGGTCGTCTTCGAAGCGCAACAGCTCCACGACGAACTCGAACAATACATGTCAGAAGCGAAGTGGTATCAGGAAGAGTATCTCGAGGACGGGAAACCAGATTCGATTGCGTACTTCTCGGCCGAGTTCGGGATTACAGATGTCATGCCCCAATATTCAGGAGGGCTCGGCGTTTTGGCAGGGGACCACCTCAAATCTGCCTCCGACTTGGGCGTCCCCATTATCGGGGTCGGCCTCCTATACGGAGCGGGGTACTTCCGACAGTCCCTCACCAGAGATGGCTGGCAGCGGGAAACCTACCCACTCCTTGACCCCAATAACCTGCCCCTGACCCTTCTACGGGAACAAGATGGCACGCCAGTCATAGTCTCTCTCGACCTTCCGAGGGAAAGAGTCCTCAAAGCTCAAGTATGGGTGGCGCAGGTGGGTCGCGTTCCTCTCTTACTGCTGGATTCGAACGTTCCCGATAACGATGAGATATCCCGCCAGGTCACCGACCGTCTATACGGCGGGTCAGCTGAACACCGTTTAGAACAAGAACTCCTGCTGGGCGTCGGTGGGATAAAAGCGTTGCGGGCTTACGAGAGGATCAACGACGTTCCCAAGGCGCAGGTGTACCACTGCAACGAAGGCCACGCCGGCTTTTTGAGTGTCGAACGCTTGCGGGAAGTTATGGAGGAAGATGACTCCCTGTCTTTCCCAGCAGCAGTGGAGGCGATCCGGGCGGGTACTTTGTTCACCACGCACACCCCGGTTCCAGCTGGGATAGACCGCTTTGACAGGAACGTGGTCCGCCCCTATCTCGCTGCTCTGCCTCTGCCGCGTACTTCGGTCGAGGACGTCCTCAAACTTGGACAAGAATCGTATGAAGGCGGGAATCCTCACGTTTTCAACATGGCGGTATTGGGACTGCGCATGGCACGGATGGCAAACGGAGTCGCACAGCTGCACGGCAGTGTCTCCCGCGGAATGTTCCAACAGTTGTGGCCCGGATTCGACGTCGCTGATGTTCCGATTACGCACATCACCAATGGGGTACACGGGCCAACTTGGCGCGACCCGCGCTTCCAAGCGTTGGCAATGGAATATATGACTCCCGCCCAAGAAGAAGACGGAGCCTCTTGGTTGCAAACTGGTGAACAAGGGGGTGTTCCGTCCTCGGCAATCTGGCAGACACGTAAAGAGATGCGAACCAGCCTTGTCAAAGCAGCCCGCATCCGCATGAGGGAATCTTGGTTGGAACGGGGTGCATCGCCAGCGGAAGTGGGTTGGACCGACAGCGTCCTTGATCCAAACGTACTAACCATCGGGTTCGCTCGACGTGTGCCCACGTATAAGCGACTGACTCTGATGCTTTCAGATCCAGAACGTCTGGTGCGGCTACTAACGCACCCGCAGCGTCCCATCCAATTGGTGATTGCTGGAAAGTCCCACCCGGATGACGAACAGGGGGTTTCCCTGATTCAACGCCTAGTCCAGTTCTCTGACGATCCGCGTATTCGCGACCGCATCGTCTTCTTACCGAACTACGATATGGCGTTGGCACACGTGCTTGTACCGGGTTGCGACGTCTGGCTCAATAACCCGCTGCGACCACTGGAAGCGTCGGGGACATCTGGCATGAAGTGTGCGTTGAATGGTGCCCTAAACCTGTCGATCCTAGACGGGTGGTGGGATGAGATGTACGACGGATCGAACGGCTGGGCGATTCCCACGGCAGACGGGGTGGATGACCCGAGTCGCCGCGACAAGATCGAAGCGGCAGCCCTGTACGACCTCATCGAAAATACGGTGGCTCCGCGCTTCTACGACCGCGACGCTGATGGAATCCCGCGGCGGTGGATGGAAATGGTCCGCCATACGCTGGCTACTTTGGGGCCAAGAGTGCAGGCAACGCGGATGGTAGCCGACTATGTGTGCGAGCTTTACACCCCGATTGCGCGGGCATCAGAATCATTGGATGCGCCCCCGTACGAGAATGCGAAGGCTCTCGCAGAGTGGAAGTCCAAGGTGCGCGCTGCGTGGCATGACGTCCGCGTGGATTTCGTAGAGGCATCCCTTCCTGATGTGGTCCAGCTCGGTGATGACGTCACCGTGGTTGCACACGTTTCGCTGGGTGATCTTTCACCCGAGGACGTAGAGGTGCAGATGATCTTGGGGAAAGTTGCCGGTGATGACACCATCGTCAGTGGGCAGGTAATCAAGCTCACCCCTTCAAAGCAGGTTGACGGGGGAGCAACCAAGTTCGTAGCATCCACCAAGCTAGATGTAGCGGGTGCGGTCGGCTTTACTGTGCGCGTGGTTCCACACAACTCGCTCACGGCCTCGGATGCGGAGCTGGGATTGGTTTCCAATGCTGAGCCCACGGTGGTCGCCTCTCAGAAGACGACCACCATCGGCCGGTAGACCTTTTGGGGCTATGGGGATGGTTTAGGAGTAGATCATCCCCATAGCCTCATGAGCTTCCAACAGGGTTTCATTGGCCATCTGATTGGCTTTTTCGATCCCAGCGTCAAGGACGGAAAGCAAGTACGCCGGGTCGGCAACGAGTTCTTCGCGCCGAGCGCGCAGCGGGGCAAGGTGCTCGTTGATCGCGTCGGTGACCACCTTCTTGAGCTGTCCGCCGCCTCCGTCGCCAATGCGCTCTGCGATTTCACGTGGATCATCGCCCGAAGCCATTCCGGCAAGCAGTAGCAGGTTGGACACTTCGGGTCGGTTGGCGGGATCGAAGGTGATATTGCGGTCGGAATCTGTCTTGGCTTTCTTGAGTATCCTCGCAGTTTCATCAGCGGTCATGGCGAGTTCAATGGTGTTGCCACGTGACTTACTCATCTTCGTTCCGTCCGTCCCCAAGATTGCTGGGGCTTGGGACAGTAGGGCGTCGGGGCGGCGGAAAACAGCCTTGCCGTCGGATGTGCGACCAAAACGACGGTCAAAGCGGGACGCAATCTGGCGGCTCAGTTCAATGTGCGGCAGCTGGTCCTGGCCCACTGGGACTAGGTTCGCTTTACAGAACAGGATGTCGGCTGCCTGGTGGACCGGATACGTCAGTAGCAGACCCGACATGGCCCGACCACCGGTTGCCTGGAGCTCCGCTTTCACCGTTGGGTTGCGGTGCAGTTCAGATTCCGTGACCAAGGATAGGAAGGGAATTATTAGCTGGTTGAGGGCGGGCACGGCAGAGTGCGCGAAAATCGTTGACTTCTCAGGGTCAATACCCGCAGCCAAATAATCGGCCACCAGCCCCAGCACGCGCTCCCGAATCGGTCCGACGCCATCACGGTCCGTGATCACTTGGTAGTCGGCAACGAGAATCCACGTGTCCACGCCTCGGTTTTGCAGGTCAACCCTGCCGTGCAGAGTACCGAAATAATGACCCAAGTGCAGTTTACCCGTGGGGCGATCACCGGTAAGCACCCGGAAACGAGAAGGGTCACGATCGATTTCCCGTTCTATCTCGGCCGAACGTTCCACGGCACGTCGTACGGAAGCGGTGCTGACCTGGCTGTCGCCTTCAGGAACAGCGAACTCTGAAGGGGATTGTTCATTATGAAAATCTGGCATGCCGAAGATTCTAGTCCCTGACACGCCCGCTGAATCTACTCTAGTGTCGCCGCGAACTGCGCCATCTTCTCTTGATAGTGGGGTAGCTCCTCTACTGTCATGGCTCTTGGCCACGCGTCTGCGCGGAAGTACGCGTCCGTCCCACCGTCTAGGAAGATCACCGAACCGCACAGGAAGTTCGCTGCCGGAGAGAGCATGAAAATCGCCCACTGCGCCACTTCTTCTGGCTTACCGAACTCGCGAACTGGGACTGGGAACGCTCTGATCGCCGGCGCTAACTTGGGATCCGCAAGCTGGGCTTCCACCATTGGTGTGCGGATGGCACCCGGCGCCAAGGCATTTACGCGAATACCTTGACCAGCCCACTCTTCGTCGACCCCGATGGTCCTCATCCAATGGGTCACCGCTGTTTTTGAAGCAGCGTAGACGAACGAGGGCGCCGTTTCTGGACCCGCCGAGTCTGCGATTTGCAAGACGGCATCGATATCGCGTGCTTGGAACGCTTCAATCATTTCGGCCGGAATACCCGGGATCGTCGTTGTTGAGTTCGAAGAGAAAATGACTACCTTTGCATTTCCGGCGGCGGCCAGTAGGTCGTGCATGCCTTCCAATAAATTGACCACACCGCAATAATTGACGTGCGCGATCAGAGCCTCTTTGCCAGGGATTGGGCCCAGACCCGCCGCTAAGACGGCTCCGTCTAGGCGACCGTCTGCACGCCGGTGGATCTCTTCCAGTGCGTGTTCCCGTCCTTCGACAGTGGACAAGTCGGCGATGACTTCGGTGTTTTTCAGGTCCACACCGATCACACGGTGCCCTTCCCACCGGAGCTGTTCTGCCGTTGACCTGCCCATACCGGATGCCGCGCCAGTAACAACATAGACGCCCATGATTCCTCCTCATTGAGATTCATTGAGATTGCAGCCTTTGCATCCGCGCAAAGGCGACAAGCTCAGTGTCTCATGAGAAAGGGCCGTCCACGTCGAAATCGACGAACAGACGGTTAGGCGGATAAAACTGTTCGAACGGGGATTATTTAACTCTGGAGAAGTAGAGGGCCACCGATTGTGGCTCCATCATGTCTTTTTCCCCAGCTAGCGCCGGTGCGCCCTCATCCAAACACGTTTTTGCCGAGGTAATCCCCCCGTGTGCGGGTGTCGGCCAGGAAGTGTCAGCCACTAGGATCCACGGATTGCCGTGGCTATCAGGTAGCGTCACTTTACTGGGATTCAGCGTCCCGTTTACCACCACTAAGACGTCAACATCCCCGTGAGGGAGGCCCGACCGGCGCATTTGAAAGACCCGGTTCTTCGGGGAGGACCACCCGTGGGAGCTCATCGGCTCAGCCTTACGGTTGAACCACGATACGTCGGGCATGGAGTCGCCCTCGGCTGTCTCACCGCTTGCGAAATCAACGGGGCGTAGAGCGCTGTGTTCGTGGCGCAAAGCAATGAGGTACTTCGCCCAATCCAACAGCTCTTGCTGGCTTTCATCCAAGTCCCAATCAACCCATGAAATGGGAGAGTCCTGGCAATAAGCGTTGTTGTTCCCATACTGGGTGCGCGCAAACTCATCACCCGCGCTGATCATTGGGGTCCCAGCAGAGACCAGCAACGTGATCAAAAGGTTGCGGCGGGAACGCTCCCTGATGAAAGCCACGTCTTCAACCACACCGGTGGAATCCTTCAAGTCTGGATTCATAGTGAATGCGGCGCGAGTCCCTTCGACGCCGTGGTTCCACGAGTGGTTGTTGTTCGTACCGTCTTGGTTGTTCTCCAAGTTGGCCATATTGTGCTTGTGGTTGTAGGACGTGAGGTCCGCCAGCGTAAAGCCATCATGGGCTGTAAGGAAGTTAATGGAAGCAAGGGGACCACGTTTGGCTCCCGGTTTCCAGCCGAACATGTCCGCAGAGCCTGAGAAGCGAGTCGCTAGATCGTTGGGGCCAGCCACTCGGCGTCCCGCTGACTGTTGTTCAAAGTCGGTGAGCCAAAACTTGCGAACAGAATCGCGGTATCGATCGTTCCATTCGCCAAATGGGATCGGGAAGTGTCCGGTTTGCCATCCGCCCAGCCCCAAGTCCCACGGTTCGGCGATCAGTCGGGCGTCGCGCAAAATCGGATCTTGAGCAGCCGCCACCAAGAATGGATGGAAGGGCGTGTACCCCGTATCTAGCCGCCCCATCGTGGTCGCAAGGTCGAAACGGAACCCGTCTACACCCATCGAATCCACCCAGTATCGAAGCGAATCCAAAGTGAGCTGAACGACTCTTTCTTCAGAGAAATTCATCGTATTCCCACACCCGGTGTCGTCGATCATGTGACGAGGACGGTCGGGAACCCGTCGGTAGTACATCAGTGAATCGAGACCGCGCCAGCAGACTGTTGGCCCGCTATCTCCGCCCTCGCACGTATGGTTGTAGACCACGTCGAGGATGACTTCTAGCCCCGCACTGTGCAGGATCGAAACCATGCCCCGAAACTCATCGACCACAGCTTGGGCACCGGCAGCTTGGGCTGCTTGGGTCGCAAAGCTTGGTTCGGGTGCGAAGAATGACAGGGTGGAGTATCCCCAGTAGTTGGTCAGCCCACGCTCCGTTAGGAATGGTTCGTCCATTTTCGCGTGCACGGGCATAAGTTCCAGGGTTGTTACCCCCAAAGATTTTAGGTACTCCACCGATTTCGGGTGGGCAAGGCCCGCGTAGGTTCCACGCAACTCTTCTGGCACGCCCGGCAGGTTCTTCGTAAAGCCTTTTACGTGCAGCTCATAGACAACGACTTTATCGGCCGGGATTTTTGGGCGGGGAGCAATGTCAAATCCGTTGTTGACCACGACAGACGTCGGCATAGACAGTGCTGAGTTCAAATTCGACTGCGCAAGTGGATACGTGGTCGGGTACATCTCGTGATCGGTGTGATGAGCGTGCAGAGCGGAGCTCAGTTCAGGCGTACCTTCTATACCCCTTCCGTAGGGGTCGATTAGAAACTTTGAGGGGTTGTAATAGAGTCCCGCGTCTGGATCCCACGGTCCGAAAGCGCGAAAGCCATAGGCTGTTCCTTCGCCTTTTCCATCTAGGTGGCCGTGCCATATTCCTTGGACAGGACCGCGCAAGGACCAGCGCTGTTCCCTTCTTTCCGCCCCTTCACCGGAGACAACACAAAAGTCCATCGCCGTTGCGTGCGGAGCTACCACCGAAATATCGAGTCCACCACTGGGGTTGCACCACACCCCGATCCGGTTCGGGTCGGGGTTGTCATGGGGAATGATGACCGGCGATGGGCGCAGGACAGTCTCATTGGGGCGAGTGGCGCAAGAAGAAGTCATGTCATTCCGCTCGGTAAGTGCTCTCTAGGCGATTCTGTTGTCGGGAGGCAACGGCTGCGTTTGCCTTCCAGCTTGCATCATTCCTTGGGTTTATCCCTCGGAAAGCGACACCTAATTTCGGGTCTCTCCTTCTGTCAAGGGGTCGCACACATACGCATGGTAGCGGTAAATGCAGATGCAGACCGGTTTGAACACCAACTGGGCATTCGTTCGCCCACTGCTGAGCGCCCCATCTCACGGTTGAGGTCGTAAACAGGCGTGGCAGACTGGAGGCATGAGAATCGTTGTTTGCGTTAAACACGTGCCGGATGCCGATTCGGATCGCCGGATCGAGTCGGGGCGTCTGGTGCGGGGTGAGGACGACGTCCTCAACGAGATAGACGAGAACGCTATCGAAGCAGCCGTGTCCACTGTCGAGGACCTCGGTGGTGAGGTAATCGCCCTGACCATGGGTCAAGATGATGCTGAAGACGCATTGACCCGAGCACTTCAGATGGGTGCTGACCGTGGCGTGCTGATCACCGATGACAGCCTCGCGGGCTCCGACGCACTCGGAACTGCTCGTGTTCTGGCCAAGGCAGTCACTGCCCTGTCACAGGAATCGCCAGTGGATATCGTTTTCACCGGCATGGCTTCCCTAGACGGGATGACGTCGATGGTCGCACCGGCCATGGCGGCAGAACTGCAGTGGCCACTGCTGGACTTGGCTCACAGTGTGTCAGTCACCGCTGACCCCACACAGGTCACGATCCAGCGGCGGGCCGACGGCTCGCAAGATGTGCTCCGAGCTGCCGGTCCCGTAGTTGTTTCGGTAACAGATCAAATTAATGAGCCGCGCTATCCGTCCTTCAAGGACTTGCGCGCAGCCCGCTCCAAGCCGGTGGATGTTTGGGAGAAGGATGAACTGGGTGAGGTAGGCATAGACCTCGCATCTATCGCGCTCAGTTCCACCGACGTTATTCAGGCGGAGCAGCGGCAAAGAGAGGCGGGGACGATCATCACCGATTCGGGTGAGGGCGGACGACTGCTGGCCGAATTCCTTCAGACAAAGATGGAGAGATAGATGCCTACTAGCCCAGAATTGCATGCGAATCCGATTCTCGTCATCGTTGAGAATGAGAAAACTGGTGAGGTTCCGACCATTAGTCCGGCCTCAGCCAAACTGGTGCGCCTCGCGCGGGAGTTAACTACCGGGCCGGTGTGGGCAATGTCGGTTGACCCAGTAGCGGATGTCTCCGGAGCCGGGGCCGCGGGGGCTGACAAGGTTGCCGTGCCAAACGCGCCGGATTACAACCCGGTCGTCCCAGCCGCGGTGACAGACGTTGCCCTAGCAACGCTTAGCGAAATCGATAACTGCGCGGCAGTCCTGTTGTCATCAACCTACTTAGGGCGCGCCGTTACGGCCATGCTTGGCATCCATACTACGGCTGGTGCCGCGGTAGACGTGACGTCGCTTCGAGTGGAAGAATCCCGCTTCTTAGCTGAAAAGTCGGCGCTCGGTGGTTCTTGGATAACCGCCTTTGAAGTAACGCAAGGAGCGCCGATCTTGGCCCTCCGCCCGGGTGTTGGGCCTGCTGAAGGGCCCGCTGGGGAAGCAGCGGTAGTCGAAGTGACAACCACGCTATCCGGACCAGCGAAATCTGTTCATGTTGTGGAATCCGTGAAAGAGACAAGAGGGGACCGAGTGCCAATCGCCGAAGCCGACGTGGTGGTTGTCGGCGGTCGGGGGGTCGCCGGTGACTTCACCTTGGTTGAGGCTCTTGCTGATGCTCTCGGTGGAGCGGTGGGATCAACCAGAGTCGCCTGCGACGAAGGCTGGGTTTCGCGTGCGACGCAGATCGGGCAGACCGGTTTGTCAATCGCCCCCGAGATCTACTTGGGCCTCGGCGTGTCTGGCGCGGTACACCACACGTGTGGGATGCTCGGCTCCGAAACGATCGTAGCCATCGTTGACGACCCAGACGCGCCCATCCTCGAACTGGCTGACTTTGCCGTCGTTGGCGATGTGGAGGAAGTCGTCCCCCAAGCATTGGCTCACCTCAATTCGCAGTCGTAGGCGAAAATGTTTGCCTCGGCAAGTGACCAACGGCGGGTGTACCTGGACCATGCAGCCACAACCCCGCTTCGCCCTCGCGCGCAAGAAGCGTGGCTGGATACCGTTACGGAGCTGCAGGACAATCCGGGCAATCCGTCGTCCTTGCACGCGGGTGGTCGCTCAGCACGTCGGAAACTCGAGGACGCTCGGGAACGGTTAGCACACGCTCTCGGGGCCGAGCGGGCCGAGGTAATTTTCACTTCGGGTGCAACCGAGTCCGCCGCGTTGGGCATTGTAGGCGGTAGCCGAGGTCGGATCAGCAAGTCTGATGGACCGCCCCCGTGGCTTTGGCTCTACTCGGGGTTGGATCATCCCGCCGTGCGGGAGCAGGTGAAACCACTGGATGGATTCGCAGTGACGGGCGCCGTTTTGCCAAGTACTCATGAAGGGGTGGCCCGAGTAGACGAGGATACACTCGCCCGGATTACCGCAGGCTACAGCGTCGCATTGGGATCCTTGACCACCGTGTGTTCCGAGACCGGCACCGTGCAACCGGTCGCGGAGTTCGCATCCAACTTGCGTGCCGTTGCGCCTGGTGCATATGTCCACAGTGACGCCACGCAGGCAGTGGGCAATGTGCCGGTGTCATTCTCGGAACTAAATCTAGACCTCATGACCATCGGGGGACACAAGTTCGGAGCCCCTGTCGGTACCGGAGCTCTGCTGGTCAAGAGGGGCGTAACCGTCATCAGCGACCGGTTCGGGGGAGGCCAAGAGCGCGGACTTCGCTCGGGTACAGCTGATGTCGCAGGAGCGGTGGCGCTTTCTGTTGCCGCCGAGGACGCGGTGGCTAATCTGGCACAACGAACCCAGGAGAGCAGCGCCCTTCGAGCGATGTTGCTCGGACAACTACCCGAAGGGGTGCGTGCAACGACCGATGCAGAATGCGCGCCGTCCATAGTGCACCTGAGTTTGCCCACCGCACATCCGGAGATCTTACTTCTAGAAATGGACCGGCTCGGCGTATGTGTTTCTGCTGGATCCGCCTGCCATGCAGGGGTGACGAGGCCGTCATCCGTCCTCCTGCATATGGGGAGAAGCGAAGCTGAAGCCTTGGGGGTACTGCGCGTCTCTTTTGGTCTGGGAACCACCGAACAGGATGTCACCGGTTTTCTTGAGGCGCTTCCATTCGCTCTTGAACAAGCCCAGCGAATGGACGAGTATGACCAACGCGGGGGATCAAGAAATGTGCGCCCCGCTAACGACACACGGGGGAAAGGGGTTAACGAATGAGGGTTCTGGCTGCGTTGTCAGGCGGGGTTGACTCCGCTGTTGCGGCCGCCTTGGCTGTAGAGGAAGGCCACGATGTGACGGGCGTTCATATGGCACTGTCCAGCGAACCGCAAGCATGTCGCGTCGGTTCGCGCGGATGCTGTTCCATTGAAGATTCTCAGGATGCGGCGCGAGCGGCAGAGATCCTCGGTATTCCCTTCTACGTGTGGGATCTGTCCGAAGAATTCGAAGAAACTGTTGTTGACGATTTCTTGGCAGAGTACCGAGCCGGGCATACGCCAAACCCATGTGTGCGCTGCAATGAGTTCATCAAATTCAAAGAGCTGCTTCAACGCGGGCTCGCGTTAGGGTTTGATGCCGTGTGCACGGGACACTATGCCGGCTTGGTGCATGGTCCCGCAGGGCCGGAGCTTCACCGAGGTCTAGATGAGGCCAAGGACCAAAGCTATGTTCTTGCCGTAATGGGTAGCGAAGATTTGGCGCATGTTATTTTGCCGCTCGGATCAGCTCCGTCAAAGGCATGGGTCCGCGAGGAGGCAGAAAAGCGCGGGCTCGGCGTATCGAACAAGCCGGATTCGTACGATATCTGCTTTATTCCGGACGGCGACACCGGTGCTTTTCTCGAACGTCACTTAGGGGCAAAGCCGGGGGAGATCATTGACGAGGACGGGAACGTCCTCGGCCAACATGATGGGTATTACAAATTTACGATCGGACAACGCAAAGGGCTGCGAATTGAACGCCCGTCAGCCAGCGGACGCCCACGCTATGTCCTAGAGACGAATCCGAAAACCAATCAGGTAATGGTGGGTGAAGGCGAGCTGCTATCAGTAGACACCATCACCACCCGCGATCTGGTCTGGCATGGCGAGCCGACCGACCTAGAAGTCGATGAAGTTCGCACCGACGCTTTCGGTGACACAGTGGGTGGTCGACTCCTAAACGAGATCCCAGCCGAGGTTCTCACGGCACAGATTCGGGCTCATGGCACGCCGTCGGTCGTGAATGCAGCGCGGGTCATCCCCTCTACGCCTGAGAGTGAAGAGGGGCTAGAAGTTTCCTTGGCTGCTCCGATACGTGGCGTGGCGGCAGGTCAGTCATTGGTCCTCTACAGGGGTACACGTGTCGTGGCAGAAGGAACCATCGCCGCGTCGCGTCGCATGGGGACTAAAACTGTGCTCATGGGTACACCTACCGCGGCCTAGCCGACAAGGGGCCTCCACTTCGGGGGCGCGACACGCCCGAAACGTGCTCACGGGAGCGTCTCGGGGGTGGGGTGGCGTGAATCTCGTCCCAGGAAGTTGTCCATACCCCGCTTAACGTGCCAAACTATTCCAGCTGCCCCGCCCTGGCGGGGTGGACCGGAAGAACCTCAACGCCGGTTGTCTAGTTGACAATCAAGGTTTAGAGGGTCGACCGGTTAGGCCCGGGCACCAGAGCCTGGCCGACGGGAAACCCCACAACCCGCGTCTCCAACCGGGAGACAAGCTGAGTGTTCAGCCTCCATCGGGTTCAATACGTGGGAAAACAAGTCGGCTCTAGCGGACCCCGGCGCCTCAGTTCTTTTGACAAGACATTCGGCCCGGCCAGAGCCCATCTGGTAGACGCCTTAGAGTGTGCCCCGAGCGGACACGCCCGACAGCGTGGGCCGGTGACGAATCTGTACGAGAAGAGGTAGACGGCATGGCGGGACAGAAGATCCGCATCCGGCTGAAGTCGTATGACCACGAGGTCATCGATAGCTCTGCGCGCAAGATTGTAGATACGGTGCAGCGTGCTGGTGCCACTGTCGTGGGGCCGGTACCGCTTCCGACCGAGAAGAACGTGTTTGTCGTTATTCGGTCGCCGCACAAGTACAAGGACAGCCGCGAGCAGTTCGAGATGCGCACGCACAAGCGGCTCATCGACATCATTGATCCCACGCCCACGGCCGTTGACTCGCTCATGCGTCTCGACCTGCCGGCGGACGTGAACATCGAGATTAAGCTCTGAGGACATCTGCAATGACTACTGACACCAAGACTGTGGCCCTGTTAGGCCGCAAGCTCGGCATGACCCAGGTCTGGGACGAGGACGGCAACGTCGTACCCCTGACGGTCGTGCAGGTCGATAAGAACGTCGTCACTCAGGTCCGTACCGAGGAGACAGACGGATACTCGGCCGTCCAAATCGGATTTGAGGATATCGATCCTCGCCGTGTTACTAAGCCGCTAATGGGGCACTTTGAGAAGGCGGGAGTCTCCCCGAAGCGTCACCTGGCGGAATTCCGCACCCCGTTTGCCGAGGAGTTTTCCCTCGGAAGCGAATTGGCTGCGGACTCATTCGAAGTTGGCCAGAAGGTCGACGTATCGGGCAATACTAAAGGTAAGGGCTTCGCAGGCGTTATGAAGCGTCACGGCTTCGCAGGCGGACCAGCATCTCACGGTGCCCACAAGATCCACCGTAAGCCAGGGTCGATCGGCGGTTGCTCAACCCCCGGACGTATCTTCAAGGGTCAGCGCATGGCCGGACGTATGGGTGGTAACAAGCACACTGTCCAGAACCTGACCGTCCAGGGCGTGGATACCGACCGCGGACTGCTCCTGATCAAGGGCGCCGTTCCCGGTCCACGCAAGGCTGTGGTCATGGTTCGTACCGCTGTGAAAGGGGCCTAACCGTGGCTAAGAAGATCACCGTAGGTGAAGACCGCGTCGTACCCGTGTATGACGCGGAGGGCGTCCAGACCGGCGAGACCGTTAGCCTGCCCGCTTCTATTTTCGATGTTCCGTTGAACATCCCGCTGATTCACCAAGTGGTGGAGGCTCAGCGTGCGGCTGCCCGTGCGGGAACCGCATCCACGAAAACTCGTGGGGAAGTCTCTGGCGGTGGCCGTAAGCCTTGGCGTCAAAAGGGCACGGGTCGTGCCCGCCAGGGTTCAATCCGCGCACCACAGTGGAAGGGCGGCGGTGTGGTTCACGGACCCAAGCCGCGCAGCTACGCGCAGCGGACCCCGAAGAAGATGATCGCCGGCGCTCTACGTTCGGCTCTGTCGGACCGGGCTCGTAACGACGCCATCTACGTGTTCACCGATTTCGTGAGCACCGATAAGCCTTCGACCAAGGCGGCAATCGCTACTCTGCGTTCGGTTACCGATGCCAAGAAGGTTCTCGTTGTAGTTGACCGCGATAGCGAGCTGGCTGACACCACACGCCGTTCATACAAGAACATTCCAGGCGTGCACGTGATTTGGTCGGATCAGATCAACGCATACGATGTCGTCGATGCTGATCGGGTGGCGTTCACGGAAGCCGCGCTGTCGTCGTACATTCAGCGCGTGGAGGCAGCTCGCGCACGCATCGCTGACAAGGCAGTGCGCGGCGAAGGTGAGACTGTCGAATCCAAGATCATCGCCATGGATGAACTGAAGGCTGACAAGACAACTCAGTCTTACGAGGCCGATCACGCCAAGCAGTTGGCGAAGACCGCGGCTGCGGAAGCAGCCAAGAAGGCCAAGGAGGACGAGAAGTGAGCCTCGAAGCAGCGAAGAATCCGCGCGACATCATCTTCAAGCCAGTGGTGACTGAAAAGTCGTCACTGCTCCAGGATGAAGGCAAGTACACCTTTGAGGTGGACCCACGCGCGAATAAGACTGAAATTAAGAACGCCATCGAAGAGATTTTCGGCGTGAAGGTCGAGAAAGTGGCGACCCAAAACCGCAAGGGTAAGGCCTATCGTCGCCGCGACGGTGTTGGCCGCCGCAAAGACGTGAAGCGCGCGATTGTCACGGTTCGCGAAGGGTCCATCGACATCTTCGGCCAGGCCGGGATCTAGAGCGCAGGGGTAGAGAACCATGGGTATTCGCAAATACAACCCGACGACGCCTGGTCGTCGCCACGGGAGCGTCTCGGATTTCTCTGAGATCACGCGCTCCCACCCTGAGAAGTCATTGGTGAAGCCGCTGACGAAGAGCGGTGGACGTAACTCTTACGGTCGTATCACCTCTCGCCACCGCGGTGGGGGACACAAGCGTGCCTACCGCATCATTGACTTCAAGAGAAAAGACAAGGACGGCGTACCCGCCCGCGTCGCACACATTGAATACGACCCGAACCGTACGGCTAACATCGCCCTACTTCACTACGTGGATGGCGAAAAGCGCTATATCTTGGCGCCTGCTGGCGTGAAGGTCGGAACCATGATTGAGAATGGTCCTAAGGCCGATATCAAGCCGGGCAACTGCTTGCCGATGCGCAACATCCCGCTCGGTACGGTAATCCACGCGGTGGAACTCAACCCAGGCCAGGGAGCGCGCATGGCGCGTTCGGCCGGGTCCTCGGTCCAGCTGGTGGCAAAAGAAGGACGCTTTGCTCAGCTGCGACTGCCTTCGGGGGAAATCCGCAACGTAGACATGGACTGCCGAGCAACTATTGGCTCCGTCGGCAACGCTGAACAGGCCAATATTTCTCTCGGTAAGGCCGGCCGCGCCCGGTGGAAGGGCAAGCGCCCTCACGTCCGTGGTGTTGCGATGAACCCGGTCGACCACCCACACGGTGGTGGTGAAGGCCGCACTTCTGGTGGTCGTCACCCGGTTAGCCCTTGGGGCAAACCTGAGGGTCGCACTCGGCGCCCGAACAAGCCGAGCGACAAACTGATCGTCCGCCGTCGTCGCACGGGCAAGAAGCGCTGATAGGGAGCTGGACACATGCCACGTAGTTTGAAGAAGGGTCCCTACGTAGACCCAAGCCTGCAGAAGAAAGTTGACGAGCAGAACGAAAAGGGCACGAAACAGGTCATCAAGACTTGGTCCCGCCGTTCGATGATTACTCCCGACTTCCTTGGTCTCACATTCGCCGTTCACGACGGTCGGCGCCACGTGCCGGTATTCGTGACGGAATCGATGGTGGGGCACAAGCTCGGTGAGTTCGCTCCGACGCGTACGTTCCGCAGCCACGTGAAAGACGACCGCAAGGGACGGCGCCGCTAGGCGCTGGGGAAACGAGGAGCGAGAACATGGAAGCCAAGGCGAAGGCGCGCTACGTACGCGTCACGCCCCAGAAGGCGCGACGAATCGTGAACGAAGTTCGCGGCAAATCCGTCCTGGAGGCAGCAGATATCCTGCAGTTCGCCCCCCAGCGGGTGGCGCGCGATGTCAACAAAGTCCTGCATTCCGCAGTAGCGAATGCCAAGGTGCTAGCTGACAATGCGGGAGAAAGCGTCCAAGACGCCGACCTGTGGATCCTAGAGACCTA
Organism: uncultured Actinomyces sp.; assembly: GCA_964346745.1. Classification (GTDB taxonomy): domain Bacteria; phylum Actinomycetota; class Actinomycetes; order Actinomycetales; family Actinomycetaceae; genus Scrofimicrobium. Next base: position 75,740 of record CAYFWE010000001.1, on the reverse strand, counting down.
TGTCGACGAAGGACCCACGATGAAGCGGTTCCGGCCGCGAGCCCAGGGCCGAGCTGGACAGATTTTGAAGCGTACAAGCCACATCACAGTGGTTGTTGGAACCAAGGATGAAAAGGAAGGGGATCGCTAGATGGGCCAGAAAGTAAACCCAACTGGTTTCCGCCTGGGGATCACCACTGATCACCGTTCACGGTGGTTCGCTGATTCTACGACCAAGGGTCAGCGGTACCGCGATTATGTGGACGAAGACGTAAAGATCCGCGAGGTTCTCTCCGATGGTCTGGAGCGCGCGGGCATCTCTAAGGTGGAAATCGAACGCACTCGCGACCGCGTACGCGTAGATTTGCACACCGCTCGTCCCGGCATTGTTATCGGTCGTCGGGGTGCCGAGGCGGATCGTCTGCGTCAAGACCTCGAGAAGCTAACCGGCAAGCAGGTACAGCTGAACATTCTCGAGGTGAAGAACCCAGAGATCGACGCTCAGCTGGTTGCCCAAGGCGTGGCCGAACAATTGGCCGCGCGTGTTTCTTTCCGTCGTGCGATGCGCAAGGCTATCCAGTCCGCGCAACGTGCAGGCGCGAAAGGAATCCGCGTGCAGTGTTCAGGAAGACTCGGCGGTGCGGAAATGTCGCGCAGCGAGTTCTACCGTGAAGGTCGCGTTCCACTGCAGACTTTGCGCGCGAACATTGACTATGGCTTCTTCGAAGCACGCACGACCTTCGGCCGTATTGGCGTGAAGGTGTGGATCTACAAGGGTGACATGACCGAACGTGAGTTCGCGCGTCTCCAAGCCGAACAGTCAGGACGTGGCGGGGGACGCCGCGGTGGCCGTCGCGGCCCAGGACGACGAGGCGGACGTGGGGACGGCGCAGGACGCGCACCACGCAATACCGGTCAGAACACCGAAACCGCCGACAAGGGCGCCGTTTCCCCCGAAATGGAAGCCCCCGTCGAACAAGCAGCTACGGAGGTCTGAAGCAAATGCTGATTCCCCGTCGAGTCAAGTATCGCAAGCAGCACCGGCCCAACCGCAAGGGTATGGCCAAAGCCGGTACCGAGTTGGCCTTTGGTGACTACGGTATTCAAGCGCTGGAGCACGCGTACCTGACAAACCGCCAGATCGAAGCCGCGCGTATTGCCATGACGCGGCACATCAAGCGTGGCGGTAAGGTGTGGATCCCCGTGTTCCCAGACCGCCCTCTTACCAAGAAGCCTGCGGAAACGCGGATGGGTTCTGGTAAAGGTTCCCCCGAATGGTGGGTTGCCCCGGTCAAGCCAGGCCGGATCGTTTTTGAACTAGGTGGCGTCCCGGAACCGTTGGCGCGCGAAGCTATGCGTCGTGCTCAACACAAGCTTCCGATGAAGACCCGTTTTGTGGTCCGTGAAGGTGTGGAAAACTGATGGCAGACAACGTATTGACCACGGCGGATCTGGACGCGATGGACGACGCTCAGCTTCGCAAAGAGCTAGAGCGTGCCAAGGCTGAACTGTTCAACCTGCGTTTTGCGCAGGCTGTCGGTGGCTTAGAAGATCCTGCTCGTATGAAGAAGGTCCGTAAGAACATCGCCCGGATTTACACGATCGCGCGTGAGCGTGAACTTGGTTTCCGTACGGCGCCTGGTAGCGAGGATTAGAAGAGATGTCAGAATCAACTGCTCCCAAGCGTAACCAGCGCAAAGTGCGTCGTGGATACGTCTCGAGCGACAAGATGGATAAGACCGTCGTGGTGGTCCTCGAGGACCGCTTCAAGCACCCTCTCTACGGAAAGGTGCAACGCAAGACCACTAAGGTCAAGGCGCACGACGAGAATAACGAATGCGGCGAGGGCGACCTAGTCCGCATCATGGAAACTCGACCACTGTCGGCGACGAAGCGCTGGCGCGTGGTAGAGATCCTGGAAAAGGCTAAGTAGTGGGGTAGGCCAAAGGATTCTTCCTTTGGCCTAACTTACGCACTAGCATTTCCAAGCAACCAAATCCGTTCGGCTAGGCTCTTGGGCTTTGCCTAAGAGAACCGGCACGACGACAGGAGTCACAAGGAATGATCCAGCAGGAGTCACGACTTAAAGTCGCTGACAACACGGGAGCCAAAGAGCTGCTTTGCATCCGTGTGGTCGGTGGCTCGGGTCGGCGCTACGCGGGCATCGGCGACACGATTGTCGCCACTGTCAAGGACGCGATCCCAGGCGGCAACGTCAAGAAGGGTGAGATCGTCAAGGCAGTGATTGTTCGCGCCAAGAAACCGTCCCGCCGTACGGATGGCTCATACATCCGTTTCGATGAGAACTCGGCCGTAATTTTGAAGTCTGATGGAACCGATCCGCGCGGTACGCGTATCTTCGGTCCAGTCGGACGTGAGCTGCGCGAGAAGAAGTTCATGCGCATCATTTCGCTTGCACCGGAGGTTATCTGATGGCCGCGAAAATTAAGAAAGGTGACCTCGTCGAGGTCATAAGAGGACGGACATCGAACGAGAAGAAGATTGCTGAACGCAATGCTCGTCGCGATGCTGAAGGTCTAGAGCCCCTGCCAGCGGGGGATAAGGGCAAGCAGGGAAGAGTCATCAGGGTTTTCCCTAAAGAGGGGACTGCGCTCGTTGAGGGCGTTAACCTGAAGACGCGCCACGTGCGACCCGGCCAGTCGGGTGAACAAGGTGGGATTGTCACCAAGGAAGCTCCTATCTCGTTGGCCAAAATCGCTCTGGTCGATCCTTCGACCGGCAAGCCCGTACGTGTCGGTTTCCGCGAAGACATCGTTGAACGTGATGGCAAGAAGAAAGTCGTTCGCGTCCGTGTGGCTCGTGGAGGCACTCAGCGTGGCATCACCCCGGGTAAGGAGCTAGACGCATGACACCTCGTTTGAAGGAAAAGTACGAGAATCAGATCAAGCAGGAACTGATTGAAGAGTTCCAGCTTGAAAATGTGATGCAAGCCGGCAAGCCCGTTAAAGTTGTTGTGAACATGGGTGTGGGTGAGGCAGCGCGCGACGGTAAGGCTCTGGATGGGGCGATCGCCGACCTGCAGGCCATCACCGGGCAGAAACCACGGATCAACCGAGCGAAGAAGTCGATCGCCCAGTTCAAGCTTCGCGAAGGCCAACCAATTGGCGCTTCGGTGACGCTGCGTGGGGACCGCATGTGGGAGTTCCTTGACCGCCTCATGTCGGTCGCACTGCCACGTATTCGCGACTTCCGCGGTCTGTCTCCCAAGCAGTTCGATGGGCGCGGCAACTACACGTTCGGTTTGACCGAACAGTCCATGTTCCACGAAATCAACGTTGACAAGATCGACCGTGTTCGCGGTATGGACGTCACCATCGTCACGTCCTCTGATACCGACGAGGAGGGGCGCGCGCTCCTTCGCAAACTCGGTTTCCCGTTCAAGGAGAACTGATCGATGGCTAAGACATCGCTGAAAATCAAGGCTCGCCGCAAGCCCAAGTTTGCAGTGCGCGCCTACACTCGGTGCAACCGTTGCGGACGACCCAAGTCGGTTTACCGCAAGTTCGGCTTGTGCCGCATCTGCCTGCGTGAACTCGCCCTCCGCGGCGACCTCCCGGGCGTCACAAAGAGCAGCTGGTAAAACTTACGACGTAGGTCCACGAGCTAAGGCTCGGAGAGAAACCGCGTCGAGGAAGGGGTCCGCCCCAAATGACAATGACTGATCCAATCGCAGACATGTTGACGCGTCTGCGCAATGCGAACCGGGCTCAGCACGAGTCCGTTTCGATGCCTTATTCGAAGCTAAAGGACGCGATTGCGCAGATCCTTCTGGACGAGGGCTACGTTAAGGCTGTCTCGGTTGAGGACGCTCGGGTTGGAAAGACCCTCACCCTCGACCTGAAGTACGGACATAAGCGTGAGCGCGCCATCACCGGGCTGAAGCGTATTTCCAAGCCGGGTCTGCGCGTGTACGCGAAGTCCACCGAGCTTCCGAAGGTTCGCGGTGGGCTCGGAATCGCAATCATATCGACCTCGTCCGGACTACTCACCGACCGTCAAGCAGCCGATAAGGCTGTCGGCGGCGAAGTTGTCGCCTACGTCTGGTAAGGGGAGAGCGAATGTCACGTATCGGTAAGCAACCGGTGGTCCTACCATCCGGTGTCGAAGCAAAAGTAGACGGAAACATCGTCACCATCACGGGTCCGAAGGGCACCTTGACCCAGGAACTGCGTGCGCCAATCACCGCGAAGGTAGAGGGCAACGAAGTTCTGGTTGTCCGCCCAAATGACACTCGTGATGCACGAGCGCTGCACGGTCTGTACCGCACTCTCATTTTCAATATGGTCGAGGGCGTAACGAACGGCTTCACCAAGAAGCTCGAAATCGTGGGAACTGGTTATCGCGCCACCCAAAAGGGGAAGGGTATTGAGCTCGCGCTTGGCTTTTCCCACCCGGTGATCGTTGAACCAGAAGAGGGAATTGAACTCACCGTTCCTTCCCAGACCAAGATCACGGTTACGGGCATAGATAAGCAGCGGGTCGGAGAAGTCGCCGCTAACATCCGTAAACTTCGGAAGCCAGAACCCTACAAGGGCAAGGGCATCCGTTACGAGGGTGAAGTTGTACGCCGCAAGGTCGGAAAGGCGGGTAAGTAATGGCTTACACAGTCAGAGGTAAGGGTAAAGTCGTTGCCCGTAAGCGCCGCCACCAACGGTTGCGCAAGAAGATCACCGGAACCGCTACGCGCCCACGCCTAGTCGTCACCCGCTCTAACCGGCACATGGTTGCTCAAGTTGTGGATGACACAAAGGGACACACCGTTGTTTCGGCGTCGACCATGGAACCCGAATTGCGAGCTGACGACGGGAAAAAGGTCGCCAAGGCCCACCGCGTTGGTGGACTAATCGCAGAGCGCGCCAAAGAGGCGGGCATCGAAGAGGTCGTATTCGATCGCGGTGGTAACGACTACCACGGTCGCGTTGCGGCAGTAGCGGAAGGCGCCCGTGAGGGCGGCCTGAAGCTGTAGGCGCGAGTTAAGGAAGAGAGAGTATCTGATGGCTGCACAGCAGCGAGGTAGTAACGATCAGGATAGCTCCGCGCGCCAGAGCCGCGATGGAGCCGGTCAAGGACGTCGAGGTGGTCGTGGAGATCGCCGCGACAACCGTCGAGACCAAGATCGTAACCAGTACCTGGAGCGCGTAGTAACGATCAACCGCGTATCCAAGGTTGTTAAGGGTGGTCGCCGCTTCTCATTCACGGCGCTAGTCGTGGTGGGAGATGGTGAAGGTACGGTCGGAGTCGGCTACGGCAAGGCTAAGGAAGTTCCAGCAGCCATTGCCAAGGGCGTTGAAGAAGCGAAAAAGAACTTCTTCCGCGTTCCTATGATCCGACGGACCATTCCTCATAAGGTAGTTGGTGAAGACGCAGCGGGTATCGTCATGTTGCGTCCCGCATCACCCGGTACCGGTGTTATCGCCGGCGGTCCGGTGCGCGCGGTCTTGGAATGCGCTGGAGTCCATGACGTACTAACCAAGTCCTTGGGATCGGCGAACGCAATCAACATCATCAAGGCGACGGTGGACGGGTTGAAGCAGCTCGAAGACCCTGAGTCGGTAGCTGCACGCCGTGGATTGCCACTAGAACGCGTCGCCCCGGCTGGAATGTTGCGGGCCCGTGCAGAAGGTGAAGCACAGCGCCGAGCCGCGGCAGAGGAAGCCGAAGCACAGAAGGCAGCGTCAGGGGTGAGCAACTGATGGCACAGCTAAAAGTCACTTTGAAGAAATCAGTGATTGGCCAAAAGCCGAACATCCGTGAAACTGTGAAGAGCTTAGGTTTGCGGAAAATTGGCCAGAGCACCATTCGCGAAGATAATGGGGCCGTGCGGGGACAGCTACGAACCGTGCGTCACCTCGTAGAAGTTGAAGAGGTGGAGTAAGCATGGCAAAAAGCAAGAAAAGTGCTTCGCTGCCCGCCGATGGTGAAGTGCTAAAACTGCACCATTTGGCTCCGGCCGCTGGTGCAAAGAAGGATCGCACCCGCGTAGGCCGCGGTGAAGGTTCGAAGGGTAAGACCGCCGGGCGCGGTACTAAAGGTACCAAGGCTCGCTACCAGGTTCCGCACGGTTTCGAGGGTGGTCAGATGCCACTGCATCGCCGACTGCCGAAGCTGCGGGGCTTCAAGAACCCGTTCCGCGTTGAGTACCAGGTCGTGAACCTGGACACTCTGGCGAAGGCGTATCCAGAAGGCGGGAAAGTTACCGTAGAGGACTTGGTGTCTAAGCGCCTTGTTCGCAAAGGTGAGCCCGTGAAGGTACTCGGAGGCGGAGAGATTTCCGTTCCGTTGCAGGTGCAAGCGGATAAGTGGTCCGCCTCTGCCGAAGCGAAAATCAAAGAAGCGGGCGGCTCGCTAACCGCTCGATGATTGAGTGGAGGGCGTCGGACAACGGCGCCCTCTAGTCAATTGTCCTGTAGTCAATTTGTGTCCGCTTCGATAAGTGGATACCTTAAACCGACTCGCCGGGTAGTCTGGGTGAGTTCCAGCTATCCCGCAGTGCGGGTCATCGCCCTCAGGGGCTTGGAGGTAGTGTGCTAAAGGGCTTTGCACAGGCGTTCCGCACGCCAGATCTACGGCGAAAGATTCTCTTTTCGTTGCTGATTATGGCTTTGTACCGTCTGGGAACTTACGTTCCTACGCCGGGCGTCTCCGCATCTAACGTCAACGCATGCTTGGCGCAGCAAGACTCGACGTCGCTGCTCGACATGTTCAACCTATTCTCCGGCGGGGCGCTCATGCAGCTCTCCGTTTTTGCCCTGGGGATCATGCCGTACATTACGGCGTCGATCATTATCCAAGTGTTGCGCGTGGCTGTCCCACGACTGCAGGACTTGCATTTAGAAGGGCAATCCGGGCAGGCGAAACTTACTCAATACACGCGTTACCTAACGATCTTCTTGGCCGTCTTGCAATCAACGACGATGATCACGATGGCCGCATCTGGGCAGATGTTCCCGAACTGTCCTAATGACGTGATTCCAAACGCGTCGTTTAGCACGTACCTGTTCATGGTGCTCGTAATGACTGCCGGTACTTCGGTGATTATGTGGTTTGGTGAGCTGATCACTGAACGCGGTGTTGGCAACGGTATGTCCCTCCTGATCTTCACTTCAATCGTGGCTACCATGCCAGCGCAACTCTGGGACATCGGCCTCACCCGTGGTTGGCTGACCGTGTTCGTGATTATCTTGATCATTCTTGCCGTCACGGTTGCGGTTGTTTACGTGGAGCAGTCACAGCGCCGTATCCCGGTGCAATACGCGAAGAGGATGGTTGGGCGGCGCACGTACGGCGGGACGACAACCTATATTCCGTTGAAGATCAACATGGCCGGTGTGATCCCGGTGATCTTCTCAACGTCGATACTCGGATTACCCCCGTTGATCGCTCAGTTCGGTGACCCTTCATCTGCGTGGGTGCAGTGGATTGGACGGACATTCAGCTCTCAAAATGGTTGGTACATGGTTGTCAATGCCATCCTGATCTTCGCGTTCGCATTCTTCTACACTTCGATCACGTTCAACCCGGACGAAGTAGCGGACAACATGAAGCGCTACGGCGGGTTCATACCCGGGTACCGCGCGGGCCAGCCAACCGCTAACTACCTGCGTTACGTGATCAACAGGATTACTACCGTGGGCGCACTCTACTTGGTCGTCATTGCGACCTTGCCGTCCATCATCATGATCCCGCTGCATCTTGGACCGAACCAAATGCCATTCGGTGGTACCACTCTGCTGATTATGGTTGGCGTCGGCTTGCAGACCGTTAAAGAAATAAACTCTCAGTTGCAACAGCACCACTATGAGGGGTTCTTGAAGTGACGGTAATGATTCTGCTCGGTCCCCCTGCCGTTGGTAAGGGGACTCAAGCCACGAAGCTTTCGAAGTGTTTGGGGATTCCGACCATCTCGACAGGGCAGATCTTCCGAACCAACATGCAAGACGGCACTGAGTTAGGTCGACTGGCAGACCAGTACATTTCCGCTGGAAAGTTTGTGCCGGACTCAGTGACTATTCCAATGGTTGATGCCCGGCTATCTGCTCCCGATGTGGAGGGCGGCTTCATTCTGGATGGCTTTCCACGCAACCTGAGCCAAGCGCACGCATTACGCGACCTGCTGGCTAAGCGGGGCATCGTCTTAGACATAGTCGTGGAACTTGACGCTCCCGAAGCTGTCGTCGTAGGGCGTTTGCTTCACCGCGCGGGTGTGGAAACGCGCAGTGACGACAAGGTCGAAGTGTTCGTGCAGCGGCTACGCGACTACCACGATCTCACCGAACCGATTGCTACCTATTACGCGGATCAGGATTTGCTCGAAGTAGTGAACGCCGCCTTGAGTGTCGATGAGGTTCACGAAGAGATTATGTCTCTACTTCGCGCTAAGCAGTTGTGCGATTAGTGGATAGAGCATCGATTAAGTCGCCGCGCGAACTTGAGTACATGCGCGAAGCTGGCCAGGTGGTGGCCGCCATCCACAGCGCCCTCATAAACGCCACCCAAGCTGGCGTCACCACCGCCGACTTGGACGAAACGGTGGCCAGGGTAGTTGCTGATCATAAGGCCCGGCCGAACTTTCTTAACTACCACGGGTTCCCAGCAACCGTGTGTATTTCTGTGAACGACGAGGTCGTGCATGGCATTCCCGGCGATCGGCGCCTCGAGCAGGGCGATCTCGTTTCCTACGACTGTGGGGCATACGTGGTTCGCGAGGGAAGACAGTGGCACGCAGATGCCGCGTTGACGGTGATTGTCGGTGACGAACACATCGATGACTCTGCTTTCGCTGAGGGGCGTGAACCACAAGGTGCGCCGTCTGGGATTAGCCAGTCCGTCCTCGAACGTCGGCGTACGCTTTCTGCAATTACCCGCGGATCAATGTGGGCTGGAATTGCCAGGGCCGCCACGGCACGCAGGGTGGGGGACATCTCTGCTTCCATCGAAGACTACGTAGAAAGAACCGGCAACCGCCAAGCCGCAGGACAAGATTGGTCCCCACAAATTATCGAAGGATATACCGGGCACGGGATCGGAACCCGCTTGCATGAGCCGCCAACCGTATACAACTACCGGACCAGGGGACGCAGCCCGAAGCTAGTTCCCGGGATGGCTCTGTGCATCGAGCCGATGGTGATTGCGGGCGATCCGGCCTCGACGGTTCTTGATGATGAGTGGACGGTGGTCACAACCGCTGGAACCGATGCGGCACACTGGGAGCACACGGTTGCTATCGGCCCCACGGGAATATCGGTTCTGACCGCTCCCGATGCTGGTGCTGCCGGCTTAGCTGCTTACGGTATTGAGCCCGTACGGGACTTCCGCCGCACCTAGACGGCTGTTTGCGCAGGTGTTTTCGTGAGTTCCCTAACTGGAGGGCGCCCGCATCTTTGTCTACGCGCCACGCTGGAGTAGGCTAAACAGTCGGCATACTCGTTTGGAGTGCCACTGGCTAAGCGTAAGGACTAGCGGAACATATGGCAAAAAAGGACGGCGTAATCGAAGTTGAGGGGAGCGTCGTAGAGGCACTTCCCAACGCGATGTTTCGCGTTGAACTCGAGAACGGGCATATTGTGCTGGCGCACATCTCGGGAAAGATGAGACAGCACTACATCCGTATCCTGCCGGATGACCGCGTGGTTGTTGAGCTCAGCCCGTATGACTTGTCGCGCGGACGCATCGTTTACCGCTACAAGTAAAGCTCAGTCGGTTGACTCCGCGTTATGCGGACAAGCCTCAACGACCGCGGCAAGCGGCAAAGGAACAGCAATGAAAGTTAAGCCAAGCGTCAAGAAGATCTGTGACAAGTGCAAGGTGATTCGTCGCCACGGCAACGTCATGGTGATTTGCGAGAACCCTCGCCACAAGCAACGTCAGGGCTAGACCAGTAACAGCTGGCGGCCAGAATACTTCTGGCGACCGATAGCACTCTTCCGACTGGAAACCCAGGACCCTCGGTTCGGAGGCCGAGGCTAGGTGGCAACTGCCGCTTAGTAGGAACAGTGACACCTTCGAAAACAATGGAGCAAAAGGAACATGGCACGTATAGCCGGCGTTGACCTCCCCCGCGACAAGCGGCTTGAGGTAGCGCTCACCTACATTTACGGCATCGGACGCACCCGAGCAAACGAAACGCTCGCCGCTACGGGTATCAGCCCGGATCTTCGCGTCAAAGATGCATCAGAAGAAGATCTAGTCGCCCTACGGCAGTACATCGACTCTCACTTTGAGGTAGAGGGCGATCTACGTCGTGAGGTACAAGCAGATATCCGCCGCAAGATCGAGATTGGCTCCTACCAGGGGATGCGGCACCGTCGTGGCCTGCCCGTTCGTGGGCAGCGCACCAAGACGAACGCCCGTACGCGCAAGGGTCCAAAGCGCACGGTCGCTGGCAAGAAGAAGTAGACGGGTAGGTAGAGAACATGGCACAGAAGACCCGCGCCACCAGCGCGCGTAAGCCTCGCCGCAAGGAACGCAGGAACGTAACTAACGGACAGGCTCACATTCGTTCAACGTTCAACAACACGATCATTTCGATCACCGACCCCTCGGGTGCGGTCATCGCCCAGTCATCCTCGGGTCAAGTGGGGTTCAAGGGTTCGCGTAAGTCGACTCCGTTCGCCGCTCAGCTAGCTGCCGAGGCGGCCGCTCGTCGTGCCCAGGAACAGGGAATGAAGAAGGTCGATGTCTTCGTCAAGGGTCCAGGTTCTGGACGCGAGACCGCGATCCGCTCTCTCCAGGCTGCTGGACTAGAGGTTGGGACTATTCAAGACGTCACGCCCCAAGCATTCAACGGCTGCCGCCCGCCAAAGCGCCGCCGCGGCTAATCGACTTCCGCTGAGGTGGGCTTTGCCCACCAATGCGACTATCTTGCAGGTTATTTTCCGCTCGTAGTAGCGGACCGCCCTCGACGTCATATAGCGGGCGTCGAGAAGAAAGGAATCAACGTGCTTATTGCACAGCGACCAGTCCTGACTGAAGAAGTCATTACCGACAACCGTTCTCGCTTTACTCTGGAGCCCCTGGAGCCGGGCTTCGGGTACACCCTTGGCAACTCATTGCGTCGTACGCTGCTCTCTTCCATTCCGGGTGCAGCGGTTACCTCGATAAGGATCGAAGGAGTACCACACGAATTCGAAACTGTCGAAGGAGTGAAAGAGGACGTTGCTGAAATAATCCTCAACATCAAGCAGCTCGTCTTGTCTTCAGACAATGACGAGCCGGTTGCGATGTACGTGCGCAAGTCGGGCCCAGGCGTAGTTCTGGCTTCTGATATCACGCCGCCGGCCGGGGTCGAAATTCACAACCCCGACCTGTTGATCGCCACCTTGAACGAACACGGGAAGCTGGAAGCAGAGCTAACCGTAGAGCGTGGTCGAGGATATGTTTCGGCTGCCCAAAACAAGCGCTTTGACGCGGCATACGATGAGATCCCCGTGGACTCGATCTACTCGCCGGTACTCAAGGTGACTTATCGCGTTGAAGCAACCCGTGTGGAACAGCGGACTGACTTTGACCGGCTAGTGCTCGATGTTGAAACAAAACCGTCGATCGCCCCGCGCGATGCGGTTGCTTCGGCAGGAAAGACCCTGGTCGAACTCTTCGGCTTGGCTCGGGACTTGAACGTGGAAGCCGAAGGCATTGAAATCGGCGTCGCCGCAACGGATGAAACGCTAGCGGCCGATCTCGCTTTGCCGATTGAAAGCCTGAATCTTCAGTCACGCTCATACAACGCGCTTCGTCGCCGCGGCATCCTTACTGTTGGGGAACTCGTTGCTCACAGTGAGGCCGACCTTCTCGACATTCGTAACTTTGGTACGAAGTCGATCGAAGAGATCAAAGAAGCCCTCGCTGGACTGGGGATGTCTCTCAAAGACTCCGCGCTTCCCGGCGAAGCTGAAGGCGGCGAGTCGATCTTCAGCGACGATCTAGGCCTGTAGCCTCAACACCAGTTTCGACCCATAGAGTTTAACCAGGAGCACTCATGCCCACTCCGAAAAAGGGCCCCCGACTCGGATCCAGCCCGTCACACCAGCGCAAGATTCTTGCCAACCTATCAACAGAACTCATCTACCACCGCTCATTGAAGACGACGGAAGCAAAGGCTAAGACCCTGCAGCCGTACTTCGAGAAGCTGGTCACCAAGGCGAAGAAAGGGACCATCCACGACCGTCGGCTCGTATCGCGGAAGATCAGCGATCGCGACGCAGTTTACGAACTGTTCGATGTGATCGTGCCCGAGCTCGACCCCGAACGCAACGGTGGCTACACACGCATCACTCGCATTGGGAACCGCAAGGGCGACAATGCACCGATGTGCGTGATCGAGATCGTCCTCGAACCCGTGATGAAGAAGGCGACGGTCAAGACAGCAGAGAACGTGGCTGCCGCCGCGGCCGCTGCCGAAGAGGTTGTAGAAGAGGTCGTTGAAGACCTAGCTGAAGCCGTCGAGGCCGACGAAGCCGAGTAACCAGTAGGAACAACTCGAGTTCGCAGCTTCGCAAGGGCGCCGTCCGTCCACTAGTGACAGGCGGCGCTCTTGCTTGTCCAAACCGGTATGTTTGGACCATGTCTTACCCACGCTCTTTGACACTGTGCGTTGATTGCGGTGGCGGCGGAATCAAAATATCGGTAGTTGACGAATCTGGTCGACTCGTTGCCGATCCACTTCGGCAAAGAGTTCACTATCCGCTGACACCAGAACTCCTGGTTGCAACCATTGGGGACCTGTCCGACCGGCTCCCGCATGCCGACCGCGTCACAGTGGGCATGCCTGGCATGATCCGCCACGGTCGCGTAATCGCGACCCCGCATTACATCACGAAAGAGGGACCTCGCTCGCGTGTCGACCCCGACCTAGTAGAGCTGTGGGCCAACTTCGATATGCGGGGTGCGGTTGAAGACAGATTCCAGTTGCCCGCCCTCGTCCTAAACGATGCTCAGGTGGCTGGAGCGGGAGTAATCACGGGTATCGGCTTGGAAATGGTGATCACCCTAGGGACAGGGCTAGGGAACGCAATATTCGATTCGGGCATACTCGCCCCGCACGCGGAGCTGTCCCAAGGACTGGTCAGGTGGGGTTTGACCTACGATGACTATATTGGCGAACACGAGCGGCTTCGGCTCGGTGATTCTCATTGGTCTAGGCGGGTTCGCCGAATTATCGAAGGGTTCAGGCCTGTCTATTTGTGGGATCGCCTGTACATCGGGGGCGGAAATGCACATCGGATCGTCTTTACGCCGCGTCACCAGTTGAGCCCAGAAATCTCCCTGATCCCCAATGAAGCCGGCATCTTCGGGGGCGTGCGGGCTTGGGACCTAGTACGACAGGGTCACCAATGACCGCGCCTAACGTAACGACCAGGCTACGGCTTGACCTTAGTTATGACGGGACAGACCTGCACGGCTGGGCAAAACAAGAGGGCTTGCGCACCGTACAGGGCGAGATAGAAACCGCCCTCGCCACCATATTCCGCTCACCCGTGACTTTGACGGTTGCCGGACGAACAGACGCCGGGGTACACGCAGTTGGTCAAGTGGCTCACTTCGACTTACCCGCTTCACCAGCGCCCCCCAGAACGACCGCCCCAGATATGGAGAAGCTGCAGCGCCGAATAAATTCACTACTCTCCGCCCGCTACGCTGCTCGCTGGCGGCCGCTAGTAGAGAAGGGTTTCTTGCCGCGCTCCACAATCAACAAAGGCGACTGCGACATTATCGTGAACAGTGTCACCCCTGTATCCACCGACTTTGACGCGCGATTCAGCGCAACTGAGCGTTCATACAGGTATCTGATTAACGATCGACCTCAAACGCGCAATCCACTCTTCGCCAACCAGCAGTGGTGGCCTAATTTTGCGAGCTTGGATGTGGGCCGCATGCAAGACTGCGCTGTGCTGGCTCAGGGGGAGCATGACTTCCTCTCACTGTGCCGCCCTCGGGAAGGCGCTACGACGATCCGAAGTCTGAAGTCACTGCGAGCCTGTCGGGACGAGGACGAAACGATAGCTATTGACGTGTCGGCGGACGCATTCTGTCACTCGATGGTCCGCTCTCTTGTTGGAGCGATGGTAGAGGTCGGCCGCGGAGCGAAGCCGCTCACTTGGTTCCAAAGCTTGATCGACCATCCAAGCCGGTCGCATGGCGTTCCGGTGGCGCCTGCGAAAGGACTGACACTGATCAGAGTTCAGTACCCAGAGCCTGACCGGTGGGCTGAGCGGGCTAGGACTGCACGGCAACGCCGTGAGCCCTCGGGGACAGCCGAGAATTTCGGATCCTCGACTGAGGAGTCAGGCACAATTAGCGTTGACCTTTGACCTGCCTAAATCCGGCTCTATAGACTGAGCAACGTTGTGTGGTTTGCACGTCGAGCACCTCCCACTCGCTTGGCATGCCTGATACGCCGCGGACGCGGCCTTATGTCTGTTCCACACGGCAGTGACTTTTGAAGTGAACTGTGACTCCGTCCGCCCGCTGGTTGTAAGTCCCGGTTCAAACCAAAGAGAAGAATTGAAGGCTAGACAGGTGCGCACATACTCACCGAAACCTGGCGACGCGGACGCGAAGTGGTACATAATTGACGCCAACGACCTCGTCCTTGGTCGCCTCTCAGCCCAAGTCGCCGCTCTGCTGCGCGGCAAGCACAAGCCGACCTTCGCTCCGCACGCCGATATGGGTGACCACGTCATCGTTATCAACGCGGACAAAGTCGTGCTTACCCGCGACAAGCTGGACAAGAAGATGGCTTACAGCCACTCCGGTTTCCCAGGTGGGCTCAAGACGGTTCCCTACCGCACTCTGATGGAAAAGAACCCAGAGCGCGTCATCGAAAAGGCAGTGTGGGGCATGCTCCCTCACAACTCCCTGGGTCGCCAACAGATGAAGAGGCTGCGGGTATTTGCCGGTGCTGAGCACCCTCACGCAGCCCAGAAGCCCATTCCGTACGAGCTGAAGAAGATCGCCCAGTAGTCGGGCGTCTACGGCATACACTTTTAGGAGAACCGTGGCTGAGACCACCGAAGTACTAGAGCTGGAAGAGGAAGTCGTTCCTAGCTCATACACATCTGAAACCGAAAGTGCCGCCCCTGGGGCTGGCACGTCCATCATTGCTCCGGGCGTTGGCCTGGGTCGACGCAAAGAAGCCGTTGCACGGGTTCGCCTAGTTCCCGGCACCGGCCAGTGGCGCGTCAACGGACGTACGCTCGAAGAGTACTTCCCAAACAAACTTCACCAGCAGCTGGTTAAGTCGCCTTTCGTCCTGTTGGATCTTGACGGTCGTTTTGACGTCATCATCCGCGTGCACGGCGGTGGCGCATCCGGCCAAGCGGGTGCAGTTCGACTGGGTGTTGCCCGCGCCCTCAACGAAATCGATCGGGAAGCGAACCGTCCAGCTTTGAAGAAGGCTGGATTCCTAACTCGCGATGCCCGCGCTGTTGAGCGTAAGAAGGCCGGCCTGAAGAAGGCTCGTAAGGCACCGCAGTACTCCAAGCGCTAAGCGTATTCGCAGAACGCACACGCGGACTGCAAGAAGGAGGCCCCACCACAGTGGTGGGGCCTTTTTCGTGTCCGGCGTGCCGTCTTGGCTTCAAGCGCACTTAAGCAACGTTGCCCTAGTGTGTGTGTCAACGCTGTGATGGACGTGTTTTCCCATGTTTTGTGGCACACAAAGGCAACCATGGCCTATATAACGACCACGGGGGCCGTCGTTTATTCGTGTAGAAGGCACCTCACCTTCCTATACTGGTGCCTGGTGCGCTGGCGATCCTCCGCGCAGTGAAATATAGGGAGAACCTGAAATGGGAAGACTGTTCGGGACCGACGGCGTGCGGGGCAAGGCCAATCAAGACATTACGGCCGAACTCGCTCTCGCTCTAGGGGAGGCGGCGGCTCGCCGCATTGGTGGAACCGAGAAAACGAATGGTGGTCCGCGAAAGCCCCGAGCACTCATCGGACGTGACACCCGGATTTCTGGGGAGTTCTTGGATCACGCATTGGCCGCCGGCCTAGCCGCGGCCGGCATGGACGTTGTCCGCGTTGGGGTTGTGCCCACGCCGGCAGTGGCGCATGTGTGTGCCTGTGACGAAGGAATCGACCTGGGCGTGATGATCTCTGCATCGCACAACCCCATGCCAGACAACGGGATCAAGTTCTTTGCCCGCGGCGGTTACAAGCTCGACGACGACATCGAAGATGAGATGGAAGCCCTGCTGGATCAGCCATGGGAACGACCAGTTGGTGCCGACGTAGGGGAAGTCTGGTACGACGATGACTTGGCTGAAAAGAGCTATGTTGACCACCTGGTTGACGCGTGTGCCACGGATCTAAGCGGTCTGCGCATAGCGGTAGATTGCGCTAACGGGGCGGCCTCAGTTTTCGGTCCCGAAGCATTGCGCCGCAGTGGTGCGGACGTGGTAGTGATCAACGCATCCCCCGATGGTCGCAATATCAACGATAACTGCGGGTCCACCCACCCCGAACAGCTGCAAGCAGCTACGGTGGCATCCCACGCAGATTTCGGGGTCGCATACGACGGCGACGCCGATCGCTGCCTGGCTGTTGATGGGGCGGGCAACCTGGTTGACGGTGACAAGATCATGGGTCTCTTAGCGCGCCAGATGCGTGACGAAGGGAAGCTCGCCCAAGACACGCTCGTGGTTACCGTAATGTCAAACTTGGGCTTGGTGAAAGCCATGAAGGCAGAGGGAATAAATATCGTCCAGTCTGCGGTGGGGGACCGCTACGTCCTCGAAGAGATGAGGGCGGGCGGCTACTCCCTGGGTGGGGAGCAGTCTGGTCACGTCATAGAAGCAGAGCACGCCACCACCGGTGACGGCATTTTGACGTCGATGATGATCGCGCGGGCGGTGAAGCGCTCCGGCAAATCTCTTGCAGAACTGGTAGCTGACATCCCGCGACTGCCACAAACGTTGGTTAACGTCTCTGGAGTGGATCGCGACGGGCTAGACCACCCTGATGTTCTGGAGGCGGTCGACTATGTAGAGCGACTACTGGGTGACTCTGGACGCGTCCTGTTGCGCCCATCGGGCACAGAACCTCTGGTCCGAGTGATGGTCGAGGCCCCCACTCAACTTCAAGCGGATGGACTGGCTGAGCTGTTGGGCGACACCGTCAAGCGACATCTATCCTTGGGCTGATGCGGAAGACTCTCACATCTTCCGCAAGTAGATGTCATGAATGCTGTGGTCAGCTGCTTTACGCAGGACGAGGCCCGCACGCGCTCTAGTCGGCTCGATATTGTCGCGCAAATTCGGCAGATTGATGTTGTTCCACAGATTTTCGGCGGTGCGACGCGCGTCTTCATCGGACAGGGTGGAATAGTTGCGGAAGTATGAACGTGGATTAGCGAAAGCGGTGGTCCGCAGCTGTAAGAAACGCTCGATATACCACCGCTCAATATCCGCCGGGTCAGCATCAACATAAAGGCGGAAATCGAAATAGTCAGATAGTGCTACACCGGGTACATCCGGCCCGGTGCGCGCTGGCTGTAACACGTTTAGACCCTCGACAATCAAGATGTCGGGACGATTGATTGTGATCCGCTCCCCTTTGATGATGTCGTAGGTCACGTGAGAGTACACCGGTGCAGTTACTTTTCTCTGCCCCGCTTTGATGCTGGCGACGAAGTCCAACAGTGCCATTCGGTCGTAGGATTCCGGGAAACCTTTCCGGTCCATCAAGCCGCGCCGTTGCAGCTCTTCATTTGGGAATAAGAATCCGTCTGTGGTTACCAGATCAACGCGCGGAGTGCGTGACCAGCGGGAGAGTAGAAGGCGCAGCAGACGCGACACAGTCGACTTACCGACCGCCACCGACCCGGCGATTCCGATTACAAACGGGGTCGGGTTCTGCCATCCCTCATGTAGGAATGAGCGTCGCGCTGCCCTGGTTCGCCACGTCCCATCCACGTAAAGCTGCAGAAGTGCCGACAGAGGACGGTAAATGGCGTCAATCTCTTCCAAGTCGATAGGGTCGCCCAGAGATGCAATCGCGGCCACGTCCGCCTCCGTTAATGGCAGCGGGCTTTGTGACGCTAGCGCCGACCATTGATCTCGGCTGAACCTCTCGAAAGGAGAAATAGAAGAACCAAGGTTTGCTACATCTACGTTGATCACTGCCCGATTATCGCTCAAATGCGTACGCTAGGGTGATGGACCGACAAATGGGTGTTATCGATCGTTCTTTTCTCTCAAGCGAGTTATATCTGCCGGGGAGCGGCGACGACAAATACAGTCGTGGGGTTATTTTAGCTGCGACTGGCTCCCCGACTTACCCTGGGGCCGCGGTACTTTCCGTTACCGGCGCTGCACTGGCAGGGGCAGGTTTCGTTCGTTATGTGGGCCCGGAGCGGTGTGAAAATCTGGTACTTTCTTCCCTACCCGAAGCGGTAATTGGTGGAGGACGATTTGACGCGGCCGCGGTTGGGAGCGGTTGGGATTCGTCGATGGCCTCGTTCGTAGAGGCTCTCGTGCGGGACTGCGCGGACAAAGACCTGCCGGTAGTTGTGGATGCGGGTGCGGTGCGCGGGGTCAAAGAATGGGCTCGCGACAACCCGCGGATTATCGCAACCCCCCACGCTGGCGAAGCGGCATCCATGTTTTCTCAGTTTGGAATCACGCGTTCTCGAGCTGAGATTGAAGAGGACGTTCCTGCCGCCGCCCGAAAACTTGCAGACCTGAGTGGCGCGGTCATCGTCGTCAAGGCGGCTCAAACTGCGGTGGCTGCCCCCGACTGTCCGACGTTTGCTTTCACCGCCCCAACCGCTTGGGGAGCAACCGCTGGGGCCGGCGACGTTCTGGGGGGAGTGATCGCTGCGTTCGTAGGGGCCAAAGTTGCGCGCGATCGCTCCGCGAAGGGAAGTTCCGTCCTCGAACTAACGCGGGCGGCAGCGGCAGCAGTTGGGGTGCACGGCTTCGCCTGTGCGATGGCCAGCGGCGTGTTGGACTCGAAATTAGAACCTTCGGGAACGTGGGGGCACCCGATCATCGCCTCTGACATTGCCAAGGCACTACCGAGCGCCATTGGCGCGGTTCTAGTGGAAGAATAGCGCCCGTGTACTTCCTAATCGCGTTGCTACCCGCCCTCCTCTATGGGTCCATGGGCGTTATCCTCATGAAGCTCGGCGGTGACAGCCGCCAACAAACTGTTGGACTAGCTGCGGGCTCCGTGACCGTTGCGGGAATCCTGGCGTTGGCCCTAGGCGTTGATAGCTCCCCTCGGTCCATGCTGATTGCGCTTGCGGCTGGGATAGTTGTCGGGCTCGCCATCTACTTCCAATTGCGTGGATTCCACAAGATAGGCGTATCCCGCGTGATGCCCCTGACGACCGGTGGACAGTTAATTGGTATTTCCCTGATTGGCGTCTTCGTTTTTGGGGAGTGGCGCGGCTCTATAGCCCTGCCGGTAGGGCTATTCGGGCTACTCCTTGTCGTCGTGGGAGTGGTTCTCACTACCTGGGAAGAAAAAGATGAGGACGAGGGCGCTCAAGATGTATTCGCTGCCCCCTATGATCCTGTACCCATCGTCGACCAGGAGGACAACTCGGGCTCAACAGTCGCGCCCGCCAAGATCAGCACCCGCCCTGAACAGTGGGCATCCGGCGTGTTCGACACGATCGTGTCCACCGCGTTTTTCATCGCTTTCCCGATCATAATCCGCTACTGGGAAATCGACCCTTTGCGTTCCTTCATTTTCCAAGCCCTCGGAATCGCCATCGTCTCGGTTATTTTGACTTTCCCCGTCTTTACGCCGGCTCTGGGACTTAAAGACAACCGGTGGAGCAAGTACACCTTGCGCGCCATGCTTCCGGGCGCCATGTGGGGCGTGGGCGTGGTGATCATGCAATTTTCACAAATCACCGTGGGTGTCGCGGTGGGTTTCTCCCTTTCACAGCTAAGCGTCATCATTTCCACCTTCGGCGGAATTTGGGTTTTGGGTGAAAAGCGCACGCATAAAGAAATGGTCACCATCGCCATCGGGGTGCTTGTTTTGGTTGCGGGCGCCCTGATGCTCGGTTGGGCGAAGACACTGGACGTGGGCTAGCTAGCACGGGCGTTGTTGGAGGCAGTGGGATAATAGCCCTGTGCAAACACTTCAACCAGACCACTATCCAGCCTGTGTGACCGTGAACCTGGGCGCCATTCGGGACAATGTTCGATCCTTACGTCAGCGCGCGGACGGGGCGGAGCTGTTGGCGGTCGTAAAGTCGAATGGCTATGGGTTAGGGCGCACAGAAGTTGCGTTGGCCGCATGGGAAGAGGGGGTCCGCTGGTTCGCGGTTAGTCGAATTCCAGAGGCGATGGCTTTGCGCCGTGATTTCAGTGAAACCAACATCGACCCTTCGGACGCGCACATCTTGACTTGGATTGGCGCTCCCGATAAGGATTGGGTCGACGCGCATAGAGCGCATTTGGATTTAGCGGTCTCTACGGTCGGACAGCTGCAGCAGGCAGTGAATGCAGCCCATGTGGTGGCTGAAGAAGATGGTGAAGCACTGCGGCCCGCTCGCATCCACATCAACGCCGACGTCGGCATGTCGCGCGGAGGGGCAACCGAAGTTGAGATTCCGGAACTCGCTGCATTAGCCAAGCAAGCCGAGGATAACGGGGAGGTCGAGGTCGTAGGCCTGCTTGCCCACCTTCCCCAAGCCGATGATCTGACTGAAGAGGGCTTGGCAATCACCGGCGGCCAGATTCAAAGATTTGCTGACTATCGGGAGTCGGTTCTAGCTTCCGGTCTTAATCCGCAGGTGTGTCATCTGGGGGCGACCGCAGCAACACTATGGCATCCAGATGCCCGCTTCGACATGGTGCGCCCCGGTATTGGTTTGTATGGCTATTCACCCAATGCGAAGACCGAAACTGCTGAAGATGTAGGTTTGCGGGCCGCCGCTCGCTTCACTACAACGGTCACTCAAATCAAACTTGTTGAGCCGGGTACCCGGGTTTCCTATGGAGGAACTTGGCAGGCAGAAGAACCCACTTGGGTTGGACTGCTCCCGGTGGGTTACGCCGATGGGATTCCTCGGAGCATCTCTAACCGGGCGTCAGTTCGAGTCGAGGCAGCCGATCAAATCGTTGACGCCCCAATCATTGGCCGAGTCTGTATGGACCAGACCATGATCGATTTGGGCACTGCACCCACGACCCCCGTGGAAGTTGGCGACACTGTCGTTCTCTTTGGCGATCCCGCAGCGGGAGAGCCATCCGTAGACCGGTGGGCGGAAGTAAGCGACTCCATCAACTATGAGGTGTTATCCAGATTGCCGGAACACATCGTGCGCGTCTATACCGAAGCACCGACTGAACTCGATTTTGATTTTCAGGCCGTTAACGATGGGGTAGGGGCGTGAGCGAAGTGACGGTGCGGGAAGAGAGCGCCAATATCGATCAGACCCGTGAGATCGGGCGGAAACTAGCGCGATTTCTTCGTGCTGGGGACCTGGTCATTCTCACCGGAGATCTAGGGGCAGGCAAAACCACGCTGGTCCAAGGCTTGGGGGAGGAACTCAACGTTCGAGGACGAGTGACGTCACCAACGTACATTGTTTCCCGACTCCATCCGTCTATGGAGGGCGGGCCCGACCTCATCCATGTTGACGCTTACCGCCTCGGTGACTTTCTTGACTTGGAAACGATCGACCTCGAATCGTCGTTGGAAGATTCCATCACGATGGTCGAATGGGGCAAAGGAAAAGTGGAATCACTCGCCGAAGAACACTTCGAGGTGGACTTGGCTTTTAAAGAAGATGACCCCCAGGCGCGCGTCATCACGATCACAGCGAGCGGGCCGGCAGCGCGAGACCGCCTCACGAAGGACTGGTAACCGTGAAAACCTTGTGCATTGATACCTCCACTTTGGCAACGATGGCGCTAGTTGAGAACGGGGTGACGCTCGGCAAGGTAGAAGACCCCAATGCGCGGCGCCAGGCTGAAGGGCTCGGGATACTTCTGGGGGACTGCTTGGAAGATGCCGGTTTGTCTCGTTCAGCGCCGGCCGCCCACATTGATCGAGTCGTTGTGGGTGTTGGTCCGGGGCCCTATACCGCGCTTCGCGCTGGAATCGCGTTTGCTGCGACCCTGGCACGCAGCTTGAGCGTCCCTGTTTACGGAGTGCCCAGTGTGGAGGGTATGGGTTGGGAAGCCCTCGAACACATTGGCGTCGGCGAAACCGGGTGCTTCCTAGTTCTTAGTGATGCTCGGCGGAAAGAAGTGTATGCGGCGCTCTATGCTCGCGGTGAAGACGGCGGGTTGCGGCAGATCAGGGGTGCTTGGGTGGAAGGACCCGAGCAAGCCTTGCGTAGCGCCACTTGCAGCTGCCAAGAAGAGGGCGACGGTGGGGAGCTAAATGTCTTTTTCTTCGGGTCGATCCCCCCGCACGTTCAGGACGCCCTCGAACACACGGATGCGACTGTCTTGTCTCTCGACCCCGCCAAACTCGAACGAGCGGTAGACACAAAGGTAGTGGGTTCAGCCAACGACTTCGGTTTAGAGCCGCTCTACCTGCGCCGACCAGATATCCACGGCCAACCGGCATGAGTGTGGAGAGGACCTACGAATATCGTCCCTTAGGTATCGATGATGTGGAGGGCGCATCTGCGATTGAGCGCACCGTCTTCCCGCGAGAGGCGTGGTCTAAAGCGATCCTTGAAGGCGAATTTACGAGCGAGTGGAGCACGTACTGGGGCGCTTTTGACGGGGGAGAACTCGTCGGCTACGGAGGAGTAAAAGGAGATGTTGAGGGCGACCTGATGACGCTCGCGGTCCTGC
Organism: uncultured Actinomyces sp.; assembly: GCA_964346745.1. GTDB lineage: Bacteria > Actinomycetota > Actinomycetes > Actinomycetales > Actinomycetaceae > Scrofimicrobium. Next base: position 52,965 of record CAYFWE010000001.1, on the reverse strand, counting down.
CAAACTACCGGGGCCGTGGGATCGGGAAAGAGGTTCTGACCCATCTGCTGGCAGCGGCCCAGAATGCTGGAATGAAGACCGTCTTCTTGGAAGTGCGTAAATCTAACCATGTCGCGCAACGGTTATATGAAACGTTTGGATTCCGAGAACTCACTTCGATCAGAGACTATTACCGCGATCCCACCGAAGATGCTGTCGTGATGCGCGCAGCACTTTAACAGTAGGGAAGGTATTTCCAAAAACCACCGTTGCGTAATGTCGGCAGTCCGGCGCTCTTCGGCTGGGTCATTCACGAGCGCACCCACTGGATTTGAAAGAAGTTTCAAGCCGACTATTCGTTGCAATCACGCGGTTTTGTCAACCTCACACGTCCGGGAAAACCAGTTCGCTGCCACAGGTCCCAAGCTGTGAGCAGAAGCTCTAGTTAGTGTATGGTTCATGGCTACAAACACTGTCGCACCACTTAAGGTGAAGAGGCGGCGCGCGTGGACCACGACTGTTTTCGTAAAGCAGTTGATGGCCATCAGCGGTCTCTTCCTCGTGCTATTCCTTCTCTTTCACTCTTATGGGAACCTCAAGCTCTTCATAGGGCCGGAAGCGTACGATCATTACGCGCACTGGCTGAAGACCGATGCGTTCTACCCAATATTCCCCAAGGGCGGCTTCATCTGGGTCTTCCGTGCCCTGATGCTCGCAGCCATCCTCATCCACATTTTCAGTGCCTTCGACGTATGGGTTAAATCCAAGAAGGCCCGCAAGCACCAGTACGCCGTGAAAAAGAGCGCGGTCGACGCCTATGCGGCGCGCACCATGCGAATCACCGGCGTGCTCGTGATCTTCCTGCTCATCTTACACTTGCTCCAGTTCACCACTTTGACAATTCGCACTGGGTTCACGGCGCAGGCAACCCCGTATGAAATGGTGATCAACTCGTTCCAGCAACCATGGGTCTTCGTGGTTTACCTGGTGTTCGTGGCACTCGTGACCGCTCACGTTGGTCACGGATTCTGGTCGGCTTTCCAGACCATGGGGTGGGTTCGCAAGAACACACGCACCTTCATGCTTTGGCTTTCAGGGCTGGTGGCCGCCGCGATCTTCGTGATGTTCATGCTGCCCCCACTGTTCATCGTTACCGGTGTACTTCACTAGGGCGCACAAGAGGATATAGGAAATGACTGACAAACTCATCGATGGCCTCTACCGCCTTGGCGACGATATTGAGGACACGAAGGCACCACGTAATGTGCCACTATCAAAAGTCTGGCAAACCCGGAAGAACGAAGTAAAGCTGGTCAACCCAGCAAACCGCCGGAAACTGTCGATCATCGTGGTCGGCACCGGCTTGGCGGGAGCATCGGCCGCTGCGTCCTTGGGTGAACAGGGCTACAACGTTGACGTGTTTTTCTACCAAGACTCTGCCCGCCGCGCACACTCGATTGCCGCGCAGGGCGGAATCAACGCCGCCAAGGATTACCGTAACGACGACGACAGCGTCTACCGCCTGTTCGCGGACACCATCAAGGGTGGCGACTACCGCTCGCGAGAGTCCAACGTCTACCGTCTAGCCGAATGCTCGGTGAACGTTATCGATCAATGCGTCGCCCAGGGGGTTCCATTCGCTCGTGAATACGGCGGATACCTCGACACCCGCTCTTTCGGGGGTGTTCAGGTTTCACGTACCTTCTATGCGCGGGGCCAGACGGGTCAACAGCTACTTATTGGTGCCTACCAAGCTCTCGAGCGACAGGTAGCGGCCGGAACAGTGCGCGAGCACTCACGCCACGAAATGATCGAATTAATCGTCGACCAAGGCCGTGCGCGTGGGATCGTGTGCCGAAACATGGCCAACGGTGAACTCGAAACCTATACGGCGGATGCGGTAGTACTCGCTACCGGGGGATACGGGAACATTTTCTTCCTATCCACTAACGCCATGGGTTGCAACGCCACCGCGATTTGGCGGGCATACCGCAAGGGCGCTTACTTTGCGAACCCGGCCTTCACACAGATCCACCCAACCTGCATCCCGCAGCAAGGTGACCAGCAGTCGAAGCTCACCTTGATGTCGGAATCCCTACGTAACGATGGACGCATCTGGGTGCCTAAGAATCCAGCGGATGCCGGGAAGGACCCACGCGACATTCCGGAAGAAGATCGCGATTACTATCTGGAACGCATCTACCCAGCCTTCGGCAACTTGGTGCCCCGTGACATCGCGTCGCGTCAAGCAAAGAACATGTGCGATACCGGTCATGGTGTCGGCCCGAAGGTCGGGGGTGAGCGTCGAGGTGTTTACCTAGACTTCCAAGACGCGATTGACCGCCTCGGCAAAGATGCGGTGGCCGCCAAGTACGGCAACCTCTTCGACATGTATGAGCGCATCACTGACGAGAATCCGTACGAAGTGCCCATGCGCATTTATCCAGCGGTTCACTTCACGATGGGCGGCCTGTGGGTTGACTACGACCTTCAGTCCAATGTGCCGGGCTTGTACGTGGCTGGGGAAGCGAACTTCTCCGACCATGGAGCAAACCGCCTGGGTGCATCGGCCCTCCTTCAAGGTCTGGTCGACGGTTATTTCACTTTGCCAGCAGTCATGTGCGACTACCTTTCTGGAGCCTTTGCGTTCGACAAACTGGATGAGAACTCACCTTCGGTGGTCGAAGCGAAGAACGCTGCCCAGGCACAAATCGACAAGCTCATGAGTATTCAGGGCAACCGGTCCGCCGATTCCTTCCACAAGGAACTCGGGAACATCATGTGGGAATACTGTGGCATGTCACGTACCCAAGAGGGGCTAGAGAAGGCGATCGGCATGATCCGGTCCCTACGCAAGGAATTTTGGACAAACCTTCGGGTTCCCGGTAAGTCAATCGGCCAAATGAACCAGTCGTTGGAAAAGGCTGGTCGTGTCGCCGACTTCCTGGGCCTAGGCGAACTCATGTGCATTGATGCGCTCAACCGTGAAGAGTCGGCAGGTGGCCACTTCCGTGAAGAGTCACAAACCGAAGAGGGCGAAGCGCTGCGTGATGACGAAAACTTCCTTTTCGTGTCCGCGTGGGAGTTCACCGGTGACGATCAGCCACCGATCCTTCATAAGGAACCCCTTGTCTTTGAGAACATCGAACTGAAACAGCGGAGCTACAAGTGAACCTGAAACTACGAATCTGGCGCCAAGATAACCCAGACGTTGAGGGCGCAATCCATGAGTACGAGGTTCGCGGAGTTTCCGAGGACTCGTCCTTCCTAGAGATGCTGGACATCTTGAACGAAGAGCTATTTGCCCGCGGCGAAGAGCCAGTGGCATTCGACTCTGACTGCCGTGAAGGCATTTGTGGCCAGTGCGGTATCGTCATCGACGGTATCGCCAACGGTCCTGAACAGACCACTACGTGCCAGTTACATATGCGGTCGTTCAATGATGGGGACACGATCACGATCGAACCGTGGCGTGCCACGGCGTTCCCGGTTATCCAAGACTTGGTTGTGAACCGTTCCGCCTTTGACCGGATCATCCAAGCCGGCGGATACATTTCCGTCAACACGGGAGCCGCCCCAGATGCGAACGTGACTTTGGTTCCCAAGCCGAAGGCTGACTTGGCTTTCGAAGCGGCCGCCTGTATCGGTTGTGGATCTTGTGTGGCGGCATGTCCCAATGCTTCAGCCATGCTATTCACCGCTGCGAAAGTGACCCACCTGGGGCTCCTGCCTCAGGGTGAGCCGGAGAATCTGCGGCGCGTCGTGAACATGCTGAACCAGATGGACGAAGAAGGCTTCGGAGGATGCACCAACATCGGTGAATGTTCCGCTGTGTGCCCGAAAGAGATCCCCTTGGATGTCATCGCCACCTTGAACCGTCAGCTCAGCAAGGCAGCGTTCAAGGGCGTTAGCTAGACCCACAGCCAGATGGGCAGCCAACAGTAAGTCGTCAAAAGTTGAGGCGGTGGAGCGCTGGTTCCACCGCCTTAGCTGTGCCTACTAGACTGCGAACTAGTTGTCAGAAAGCGGGGTGGAGGACAGATGAGCGGTGACTTGGTGGTCTTGGGGATCGAATCAACGTGCGATGAGACAGGGATTGCGCTGGTCCAAGACGGAAAGTTACTTGGAGACGTCACAGCCACGTCGATGGATGAGCACGCACGCTTTGGTGGGGTGATCCCTGAGATCGCTTCGCGGGCTCACCTCGAGAGCTTCCTTCCAACTCTTGAGGCCGCCCTCGACGAAGCAGATCTAGGACTAAGTGACGTGGATGCGATTGCCTGCGCGGCTGGCCCAGGACTGGTTGGTTCCCTCACGGTGGGTATCTCTGCCGCAAAAGGTTTGGCTGCTGGCCTCGATATTCCTGTTTACGGCGTGAACCACGTCATCGGTCACCTCGCCGTCGATATGTTCGCGCACGGTCCCCTGCCCAAGCGATTTATTGGGCTAGTTGCATCCGGGGGCCATTCCAATCTGCTCCTCATTGAGGACATCGCGCATTCGGTGACCGAGTTAGGCGGAACTCTAGACGATGCGGCAGGCGAGGCATTTGACAAGGTGGGACGTCTCTTGGGATTACCCTACCCAGGCGGTCCTCACGTGGATCGGCTCGCCGCTGCTACCGAAGAGCAGGATCGTCTGGTGTTTCCTCGCGGGCTAGCGGCTGGTAAAGATAAAGAGAGATACAAGTACGACTTCTCATTTTCGGGCTTAAAGACCGCCGTGAGTAGACACTTGGCGGATAACCCGGAGGCGGATCCGGGCCAGGTCGCGCAAGCGTTTTCAGAATCAGTCAACGATTCGCTCACCGCAAAAGCGGTTCGCGCCGCTCAAGATTTCGGCTGCGACACGATTCTGGTTGGCGGAGGTTTCGCCGCCAACTCACGGTTGCGATCACTGCTGGGTGAGCGCGCTGACGCCGCGGGGCTGCAGGTGCGGATCCCTCCAATTCGCCTCTGCACTGACAATGGAGCCCAAATTGGCGCCCTCGGATACCTGGTGGCTGCTGCCGGGCTACCACCGTCTCCACCCGATTTCGGCCCCGATTCAGGAATGAGTTTGGAAGAGATCTACCTGCGCTGAAACCGAGCGTTGACCGCCCCGGTTCGCTCGCAGTTAGATCCGGCGGCCCGCTCCCGAGTGTTTCTTATTGGCCTGGCGAATCTCGGCAAATGCTTGGGGGGACAGAGGCGAGTCTGAGCCCATCTCAGCGCGCATTAGTTCCACAACATCGTCTAAGCCGTGCTGTGGGTTAGCCTCAGCGACGGCCCGCTGCCGCTGGTAAGACGCCCCGAATGTGAGGATCTGCCGCACTTTAGCCAGCCCATCGCTGCAGCCCAAGCGCTCAGCCGTGGGGGCTAGGTCAACAAGCATCTGTTCAACCGTGTCCCGCACGTGCTCTTCGCGTCCGTCCTCATCCAAAATCAGGATCGCATCCATTCCGTAGCGGGCTGAGCGCCACTTGTTTTCGTCAGCGAACCAGGGTGGGAGCTCCGGGGTCTTTTCCCCACCGTCGATCATCTCGGAGTAGTACTCCACCATGCAGTGCGCGAGGGTACTGAGGGCTTCCACTTCCAAGATATTCGTGCAGGCGTCGAAGATGCGGATTTCGACTGTCCCCAGATTGATAGAGGGGCGCACGTCCCAGCGAAGCTCATCAAAAGAGGTAATCACGCCGGTCTTGAGCATCCCGTCGTGATAATTTTCTAGCTCTTCCCAAGAATGGAATTGAGGGGGCATCCCGGCGGTGGGGAGCTGCTTGAAGATCATTGCTCGGTTCGATGCGTAATGCGTGTTTTGGCCGGCCCAAAAAGGGGAAGAGGCTGCGAGGGACTGCAACTGTCCCGCACGGGTGACGATCGCATTCACGATGGGCAGAACCTTGTCCCTGTCTTCCACCCCGACGTGCACGTGCACCCCGTAAAGGAGCATCTGGCGACCCCAATACTGGGTGCGCTCAACCAAGTCTTGATATCGGCGAGAGTCCGTCACTCGCTGATAGGCGGGCCGGGCAAACGGGTGTGTGCCGGCGGTTGCTAGCTCGATTCGCAACTCATCAGTAGCTGGCCTGAGGGAGGTGACGCCGAAACGTAGGTCATCCATACATTCGCTAATGGAATTGCGTTTTCCAGAGGTAACTTCAACCGTGTTCAGCAGCATTTCGCGATGAACGTGTGGGGAAAGGGCGGGATTTTGTCGAGCCGTTTCAATCACCGCATCAGCGGCTTGACGCAGATCATTAGAGTCTTTATCGACTAACTGCAGTTCCCACTCTACGCCGACGGTTGATCTTTCCGACTGAGCGAATTCAAGCGACACTGTCCCACCTCCGGTTGGGGCTTATCCAACTCCGAGTCTGCCTTAGGTAATCAACTACGCGCTACCGGATCCCACACTGGACACTGTGGCTGCTGGCACTCAGGTTGTTAGAGTGCCAGCATGGGCTTAGACTTGGCGCAGATGGAAGAGGACGGGGATAGCCGCTGAAGCCGGCTATTGGCTGTTACCTTCGATCAGTTTGGCGCTCTGACACCGCGACGGCAGGGCACCCGGGCACACGCCCAGCTGACAAATGTTGTGTCTATTGTGAGAAAGGGAGTGCGATAGTGTCGATCTCCATTCAGCCGCTCGAAGATCGCGTGGTAATCAAGACTGAGGATGCTGAGAAGACCACGTCTTCTGGTCTGGTTATCCCAGACACCGCAACTGAGAAGCCCCAGCAGGGCAAGGTCTTGGCTGTGGGTCCAGGCAGAATCGATGATTCCGGAAACCGTGTCGCCATGGATGTAGCCGTGGACGATATCGTCATTTATAGCCGTTATGGTGGGACGGAAGTGACGGTTAAGGGTGAGGAATACCTGATCCTGTCGGCGCGCGACATCCTGGCGAAAATCGCCTAGTTGAGCAAAGGCAGAGGGTCTAGACGCATTGTCTAGACCCTCTTGTTTTACCCAGTCACTATCCTGAAAATCTACATATTGAATGAGGAATGCGGATAATCAGCTAGCCTCCGCTTTGCGGGCTTCTTTAGCCCGAGCCGCTGCCTCACGATTAATCCGGCGACGTTCCTCTTCAGTCAGGCCACCCCAGATCCCATATGGTTCCCGCGCGGCAATGGAATGCGCCCGGCATTCCATCATCACTGGACATCCAGCGCAAATCTTCTTCGCTTCCGCGGCGCGACGTCGACGCGCCGGCCCACGCTCACCTTCTGGGTGGAAGAAGAGTTCTGTGTCCATATCGCGGCACGAACCTTCGTATTGCCATTCCCACTTTTCCATCACCGGACCTGGTAGATGGGCGACCTTTGTCATAGAACCCCCGAAAACACTAAATAAACGGCGGTGATAAACTGCACACCGTTGGACACTGGCAACGCTCATCAGCGTAAAGAGCAATACCGTCTCTGGCAAGGGGCTCTCACTGATTTCCGTTCTGTTCTGCCAATAGCATACGGATTTGGATCTTGAGATAACAGTGGTGGGGCCCTGTGTGATCACCAACAGAAAATCGTGTCGCCCCAATGAATTGTCGCTGATTAGCGCTAATTCGGAGAATCTCTGTATTGGCTTCGCCGCGCAAAGCTGACGATTGTCTGATAAGGGTAAGCTGCCCGCATGGGCTACTATCGGACGGATAAATTTGTCGGCACCGGACTAACTTTCGACGATGTCCTTCTACTTCCCGAAGTGACATCCGTGGTCCCGACGGACGTGGACACCACCACTCGCCTGACACGAAATCTTTCATTACGAATCCCGCTTTTATCCGCTGCAATGGACACGGTCACCGAAGCGCGGATGGCTATCGCAATGGCACGGCTTGGCGGTCTAGGGGTGATTCACCGAAACCTTCCCATTGCTGAACAGGCCGACCAGGTTCGCCAAGTCAAACGCAGTGAATCCGGCATGGTAGCTGACCCAGTTACCGTTCACGCGCAGGCCACGATCGAAGAACTAGACACACTGTGCGGGAAATACAAGGTGTCAGGTCTTCCTGTTGTGGACGAGGACGGCTATTTAGAGGGGATCATTACGAACCGAGATCTGCGTTTCGTTCCTTCTAGCAAATGGTCCGTCACCACGGTCGCCGAGTGCATGACTCCAATGCCACTCATTACCGGGCCGGTTGGGATATCTCGCGAAGAGGCGAGGGCCCTCTTGCAAGAGCACCGAATTGAAAAACTGCCCCTCGTTGACGAGAAGGGTCGCTTGGCGGGGCTAATAACCGTCAAAGACTTCGTAAAGACGGAACAGTATCCGGATGCTTCCAAAGACGCATCCGGTCGGTTACTGGTGGGAGCGGCAGTCGGATATTGGGGTGAAGCCATGCAACGGGCACAAGCTTTGGCAGAGGCGGGAGTGGATGTCTTAGTCGTAGACACCGCCAATGGGGGAGCAACCCAAGCCTTGGATATGATCCGCCAGATTAAGGCTGATTCAGGTTTCCAAGGGATCGACGTGATCGGCGGCAATATTGCGACGGCTGAGGGGGCGGCGGCACTGGTAGAGGCAGGCGTGGATGCAGTAAAGGTCGGCGTGGGCCCCGGGTCGATTTGCACCACTCGCGTGGTGGCGGGCGTGGGGGTGCCTCAAGTAACGGCAATTGACCTGGCAGCGAGTGTCTGTGGACCGGCCGACGTCCCGATTGTGGCTGACGGAGGCATGCAGTACTCGGGGGACATTGCCAAAGCGATCGTAGCGGGTGCTTCAACGACAATGCTTGGCTCGCTGCTTGCGGGCTGCGAAGAGTCGCCGGGTGACTTGGTCTTCAGCGGTGGGAAGCAGTACAAGGTGTATCGAGGTATGGGTTCCATGGGTGCCATGAGTTCCCGAGGTCGAACCTCTTTTTCCAAGGATCGTTACTTCCAAGCCGAAACCACCGATGACGCCGACTTGGTGCCCGAAGGAATTGAGGGCCAGGTGCCGTACGCAGGAACTCTGGCTGCCAACGTCATTCAACTGGTGGGTGGATTGCATCAGTCGATGTTCTACACGGGCTGTGCAGATATTGATTCACTACAGAAGAGGGGAAGACTGATGCAAGTCACCGCTGCCGGTCTGCGTGAATCACACCCGCACGACGTGACAATCACCGCGCAGGCTCCAAACTATCGGGCGGCCAGTCCCCGCTAACTAGCCACCCCTGCCCTTGGTCCCCTGAGGTTGTAGGCAATAGGCCATAGACTGGAAGGGTGAGTTACGAGGTCGAGATTGGGCGCGGCAAGCGTGGGCGGCGCGCCTATAGTTTGGACGACATCGCCCTGATCCCTGCGCGGCGAACTCGCGACCCGGAAGATGTGAGTGTTTCTTGGCAACTTGATGCTTACCATCTGGACATTCCAGTCCTAGCGGCCCCGATGGACTCCGTCATGAGCCCCACCACCGCTATTGAGTTTGGCCGACTGGGCGGTTTAGGGGTTCTCGACCTAGACGGATTGTGGACACGCTACGAAGATCCACTACCAATTTTGGATGAGATCGCGCGTATTCCTGATGGACAAATTACCGCCCGACTACAACATTTCTATTCCGCACCAATTCAAGACGACCTAATCCGTCAACGCGTCAAAGAGATAAAGGACGCGGGGGTAGTTGTCGCCGGCCGGCTCTCACCCCAAAGAACGCAACGCTACTGGCGTTCCGCCGTGGAAGCCGGAATTGATCTATTCGTAATTCGTGGCTCGACGGTTTCGGCCGAACATGTTTCCGGACGGGCAGAACCATTGAACTTGAAGCGGTTCATTTACGAACTGGACGTTCCAGTTATTGTGGGGGGCGTTGCCACCTACACCGCCGCCCTTCACCTGATGAGGACGGGCGCAGCCGGAGTCCTAGTCGGCTTCGGTGGGGGAGCGGCCCACTCCACGCGCCAATCCCTGGGGATTCACGCGCCCAACGCCACGGCAATCGCCGATGTGGCGGCAGCCCGAAGAGACTACCTGGATGAGTCAGGTGGTCGCTACGTTCACGTCATCGCGGACGGCGGAATGGGCCGCAGCGGGGACATGATCAAGGGCCTGGCGTGCGGCGCAGACGCAGTGATGCTGGGGGCGGCGCTAGCGCGGGCGAATCAGGCGCCCGGCCAAGGCTGGCATTGGGGTTCAGAAGCAACCCATCCAGAGGTACCACGCGGACACCGTGCCCGCGTGGGAACTGTTGGAACCCTAGAACAGATTCTGTACGGGCCATCGGTGCGCGATGACGGGTACCTCAACTTTATTGGCGCCCTAAAGCGTGCGATGGCCACGACCGGGTACTCGGAAGTCAAAGACCTGCAACGCGTAGAAGTGGTTGTGAGTCCGTATCGACCCACGTAGTGCCCCTCAACCCTGAATTTCCACCGAAGATCACAAGGAGATCGAACATGACCGAATACCGCATCGAGCACGACACCATGGGTGAAGTGAAGGTTCCTAAGGACGCGCTCTATGCTGCTCAAACCCAGCGAGCGGTAGAGAACTTTCCCATTTCGGGTGAGACCCTACAGTCTCACCACATCGCCGCATTGGGTCAAATCAAACGAGCAGCTGCCCTCGCCAATCAAGAGCTCGGGGTGGTCGATGCCGAAATCGCCACCGCGGTGGTAGAGGCAGCAAATGAGGTCATCGACGGCAAACACGATGGCGAATTCCCCATCGATATCTTCCAAACTGGCTCGGGAACGTCCTCGAACATGAACACGAATGAGGTGGTCGCTAACTTAGCAGCTGCCCTCGGTAACGTTAAGGTTCACCCCAATGACCATGTGAATGCCTCGCAGTCATCCAATGATGTCTTCCCCTCTTCTATTCACATCGCGGCCTACCAGGCGGTTGTCGAAGTCCTCCTTCCAGGTTTGAAGACCTTGGAGAATTCACTGGACAACAAAGCGGTTGAATTCAAAGACGTAGTGAAGTCGGGACGCACCCACCTGATGGACGCCACCCCAATTACCCTGGGGCAGGAGTTCTCTGGATTCGCCCAAGCCATCAAGTACGGCATCGAACGGGTAGAGAGCGCGCTGCCACGCTTGGCAGAGCTGCCGTTGGGCGGTACGGCGGTTGGAACGGGGATCAACACCCCTCCCGGTTTTGCGCAGCGAGTTATTGAACTTATCGCCGAAAATACGGGGCTTCCGTTCACCGAAGCACGCAACCATTTCGAAGCCCAAGCGGCGCAAGATTCACTGGTGGAACTGTCCAGTCAACTACGTACCGTAGCGGTTTCCCTAGTGAAGATCGCCAACGACTTACGCTGGATGGGATCGGGTCCCCGAACTGGGTTGGGAGAGATCAACCTACCCGACCTGCAGCCAGGATCATCGATTATGCCGGGCAAGGTAAACCCGGTTCTCCCAGAAGCGACCGTGATGGTGGCCGCTCAGGTGATCGGAAACGATGCTGCCATCGCATTCGCTGGATCCCAAGGTAACTTTGACCTGCTGGTGATGCTGCCCGTCATGGCATCCAACCTGCTGCAATCCATCAACATTCTGGGCAACGTTTCCCGCACGCTCGCAGATCGCTGCATCGACGGGATCACCGCCAATGTGGATGTGTGCCTGCGGTATGCAGAGTCGTCGCCATCGATCGTCACCCCACTGAACCGCCTGATCGGCTACGAAAACGCAGCCAAGATCGCGAAGCACTCAGTGAAGGAAGACCTAACTGTCCGAGAGGCAGTGGAAGACCTCGGCTTCGTGGAACGTGGGGAAGTCACTCCTGAACAGCTGGACATCGCTTTGGATGTGTACTCGATGACGTCACCGAAGAAGGATTAGTCCACCCTGTCTTTAGGCCGCTGCTAAACCGTAACTGGTTGGGCAGCGGCCTCTTGTTTGTGTTTCGGCTGGGAAGCGAGCGTTTCCACGGGGGACAGGCTATGAATCTTCCCTCTTAGCAAGGAAAATCAGACTGCCGCTAAGCGCCAGGCCCACAACCACGACAGCCACCACATAGCCGGTGTTTTCCAGGGATGGGATCGAAGCGATCACCATAAACGTGAGCGTCTGCAGGAAACACACTCCGGCTGCCCCAGAAAGGAGTGCGCGCCTTCTTGGTTGTGAGACGCGCGCCCAAGCGGCAATTGCTCCCGCGGCGACTGCGAAAAGCAAAGCGAGGACGATCAGTACGGCAGTCACTTGGAGTCTGCGCTCTCGACGTGTTCTTCAAGTTCGGTGATTTCATCCAACCAAGCAGCAGGCAGAGCATCGGAGGGCATCCGCCAGTCACCTCGCGGAGAAAGTGAGCCGGCAGCGGCCACTTTCGGGCCGTTGGGCAGGGTGGAGCGCTTGTATTGACTTTGGAAGAAGCGGCGGAAGAACACCCCCAGCCACCGGACCAACTCGGCTCGAGAATACTTGTCGCCCCACGCTGATTCTTGCAGGAAGAGAATCTTCCGCGGACTGAACCCGGTGGTCAACACGTAGTACAAGGTGAAATCTTGTAGCTCATAGGGCCCAATAAATGCTTCGGTCGGCTGTCCGGCACCTTCCACGTCCGGTAGCAGTTCCGGTGAAATTTCCGTATCGAGAATACTCTTCAAGACTGTGCGAAGGTCTTCAAATTCCTCAGAATCAGCCGCCCATCTGAGCACATCTTGGATCATGGTCTTCGGTACGCCACCGTTGACCCCGTAGTGACTCATGTGGTCACCTACGCCAAATGTGCACCAGCCAAGGGCCAGTTCCGACAGGTCGCCGGTCCCAACTACGATCCCACGATGCTGACCAGCCAAGCGGAACAGGTAGTCGGTACGCAGACCCGCCTGCACGTTCTCAAACGTTAGGTCGTAAACTGGCTCACCGGCGGCGAAGGGATGCCCCATTGCTTCCAGCATCGCGGAAGCAGCCGGCCGAATGTCCAGTTCCGCAAACGTTGCCCCCACCCCTTTGGCGAGGATTTCTGCGTTAGAGCGGGTCTTCTGTGAAGTTCCAAAGCCCGGCATCGTATAGGCCAAAATATCAGTTCGAGGACGGCCGAGTTCATCCAATGCCTTGGCGGCTACCAACAGGGCGAGTGTGGAATCCAACCCACCGGAAACGCCGATCACCAGTTTCTGAGTTCCAATCGCCACTATGCGACGCACCAGCGCAGACACCTGGATGCGGAGCACATCCTCTCCCGGTACTTGGGCGCGTGAATGTACACCAGCAAGGAATGGGAAGCGAGCCAGCTCCCGACGCAACCCCAAATCTTTAGCTGGGGCGTCCAGGCAGGTAGCGACCACCGCGGCGGGACTACCAACGTTGGCGGTGCGCGCATTATCGGCGAAAGTGTTTTGCTTCCGGCGCTGATGCAGCAAAGACTCAATATCGACATCAGCCACATCAATGCTTAGACCCGGCTGGAAGTGCTCGGTAGAAACCAGTACCTCACCGGCCTCGCAGATAAGCGTCTCACCGTCCCACGACAAGTCTGTCGACGACTCGCCAAATCCCGCCGCCGTATAGACATAGGCGGTCAGAGAGGTCAGTGATTGGGCGCGGATAAGGGTTTCCCTAGTGTCAGCGCGACCAACCGTGTCCGGGGAGGCTGACAGGTTAGCAATGACAGTCGCCCCCTGCAGTGCCGCTACGGATGAGGGCGGGATGGGCACCCACACGTCCTCACAAATCTCGGTTGCCAAGCGGAAGCCAGGAACGTCCTCGACCTCAACTTGGAAAGAACCAAATGGGAGCGCGTCAGGATCATCTGCGGAAGTGAAGTTCAGACCACCGTTCCAGGTGACGAAACGGGCGTCCTCCATGGAATCAAGCGTCGCAAAATAGCGTTTCTCGTAGAACTCGCCGTAGGCGGGCAGGTGCAGTTTCGGGGTGATACCCAAGATCCGACCGCGATGGGCAGTCACCGCACAGTTGTAGAGACGACCACCAAGTTCAAGGGGCGCGCCGAAAACTAGGATGGGGAAAAAGTCGGCAGTGGCCGCCAGCAGACTGTCAATACTGTCCCTCACCGTGGCCAACAGGGTTTCACTGAAGACGAGGTCGTCAATCGAATAGCCGGTCAAAGTTGCTTCGGGAAACACAGCCACCGCTACATAGTCATCGCTGCAGCGTTGGGCCGCCGCGATGACTTCCTCAGCGTTTGCCCGTGGGTCGCCCAAGTGGACGGGAGTTGTTACCCCAGCAACGCGGACTATGCCGTGATCGTAGATCGACCTCGTCTTCATATGTGTCACACCACCGTCATTGCGAGCGTCGCGATCGCGAGCTCCTCGTTAGTTGGGACCACCATTACGCGTGCCACGGACCCTTTACGGGAAATCGTGACCGGGTGACGAGGCCGCTGATTATTTGCTTCTTCATCAATCAGGATTCCCAGCGGTTCCAGTCGACGGCAAACATCGGCGCGTAGGTCAATGTCGTTTTCGCCAATACCCGCAGTGAAGGTCAGGACATCCAAACCACCCATTTCAGCGGTGTAAGCACCGATGTACTTGATGATCCGGTTCGTGTAAATGTCCAGCGCCTCCTGCGCGCGCTTGCGGGCACTGTGATCACCGGATCGGGCAATCTCTCGCACTTGGCGCATGTCGTTATCCCCGGTGAGACCCTTCATTCCGGAGCGTCGGTTCATCAGTTCGTCCACGTCATCAACGCTCATTCCAGCGACACGCTGCAGATAGAACGTGACCGCCGGATCTATATCGCCGGTACGCGTACCCATGACCAAACCTTCCAGCGGGGTCATTCCCATGGAGGTATCTATCGCCTTGTCGCCGATAATGGCCGACGCGGAGGCGCCATTGCCCAGATGAAGAACAATCTGTTTCAGGTCCCGCCCGCCCAAAATCTCCGAAACCCGGTGGGAAACGAAGCGGTGGGAAGTCCCGTGCGCACCGTAGCGCCGGATCGAATAGCGTTCTGCCACATCCCGGTCGAGGGCGTACAGTGCAGACGCAACCGGCAGGTCTTGGAAGAAAGCCGTATCGAATACTGCAACCTGGGGAATATGAGGCAGTAGTTCTTGGGCTACCTTGATTCCCACGAGCGCCGGGGGGTTGTGAAGCGGCGCCAAAGTGGACAGCTCTTCGATTAGGCGCACCACGCGCTCATCTACCAGAGCCGGCCCGTTGAAGTAGCGGCCGCCTTGCACAATGCGGTGGCCCACTGCCACTACATTTGCTTCTTCTAGCGGCGGACCCACTTCTTCGAATAGATCCAAGACCATCTTCATCGCCGCAGCGTGGTTTGGAATCGGTTCGGTGATGTCGACTTCCTTCACCGAGTAACGGTGGTGCAGGTGTCCAACTTCTTCGCCAATCCGCTCTGCCACACCTTGGGCCAGAGAGTGTCCTGTGTCTGGATCGACCAGCTGATATTTCAGTGAGGACGAACCAGAGTTAATGACGAGGACGGTCTGGGGCATTAGTTGTCTCCTTCTTCAGCGGGCGAGTTCTGGGCTTGAACAGCCGTGATCGCCACTGTGTTAACAATGTCCGCGACGGTGGCGCCACGGGACAAGTCATTGACAGGCTTGCGTAGGCCCTGCAAGATCGGGCCCACCGCGATGGCTCCCGCCGTACGCTGGGCTGTCTTGTACGCGATATTTCCAGCGTTTAGATCGGGGAAGATGAGGACGTTCGCCTGCCCGGCAACGGCAGAATCGGGGGCTTTTTGCCCACCGGTTTTCTGATCGACTGCCGCATCGAACTGCAGGGGCCCATCGATCGCTAACTCTGGGGCCGCCTGGTGGGCCAGCGCTGTTGCCTCGGTTACGGTGTCTACCGACGGGCCAGAGCCTGACCCTTTCGTGGAGTAGGACAGCATGGCGACCTTTGGATCAATTCCGAAGGCTTGAGCGGTGCGAGCGGTGGATACGGCTATCTGTGCCAATTGTTCTGCAGTGGGTGAGACAACCACTGCGCAGTCCCCAAAGACCATCGGCTTGTTGGAGAACAGCATGATAAAGGCTGAAGACACCAGGGATGTTCCCGGGGCTGTCTTAATGATTTGGAAGGCGGGCCGGATCGTATCTGCAGTGGTGTGGGTTGCCCCGGAAACCATCCCGTCGGCGTCACCCATTTGAACCATCATGGTCGCGAAGTAGGTTTCGTCGGCAACGATCTTTTCGGCCTGCTCTAACGTCATGCCTTTCGCAGCACGCAGTTTCGCCAATTCCGCCGCATACTTATTGACCAGTTCTGAGTCCTGGGTTGACACGACCCGCACGCCCGGCAGATCCAGCCCCAGGCTGCGCGCCTGGTCGAGGATAGCTGCCTCGTCGCCGACCAAAATCACTTCCGCAACCTTTTGTTTGAGCAACTGAGAGGCAGCAGTCAAAATCCTGTCGTCCTCTGGCTCTGGCAAGACAATTCGTTGCAGGTTTGAACCCGCGCGCTGCAGAAGATCACCTTGGAAGGCCAGTGGTGTAATGGCATACGGGCGCACCTCAGTCAGCAGCGCAACATCTTCAGCCGTGGCCGGCGAATGGATTACGGGTACACCTTGGTCAGACAAATCAAGCCCACGCGCGCCGGAAACAATCACACCGGCAACAGTGGCATCATGAGCTTTAGCGCGTTGCAGGAATGTCTGAATGTCCTGGCCGATTAGCTCAGCCCCCAAGCCCGCACCGTTGAGTGTGTACACCACGGAAAGATCAGCGCTGGCAGCCAGGTCCAGGTTCCACCCCAAGACATCAAATGAAGGCGCTGGAGCCGACGTGAGGCCCTGAACCAGCACCGTGCCTGCCTGGCTGGAACGCAAGGATACAACCTCTTCTTCCAGCGCAGCAGCCGGGTCTTTCACAATTTGAGCCCCAGTGCGTCCGCCGGCCGCATCCAAGACAGCGATGTCTTCGGCGAGGCCACCGTCTTCCATGGTTGCCTGCAGGTCTTCGAAAACCTGACTGGTGGTGGCGGCCGCCGTCGGGCCGACGACTATCAAACGTGAGGTCATGGAGTTTTTCCTAACTGGCCTCTTCGCCTGTGGGAACGGTAGAGACCGGTGCGGTGACGAGAGTTTCTACTCTCATAGTACCGCTGAACAGGCAGGGAGTTGGTTTGATCACCCGAAGAGGAGCAGGTACTCTTCTTCCATGTCTTCAAGAGCACACTGATCAGCCGGCGCCCAGATTAGGCGCCATGCTGCCATTTTCCCCACTCTCGAAGGCATAACGTGACAGACGACTTAGCCCAACCCAGCGCGGATGGGATCAAACTACCTCCACTGGGCAAGACGCCCACCCGCTGGCCAGCGATGCTACAAACCCCGAGCGGTCCTTCTTTCGAATACGGGGACACCAGAGGCGCCTTTATGCGGCGCGTGCTCTGGCTAAGCAGGCGACCCATTGTCATCCAGACCGTGGCGCTGTCCGTAAGCACGGTTCTTGGAGCGCTCCTCCCCGTGGTTATGGGACATTCAGTGGATGCGGCGATCACATCTGGGTTAGCGTCCTCAACTTGGCAATGGCTCGCGCTGCTTCTCGGCTTGATTACGGTGGTGGCACTTGCCGATGGAATCAACCAGGTCAGCGAAATCGCATCATTCTTGAACGGATGCTTGCACCCGGCCCGAGCAGTCGCGCATCGGATCGCCCGGGCGGGTCGCGGCGCCAAGCAAGACAAGCCAGCGGGTGACGTGGTGGCCGGGGTAATCAACGATGTCGACATGATTGGTATGGGAGTGCTCTTCGTAGCCGAGGTGGCTTCTTCTGCACTCGCTATCGTCGTGGTCACGATCTTCATGTACAAGATGTCAACACTCCTAGCCACGATGGTCGTCATCGGGTTGCCACTGACACTTGCTCTAATCGCACTGGTAGTGAAACCCCTGCAGAAGAAGTTCGAGCAAAGACGGGAAGAGCAGGGAAAACTCGCAACTATTTCTACCGACGCTGTGATGGGGCTACGTGTTCTGCGGGGTGTCGGCGGGGAAGAGTTCTACAACCAGCAGTACCGGCAACAATCACAAAAGCTACGGGAAGTCGGGGTAAACGTCGCGCACAACCAAGCCGCCCTGACAATCACCAAGACAACTTTGCCCAACCTGTTCATCGCCATTGTCACGGGGGTGGGTGCCCTACTCGCATTTCAAGGGCAGATCAGCGTCGGCGAGTTGGTCGCATTCGCCGGGATCACCGCCTACTTGGCTACCCCATTTAATATTGCTGGCCAAGCGGCCTACCTGGGTAGCCGAGCGTGGGTGGGAGCCGGAAAACTAGCAGAATTCAGTGCAGTTCAGCCGCTCACGTCTTCGATTGCAGATGAGTCAAAAAGAAAGATTGACTTCGACTCTTCCGTCCTCGTCGATGGAGAAACGGGGACCGAAATCCAGCCGGGCATCTTGACGGCGCTTGTTTGTTCGCGACCCACTGTGGCAGCGGACCTTGCTCGACGCTTGGCCCGCGTTGACGACAAGGATGAAGCACGTTTAGGGCAAATTGACTTGCGCTCACTTCCCGTATCCCAAGTGCGCCAAGGGATCCTGTTGTCAGAAGCCGAAGCCCAGTTGTTCACCGGACCGCTGGGGGAGGGTTTACAGGGCAGGGAAGCCGATCCTCCCCGCCCCCAAACTGTGGCGCAACTCGTTTACCAAGAGTTCTTCGAAGAAATTGGGAGGACGGAGGGGCCGCTGCGCAGATCCGATCCGCCCTCCCCCGATGCGCGCTTAGCAGACGTAATGAAGCTGGCTGATGCTCAAGATGTGCTCGAATCACTACCGGGCGGCATGTCCGGAGAGCTCTCTCAAAGTGGACGAAACCTCAGTGGAGGCCAGCGACAACGCGTTGCTCTCGCGAGGGCCCTATACGCCGATCCTCAAGTCCTGATCGCGATCGAACCAACTTCTGCGGTGGATTCTCACACCGAAGACCGCATTTCCACAGCGCTCCAAGCGCACCGGTCAGGCAAGACAACACTGGTGGTGACTACTTCACCCCTCTGGCTCGACAAATGCGATGAAGTCGTCTTCATTGACGAGGACGGTAATGAACGCTGCCGCGGGTCCCACCGCCGGTTGCTCAGCCAAGCCGACGAAGGCAACAGTGGCGCTCTCGCCTACCGATTGGTTGTGGATCGAGTATTTGAGGCGGGTGGTGACGGTGAAGCTCCCTCTAGCGAATAATCGGCAGGTAATCCAAGATCTGCTCAGGTTGATCCGCCACCACCGGGGGATCTTCTTCCTAGTGTTGATCTTGCAGCTCCTTGCTGCCACAACCACGGTCGGTTTGCCGTGGATCCTAGGAGACATCGTCGATAACGTTCGTCGCGGGACCACGGAGACCTACATAGTCACCATGGTGGGCCTTTCTATCGCACTCGTGCTTATTGGCGGGATCGCTACGTATTTGGCCGAATACTATTCACGAGTTTTTGGTGAGACTGTCTTTGCTCAAATGCGTGAAGAGTTGGTAGAGACTGTCACCGGGCTACCGCTATCAACGGTGGAAGAAGCGGGTACCGGGGATTTACTTGGTCGCACCACGCGCGATGTGGAACAGGTTGAGTTCATGGTGCGACAGGGGATCTCTACGATCATCGTCCTAATGCTCACCATTGCCGTCACGGTAGTCGCATCCGTTTGGAAGTCCCCGATCTTATCCCTGGGGCTACTCAGCGGCGTGATGCCAACCGTCCTCTTATTACGCTGGTACCTGCCCCGCACCATTCCTGCTTACCGAGCGGGTTCCAGTGCGTGGGCGCGCATTGCTGGCATTATGACGGAAACAATAGAGAACGCGGAAACAGTCGACGCACTCGGGCTTGAAACGGTGCGAAACCAACGGATAGACGAAGCGATCGCGCAGGTGTGGCGGCTTGAGCGTTATACCGCGTGGCAACGGGCGACCCTCTTCTGCGGGCTAGTCTTTTTCGTTACTGCGCCGGTGGTGGTCGTAATCGCGCTGGGAGCTTGGCTGTTGCCATTGGGAGTAGTGACCGCAGGGCAAGTGGTCTCGATAGCGATGTACGCCTACCAGTTGCGGGTCCCGATCTGGCACTTCAGTTTCTGGTTGGATCACATCCAGTTCGCGCAAGCCTCTCTGTCGCGGATTTTTGGGGTCAAACTAGTTGATCCAGATCGGAATGCCACTGCAACCAGTCCAAGCGGTTCGCGAATGCGAGCGCAAAACGTGTGGTACGCCTATGTTCCAGGACGTGACGTGCTGCGCGATGTGAGCCTGGAGTTGCGTGAGGGCGAGACGCTGGCAGTCGTCGGTCCTTCCGGTGCGGGTAAATCCACGCTGGGTCGGATGCTGGCGGGTATCCACCCTCCAACGGGTGGGCGCGTGACTGTCGGAGACATCAACCTAGTGGATTTGCCCGAGGACGAGCTACGCAAGCAAGTCGTCCTAGTCAGTCAAGAACACCACGTGTTCGTGGGGACGGTGGCCGATAATCTTCGGATGGCCCGCCCGCTGGCAACTGACGATGAGCTGTTGGAAGCCCTCCGTGCGGTGGACGCCCACGAATGGGTGCAGCAACTTGAAGCGGGAATCCACACGCCGGTTGGGGTTGGCGGCCAGTCGATTCCACCGGGACAAGCGCAGCAACTCGCCCTCGCCCGTATCGTCCTGATGGACCCCCATACGCTGGTCTTGGATGAAGCGACATCCCTGATGGATCCTACTTCTGCACGGTCGTTAGAGCGCTCATTGAGCAAAGTGCTGAAGGGAAGAACGGTTGTCGCTATCGCTCACCGTTTGTACACCGCCCAAGATGCGGACCGGGTTGCCGTGGTTGAAGAGGGAAAGATTGTCGAGTTGGGGTCCCATGAGGAACTACTCGCGTTGGAAGGGGAGTACGCCTCTCTCTGGACATCTTGGCAAAACAGCTAGCGATAGACTGCGGGTGTGAGCTCCAACGATATTTCCACAGCTTTAGTAATCGACTTCGGAACTTCGCATGCTCAGGCAGCAGCTCGACGCATCCGCGAAACGGGTGTCTATTCGGAAGTGGTTCCGCGTTCGGTGACGACCTCGGACCTGATTGAACGCAATCCGGTGGCGGTGGTGATCACCGGGGATCTATCCTTCTTGGAACCAAGTGCCGAAGGTCCAGCCGACCTGGACTTGGCCGCATTGGCACAGAGCTTCCCAGTTGTTCTAGATGACAGCAGGGGAGGGGACGTGACAATCATGGTGGGCGACACTCGGCGGGAACTGCCCGCAGAAGAGTTTGATCGGGGCGCGCTGGAACGCGTGCTCTTCGAAGATGCCGAGGCGCTCGCCACCTGGTCGGCAACAGCCCTATCATCCAGCCTCATAGAAGAGGTTCGTGAGCAGGTTGGCGATGGGCGGGTGCTGCTCGCCCTGTCAGGTGGGGTCGATTCTTCTGTCCTCGCAACTTTGCTCCACCAGGCAATTGGGGACCGGCTAACCTGCGTTTTCGTCGACCACGGCCTCTTACGGGAAGGGGAGCGAGAGCAGGTCGAAGAAGACTTCGCCCAGAAACTCGGCTTAGATCTAGTGACAGTAGATGCCCAAGACCGATTTCTAGGTCGGCTAGCCGGCGTCACAGATCCCGAAGAAAAACGAAAGATCATTGGCGAAGAGTTCATCCGCGTATTCGAAGAAACCCAAGCCGACCTAGTCAAAAAAGCCGCCGATAAGGGTGAAAAGATAGGTTTTCTTGCCCAGGGAACGATCTACCCAGACATCATTGAGTCTGAAGGCGCGGGCGGCAAAACCGGGGTGAAGAGCCACCACAACGTTGGCGGTCTGCCCGACGACCTAGAATTCGAATTGGTCGAACCCCTGAAGACTCTCTTCAAGAGCGATGTGCGCGAACTTGGGCGCGAACTGGGTATGGCCGAAGAAATGATTAACCGACAACCATTTCCTGGACCGGGACTAGCAGTGCGTATTGTCGGAGAGGTAACGGAAGACCGTCTCAAGACACTGCGTCACGCCGATGCAATTGTTCGTGAAGAACTGACCGAATCCGGTATGGACGACCAGATCTGGCAGTGCCCCGTGGTGTTACTAGCCGATGTGCGATCGGTGGGGGTCTCAGACGAGCAGCGCACCTACGGTCACCCAATCGTGCTGCGCCCAGTGATGAGCGAAGATGCGATGACGGCTGACTGGGTGCGTGTGCCTTTCGACGTGCTGTCGGATATCTCGACTCGCATCACCAATGACGTTCCCGGGGTGAACCGAGTCGTCCTCGACATCACACCTAAGCCGCCAGCCACGATCGAGTGGGAGTGACCGTGGCGAAGAGAAAACGGGCTTGGCCCCCACTTGGGGAGCCTTTGCCCCATGCGGTGATGGATAACCACACTCATCTGCCTTTGCATGAGGGCGAAATCCCGCGTGCGGACGGCCTCAAAATGCCGTTGGAAGACCAGCTGGAGCGTGCGGCGGAAGCGAATGTCACGCAGATCATCACGGTCGGCTGCGAGAGGCCGGACTGGGAACCGACTTTGGCCCTAGCAAGACGCTTCCCACAAGTGAAGGTAGCGCTGGCTATTCACCCCAATGACGCCGCCCTACACGGAGGGCACTTTGAAAAATCGCCGGACGGGTACACGCATGAACCCAAAGATCACCATGTCCCCCTCGATCAGGCCCTAAACGAGGTTGCACAGCTGCTCCAGGATCCCGCGGTAGTGGCCGTAGGAGAGACCGGGTTGGACTACTTTCGCACGGCTGAACCAGGACGCGAATCTCAAAAAGATTCCTTCATCGCGCACCTAGAAATGGCTCGCACATACGGGCTACCCCTGCAGATCCACGACCGCGAAGCCCACGAAGACTGCATCCGAATCCTCAAAGAACATGCAGACCCAGACCAGGCGATCGTGTTCCACAGTTTCTCAGGAGACAGTGCGATGGCGGAAGAACTAGCTCACCACGGTTGGTACGCCTCTTTTTCTGGGATGCTCACCTATCCGGCCAACCAGGGTTTACGTGACGCCCTCACCCGCATGCCCCGCGATTTGGTCCTAGTGGAAACTGATGCGCCCTACTTGACGCCCGTTCCCTATCGGGGAAGTCCCAATGCCTCTTACTCAATGCCGTACACGGTGCGACAGATCGCCAGACTGTGGGATGTTACGGATGAGGACGCGTGCAGGCAGTTGATGGATAACAGTCAGGGACTCTACGGAACCTGGTGACCCTGAGCCTGAGGAAAAGCAACTTCAGCCAGCAGTGCGGCGCCCTCAGCCCCCGCATCGCAGTCCTCGGGTAGAACGCGAAGCCGACCGGGTAGATTTGCATGCCTCAAGAACGGTGAGGCTGACGCCCACCTTTCGAAAACGCGGTCTATCTCTTCGAGCAATGGTTCGCCAAGCCGGCGCATGCCACCCCCGAGGATCACCCAAGCCGGATCGTAAGTGAGGACGATCATTCGGATCGCTTGCGCTATCCCTTGGGCGAGTTCTTCAAAGATAACGGTAGCCTGGACATCACCTTCGAGGTGCGCGGCGAGTAGATCGTCGGAAGGATGCCCATACTTTACGGGCCAACGCCGGGCAATCGCGGAACCTGATGCGATTGTTTCTAAGCAGCCAATTTGCCCGCAACCGCAAGCGAAGCCGTTAGGGTCGACGGGGCAGTGGCCGATTTCCCCGGCGATACCGGTCGTTCCTTGGAAGTTGCGTCCATTTTGAACCAGTGAGGCAGCCATACCAGTGCCTATGTTCAGGAAGGCTGCCCCATCTGATAGTCCGAGGGCGCTTGCGGCGCCAAGTGCGGCCACATTCACGTCGTTGGCGACTACCACCGGCACTTCGAGTCGGTCTTCCAACTCAGCCTTCAGGGGCAGCTCTTCCACCTGCAGATTGACAGCAGTTGAGACGACACCCGTGTTTTCGTCCACAACCCCCGGAATCCCAATTCCGATGCCAGCCAAGTCGCTCGGGCTAATCCCCGCGCTCTCCAGTAAAGAGCGTGTCACCGCCACGGCCGTGGCAACAACCCCTTTGTTACCCATCTGCGCTGGTGCTTGTTCGCGGAACGGAAGCACTGTGTCACCCTTACGCAGTGCTCCAAGGGTCTTCGTGCCTCCGATATCCAAGCCGAGGTAGATATCGGGTTCCGATTGGAGTTGGTCGTCGTCGCAGTCGGATCGCAAAGA
>CAYFWE010000001.1:0-28881 GCA_964346745.1 uncultured Actinomyces sp. | reverse complement strand
GGTAGATATCGGGTTCCGATTGGAGTTGGTCGTCGTCGCAGTCGGATCGCAAAGAAGACAGGGAAGGGGAAACAGGCATGATGAGCGCGCTACTTTTGTTCGCAGGACGTTTGCAGGGAAGCCAGAGGGATTGTTTGGATGGGGATTGGGGTCGGCAGACGCTAGGCGGCTAGCCTTTGACCGCGCCTGACACCAAGCCAGATGTCATTCGGCCCTGTACGAAGAGGAAGAAGATTATGACCGGCACTGCGACCAGCGTTGATGCTGCCATAACTTCACCCCAGTCAATCGCTCTAGAGGCAGACTGCTGAACGAAACCGCGTAGCCAGAGGGGCAAGGTTTGTTTCGCAGGCTCTTGCATGATTACCAACGCGACTGTGAACTCATTCCAAGCCTGCAAGAAGGCGTACACCCCTGAAGCAACCAGTCCCGGTGCCAATAGGGGGAACGTGATGCGCAGGAATGCTTGTGTACGGGTCAGCCCATCAACCATGGCTGCTTCTTCGAGGTCCGCGGGTATACCGGCAACGAAGCCACGTAGCATCCACACGGTGAACGGAACGACGGCCGCAATGTAGATGATGGACAGGCCAATCACCGAGTTCAACAGTCCTAGGGTTCCCATGAGCCGATACTGCGCGATGAACAGCCCTTCGGCTGGGAGCATCTGGATCAACAGGACGGCCAGAATGAACGTCTTGCGTCCCCGGAAGCGGAACCTGCTGATGGCCAGCGCCGCTAGGAAGGCGAAGATTAGACAGACGATCACCGTAATCAGGGCAACGATTACCGACATGCCCAGTGCCTTATGGAATGTTCCCTTGGAGAATACGGCGGCAAAGTTCCTTAGCGAACCCCCAAAGGGTAGCCAAGTGGGAGTGGTCTTTTCCAAAACCACGTTGGGAAGCATGGCCGAGTTGACCATCCAATAGACCGGGAACGCCCACACAACGGCGACGAAAACCCCTAGGAAAGCCAGGGCTACCTTAGCCGGGCGAATCCGGTTCCCGCTCTTGATTTTCTTGCCAGGCTGGGCCTGTACGTTTGCGGTGCTCATCAGGATTCCTCTTCTTTCATGAGGTTACGCACGTACGCCCAAGACAGAGCGACTGTGAGGAGCAGGACGAAGATGGACACAGCAGAGGCCATGGCATAGTTGCCACCCCCGACACCAAGCTGGTAAATATACGTGCCCAAGAGGTTCGTCTCAGATGCGATTGAACCTTGATCTTGAAGCAGCTTGATCTGGGTGAAAACACGCAGGTCCCAGATGATCTGCAATAGAAAGACGATGCCCAGCACCGGCTTGATCATCGGCAAGATGATTAGGCGTAGTTGCTGGTTCGGCGTAGCACCATCCATGGCCGATGCTTCAAGCACTTCATCGGGTACTTGGGTTAGCCCGGCGAAGATTGAGAATGCCACGAAGGGAACCGACATCCAGACCACGATGATGACGGCGACCGTATAGAAAGAGATCGGGTGGGCCAACCAGTTATGGCCGGTCATCCCCATGCCGAGTTTGGTCAGTAGGAAGTTGACGAGGCCGCGCCTCCAGTCAAATAGCCAGGACCAGATGGTCATGGCAGCCACCACGGGCATGGCCCAGGCCAGCAGCAAAGCAATCTGGAGCACGATCCGCACGCCTTTGTTCACAGCCTTCATTAGCAGGCCGATGAGTAGGCCAAAGAACATGGTGAGCAGTGCTGCGGAGAAGCAGAAGGCGATCGAGCGGGCGACCACTTTCCACATGTATTTGTCGGTGAAGAGGGCGACGTAATTGTCGAACCAGACCCATTCTGGGGCGGCGGTGCCGAACTGTTGGGCAAGCCCGAACTTCTGCATAGAAGTGATGAGCTGCCAGATGAGTGGGTATCCCAACGCCAGCAGGATGATCAGGATGGCGGGCAGGATAAGAAGATAGGGGGCTACAGGGGTGCGCTTGCGCCTGGGTGGTTCAGCGTCGCGCTTCTGTTTGATTGGAAGTGGGGCGACGTCCCCAGAGACGGAGACTTCTACGGCTTCTGACGATGACATGACTGCCTTACTGCTCGGGGTTGAGGTAAGGGGAGGGACGAAGGCCCTCCCCTTACCTGCTAACCACCAGCGACTACTGGTTTAGGAGCGGATCCATCTTGGCGTTGAACTCAGCGCCAAGAGCCTTCAGGTCAGTGGAATCCTTGATCTGGGAGAAGAACTCTTCCATGATCTGTGCTGCTTCTACCGCGGCCCAGCCCGGTGCGGCCGGGGTGAGCTTGGAGTTAGAGGCAGATTCGATGAGCGCCTTGGCGAAGATGTCGTCACCCAGGCTGTCAACGTACTTCTGGTTGGCTGGGCCAAGACCGTTTTCGCCGAGCATCTTCTGGTAGTCCTCGGAGAAGATCAGGCGCATTACCTCTTTGGCACCCTCAGGGTTCTGAGTTTGTGCAGAGATACCAATGTTGGAGCCACCGGCGAATACCGGGGCGGGCTTGCCGTCGTTGCCAGGCAGAGCGAAGACGCCGAACACGTCGTCGTTCCATTCGCGGACCATCTCACCCTCGTCATTTTCGACTAGGTCACCGATGGACCAGTGAGCCCAACCCGGAGCCATGATGGTTGCTGCCGACAGCGAGATTTCCTTGCCGTCTTCGCCCTCATCGCCTGGCTCGACGTCGGTGTCATTGATGAAGGTCCAAGGGGCCTCATCCTTCTGGTCCTTAGGCGCCTTCGATGCGTTCTGGTAGATGTCCTGGAGCTGCTCTAGACCCTTGACAGTGGCGTCACTGTCAAGAGTGGCGACCCACTGGCCGTCTTGCTCTTCAGCGATTTCGCCCCCATTAGCGAAGATCCAAGAGATACCGTTACGCCAGTCTTGACCACCGAGGAAGAAGCCAGAGAAGTTCTCAATACCTTCTGGGTTAGCTTCGGTGATTTCGACTACGGCCTTGTTGAAGTCATCCAAGCTCTTGGGGACTTCCTGGCCGGCAGCATCCCAAATGTCCTTGCGGTAGAACGCATAGCGAGAGCCGAAGTAGTAGGGCAGGGTGAACTTCTTTCCGTCCACCTCACCAACCTTCACGAAGGACTCGAGCAGGTCGTCGCCGCCGAGCTCCTTGTAGAAGTCTTCGTCAATTTCCATGAACGCACCGATGTTGGTGAACGTTGGGGACTGGGTGTTGCCGATCTCGGTGACGTCAGGCGTCTGTGATGGGTCGGGCATCGAGGTCGTTAGCTTGGTGACGATGTCGCCCCAAGTTTGTTCTTCGATGGTCAGCGTTCCACCGGTGCGGCCGCTGTACTCTTCGACCAGCCAGTCGCGCAGCTCATCGGGAGTGTCCCCACCGATCAGCCATAGCTTCACGTCGCCGCCGGCGCCTTCTTCGGTGGCTCCACCGGAGGCGTCAACCGACTGTTCTTCAGCCTTTTTCGCCCCTGACGAGCACCCGGCGAGGGCGAGCGCCGAAACGGCAAAGGCAGCGCCAAATGTGGCGAGCTTGCGATTCATTGCAATTCCTTTCATTGCGGTTTCCTACTTGCGGGCGTTCCTCTAGTGTCACCGAGGAACGTGGATAAGACTTGAGCTGCGCAGCCCAGCAGGACCAGGCGTTTGCCTTCGGGGCTCAAGCGGATTGTTAGATCTTGATGGGTTTGGGGAAGGGTCCGCTGGCGGATTACTTCCATTGCTTCTTCTGACAGGGGTCCTGCCAGGAGGTCTTCGGGGCCGTAAAGGACCACTTCGCTGAGGTCCAGCATTGAGACGAGCGGAGCAAGTGCCGACCCGAGGCGGCGGCCAGACTGTCTAATCCGCTCTTCCCGCTCTGCGGGATCGGAATGTGTAAGGTTCTCGCGAAGGCGGGGGACGGCGAGCCAGTGCTCGAGGACGGCTGATGAATCGTAGCTCTGGACATTTTCGGCGTCTTCGCTGACCACTAAGTGCCCGATTTCGCCAACCGTATTGCGGGAGCCACGGACGAGTCTGCCCCCCAGAATCAGCCCCGCACCTAGGCCCTGCCCAAATTTGACGAGAAGGAGGTCGTTAGCGCCGTCGCCGTATAGCTGCTCACCTACCGCGGCTAAGTTGGCGTCATTCATAACGATTGTGGGTAGGTCAAACTGTTTTTCTACCAGTGAGCGTAGTTCAACGTCTTTCCACCCCAGGTTCGCGGAAAAGGCAACGGCCCCTTCTTTGGTCACCAAGCCTGGTGTGCCCACACCTATCCCTAGAACAGGGCGATCAGCGAACTCCAATAGCGAGCGGATCGTTGACATCAGTAGGTCGAGGGCGTCATCGCCAGTCGCCCCTGAGCGATCGCGGACGATTTCGGCAGCTACTACTGCATCCAATGTGAGGAGCGCACCCCGGATCACCCCGTGTTCAGACAGATCAAACGCCAAGATAAGGAACGCATCCCACGCAATATCTAAGATCACCCCGGGTTTTCCGGGGCCTTTGGTTGGCTGGGTGCCTAGTTCGCGTAAGAAATCTGCCTCGATGAGTTCCGCAACAACGTCGGAGACAGTCACCTTCGCCAATCCGGTCTCACGGGCGAGGTCTGCGCGACTTTGCGGCCCTTGGGTGTAGATAGTGCGCACAACTAGGGCACGGTTGTGGTCGCGAGCGTGGCTAGGCAAGGCCTTCTTCGTTTTTGGGGGCAAGGGGAGGATCGTCGATATGAGAGACACAGACATGACCACCCCTTCCTCGTCGGCGCATCACTGTTACCTACATCATTAGTAAAGCAAACGAACTAAATGGCTGCAACTCAATTTTGTCGATTAGGCCGGCAAGTTACCTAAAAGTTACGAAGTAGCCTTGAGTGGGCATCATCGTCGATGCTGGCACAATGAAGAGCGCGAGATTTTGGGGGGATAAGGCATGGGGCAAGGACAATATCCTGGCTTATTAGGGGCCGCCGAAATTAGGCGTCTAGCAGATGCCCATGGCATCGTCCCCACCAAGAAGCTGGGCCAGAACTTTGTTCACGACGCGGGTACGGTTCGCAAGATCGTCGCGAAGGCCGGGGTGCGCTCTGGCGACGTAGTGCTTGAAGTAGGTCCAGGGCTAGGATCGCTGACTTTGGCACTGCTCGAAGCAGGCGTGTATGTAGAGGCCGTGGAACTAGACGCCGGTCTAGCACAAGCATTGGCTGCGACCGTCCTCGAACGAAGTGGGCAGTGGGCAGCTCGTTTGAGCGTCACGCACGCTGACGCTACGCAGATCGGGACATTGTCTTTCGGAAGACCGCCGTCCGCCCTCGTCGCCAACTTGCCGTACAACGTAGCGGTCCCCATCCTTCTAACCGCGTTCGCAGAAGTACCGACCCTGCGATCGGCCTTGATCATGGTGCAAAAAGAAGTGGCGGACCGACTGGTTGCGCCTAAGGGATCTAAGGTTTATGGGGCTCCAACGGTGAAACTGGCTTGGTATGGCGCGGCTAGCCTCGCCGGATTAGTGGGTCCTGACGTGTTCTGGCCACGCCCCAACGTTCATTCCGCCCTCGTCCGAGTAATTGCCCATGAGCAGCCCCTGGGGGATGCGGAACTTCGAGACGCGACTTTCGCCGTTATTGACACGGCCTTTGAGCAGAGACGGAAGATGCTGCGCTCATCACTGCGTAGTTTGGTGCCGGACCAAGAAGAGCTCTCACGTCTACTCGAACAAGCGCAGGTCGCGCCCTCTGCTCGGCCAGAAAGTCTGGAAATTCAAGATTTCATGAGGATCGGTGAACAGTGGCTGGCCCGGTGACTGCATACGCATCTGCCCCAGGGAAAATAAATCTTCTGCTGAGCGTAGGTGCGCCGGATGCATCTGGATACCACCCGTTAACCAGCGTGTTCGAAGCGGTAAGCCTGCGAGAGTACGTAGCGGTCAGGGTCTTTGACGAAACCAGACAGTCTTCCGAACCTCGAATTAGCGTCAACACCTCGGTCTATTCATCGCCTGGGTGCCAAGAACGCCCGTCGCTCGATACGTCGGCCACTAGGGGATTCGCAGAGTTTGATGGCCCCGGTCACTTGGGGGTGAAAGCAGCCGCACAGCTTCTTCCGCCCGGTCTTGCTGCACAAATTCGGGTTCACAAAACTCTCCCTGTGGCCGGGGGAATGGCCGGTGGTTCCGCCGATGCGGCTGCCACCTTGGTAGCCCTCAACCAAGCAGCGGACCTCAAACTAGGAAGCGATCAGCTCGCCTCAATTGCCCGGTCCCTGGGAGCGGACGTTCCCGCATGCCTAACCGGTGGCATCAGCCTGGGGTTAGGACGAGGCGACGAAATGACGCGGTTGGCGCCTGGAACTAACAGCCCTTCCGCAGACTCACGATGGTGGGTGGCATTGTTTTCGAACCGAGGTTTGTCCACCCCCAAAGTCTTTTCCCAGTTCGACCGCATTGCTTTGCCACTTGAGCCAGTTCCTGAATCGGAAGCACCCGGAAAGGGGATAGCCAAAGATCAGTTGCGCCAAATTATGAAGTCTGGGGCGGGTATCGCCCCGGCGCTGACGAATGACCTGGCCGAAGCGGCGTTCACCCTTCGGCCGGAGCTACGAGACTTGGGAAATGCTTGTGAATCGCAAGGTGCCGTGGCGTGGATGCTCTCGGGATCTGGGCCGACAATCTTGGCTCTGGGCAAAGACGAAAGCCACGCTTGCGAGCTGGCTGCAAACTTGCGTGAACAGCCGGGGGTGTCTTCCGTGGCGGTCATGTGGGGCGCGGGGGAGGGCGCCAGGTTGGAACCGAGGCTACCTTCCTGGTGTGTTCACTGACCCGCGACCGATTAGACGGGGTTGCGGATCGGCTTATTTGTTCTCATCCTCAGGCTGTTTGTCGTAAGACACCTGAAGCGCGTGGTCCTTCTTCATCTGCTTGATTAGCAAAGAGCCGCCACTTTCCAGCATTGCGCGGCGCCAGGGGAGTACCCCTTCAATCTCAATCTGGATCGACCAGGAGAGGATGGTCCTGATTAGGACAATCAGACCCAAGATAACCGCTTCTTCGATCGACGGCTTCGAAGTGATAGTTCGAACCAAGTCAGCAGCGACCAAGATTTCTAGGCCCAAGAGAATCGCGCTTCCCAGCGTCACCCGCAGGGTGCTGAATGCTTTTTCGCCACCTTCGCCCCGACGAAGAGATCGTGCGGCAAGAACAGCAGCAAAAAGGAAGCCGAGTACCATGGTGAGTGTTCCGAGAAGCTCAAATGCTTCCGCAATCCCCGTATATATCGGTTCCACAGTCACCCTTTCTCTTGATTGTCTAGCAGTAGGTTACCTGGGTTTAGCGTGAGCGTAGAGTTATAGCGTGGAAAGCATCGAAAACGCCTTAGGGACTTTGCGCTACTCCCTGCGCCAAACGCGTTTTCCTTTCCCACTCTCGATGGCTAGCAGCGGCAAAAGTACGGCCTCACAGCTTGCACATCAGATAAGTGACTATCTCTTGCCCCGCTATCGAGATTTAGACGCGCCCCTCTTAGCAGTTGTGGGTAGGCCCACCGGTTCAGGTAAGTCGCTCCTGGTTAACTCACTCCTCGAAGAAAATGTCGCCCAGTCCACCGCGATCCGGCCCACGACCCGCCAGCCACTCTTGGTCCACCACCCTGGGGACCAAAAGTGGTTCGAAACCCCACGAATTCTGCCGGATTTCCGTCGCGTCGACAGCCCGCATTTGGGTGAGGACGTCCTCGAGCTATCTGCGAGTAACGCACTGCCTAAAGGGCTGGCTTTGCTTGACTCTCCGGATATTGATTCTGTGGTGCGCCGCAATCAAGAGCTCGCTAGACAGCTTCTTTCGGCGGCCGACCTGTGGATTTTTGTCACCACTGCCGCTCGGTATGCGGACGCCGTGCCCTGGACGTTGTTGCGCGAAGCGGCCGGGCGAAACATCGTCTTGGCAGTAGTACTGAACCGGGTTCCAGCCGGGGTAGAGGAGGAAGTTAGTGCTGATCTGAAGCGGCGAATGGAAGCCGAGGGGTTAGCCAGCGTTCCTCTCTTTCCCATACCTGAAGCCACTAATACGGCCGGTTTTATCCCGCCTGCCCACCTGGTTGGTATCGAACAGTGGATGAGGACGCTCGCGCATGATGCAAATAGCCGCGCTGCAGTCGTGCGACAGGCGCTCAGCGGGGCTACGGCGGCCCTCTTGCGACGGCGCGGGGAAGTGTTGGACGCTCTAAAGCAGCAGGCCCAGATGCGACACGATATGGCGCAAGAGGTGCAGGAACGATTTTCACAAGCCGAAGAATCCGTAGCCGAAGCAGTTGAATCAGGGCAGCTTCTACGCAGTGAAGTCCTCTTGCGCTGGCAGGAAGTAGTCGGGAGCGGCGAATGGATGCAACGCATAGAAGGCGGCGTCACTTCATTGCGGGACCGGGTCACCGGCTGGTTCCGTCCTCGGACAAATCCAGCGGAACTGGTCGTCGTTGGGGAGGCTATTGAAGACTCTCTCACCCAGAGCCTCGTGGCCGCGGCGGAAGACGCTATCGCGGCCGTGTCTCAGAGTTGGGGTCAAACAGCCGGCTCCACCATTGCCCTGCCCCAAGTGCACCTGCGCTCCTATGACGACCGCGTTAGGGCCGCGGAACAAACGGTTCGGCAATGGCAGCGCGAGATACTTGAACTAGTTTCCACCACCGGGCAAGACAAGAAGATCACTGCTCGAGCGCTGGCCGCTGGTGTCAACCTGGTGGGCGCCGCACTGATCATCGCTATCTTTGCTTCCACTGCCGGGCTTACGGGCGCTGAATTCGCCGTCGCAGGGGGTACTGCACTGGCTGCGCAGCGAATCCTGGAAGCCGTCTTCGGCGATGATGCCATCCGGAAAATGGCCCGGGAAGGTCAACAGAGCTTCCTGGCGCTCACCGACGCATTCCTCCAAGTGGACGCCGAGAGTTTTGAGAATGCATTGAGAGAATTCGATGTCACCGATGCACACGTAGCCGATTTACAACGCGCGTTCGAGTCGGTGCAAAGTGCTCTAAATGAGAGACCATAATGAAGTCGCCCAGCATAAACGATGGAGTCTTCGCGTTTGAGGACGCACTACTCAGAGGCAGTGGTAAGGTCGCGAACCTCGACCTTACTCTTGGGCAGGATTTGCTGGAGCGGATTAAGGCGCGCCGCCGGCAGGACATGGAAACAACCGTGGTCGTTTTTGCGGGCGCAACTGGGTCAGGAAAATCCTCCCTCTTCAATGCGGTGCTTGGAAAAGCTGTAGCCAAAGTCGCGCCGGTGCGACCCACCACGTCCATGGCACACGCAGCCGTCGGAGCTCCGTCGGACGTCCTCGAATGGCTGCAAATTCCACGAATAGAGCACTTTCCTGAGCTTTCTTGGCTAGCAGATAACAATTTGGTGCTCGTCGACCTGCCGGATATAGATTCGGTGGAAGAAGCAAACCGCGAACTAGCAGAACAACTAATTGCGCGTGCGGACAGCGTTGTTTGGGTGACAGACCCACAAAAATATGGCGATGCCGTCCTGCATATCGACTTTTTACGCGAACTGGAGGAACATGCCGCCGGAATGGTGGTAGCCCTAAATAAGACCGACACAC
The DNA here is from genome assembly GCA_964346745.1 of uncultured Actinomyces sp. GTDB lineage: Bacteria > Actinomycetota > Actinomycetes > Actinomycetales > Actinomycetaceae > Scrofimicrobium. The sequence goes on along the minus strand of CAYFWE010000001.1, from coordinate 19,358 downwards.
TGGCACCCGAAGACGAACGAAAAGTAGTGCGTCACCTGGGCGAACTACTTGCCGCAGACCGTTTTTCCGCGCCCATTTACGCCACCTCCGCCGCCACCGGCACAGGGGTGGATGCCCTGCGCGATTATCTCGTCGCGCTGGGGGCATCGAAGAAAGCGTCAGTCAGGCGACTGGCTGCGGACTTGCGCACCTCTGGCCATCAACTGGCGGCACTCGTAGAAGAAGACGGAGGGTCAATCCGCACGCTGGCGAAGACGCCGGAACTTGACGTAGCGCTGCAACCACTCTTGAACGCCAGTGGCGCACACCAGCTCGCTGACGCTGCCGCAGATTCTTACCGACACCGCGGTATCAAGAATGTTGGTTGGCTGTGGACGAAGTGGTGGAGGGCGCGCAAGGCGGATCCCTTGGCTCGCCTGCACCTGAAGCCGCGCCACCGCCGCGAACCTGGTCGTGCGAACAGCGCCGAAGGTGGGGGCAGTCGGGCCGCGGTTTCTTCCTTGCGTATTCCGCAAGCGCAGCAAGCCATCGCCCGCTCAGCGGTGCGCCGCTCCGTCGAAGCGGCCAGTCAACCCCTGCCGCACAAGTGGCGTCGAGTAGTAGTCGCTGACGCAGAGGCGCAGACGCAAATGCTGCTTGCCGAAGTGGACGCCGACTTCCTTTCTCATCGCGGACTCTATGCCTCCCAGCCGCGTTGGTGGGGGCTGATGAAATTTTGGCAGTGGATATTCGCGGTTCTAAGCATTCTAGGGATTGCTTGGTTGGCAGCGTACTGGGTAGCAGGTTTCTTACAGATCAGGCTGCCCGATCCGCCTCGATGGGGGATTCTGACGGCTCCGCTGGCCGCGCTGATCATCGGCTTGTTCTTCGGGTGGTTGTTAGCAGTGGTGTCTCGCTGGCTCTTGGCTGTGGGAGCCAAACGCCGTCGACGTAGCGTCATACGACATGCCTCCGGCCTCATCGAAGAAAATGCGCAACGCTTCGTCTGGGAACCAGTGCGAGAGGAACTCGTCAATTACGAGAGGTTCACTGCGGACCTGCGGGCGTTGCAGACGGTTGAGAGTGAGTGATAGGCCAGGTAGCCACCGGCGTTATGCCGATTCCGAAAGAGTGAGCCACTCTTCCTCTAGGTCTTCCACCTCTTTATCCAAGGCACGCAGCTGAGAAGAGAGGTCTTGTAATCCCTCATAATCCGACTGGTCGTGGGCCGCCATTTCTTCGTGAAGCTTTTGCGACATGGCTTGTAGTCGGTCGATCCGTCGTTCCAAAGAGGCGAGCTGTTTAGCTTGCGCATGGCGGGCAGCTCCGGATTGTTGTTTTGTGTCGCTTTCAGCGCTCCCCGTTGTGGTAGACGAACCTGTCGCTTCTAGTTTCAGGTATTGGTCAACCCCGCCCGGAAGATGCCTCAGTCCACCCCGAAAAACGGCGTACTGGTTATCGGTAACTCTCTCTAACAAGTAGCGGTCATGCGAGACGACTATGAGCGTTCCCGGCCAAGTATCCATAAGGTCTTCGAGGGCGGTGAGCATGTCGGTGTCAACATCGTTGGTCGGCTCATCAAGAATGAGGACGTTTGGTTCTTCCAAGAGTAAGAGCAGCAGTTGGAGTCGCCGTTTTTGTCCGCCCGATAGCTCGTGCACCCGAGATTGCAGATGGGCACGTTGAAACCCGAGGCGCTCTAATAGTTGAGCCGGGGTCAGATCTTTTCCATCGACCTCAAAAGTGGTTTTTGTTCGCGCCAGAACCTCACGCACCCGGTCTCCCGCAATATTTTTGAGGGCGGAAAACTGCTGGTCGAGGACTGCTAACTCGACTGTCTTACCGTGTTTGACTTGACCGGATGTTGGCTGCAGAGAACCGGCGATCAGCCCCAACAGGGTGGACTTACCGGCGCCATTTGCTCCCAGTATGGCGGCCCGCTCCCCAGGGGCGATGTTCCAGTTGATGTTTTCAAGGATTCGTTTCTCTGCCCCGGGATACGAGAAGGAGACATCCTTCAAATTGACGACAGTTTTCCCCAGACGGGCAGTGGCGAGACGGGATAGCTCAACGCTGTCACGCATCTCGGGTACATCTTCAATCAGCGCGTTGGCCGCTTCGACACGGAATTTAGGTTTCGAAGTCCGAGCGGGTGCTCCGCGCCGCAGCCAGGCGAGCTCTTTTCGCATCAGGTTTTTCCGCTTTGCTTCTGTGGCGGCTGCGATACGGTCACGCTCGACTCGCTGCAAAACGTACGCGGCATATCCGCCCTCGAACGGTTCGACCATTCCGTCATGAACTTCCCAGGTGTCGGTAGACACTTCATCCAAGAACCAACGGTCGTGCGTAACTACCACCAGAGCGCCTTGGTTCTTTGCCCAGCGCTTCTTGATGTGCTCGGCCAGCCAAGCGATCCCTTGTAAATCCAAGTGGTTGGTCGGCTCATCAAGGATTAGGACGTCCCAATCTTGGATTAGAAGCGCCGCTAGAGCGACCCGCCGTACTTGGCCACCACTAAGAGCACCGATTGGTGATTCCCAGTCCAAGTCGCTCAGGAGCCCGGAAATGACGTCGCGCGCGTTGGCGTCCGAGGCCCATTCGTGCTCTGGACGGTCACCGACTGTGGCATCCGCCACCGTCAAGTCGCTGGGAAGTTCGTCACGTTGTGACAGGTATCCCACGCGCAAATCTTTGCGGGGCACAACGGCACCTGAGTTCGGCTCCAAATCACCAGCGATCAGGCGCAACAGGGTGGTTTTGCCATCGCCATTGCGGCCAACGATGCCGATTCGTTGGCCTTCGCGGATGCCGAGAGTTACGGAATCGAGCACAGTGTGAGTGGGAAAAGAGACGGTTGCGTCCTCGACGCCAAGAAGGTGTGCCACGCCGTAAGGGTAATCCACACTGCTGGGTTTCCGCTTCGACAGATGGTGTGGCACAATGATTGTGCTTTCCGCCGTGGTGTAATGGCAGCACAGGGGTTTTTGGTGCCCTTAGTCGAGGTTCGAGTCCTTGCGGCGGAGCTCTTCCTTGTAGACTGTCTTTGTCTTCAGGGGTCGGAAACCGGCTCCGACGCATAACGAACCAGGGGGCCGCGCGTGGTTGAAGGCTGTTCCGCAATCATTATGGCTGCGGGTAAAGGCACCCGCATGAAATCGTCACTTCCCAAAGTGCTCCACCCGCTCTTGGGGCGCACTTTGCTAAGTCACTCGATGCATGCGGTGATGGGACTGGATCCGTCAGAAGTTGTCGTCGTTGTCCGCCACGATAGGGATGCTGTCGCTGCGGAGGCTAGCGCAGTGCTTCCAACTGCAGTCATCGCCGACCAAGACGATGTCCCAGGTACGGGCCGCGCCGTGCAATGCGGTTTGGAAGGGGCAGATGACCAGGGCAAACCGATTTCCGGCACGGTGCTGGTCACCAGTGCTGACGTGCCCCTTCTAGAGACAGACACGTTGCGCCAACTTGTTGAGGCTCACGAAAAGGCATCGGCAGCGGTAACTGTGGTCAGCACGTTGGTGGAAGATCCCACCGGCTATGGGCGCGTCGTCCGATCCGACCAAAATGTCGAAGACGTCTTGGCTGTCGTCGAACATAGGGATGCCTCACCGGCTCAGCTTGAAATCCGAGAGATAAACGCTGGGATCTACGCTTTTGATTCGAAGTTCTTGGCGGAAGCGCTGAACGCCGTTGGTCAAGACAACGATCAAGGTGAGGTCTACTTAACCGACGTCGTTGGACTCGCCTCCGAAAATGGTCGACGCGTTCAAGCATTCGTCCTAGAGGACTACTGGCAAGCCGAAGGGTGCAACGATCGTTGGCAACTGGCTGCACTACGCAAAGAACTCAACCGACGTATTTGTCAGAAGCACTGCGAGTCGGGCGTAACTGTGGTGGACCCAGACACCACCAGCATCGATGTTGAAGTGATCATTGACACCGACGCGGTGATCCAACCGTTTTCTTCGCTGCTTGGAGCGACTTCGGTGGGTTCTGGTGCCAGCATTGGTCCGAATACAACTCTCATAGACTGCGTTGTCGGTGCGGGTGCGCAGGTGCCAAGTTCTTATGTCCGGGGTCAAGAGCTTGCCCCCAGACAAGATGTGCGGCCGTTCTCAGTCGTAACAGCCGATACTCATGCAACCGAAAGGGAAAGCAAGTGAGCGGGATCATCACAACTGGGGAAAAGCGCCTCGTCTTAGCAACCGGTCGGGCCTATCCCGAACTAGCCGAACAGATCGGTGCTGCTTTGGGCTGCGACGTCATTCCCACCACTTCATACGATTTCGCCAATGGGGAGATCTACTTCCGCTTCAATGAGTCAGTCCGCGGCGCTGACGTGTTCATCGTCCAGTCGATGGCCGCCCCCATAAACAAGTGGCTGATGGAACAGCTGATCATGATTGACGCTGCCAAGCGGGCTTCCGCCAAGCGGATCACCGCCGTCGCCCCTTTCTATCCTTATGCTCGCCAGGATAAGAAACACAAGGGACGCGAACCCGTTTCCGCCAAGCTGGTTGCAGATTTGTATCGATCGGCTGGTGCCGATCGGGTCATGAGCGTCGATTTGCACGCCGCTCAAGCGCAGGGCTTTTTTGATGGTCCAGTCGACCACCTCTGGGCAATGCCAGTGCTGGTCGACTACGTTCGTCAACGCATCGACCCGAAGCGAGTAGCGGTGGTCTCTCCCGATGCGGGTCGAATCCGCGTGGCCGAAAAATGGGCGGCAAAACTTGGAAACTGCCCGCTTGCCTTTATCCACAAGACTCGCGACACGTCGCGTCCCAACGTTGCGGTTGCCAACCGGGTGGTCGGGGACGTACGTGGGCGCCAGTGCGTGATCGTTGACGACTTGATTGACACAGCCGGGACGATCACCGAAGCGGTTAGGGTCCTATTCCAAGAAGGAGCCGAAGAAGTCATCGTAGCCGCCACGCATGGTGTTCTTTCAGACCCGGCATCCGAACGTCTCGCCGCTAGCGGAGCTGCCGAAGTGATCATTACTGACACGCTTCCAGTTCCACCCGAAAAGCAGTTCGACACGCTGACGATCCTGTCTGTCGCACCCCTTTTGGCGCGCGGCATTCACGAAGTGTTCGAGGACGGGTCAGTTACCTCTATGTTCGAAGGTGAGGCATAGCTTTCTAGAGTGACTAAACGCGCAGCCTCGCACTTGGCGGTCCAAGTGCTGCGCGGTAGTCTAGTTGGGCTGCCTGGCGAGGGAGATGGCGACGCCACCTCCGTGATCGACAGGAATCTCCCACTCTTTTGGGCGTTCGTCGGGCAAGGCATAGAAGCCGGGCCTGCACCCGGACAGATACTGAAAGAGGAAAGATGGCTGCAACAGAAAACAGCATCAAAGCAACACTTCGCACCGAAGTTGGTAAAGGTGCGGCGCGCCGGGCCCGCCGTGAAGGACTGATCCCCGCCGCTATGTACGGCCGTGACCTAGAATCGGTTTCTCTGAACCTGCCGGGCCACGAGATTTTCTTGATCGTTAAAGACTCTGCGAACGCGGTTCTAACCGTTAACTACGGTGACCAGCAGCAACTAGCCCTCGTGCGTCACATCCAGCGTCATCCGGTTCGTCGCGACATCCTTCATGTTGACCTTCTTGCCGTGTCCGCCAAGGAACGCGTTGAGGTTGAGGTCCCCGTGCTGCTGATTGGCGAACCAGAGCCCGGTACGCAACTGCAACAAGAAGAGTTCGCCATCGTGGTGAGCGCTCCGGCGATCTCCATCCCCGAATCGATCGACGTATCGGTAGAAGGGTTGGAAGAGGGCGCGATCGTGCGTGTTCGCGACATTACCTTCCCAGAGGGCGTGGAAGTCAACGAAGAACTGCTCAACCGCGACATCGTGTCGGTCGTCGAGATCACCGAAGTTGCCGAAGACGAAGCATCCGAGCTCGAAGAAGCTGAAGAGGAAGTCGAAGAAGCAACCGAAGAGGACTAGTTTCCGATTCCTTTCTCAGGGACCCCAAGTTGTGTTTATCGACTTGGGGTCCCGGTGTTTAACGGCTAGAGACAGATGGAGGAGCGGTTACCCTATGGTCATGGGTGACTCTGTGATCGAATCGGTGGCTAAGCCGCTTCAAAAGCTGCACGTGATTATTCCTGCCGGGGGAGCTGGGACTAGGTTGTGGCCGTTGTCGCGGCGTGCCCATCCGAAGTTCTTGCTTGATCTTCTGGGTCAAGGCATCTCCCTCTTACAGGGGACGGTGTTACGTTTAGCGCCGCTGGCAGGCTCAATCACCATAGTGACGGGGGCCGATCATGGGCACGCCGTTACTCAACAAGTAGAGGATCTCCGAAGGCAGGGTCTGCTTAGTGAAGATCTGCCCCTACACCTCGTAATGGAACCCTCTGGGAGAGACTCAATGCCAGCGATCGGGTTGGCTACCGCCCTCATCCAAAAATGGTACGGCAAAGACAGCATTGTCGGCTCTTTCGCAGCTGACCACACGATTGGGGACGAGGACGGATTCCGCGACACGATCCGCCGAGCAATCGAAGCGGCGACGCGAGACTACTTGGTAACAGTCGGGATAACTCCGGTCACCGCTTCAACCGGGTTCGGCTATATTCGCCCAACCAAGCAAGAAGTTTCCCCAGGTGCTCTCCTAGTGCAAGAGTTCGTCGAAAAACCGCCCGCGAGTATCGCCCGGCAATACGTCGCCGATGGATATCTGTGGAACGCAGGTATGTTCATTGTCCGCAGTGAGATCATGCTGAACCACCTCGCCAGACTACATCCAGGAATGGCTGCTTCTCTCAGCCAAATTGCGGACCTTTGGAGTGCTCGACAAGACAAGGGAAGTAAGGGCACCGAAGCCGCGATCGATCAACTTTGGAATTCCGTTCCCCGGATCGCCTTCGACCACGCTCTGGCTGAACCGGTCGCTGCCGAAGGGGGCGTGGCCGTCACTCCAACGAAAGAGGACGTTGGCTGGAGCGACGTAGGCGACTTCACGGCCCTGTCAGCGCCAAAGGAAGATTCGCCGGAGCGTAAATCGCACCGCGATGTGATCAACTGGGATTCACCTCAAACTGCCGTCTTCCCGCTTCCCGGAAAGGTCACCGCCGTTATCGGAGTCCCCAACGTCATCATTGTTGACACGCCTGACGCGCTGCTGGTGGCCGGTGAACGCGAAGCGCAACGCATCAAAGAGCTCACCGACGAAGTAAAAGCCAGAGGACGCGAAGATGTGCTGTAGGGGAAGGCTGCTTTCGGGGTGACGAACCTGTCATCTATCACGAAATTGTTGCGGTTCGCTTTCAGTCGCCCGTTTCCCTAGGTCTATGAGGTTGAGGTCGTTAGGCTACTGATCATGACCCCAAGTGCCCTTGCGGTGCTTCTTGCACCCTTGGTGTGGGGCATGAAGAAAATCTTTAGCAGGAGGAATACGTGAAAAACACGATGCGATTCGGCGCTCTGGCCGCCGTTGCCGCCCTCAGCCTTGCTGCCTGTGGCTCTGCCCCCGATAAGGGTGGCGACCAGTCGGGCGCAGCCGAAGGTGGAAAGACTGACGCAACTTCTGAAGTCAAGGCTTGCATGGTCTCTGACTCCGGTGGGTTCGACGACAAGTCCTTTAACCAGTCAGGTCACGATGGTCTGATGCGTGCAAAGGATGAGCTCGGCGTTAAGGTTGACCAGGCCGAATCTTCTTCAGATGCGGACTTCATCCCGAACATCGAGAACATGGTTCAGGGTGGCTGCGACATCATCATTGGTGTTGGCTTCCTGATGGCTGATGCAATGGACGAGGCTGCCGAACAGTACCCAGAGACCAAGTTCGCTCTGGTTGACTCCGGCTTCGAAGTTGGCCACGACAACGCTAAGCCGCTGCTCTTCAACACCGCTGAAGCTGCCTACTTGGCTGGCTACGCAGCTGCCGACATGTCCACCACCGGCAAGGTTGGTACTTACGTCGGTATGAACCTTCCCTCCACTGCGATCTTCGCTGACGGCTTTGCTGACGGTGTTGAGAAGTACAACGAAGCTCACAACGAGAGCGTTGAGCTGCGCGGCTGGGACAAGGCCAAGCAGGACGGTATGGCCACCGGTAACTTCGAAGATGTCTCAAAGGGTAAGCAGTTCACCGAACAGCTAATCCAGCAGGGCGCAGACGTCATCATGCCAGTTGCTGGCCCCGTTGGTATGGGTACCCTGGCTGCTGCCAAGGAAAACCCAGGCACCATGGTTGTGTGGGTTGACGCTGACGGCTTCGAAACCACCGACGGTGGCGCTGTCATCCTGACCTCGGTCATGAAGGAAATCTCAGCAGCGGTCTTCGATGCGATCAAGTCCGTTGTTGATGGCGACTTCACGTCAGAGGCATACGTCGGTACCTTGGCTAACGGTGGCGTGGGCATTGCTCCATGGCACGACTTTGAGGACAAGGTCTCGCCTGAGCTGAACGAAGAAATCGAACAGCTCCGCCAGGACATCATCGACGGCACGATCGTTGTGGAATCCGTCAACACCCCCAAGTAGTTTGATGCACTGAGGTGCATTGACATACTTTCTGGTGAACGGGGGGCGGGAAACCGCCCCCCGTTTCGTCTTACCAATAGGGCAACAGCCCTGATTGGCCGACAAACCGTTGGCAGCCCTCTATCCTAGAGGGAAGAATAAAAGAGCACGCCGCGATTGGGATCGTGGCGAGAGACTGTGTAGTCTCTTTTCCTACCCCCAGTAACTCTGGTCACCCCTACAACGATGAAGGGATCGATGTGGAACTTGAGCTAAGAGGGATCACCAAGGTCTTCGGACCGCTGGTAGCTAATGATTCGATTAGTTTGACCGTAAAGCCAGGAGAGATTCACGCTCTCTTGGGAGAGAACGGCGCGGGCAAATCCACGCTGATGAACGTTCTTTACGGGCTTTACCAGCCTGACGAAGGCCAGATCCTGATAGACGGCGAACCTGTCCACTTCTCCGGGCCCGGTGATGCCGTGGCAGCCGGGATCGGCATGGTTCACCAACACTTCATGCTTGTACCGGTGTTCACGGTCGCAGAATCCGTGGCGCTTGGATACGAGCCAACAAAAGGCCCGGCCGGGATCCTCGATTTGAAAGAGGCACGCAAGAGGGTTGAAGACCTATCTAGGCAGTTCAACTTTGGTTTGAAGCCAAACTCAGTCATCGAAAACCTCCCGGTCGGCGTTCAGCAACGAGTCGAGATCATCAAGGCTCTGTCACGCGACGCTAAAGTTCTCATTCTTGATGAGCCAACCGCTGTGTTGACTCCCCAAGAAACTGACGAACTAATCGCGATCATGCGGCAGCTCAAGGAATCTGGGACTTCAATCGTTTTCATTACCCACAAGCTGCGCGAGATTCGCGCCGTGGCAGACACGATCACGGTTATCAGGCGCGGCAAGGTCGTGGGCCAAGCCAAACCAACTGACTCGGAAAAAGAGCTCGCCTCGATGATGGTGGGTCGTCCAGTCAGCCTAGAGGTTGACAAGGGACCCGCGAAGCCAGGTGCGCCAGGCCTCGTGTTCGACGACGTATCTCTTGTTGACGAAGAAGGCTTCCCGACACTCGACCGTGTGAGCTTTGAGGTTCGATCCGGAGAGATCCTTTGTATCGCCGGCGTCCAAGGAAACGGACAGACCGAGCTGTGCGAATCCATTGTGGGAACGCAACACATTGATGGCGGAAAAATCCTTCTCGGTGGTGTTGATGTCAACGACGTGTCGATCAAGAAGCGTTTCCGTGAGGGGCTGGGCTACGTGCCGGAAGACCGCCAGACGGATGGAATGATCGCCAGCTTCACCGTGGCGGAAAACATGATTCTGAATCGCTACGATCAGAAGCCTTTTGCGACTGGAGTGAATATGCACCCGTCGATCATCAAGGACAACGCGATCAAACTAGCGAAAGAATTCGACGTCCGGCTGACCAGTGTGGAAGACCCGATTTCGACACTTTCCGGTGGTAACGCGCAAAAGACGATTGTGGCTCGTGAACTGTCACGTCCGATTAAGGTTCTCGTTGCCGCCCAACCAACGCGTGGTGTCGACGTTGGTGCTATTGAGTTCCTCCATGATCGGATCGTGGCGGAACGCGACGGTGGCACGGCCGTCTTGGTGGTTTCCACGGAACTGGATGAAGTGGTGGGCCTAGCCGACCGCATCGCGGTCATGTACCGGGGTGGAATCGTTGGAATCGTCCCACCAGATACGCCTCGCGATGTCCTCGGCCTGATGATGGCTGGTGTTCCGTATGAAGATGCCGCTGCGCAAGCAGGCATCTCGGTGAGTAAGGAAGGAGAAGCCCGATGAGCAGCCCAGGGGTTCTAAGTCCAGAGCCACCCACAATGGTGCCCGATACCGCACCGGACCCAGTCGAATCGTGGTGGAAGAAGTTCATCAAAGGGGTCATGAGCCCCTCAGCTGGCACTATCGCTCTCGCGATTCTCGCGGCGCTAGTCATTGGTGCGTTGATTGTCGTCATCTTTGACCCAGACGTTCAGCGAGCCGCCGGATACTTCTTCGCATCCCCGGGTGACTTCTTCTCAGAAGCATGGAGAGCGTTTTCCGGATTCTTCACCGCCCTGATCCGAGGATCCATTTTCGATTGGCGTCAAAGCACCTTCCAAGCGGCGATTCGTCCTCTAACCGAGTCGATTGTCAGAGCTACACCTCTAATCATCGCCGGTTTGGCGGTGGCGATTTCTTTCACTGCCGGCCTGTTCAACATTGGTGTCCAAGGTCAGCTGATCATGGGCGCTCTCGTCGGTGGCTACATTGGCTTCGCATGGAATCTCCCGCTGGGTGTCCACATCGTCGTTGCCGTTATTGGTGCCATGCTCGGTGGAGCGATTTGGGGCTTCATACCCGGCATCCTGAAAGCCAAGTTGGGCGCTAACGAAGTTATCGTCACGATCATGCTGAACTCCGTGGCGGCGCTCTTCCTAGCGGCAATGCTGCAGACACAGAGGTTTTACGGGGACGGTTACCCCGGCAAGTCGATGAAGGTGTCTGGAAACTCCCTCTATCCATCCCTGTTAGGTGGGGGATTCCGACTTAACTTCAGCTTGATCGCTGCGATCTTGGCCGCCGTGTTTGTGTGGTGGCTAATGGACCGCTCCACGTTCGGGTTTGAAATCCGGGCTGCGGGGGCGAACCCAGATGCTGCTAAGACCGCGGGGATCAATGTTCCCCTAGTAGTGATCATGACGCTCACGCTGTCTGGCGCACTAGCGGGGCTCGCGGCAACAGCCCCAGTGTTCGGGACTGAGAAGGCTATTACCGGTGGCGTGGCCGGAAGTATCGGCTTCGACGCGATTGCGGTGGCACTCTTGGGACGCTCGCGCCCCGTTGGCGTGTTCTTCGCCGGCCTCCTATTTGGAGCGTTGAACGCCGGTGGCGCGCTAATGCAGTCCTCGGCCGGTATTCCGGTGGATATCGTCCTCATCACCCAGGCGATCATCATTCTGACAATCGCTGCAGCTGAAGCGATCCGCGCTGCACGCCAGAGCAAGAAGGTGAAGGCGAAGACCGTGGCCAAGGTGGAAACGGAAGATCAAAGTGACAAGAAAGACAAAGCCGCTCAGGCGGAAGGAGTGGGAGCGTGAGTACCACAGCGACTACCCCAAAAAGATCTGACCAGCCGTCCACTCAGGCGGTCGGCGAGATCGTGGTTCCCATCTCTTGGAGGGACCCAGTCGTCTCGGCGATCATGACGCTGTTGACGCTGTTCATGGCGCTCAACGCGCGTGGACACTCCAACATCTCTTTCGCAGGCGCAACGACTTGGTTCAAGACCGGCACGATGACGCTGAACGCCCCGGTAACCCTGTGGATCATGACCGCTATTGGAGTGGCGCTTACCGTCGTCATCTTCAAACTAGCGGTAGACCGGAAGAAGGTTCCCGGATGGATGCTAGTGGTTGTTGGCGTCGCATTCGTAATCGCCTTCCTAGTATTGGCGGTCGCGGGCCGTCCCTCAGCGACGCTCCCGATTGTTTCGCTACTTTCCGGTGGCCTAATGTTCGCCACGCCTTTGGTGTTCGGCGCGCTTGCGGGCGTCATCAACGAGCGCGTTGGTGTCATCAACATTGCGATTGAAGGTCAGCTACTACTCGGTGCATTCGCTGGTGCCCTCACTGCATCGATCTTCGGATCGCCGTGGTTGGGCCTGATTGGCGCTCCGATTGCCGGTGCGCTGCTAGCTGTACTGCTGGCGCTCTTCGCTATCAAGTACCGGTCTGACAACATCGTGGTTGGTGTCGTCCTCAACATGCTTGCATTGGGATTGACCTCATTCTTGTTCTCGACCCTGCTCTCTGATGCAAGTCACCTGAACAAGCCAATGCGTCTACCCACTTTGCCGATCCCAATCCTGAAGGATATTCCAGTGATTGGCCCAGTGTTGTTCAAACAGTCCATCTTGGTGTACTTGATGTACGCCGCGGTGATCATCCTGCAGTTCATGCTGTTCAACAGCCGGTGGGGCTTGCGCCTGCGTTCCGTTGGTGAAAAGCCGCGCGCTGCTGACACCGTCGGAATCAAGGTCAATGCGACACGTTGGCACAACGTGATCCTCGGTGGCGCGGTCGCCGGCCTCGGCGGTGCGTTCTTCACCGTTGGCCAAGGCCTAGCCTTCTCGAAAGATATGGCAGCAGGAAACGGGTTTATCGCTCTTGCAGCCATGATTTTGGGCCGCTGGAACCCAGTGGGAGCATTGACAGCCGCACTGCTGTTTGGCTTTGCCACCAACCTGGGTGCAGTTATGCAGGCAGTCGGAGCGCCAGTTCCGGCAGAATACCTGCTGATGATCCCCTACCTGGTAACCGTGCTAGCCGTGGCCGGTTTCGTAGGTGCTGTCAGACCGCCAGCAGCGGAAGGCATACCGTATCCATAGTGGAGTTGGAGCCCACACTTTGGTGTGGGCTCCTTCCCTATCATGTAGGTCGACAAGGAAGTCGTATGAGTAAAATCGAAGTAAACGATCAAACCTGGGACACCCTGCACAAGGCAGCAGTAGCTGCGATGAAAACTGCTTACGCGCCATATTCACAGTTCCCAGTGGGTGCTGCAGCACTGGTTGATGATGGACGGATAGTAACCGGCTGCAACGTGGAAAACGCTTCATACGGAGTGGGCCTTTGCGCCGAGTGCGGTCTGGTCTCCGAGCTTGCCCGCACAGGCGGTGGCCGACTGGTTGCCTTCACTTGCGTAGATGGGCTCGGAGAAGCAACTTCACCGTGTGGGCGTTGCCGCCAGCTGCTATTTGAGTTTGGGGGTCATGACCTCCTTCTAGCCATGCCTGAAGGGATCATGCCCATGTCCCAAGTTCTACCCGGTGCATTTGGCCCACACGCCCTCGAGCACGTTTGGGAAGTAGAAGAAGCAGAAACAACAGTCGAAGTAATGGAAGAGGAGCCGACTAAGTGAGCAATAAGCCAGAAGCGTTCGATGCAGTAGACGTTATCCGGACTAAGCGTGACGGGGGCAGACTGCCCGACCCCATGATTGACTGGGTCATCGATGCATACACCCGAGGCGTAGTCACCAACGACCAAATGGCAGCTCTTGCAATGGCCGTCTTCTTGAATGGTATGTCTCGTGAAGAGATTGTCACGTGGACGACCGCCATGATGAACTCCGGCATTCGGATGAACTTCGACAACTTGGGTCGTCCGACCGCGGACAAGCACTCCACCGGTGGGGTAGGGGATAAGATCACCCTGCCTTTGGCGCCGCTGGTAGCTGTCTTTGGGGTATCTGTACCGCAGTTATCCGGCCGCGGGTTGGGCCACACGGGCGGCACCTTGGACAAGATGGAGTCGATCAAGGGTTGGCGCGCTGAGGTCAGCGATAAGAAGATGATGGAAATGCTCGGGCCGGATGGGCCGGGCGCCGTGATCTGTGCCGCTTCCGCCGACTTGGCACCTGCCGATAAGAAGCTCTATGCACTGCGAGATGTTACCGCAACCGTAGACACCATCCCGTTGATCGCTTCGTCGATCATGTCGAAGAAGATCGCCGAAGGTACCGGCGCGCTCGTCCTCGACGTAAAAGTCGGATCGGGTGCCTTCATGAAGGACCAAGAGCAGGCTAAGAAACTTGCGGAAACAATGGTCGCCTTGGGCACGGATGCGGGCGTTAACACATCGGCTCTTCTCACCAATATGTCCACTCCACTTGGACTGATGATTGGCAACGCACTAGAAGTCCAAGAATCGATCGACGTCTTGGCTGGTGGTGGACCGCAGGATGTCGTGGACCTAACGGTGCTGCTTGCTGAGGAGATGCTGCGGCTGGCAGGGAAACCGGATGAAGACGTTCGCGCGGCCCTGAACGACGGTCGAGCGATGGACGTGTGGCGTCGGATGGTTGCCGACCAGCACGGCGATTTGAGCGCACCACTGCCGAAAGCGAAGCATAACGAAATCATCTATGCAGACGCTGACGGTTACGTCGAGAAGATGGATGCGTGGGGCGTTGGAATCTGTGCGTGGAGGCTTGGTGCGGGGCGCACCCGCCAAGGTGAGAAGCTCGATTTGGGCGCGGGCGTCCAGATCCACGCCAAGCCGGGCGACGCGATCAAGAAGGGTGATCCTCTGCTGACACTCTTCACGGATACGCCTGAAAAGTTCGCTCGCAGTATCGAAGCATTAGATGGCGCTATCGAGATTGGTCCTGAAAAGCCGACCGATCTGATGCCGCTTGTGCTCGATCGCGTAGACGCATCCTAAGAAAACGTAATCGGCCGGCCCACTTTCATTGTCCGTGAACGCGATGAGAGTGGGCTGACCGCTATCCTGAATTTAAAGCGCGGACGACTAAACCGCCAGACACGTGGAACATGCAAAACAGAGGAGAACCTGATGACAGATCGCAAGACCGTAGCCGGGATGGTAGACCACACACTTTTGAAGCCGGAAGCCACATCGGCCGACGTCAAAGCACTTATTGATGAAGCGGAGGCTCTCGGTGCCTACTCAGTGTGCGTCTCACCCTCCATGCTCCCGGTGGAGACCCCAGAAAACTTGAAGTTGGCAGTTGTCGTTGGGTTCCCGTCGGGTGCAGTCAAGCCAGCAGTGAAAGCCTTCGAAGCGGAGCAGGCCGCCGCTGACGGAGCGGATGAGATCGACATGGTCTTGAACTTGGCATACGTCAAGGAAGGCAATTTCGATGCTACCGAAGCCGAAGTGCAGGCTGTGCGGGATGCAGCCCCGAACGTAGTGCTCAAGGTGATCATTGAATCCGCCGCTCTTTCAGAGGACGAAATTGTCGCCGCGTGCCAAGCATCTGTTCAAGCTGGCGCGGACTTTGTAAAGACTTCTACCGGTTTCCACCCCGCGGGTGGCGCTGACGTTGCTGACGTTGCCCTAATGCGTAAGACCGTTGGCCCAGATGTGGGGGTAAAAGCCTCTGGTGGAGTGCGTGACGCAGAGGCAGCCCAAGCGATGATTGCCGCAGGCGCTAGCCGCTTGGGACTGTCTGGTACCGCGGTCGTCTTGGACGGACTAGAAGACTAGTCCAAGCAGACTCCAATTAGAGAGCCGGTGGCCTGGACTTCCTGAGTCCGAGCCACCGGCTTCTTTTCTCTTTACGCTGCTACCTGGGCCGATCGCCTGCTAGATACCGATTGCCGGGCGCATCGCATTCTTGATGTCTTCTAGGCGCTGGGCGGCCCGCACGCGAGATGCGGCGACCGTGCTTTCCCCGACCGGCTCGATGACTTCGATGTAGCACTTGAGCTTCGGCTCAGTGCCTGAAGGACGCACGACTACTCGGTCGTCACGCTCAGTGATGTAGAGCAGACCATCCGTCGGTGGCAGGTCGCCCATACCCTCGGCTAGATCGACTGCGGTCACCACGGGGGACCCAGCAATTTCTTCGAGGCCGTTTGCCCGCAGGTTCTTCATACCCTTGGCAATCAGGCTGAGATCTTCAACGCGGATTGTCAGAGGGGCGGTGGCATGCAGTCCATGCTTCACGGCAAACTCGTCGAGCTTGTCGTTAATGGACTTGCCCTCTGCCTTGAGTGATGCCGCGAGCGCAGCGAGTTTAGTCCCCGCCGAGATTCCGTCCTTGTCGCGCACGTAGTCAGGGTCGACACAGTATCCCAACGCCTCTTCGTAGCCGAAGATCAAGCCGGGTACACGAGAGATCCACTTGAATCCGGTCAGAGTGTTCGCGTGACCAACACCGATGTCGGCAGCGATCTTGCTTAGCAGTCGCGAGGACACGATGGAGTTGGCCAGCATCTTTGACGATAGATCTTCGGGAGCAGTTGATGCTGCAATTTCGCGTGCCTTCTGCTCACCTAGCAGCGACCCCACCTCATCCCCAGTGAGTTGGCGCCAACCTGATTCTTGCGAGCTATCTGGAATTGCTGCTGACGAGCGGTCCGCGTCGGGATCATTGGCGAGGATGATATCAGCGTCAATCTCGTTAGCGGTGCGATAGGACAGGTCCAACGCTCCGGGCTCTTCCGGATTGGGGAAGGCGACCGTGGGGAAGTCCGGATCAGGCTCATGCTGTTCAGCAACGACCGTGACATCCTTGAACTCGCAGTGATCAAGAGCCTTAAGCGCTGTTTCACCGCCAACACCGTGCATGGAAGTGAGGACGATCTTCAGGTCCCGGGGTCCGTCCGGCACAATGTCAACAATGCGGTCGATGTACTTGCGGACTATCTCTGGGCCGATGAACTTCCAGCCTTCTTCCGCGCGGGGGACTGATGCGACCGAAGGTACGGCTACGATCTGCTCAAGAATCTTTGCGTCGTACGGCGGAACAATCTGCGTGCCTTGGCCAGCGTCGGTGACGACGCGTCCACCCAGGTATACCTTGTAGCCGTTGTCTTCTGGTGGGTTATGAGACGCAGTAACCATAACCGCGGCATCCGCGTTCATATTCCGCAGTGCAAATGCTGTGACCGGTGTTGGCAAGGCCTTTTCAAATACATAGGCTTGTCCGCCACCAGCCTGTACGACCGCGGCCGTGTCCAGAGCGAAGTCGTGCGATCCATAGCGCGCGTCGTAGCCGATCACGACGGTGAATCCATCGGGCAGCTCTGAGCGCAAGAAGTTCGTGAGTCCGGCCGCCGCGCGGATCACGACCGCCCGGTTCATCCGGTTGGGACCAGCGCCTAGATGTCCTCGCAAACCGGCTGTTCCGAAGGTGAGCATCCCTGAGAAGCGGTCGGCTAGCTCAGCGGTGGCGCCCTCGTCCCCATCATCAGAGAGCTGCAACAGATTACGGAGCTCGTTGGCGTCCTTAGCGTTTGGATCGTCTTCGATCCACTCTTCTACAAATTGGCGGTCAAATGTGGGTGTAGACATAGGTTCGATTCTTCTTTCTGTTACATCTTCTGGACGACGTCAGCAAGGAGCCGCGCAATACGGGGCGCTGCTTCGGTACCGGCTTCAATGACTTCTTCGTGGGACAGCGGTGTAGGAGAAATGCCAGCGGCTAGGTTTGTCATCAGTGACAGTCCGAGTATTTCCATGCCTGACTCGCGGGCAGCAATTGCTTCTAAGGTTGTGGACATGCCCACCAAATCGCCGCCGATGATGCGTGCCATATTCACTTCTGCGGGGGTTTCGTAGTGGGGTCCGCGGAACTGTACGTAGACGCCTTCTGGAAGCGAGGGGTCAACAGAGCGGGCAAGTACCCGTAGCCGCTCGGAATACAGGTCCGTCAGGTCAACGAAATTGGCGCCTTCAAGAGGGGATTCTGCAGTCAGGTTGATTTGGTCGCTGATGAGGACAACCTGCCCCGGTTTCCATTCGACGTTCAGGCCGCCACACCCGTTTGTGAGTACGACCTGTTCGCATCCGAGGGCAGCTGCCGTTCGCATTCCATGAGCAACGGCGCGTACGCCTTTTCCTTCGTAGAAGTGGGTGCGAGACCCGAGGACGAGGGCGATCTTGTCACTGCCGTGAACCCGGATCGTCCTCATGTTGGCTTTATGTCCCGCGACGGCTGGTGCGGAGAATCCTGGGACATCGGCAGCCGGAATCTCATCCACTGTTTCGCCGATGAGGTCGGCTGCGCCACCCCAGCCGGAGCCGAGCACTAGGGCAATGTCGTATTTGTCAATCTCAGAGTGTTCTTTAATCGCCTCTGCTGCTTGTTTGGCTAGGGCGAATGGGTCCTGTTCTTGAGCTTCTTTGATCATGGAGCCAAATTTACCTGTTTCCCGTGCTTCTCGCTGTATTGTCGCGAAACCGGACTGTCAGCACCTATGGATGCGACACCAACGCAAGTTTTGCTCCTAACTTGGTGTCGGGTGTCATAATTGAGCGCCGTCTTGAATAGAGGAGGAGCCATGCCTAATAAAAAGGTTCATTTGCGCGGACCAGTAATCATGCGGGGGCGGGAGCTGCCTAGCGACATGGCAGACCAGAAGCTCCTTCAGTCGAGGACAGAAGATCCATGGCGCGTAATGAGGATGCAAGCAGAGTTCGTTGAGGGGTTCTCTGCTCTTAGCCGTGTGACGAACGCGATTGCAGTGTTTGGTTCCGCGCGGACGCCTGAGGGAAGTGAGTACTACCAGATTGCCGAGGAAATCGGTGAGCTCATCGCACACAACGGATTTGCGACTATTACCGGCGGTGGGCCGGGCGTGATGGAGGCCGCCAATAAGGGTGCGTTCACTGCCGGTGGAGTGTCAGTTGGGCTTGGTATTGAGCTTCCTTTCGAACAGGGTATGAACCACTGGGTTAACCTAGGAATCAACTTCAAATACTTCTTCGTCCGCAAAGTGATGTTTGTGCGGTACGCCCGCGGCTTCATTGTGCTTCCCGGTGGATACGGCACTCTGGATGAGTTATTTGAGGCCGTTACCCTAGTCCAAACCGGCAAGATTGACTGGTTCCCGATCGCCCTCGTTGGTAGGGAATTCTGGGCACCGCTTGTGGATTGGCTACGCGATTCGCTTGCTGAAAGCGGAATGATCAGTCCCACTGACATTGACTACTTCAAAGTGGTTGACACTGCAGAAGAGGCGGTCGAGCACATGTGGGACGGGATCGAAGCGCTTCAAAACCGCAAAGATGGGGTCAAATAGGTGCTCAGACGCACCCTGTTGGCCGAATTAGGGGCAAGCGGCGATCAACCCGCGTAGAATAGCCCATAGGAAGCGAATCAAATGTTGATCTCACAAAAGCAGAGGAGTGTCTTATGGCAGCGATGAAGCCACGAACTGGGGACGGTCCACTTGAGGCCACCAAAGAGGGGCGTGGAATCGTCATGCGCATCCCAAGCGAAGGCGGGGGACGCCTAGTAATCGAACTGACCCCAGCGGAAGCAACGGAATTAGCAGAGGCTCTCCAAGCCGCCGTCTAACGTTTTCTCAATCGACTCAATAGGGGCGATGCACTGGTGAAAGTGCGTCGCCCCTATTGC